>NZ_JBEZLQ010000016.1:0-252735 GCF_040652235.1 Streptomyces sp. NPDC048277
ACCACCCCCCAGATCATGATCAACAGGGGGGAGCAGTCATGCCGTCCCGGAGGCCGGGAACCCCATTGCGGGGCTGATCAAGAAGGTAATGGGGGCAAGCGCCGCGCCCCCCATGGCCACGCTCGCCGCACTCGCCGGCCCCGAGGCCGAGCCCGGCAGGCTCATCCGCTATGCAGCCGTACACGGGCAACCTGACCAAAGAGGCGACGGCCTCGTAGACCATGCGCACCACCCGGCGACGGCCGCGCTGTCGATGTAGTGGACGACCTCGGCCCAGTCCCGGCCCATCGCCCTGTGCACGGACAAGGTCTCGCCCAGCGGGTAGTACGTGGTGTTGCCCGCCGCCGCGTACCGGGCCACCAGCGCCAACGCTTCCATCACCGGCGGGTGGGTGTGGTTGGACGAGCGGAACTCCAGCAGTCGAGCAGCCTGATCAGCCCGATCCGGTAGTGGTCGGTGTACGACTCCTTCAGCCTTGTCTGCACCGTGCCGGCGACCCGGACACCTACCCGCAGCTCACCCCGGCGCTGACCCGCCCGATCCGCTGGGATCTCATCGCCCAGCAGTACGACCAAATGATCAAGTATGCGACCGCGATCCGGACCCGCATCGCGCCCACCGAGGCGATCCTGCGCCGCTTCACCCGCAACGCCTCAAACCCCGCCTGCCCGGCGATGCTGGAGGTCGGCCACGTGCGGAAGGCCAACTTCGTGGCCCGCTGTCTGCGGCTTCGGGACCTTAAGCGGGAGATCGAGGAGGGGCTGAACGTGATGGAGTCCGCCAACGGTGCCAACGGCGTGATCGCCTACGGCAATGGTGGGGAGATCGCCTCGAACCGCAGTGGGCGGACCTCCTCACCGCCGCCGACCGGCGTGGCCTGCCCCCGCTGTTCTGGTCCCACGGCCGGCCCTACGGTGACGCGCATGAACCTGAGCAACCTTGCCGTCGGGCCTGCGGCGGGCTGAACGGCCGGCCGGTCCGGGACCCGGGCGAGCCTCTAGCGGTCCGCTGCTGGGTGGTCGGCGGCCGGCGTGGCCCATGAGGCGAGGATGCGCAGACGGTCGTGGCTGAGTGTGCCGGGCTCGGCGGTCAGGGTGATGAGCTGCTGGTCGGGGTCGTCGGTGGAGGTGAGGAAGGACCAGTCGAGGGTGAGCGGGCCGACAACCGGATGGTTCAGCGTTTTCGTGCCCGATCCCTGGGTGGCGACGCGGTGGGCGCCCCACCAGCGCCGGAAATCGGGGTCCTGGAGCGACAACTCGCCCACCAGTTCGGCCAGCTGCGGATCTTTCGGATCGCGGGCGGCTTCCATGCGCAGCTGTGCCAGGGACGTCTGCGCCACCCACTCCCAGTTCGGGTACAGCGCCCTGAAGGCCGGTTCGCGGAAGACCAGCCGTACAAAGTTGCGCTTCTTCTCGGGGATCCGCGCGAAGTCGGTGAACAGGGCGGCCGCCATGGCGTTCCAGGCGAGGATGTCCGTGCGGCGGCCCAGGACGACGGCCGGCGTGGTGGAGAGGTCCTCCAGCAGGCGCTGCAGGTGGGGCTGGACCTTCTGCGTGATGCGCCGACGCGGCCGGGCGGCGTCCCGACCGGACAGTTCGAACAGGTAGGCACGCTCACCGTCGTCGAGCCGGAGGACACGTGCGAGGGTGTCCAGCACAGGTTCGGCCGCCTGTCGGCGGCCCTGTTCCAGGCGCGTGTAGTAGTCGGGGCTGATCGACGCCAGCAGGGCCACCTCCTCGCGGCGCAGGCCCTTGACCCTGCGCCGGCCGGCCGCCTCGGGCAGCCCCACCTCGGCCGGGCTCAGCTCTGTGCGCCGCGCCTTCAGGAAGGCGCCCAGTTCGCTGTCGTGGGCGTTGCTGCTGCTCATGGGCGCAAGTCTTACAGCCTGCTGGGCCCGTGACAGGGGGCCTGCCGTGTCCCAGGACCGCGGTGTCCGGGGACAGGCCAGGCCCCTTACCCGCTCACGTACCGCGTGCGAGTGTCGGCGATGTGGCCGGCCGGCGGACGGGCCGCCCCGAGGACGAAGGCGCCGCCGGAGGTCCCGCCGGAAGATCCGCGCCGTCCGCGGTCACCGCGCTTCCCCGCCCGCACCAGGAGAAACAGGCCGTGATGACCAGCGTCACCTTCCCCAGCAACGATCTCGCCCTGGCCGGGATTCTCTTCACCCCCGACGACCACGTCGACGGCCGACTGCCGGCCGTCGTCATCTCCCATCCGGGAGGCGGCGTGAAGGAGCAGAGCCCGAGTGTCTACGCCGAGCGCCTGGCCCGGGAGGGATTCGCCGCGCTCGTCTTCGACGCGGCCCACCAGGGCGAGAGCGAGGGCGAGCCGCGGGGGGTGGAGAACCCCTTCCAGCGGGCCGAGGATGTCAAGTCCGCGGTGACCTACCTGACCACCCTTCGCGACATCGACCCGGACCGAATCGGGGCTCTGGGCATCTGCGCGTCCGGTGGCTACGTCCCCTACGCCGCACAGACCGACCGCCGCATCAAGGGCGTGGCCACGGTGAGCGCCGTCGACATGGGCTCCGTGATCCGTGAGGGGCTGGGCCGCACCCAGGACCCGGCGATCCTCACGGCCCTGCTCGACCGGGCCGCGGCGGCGCGCACCGCCGAGGCGCGCGGCGAGGCTCCGGAGCTGATGCCATGGATTCCCGACGACGCCGAGGAACTGCTGAAGACCGCCACCCGGCAGTTCCGGGAGACGTTCGCGTTCTACCGCACCCCGCGCGGTCACCACCCCCGTGCGGTCCAGGGATGGGTGCTGCGCAGCGTCGACCAGCTCGCCCAGTACGACTCGTACGCGATGATCCGGCTCATCTCGCCCCGTCCCCTGCTGATGATCGCCGGTTCGGAGGCGGAGAGCGCCTACTTCAGCCAGGAGGCGATCGAGCAGGCGGCCGAACCCAAGGAACTGGCCGTCATCGACGGTGCCACCCATATCGACCTGTACGACAAGGACGAATACGTCACCCCCGCCGTGGCCAAGCTCACCGAGTTCTTCGGCAAGCACCTGGCCGGGTGACCACCCGCCACTCCGAACCCCCACGCAGCACAGACAGCCACCGGAACCGGCCGGCCGACTGCGACGATCAGACAGGGGGCAGCGTCAAATGACGACCTGATGACTGGTGGAGTACCTGCAGTTCTTCGACTGCTCCGCGATCGTGTGGGCACGAGTGGGGACCAGGGTGCCGTCGACGGTCAGCACGGTGTCCTTCCGCAACCTCTTGCGAGACTGCCAGTACGCGGCCACCAGCAAGATTCTCCAGGGGCGACCTCCGCGCACCAGATCGGTTCCCTCCCGCCGCAACGCGGTTAGGAACGGGGCTGGCCAGGAGGGTTCCCCTCGTCCAAGGTCCGTAGCCTCCGACGGGACATGCGGATATCTGACGTTACATCAGAACACCGCAGTTACAAGCCTGTTGAGATTTCACTCATACTGTGGTGATCAACACCGCGCTCGTCAGCGCGCCTTATGCAACGGAGAAACACCACGATGCGTCTGCTCCACTCTGCCACCGCGTTCGCCGCCACGTCGGCGCTCGCCCTGGCACTCACCGCCTGCGGAAACGGCAGCGGTGACGACACCTCGGGCGGGCAGGCGTCCGCACCGACGTCCTCGTCCTCGGCCACTGCGGACGGCGGCGCCACGGCCGAGAACGCGGGTGCCACCACGGACACGGGCAGCAGCACCGGAAGAAGCGGCAGCAGCGCCGCGGGCAGCAGCACCGGCGGCGGTACGGGCAGCAGCGGTGACGGCACCGGCGCGAGCCGCTGCCACACCGCCGGGCTGGGCTTCTCGTTCGGCTCCGGCGACGGCAAGATCAGCAGCTCGGACGACCAGCAGCAACTGCCCGTGGTCCTGAAGAACAAGACCTCCGCCGCGTGCACCATCCAGGGCTTCCCCGGGGTCGACCTGAAGTCCTCCGGGGGAAGCTGGTCGCTGACCCGCAGCAGTGCGACGCCCAAGAAGATCACCCTGGCCGCCGGCAGCAGCGCGACCTTCACCATCACCTACCTCCCCTGGAACCAGGGCAGCGGCACCGAGTTCAAGGCCACCTCCGTCGTCGTCACCCCACCGAACGAGACCACCTCGGCCACCCTGGCCTGGCCCGGCGGCAGCGTCCTTCTCCAGGACGGCGCCACGCATCCCGGCACCTACACCGGCCCCGTCGGCAGCTGAAGGCTGGACGGAGACGTACACACGGTCGCGTGCCTCCGACAGACAGACAGGAACGCGGCCGTGACCGTACCTCCAACACCCGGCCGTGGCGGGCGGCGGCCAGCATGACCACGCGAGAAAACCGGGCCTCAGGACCGGTCATCGTCCGGGACGAAGGCGGTGACGATCTCGCCGATGGGGCTCCTTGAAAACGTTTTCAGGGATCCCCATCATCGCCGACCTGCCTGCTCGTCTCCCAGCGGCGCGGCTCCGGGTACCGACGTAAAGGGCGCGGTCTCACCAACGACGGTCAGACCGAACGCCAGGACAGATGCATCAATCGCCTCCCGTCATTCCTCGACGCTGGCAGCGGGGCCCTCTCCACCAGTGCGAATCCTGACTCCGTCACGTCGAGGACTCCGAGACCGGTGATCATCCGGGGCACCGCCCGGCGCCCCGTGAGTGACAGGGTGCACCTGCCGACGGGCCCCGTGCACCAGATCCACGGCCCTGCGCGTCCTCCTGATCATCTTCCCGGGCACAGGCCGGCTGGCCAGGTACAGGCCGCCGGCGAGAACCCCGAGGTGGCAAACGCGCTACCCGCGGCATCCTCACCTCGCCGGCTGAAGCGGCAGCCTCGGGGCCGCGGGCCGTAGGTGCCGGGGCGAAGCACAATTTCGTCTTCGCCGACCGGCTGCCGGCGACATTGGTGAGTCAGCGCCATGGCACCCCGCACGGCGTGCCGGTCTGCTGGTTCGGCCTGGATCGCTCCACCATCACGCGCGCCATCGGCGAGGTGCGGCCCTGCTCACTCATCGGGGATACACCGTCGCGCCCGACGTCCGGCTGCGTGCTGTCAGCGAGGTCGTCGAGTACCTGGGCGCCGATGGCCGGACCGGGATCATCGACGGCACGAAGATCCGTGTGCGACTCCCGACCGCAGGCCGCAGGGACCGGGACACGTTCGTCTCATCGTCGGAGCCGACCGTGCTCACATCGCCAAGAAGATCACGCTCGTCGGATCGGGCAAGTGGCTGGAGAACAAGCCCTTCGACCACCTCGGCCTCGCCCGCCTCATCACCCACCGCTCCCAGCTCCCCGGAGCCCACAACGACACCCCTCCGCTCGCCGTCGCCCGCAGCGGCTGCACAGCCCAGGGCATCCTCCACCTCACGCCCGAAGACCTCCTCACAGCCTGGACTTCCAGCTGATTACCGACTCCGGCTCGGCCTCGCTCCCGGGACGGCGGTGTCTGGCCTGTGTCCCGTGCCGGACACGGACACGGACGCCGGGCAGCCGACCGCGGACCGTACGGACGGATCGGCATCATGAGGTGTCGGCGGGGGCCGGAAAGCCGTCAGAACTGAGGCGTTCCCGGCGGTGGGTGGGCATCGTCGGGTTGCTCGCGGACCTGGGAGTGTTCACTGCGGGATGCGCGTCACCGCTGTCCGCGCCCAGGCCCGCGAGAAGGCGCAGCCCGTCCTCGGCGGGACTGTCGGCAGCCGCGGACAGCACCAGCAGTTCCATGCCTGATGCGTCCGGCAGTGCGAAGTTCTCCTGGTGCAGTTCCAGCAGTCCGACCAGCGGGTGCCGGTACGCCTTGCGTCCATGCGTGCGGGCGTGCACGTCCGCACGGGCCCAGAGGTGGCGGAAGCGCTCGCTGCCCATCGCCAGCTCGCCGATGAGCGAGGCCAGGCGGGGGTCCTCGGGGTACTTGCCGGCGGCCAGGCGCAGGTGCCCGACCACGTCGAGGGTGCATTGGTCCCAGTCCGCGTAAAGGCCGTGCTCGGCCTCCTCAAGGAAGATGTGGCGGGCGGTGTTCAGGCCGGGCATCGGCCGGCCGAAGAGAAGCCCGGCGAGGCGGTTCCCGGCGAGCACGTCCATGCGGTGGTCCATGATCAGCGCGGGTGACTCGGCGACCAGGCAGAGGACGCGCAGCAGCTCCGGTCGTATCCGCCCGCCCGGCGCCTTCACGCACCGGCGGCGCTGCCGGGCGAGCCGGTCAAGGTGCCCGCGTTCGGTCTCGTCGAGGCCGAGGACGCGTGCGAGGGCGTCGAGGACCTGCTCGGAGGGCTGGGTCGCACGGCCCTGCTCCAAGCGTACGTAGTAGTCGACGCTGACTCCGGACAGGTGTGCGACCTCTTCGCGGCGCAGCCCTTGGACCCGACGGCGGTTGTCGGTGGGGATGCCGACGGCCACCGGGGCGACCCGGGAACGCCGGGAACGCAGGAAGCCCGCAAGATCGTCCATGCCCCCCAGTATCACCTCTGTGGTGCCGGCGAAGGTGGTCCTGCCATTACCAGGAAGTCCCGCCCGACGGAAGAAGCGTCCCTGAATGCCGGGCGCCGTGGCGCCCAGGATCGAACACAACCGATCCGAAGGAGTTCCCGTGAAAACGCTGATCGTCTACGCCCACCCGGAGCCGAAGTCCCTCAACAGCTCGCTGAAGGACCACGCGGTGTCCACATTGGAGACCGCCGGGCACGAGGTACGGGTGACCGATCTGTACGCGATGAACTGGAAGGCGGTCGTGGACGCGGAGGACTTCGGCCCCGACGCATCACATCCGCTGAACGTCGCCCACGACTCCGGCCGGGCCTTCGACGCCGGGACGCTCGCCCCGGACATACTCGCCGAGCAGGAGAAATTGCTGTGGGCCGACACGATCATCATGCAGTTCCCGATGTGGTGGTACACCATGCCCGCGATCCTCAAAGGCTGGGTGGAGCGGGTGTTCACCTTCAACTTCGCGTACGGCGTCGGTGAGCACACCGACACCAGGTTCGGCGATCGTTTCGGAGAAGGCACCCTCGTGGGCAAGAAGGCTCTGCTGTCGGTGACCACCGGCGCCCCGGAGCCGCATTACGCCCCCCGGGGGATCCAGGGCCCCATCGATGATCTGTTGTTCCCGATTCAGCACGGCATCTTCTGGTACACGGGCGTCGAGGTGCTGCCGCCGTTCGTGGTGTTCGGTGTCGGCCGGATGACCAGCGAGGACTACCCGGACGTCGCCAAGGCTTGGGAGCAGCGGTTGCTCACCCTGGAGTCGACTGAGCCGATCCCGTACCGGCCGCAGAACTTCGGCGATTACGAGATGCCCGCGCTGCATCTGAAGGAGGGACTGGAGCCCGCGGGGCGCACGGGTTTCGGCCTGCACGTGCGGGGCTGACCGCCGACGGTGGACAGGACGAGCCGGGGCGCGAACCCTGGCCTCGACCTTGCATGAGGGTCCGTCAGTTTGCTGACGGACCCTTTCGGCTTGTTCGGGGCGGGGATTTCTGCGGGCGGGCAAGCTGGTGGCCCGGCTGTCGCGTCGGGTGGGTGCCGGGTTCCACGGCTCCGGTCGGGTTGTGCTGCTTGTAGGGGTGGGAAGTTGCTGGTCAGCCAGGGTTTGGCAGGGCCGCGAGCCGTTGCAGGGCGTCGGTGATCACGTCGGCCCAGGGCCGGTGCTTGGCGAAGCGGAGGATGCGGCGGCGTCCGGTGGTGACGAGCTGAGCGGCCGCGGAGAACAGCGGCAACCGCAGGCGGCGGGGCTCCCATCGGCGGGCCTGGCCGGTAAGGGCGAGCCTCGGCATCCAGGCCATGGGGTCCAGAGCGGCCTGTGCTCGGCGACCTTGTAGGCCGCCGCGGTCAGACGGGCTCTGTGGTTGTCCGGAACGGCGGGCAGACAGTGCTCGTCCAGCCGGTTGCGGAAATAGCGCAGGGCTTCCTCCGCGATCAGTTCCTGCGCGACTGCCAGCAGGTCATCGTGCTGCCCTGCGGTCATCCCGGCGGGAGCCAGGGCGTCACAGAGGTGCGCGTCGAGCTGTTCGGCCGCCCTGCCCGGGCTGGTGCCGATGGAGGCGTAGGGCCCCCATCGGGTAGAAGCTGCCAGTCAGCCGGGGCTCGGCGACAACATCCAGATCGCCTTCGGCCGCGCGCGGTGCGTCTTCGAAGCTTTCGGGAGCCCCGACGAAGGCATCTACCGGGCTGGTGGGATGGATCTTCAACAGGCTCGCCCGCGCCAGCGCCCCCAGAAGCGTGCTGGTCTTGCCGCCGTCCGGATACAGCGGGCCAGGCCAGCCGCTGAACTCGGCGATGGGTGAGATCGAGGGTGCGTACCGCAGCAGGGCCAGGGCGCCGATCATGCCCCGGACGGGGGCGACGGGCAGTTCATCGCGGTCGGAGGGGAAGACCGCGTCATAGTGCTGCGCGACGATTGCCTGCTGGCCCTGTCTCCATGCGGTGTACGTCCTGTCCAGAGCCCGGCACCGCGGACATCAGCGGCTCCGTGCACTCCACGCAGGCGGGATCCTGGCCGTCGCAGAGCTGCTGGAACGCGGTCCGCGAGGTGAGACTGCGCGGCCCCGCGCATGGGGAACACGAGCGTCCGGGAACGACAGCCCTCACGCCGGCTGCCGCGACGGCGTAGATCTGGTGTCCCGCCCGGCGGTGTCGACGTCCTTCGCCTTCTCGCACCACATGGGTGTGCCGAGCTCCGGGGCAAAGCTGGCCAGAGCCCAGCAACGCTCGCCAATGGTCACGAGTTCCGGGTCCACTGTGCCGTACGGGACCACCTCCGGGATGAGCGTGGAGAGGGCGTCGACGGTCGGCTGCGGGTCGGGAATCTCGCTCACGCCCCTCCCTGTAAGCGCCCTGTCCGACACCCCCCAGTGTGCAGCCCCCTCCGACCTCGGCCTCGCCCGGTCCTCGTGCGGTGCGGGAAGCACGTCCGCGACCACCACCCCGACGCCACCTTCGACACCGACCCCAACCTCGCCTGCCGGGCGCCAGAGCCGACTACAAGGCCGGGGGATGGAGGGGGATCATCAATCGCACACCCCTTGTACGCCTAGACATCGGCATCGACTCCCTCCTGCCCTCAACCTGACCGGCGGACGAGCCGCACCGGCTCGGTCGACCGAGCACGGCCTGATCCATCTCCAGCTATCCGGCGGACGTAGTACGGTACGAGGCTCCGCGGCCCGTGCGCTCTCCCGCCACCGCTCGTGCCGTGTGAAGCACGGCAATCGAACCTCGGTGCACGCGCAGCGGCCTAAGCGCCCTTCGCCGAAGGGGAGTTCTGCGGCTCGTCGAGCGCCAAGTCCTCGTGAGGCGCTCTCCGCTCTCCGGCCGGGGCGGTGTTCGCGCCGACCGGGGGGCGGGCCTACCCGGCCGGGGCGGGCGGTGGGGTGAGCAGGTCCTCCGCCAGGAGGGTCTGGAGTTCCGCCATGCCAGGGGAGTCCATCGCGGCCAGCCGTCGGGCCTGTCGGGTGGCCATCCGCTCGACGGTCTGCCTGGCCAGCCGCGCGTTGCCGAAGGAACGGTCGCGGGGCTGGGCCTCGAAGAACGTCAGCAGTGCCTTCGGCAGGTCGGGGGCGCACTCGAAGCCGGAGGCGGCGGCGTGCTGTCCGACGATGGTGACGAGCTCCTCCGAGCTGTAGTCGGGGAACTCGACATGCCGCGAGAAGCGGGAGGCGAGGCCCGGGTTGGAGGCGAGGAAGCGGTTCATCTCGGCGGTGTAGCCGGCGACGATCACCACGACGTCCTCCCGGTGGTCCTCCATGAGCTTCAGCAGTGTGTCCACCGCCTCCCGCCCGAAGTCCGACGGAGATCCGGGCGGGGTGAGGGTGTACGCCTCGTCGATGAACAGCACGCCGCCCAGAGCCCTTTCGAACACTTCCTGGGTGAGCTGGGCGGTGTGCCCGACGTAGCGTCCGACGAGGTCGGCGCGGGCCACCTCGACGAGCTGTCCGCGCGGCAGCACGCCCAGGGAACGCAGCAGTCTCCCGTACAGCCGGGCCACCGTCGTCTTGCCGGTGCCGGGCGGTCCGGCGAAGACCAGGTGCTGGTTGATCCGGGAGGCGGGCAGGCCGGCGGCCATGCGGCGCTGGGACGCCGACAGCAGGTTGATCATGTCGGTGACCTCGTGCTTGACGCTCTGGAGGCCGACCATCGCGTTGAGTTCGTCCAGCGGCGAGGCGGCCCGGAGGCCGGACGAGGCTGCCTTGACGGCGGCGGCCGCGGCCTCGCCGACGTCCTCCGGCAGCAGCAGCGTCAGATCGTGCTCCCCGGCTTCAGGGAGGGTGGACAGCCGGGACGCCTGCCGGTCCACCATCTCCTCGAACACCTGCCGGGCCACCCGGCCGTTGCCGAAGCTGGGGCCCCGGTGCATGTCCGCGAAATGCGCGGCGAGCGAGTCCTTGGTGTCGAGGGCGAGTTCGTAACAGTGCCGCTCGCACATGCTCTCCACGATGGTCACCAGCTCGTCGACCGTGTAGTTGACGAACTCGACGGTGCGGGCGAAGCGGGACGCCAGACCCGGGTTGACCGTGAGGAAGGACTCCATCTCCTTGGAGTAACCGGCCGCGATCACCACCACGTCGTCGCGGTGGTCCTCCATCAGTTTGACCAGCGTGTCGACGGCTTCGCGGCCGAAGTCGGCTCCGGAGTTCTTGCTGTCGGAGGCGAGCGTGTATGCCTCGTCGATGAACAGCACGCCGCCCAGCGCCCGGTTGAAGGTCTCGGTGGTCTTGATCGCCGTACCGCCGACGACCTGGGCGACCAGGTCGGGCCGGGACACCTCGACGAGGTGGCCGGAGCGCAGGGCGCCGAGTTCGGCCAGGATGGAGCCGTAGAGACGGGCGACCGTGGTCTTGCCGGTGCCGGGGGCGCCCGCGAAGATCAAGTGCCGGCTCATCGGCGGGGCCGGCATGCCGAGGCTGGCCCGGCGCTGGGCCAGTCGGGTCAGGTTGACCAGGCCCTTGACCTGGTGCTTGACCGCGTCCAGCCCGACCAGGGCCTCCAACTCCTCGACTGGGCCTTCCGGTTCGGCGGGACCGGGACGGGCCGCCGCCCCGAACGCCGGGTCGTCCGGGTCCGCCGGGGCGGGCGGCGGCGCTCCGTCCCAGGCGTCCCGGGACCCGTTCGCCACGCTGGAGAGCCGGGCCACGGTGAGCGCGCCGTCCCGGGCGGTCTGCCGCAGTCCGGCGCCCCGGTTGTCGCTGACCGTGCAGTCGAGGACGGAGACCTGCTCGGCGCTGTCGACGCGGATACCGTCGGCCCGGCCGCTGGAGACCTCGCAGCCGCTCAGCGCGGCCCGTGCCCCGGCGGCGAGCAGCACGCCGTGCGAGCCGGAGGCGATGATCCGGTTGCGGAGGGCGGATGCCTCGCCGCCCTCCTCGACCCGGATGCCCTCCGCCGTACTGCCGTCGACGACGGTGTCCCGGATGTCCGCCAGGCCGCCCGCCGCGACGAGGACGCCGGGCCCGACGGCGTCGGTCAGGGTGCTGTTGCCGATGTACGAGCGGCCGTCGTCGCCGACCCGCAGGGCCGCACCGCCCGCCTTGTGGATCTCGCAGTCCTCCAGCCGTCCGCGCCCGCCCTGGAGGACGTCCACACCGTGGCCGCCTGCCGACGTCACCTGAGCCCGCCGGAGCAGCGGGTTGGCGCCGGAGCGTATGGAGATACCCGTCCCGGTGACCCCCGTCACCTCCAGCCGGTCGAACTCGGCCGCCGACTCTCCGGTCAGCAGCACGGCGGTCGCCGCCGAGCAGTCCCGTACGGCGGTCCGGGTCAGCATGGGTGCCGCGCTCTCGGTGGCCAGGACGGCGGGGCCCTCGCAGTGCGCGAACTCGCAGTCCTCGTACGTGCCCCGGGCCCGTCCGGTGACGGCCAGGCCGCTGCCCTTGGTCCGCCGGACCCGGCAGCGGCGCAGGATGGGCTCGGCTCCGGACGAGACCAGGATGCCGTGCTCGGCGGTGGCCAGGATGTCGAGTTCGGTCAGTTCCGGGCGAGACGCGCTGGTGACCAGGACGGCGACGGCCAGGTCGTGCAGGTGGGTGCGGAGCACTCGGGTGGCGCTGTTCTGCTCCAGCGCGATACCAGGCTTGTCGGTGGCGGAGATGTCGCAGTCCTCGACCGAGCCGCGGGTCTGGCCGTTGGCCAGGACACCGTTGCCGCGGGAGTCGCGCAGGGTGCTGCCGCGTACGACGGTCCGGGCCCGTTCGCTGATCACGATCGCCGAGCTGCCGAGGTTTTCGAACACGCTGTCCGCGATGACGCTCTCCTCGGACGAGGTGTCGACGACGCCGGCGCCCGCCGGGTTCGTGATCCGGCAGCCGCGCATGGCCAGTGAGCCCGCGTTGCGGCTGAGCACCGCGGTCCAGCCGGTGCCCACGATGTCGCAGCCTTCGAACGCGGCCTGCCCCTGAAAGGCGTCCACGACCGGTACGTCGTCGTCCTCGGGACCACGCAGCACCAGGTCGGTGAGCATCACGGCGTCGGCCACCAGGGTCACGGCGGAGCCGGTGCGGGGCGCGATCTCCACGCTGCCGCGGGCGCCCTCGGCGACGATGGTCACCCGCCTGGAGATCCGCAGGTTCTCCTCGTAGCGTCCCGGCAGGATGCTGATCACCGCGCCCGTACGAGCCTTGGTCAGCGCCTCGTTTATCGTCCGGAAGCTGTCTGGCCTATCGGGCCTTTCGGGACCGACCGTGAGCAGCTGGCGTGCCACGCTCGAATCTCCTCCTCGTCAGCGACGTCATGCCGAGAGTAGTAAACAGTAAGGAGCGTCGGTGAACAGCGGGAGGTGGTAGCGCATCTCCTTCCCGATCGCCCCCCTCCGGTCCGTCCGGCCCGTGCGAAGTCCTGTGCAGACACGGCGAGATGTCCCTCTAGCATGCGCATCATGAGGCAACTCCGGTCTCTCAGGCCTTTTCTGTCCCGCTGGCTTCCCCAAACTCCCTGTTCCAGGGCCTCCTTCTCTTCCTTCCGCTCTGCGGGTTCCGTCCGGCGGTCCAGGATGCTGGGCGCGCTGGCGGTGGCCGTGGTCTGCGCCGCGTCCGTCCCGGTGCCCGCCTTGGCCCTCTCTCCCTCTCCCTCCTCGTCGGGTGGCGTCTCCTCGTCGGGGGGCGGCGACAGTACGAGCCTGCCGCCGATCCCGCTCGCGCTGGGCGACGACGACCCGTGCACGGCCGCGTCGGGCCGTACCGCGCGGGCCACGACCTGGGCCCAGCAGAGCCTGTCGCTGCCCAACGCGTGGCAGCTGTCCCGGGGCGAGGGCGTCACTGTCGCAGTGGTGGACACCGGGGTGTCGGCCGAGGCGCCGGCGCTGTCCGGCCGGGTCACGGCCATCGGAGACGCCGACGAGGACTGTGTGGGCCACGGCACCTTCACCGCCGGCCTCATCGCTGCCGCGCCGACCAGCGGCACCGCCTTCCGGGGAGTGGCCCCGGCCAGCCGGGTGCTCGCCGTGCGCGGCACCGACCGGCGGGGCACCGCCACCGCCGACCTGGTCGCGGGCGGCATCCGGGCCGCCGTCGACCACGGTGCCGAAGTCATCGCCGTGGTACCGGCGTTGGCCACGGGAGAGGACAAGCTCACCGCCGCCGTCCGCTACGCCACCGCCCACGACGTCCTGGTCGTGGCAGCCGCCGCGCCCGACACCCGGCCCGGGTCCACCGCCACCGCCGAGGCAGTCCGGGCGTACTGGCCGGCGTCCGCGCCCGGCGCCCTGTCGGTGGCCGGGGTGCTGGCCGACGGAAGCGTGCTGGACAGCGCGGCCGGCGCCGACGGGGCGGATCTGACCGCACCCGGCGGCCCGGTGGTCGGCATCGGGCCGCGCGGCCCGGGGCACTACATCGCCACAGGCTCCTCCGCCGCCGCCGCGTTCACCGCCGGGGCGGCAGCCCTGGTACGCGCCTACCACCCGGAGCTGACCGCCGCCGAGACCGCCGAGCGGCTGATCGCCTCCGCCGCGCCCACCGCGGACGCGCCCCGGCTGGACCCGTACGCGGCGCTCTCCATGGTGCCGGCGGGGTCCCGCTCGCCCGTCGCCCCGTCGCCCGCCGCCCCGCTCCGCCTGCCCGCGGTGTCCACCACCCCCCGGCACCGCGCGCTGCTGGCCGCCGGTGCCATGGCGGGCCTGGTGCTGCTGGTGGCCGCCGCGGCGACGGTGATACCGCGCGGACGGGCACGGGGGTGGCGGCCGCCACCCCCGTCAAGCCCTGGCACTGCCCGCGGAGGCGATGCGCCGTCGTGACCCGCCGGTGAGTCCGCCCCTGCCTCCCGCCGTCGTCAGGGCGCCTCAGGTGCGTCCAGCCGGGCCGTCTGGACCAGGGTCGTCGTCCGCCGGGCGATGCGCATGGCACGGCCGGGCGGCAGGATGCGTGGCTTGATGTTGCCGAAGAGGTAGCCCTCGGTGGGCGGACAGGACAGGAGCAGGCCGGGGGAGTTGACCTCCTGGAGGCGGCGCATCAACGCCTCCTGCAGACCGCGTCCGGCGCCGGACGCGGAGCGGGCGACGACCATGTGCAGGCCGACCTCGTAGCCGAGCGCGAGATGGTCCAGGAGCGGCAGGAAGGGGTTGTTGCCGGGCCCCGCGCCGACCATGTCGTAGTCGTCGACCAGGACGAACAGCCGGGGCCCGGTCCACCAGTCGGCCAGCCGCATCCGGGCCGGGGAGATGTCCTGCCCGGGCACCCGGAGCCGGATCGCCCGGGCCGCGCCGTTGACCAGGTCACGCAGCGCGTCGACGGAGACGGCGTGTCCCAGCCGGTACTCCGGCGGCACCGCCTCCACCAGGTCACGGCGGTAGTCCACGAGCAGGACGCGCGCCTCCTCCGGCGTGTAGCGCTCGGTGATGGCACGGGCGACCAGACGCAGCAGGTTGGTCTTGCCGCTCTCGGTGTCGCCGACGACGAGCAGGTGCGGGGTGGCGCCGAAGTCGTGCCAGGCGGGGGTGAGTTTGTCCTCCTCGATGCCCAGCGCCACCCGCAGCCCGCCCTCGGGCGTGATCTGCGGGGCCGGCAGTTCGCTGCCGGCCAGCAGCTGGGGCAGCAGCCGCACCTCGGGTGCCCGCGGGCCCGTCCAGTGCTCCTTGACGTCCAGGACCAGGGCGGACGCCCCGGCCTCCAGGTCTCCGGCGCTCTCGACGCCGTCGATCCGGGGCAGCGCCGACAGGTAGTGCAGCTTGCTGTCGACGGTCAGGCCGCGGCCCGGGGCGGCGGGCACGCTCCTGGCCCGGCGGGTGTCCACCATGGACTCGATGGGATCGCCCATCCGCAGCTCGATCCGGGTGCCCGACTGGTCGCGGACGGCGGCGGCCAGCTCCACCCAGCGGGCGGTGGTGACGACCAGGTGGATGCCGTAGTTGAGCCCGCGGGCGGCGATCCTGGTGAACGTCTGGATCAGGTCCTGGTGGTCCTGGCGCACGGTGGACCAGCCGTCGACGACCACGAAGACGTCCCCGTGCGGCTGGTCGCCGAACTCGCCGGCGGCCCGGCGGGCGCGGTAGTCGCGCATCGAGGCGATGCCGTGCTGGAGGAAGAGCCGCTCGCGGTCCTCCAGGATGGCCGTGACCTCGGCGACGGTCCGCCCGATCCGCTCGGTGTCCACCCGGGCCGCCACCGAACCGACATGCGGCAGCCCGGTCAGCCCGGCCAGTGAGCCGCCGCCGAAGTCGAGACAGTAGAACTGCACTTCGCGCGGGGTATGGGTGAGCGCCAGGGCACATATCAGGGTCCGTACGACGGTGCTCTTGCCGCTCTGCGGGCCGCCCGCGACGGCCACATGGCCGCCGGCGGCCGACAGGTCGACCGTCAGCAGGTCCCGTACCTGGTCGAAGGGGCGGTCGATGATGCCGACGGGCACCGTCAGCCGGCCGCGGCCCGCCCAGCCGACGGTGGTCAGGCCGTACTCGGGGTGTGGTGCCAGCGGGGGGAGGAGCTGGTCCAGCGACGGGGACGTGTCCAGCGGCGGCAGCCACACCTGGTGGGCGGGCGGTCCTGAGCCGCGCAGCCGCTCCAGGGCGGTGGCCATCAGAGTCTGCGCGGTGCCGGGCCGCTCCTCCTCGCCCGGCGCGGGCACCGGCTCGCCCGGTCCGTCCGGACGGTCCGGCTCGTCGGGGACATCGGGCGCCGGACGGGGCGCGACCCACTCCGTGGTCCAGGGCACGACCTGGCCGGCCGCCCGCGCCTGCGCCACCGGCCCGCTGCGCTGCTCGTAGGGCCCCGAGACGTACGCGGCCCGGAACCGGGTCAGCTCCTCCACGCCGCTCTTGAGGTAGCCGCTGCCCGGCTGCGGCGGCAGATGGTAGGCGTCCGGCACGCCGAGCACGCCCCGGCTCTCCATGGCCGAGAAGGTGCGCAGGCCGATGCGGTAGGAGAGATGGCTCTCCAGCTGGTGCATACGGCCCTCGTCCAGCCGCTGGGAGGCCAGCAGCAGATGCACGCCGAGGCTGCGCCCGAGCCGGCCGATCATCACGAACAGTTCCATGAACTCCCGGTGCGCGGCGAGCAGTTCGCTGAACTCGTCGACGATGACGAACAGGCTGGGCAGCGGTTGGAGCGGAGTGCCCGCCGCGCGGGCCCGCTCGTACTCCAGGGCCGAGGTGTAGTTGCCGGCCGCGCGCAACAGCTCCTGCCGCCGGATCAGCTCGCCGTGCAGAGCGTCCTGCATCCGGGAGACCAGCGCCACTTCGTCGGCCAGGTTGGTGATCACCGCGGAGGTGTGCGGCAGTTCGTCCAGGCCGAGGAAGGTGGCGCCGCCCTTGAAGTCCACCAGGACGAAGTTGAGGGTGTCCGAGGAGTGGGTGAGCGCCAGCGCGAGCACCAGGGTGCGCAGGGTCTCGCTCTTGCCGGAGCCGGTGGCGCCGATCAGCATGCCGTGCGGGCCCATGCCGCCTTGCGCGGACTCCTTGATGTCCAGTTCGACGGGGGCGCCTTCGGCGCTGATGCCGATGGGCACGCGCAGCCGCTCCGACGCGCCTCGGCGCGCCCACAGCTCCGCCGGGTCGAGGCGGTGCAGGTCCGTGATGCCCAGCAGGGACGTCAACTCGATGTCCGTGGCCATCGGTTCTGTGGTGTCGCCGCCGAACGCCACGCGGTACGGGGACAGCCGCATGGCCACCGCTCGCGCCATGGCCGGACCGAGGTGGTCGGGACGGCCGAGCCGCGTCGCCTGTTCCTGGCGGTTGCGGTCGGTGCGCACCAGGCTGACGGTGCCGCCGTCCCGGCCCGGACCTCCGCCCCGGCCCGCGCCCGAGCCTGGGACCGCGCGCTCGTCCTCGCTGAACTCCAGGCGCAGGGTGGATCGTCCGGGCCGCCAGGTGAGTTCGCCGGACAGGTCGAGCACGACGGCGTTGCGGAACCCCGCGCCGTCGAACCGGTGGCCGCTCGGGACGCTCCCGTGGTCCACCACGATCACCGTGAACGGCTCCTCCTGGCCCGCGACGGCCTCCGGGTCGTGCGGCGGCCGCTCCTGGAACTCCGCGCCCAGCAGGTCCTCAAGGCCGGTCATGCCGGAGAAGACCAGCCGCACCGGTCCGGCGCCGTCCTGCTCCTCGGCGTGCAGGCTGTGCGGCAGCCACTTCACCCAGTCCCAGTCCGCGCGCCGCTCCTCGGACACGCAGAAGGCCAGCCACAGGTCGTCGGGCGAGTGAAAGACGGCGAGCTGGGCCACCAGGGCGCGTACGGCGCCGCGGATGCGGTCCTCGTCGCCCCGGAACAGCACCCGGGACCAGGCCCGCAACGACAGCGCGATGGGCTGGTCGGGGACGGTCGAGTAGGCCCGTATGAAGCTGCGCAGCGCGTGCGCGGACAGTGGTTCCAGGTCCTCGACGGGTTTGGTGGACATCGGCGCCAGGCGCAGCCCCAGCCGCTGCCCGCCCACCGCGAGCCGGGCCTCGCCGAAGTCGTCGTGTCCCGGCCTGCGCTCCCACAGCCGGGTGGTGCGGGCCAGAGACGACAGCGCTCCCGGTTCGGGATGCCGCCAGGACAGCGCGAACTGCTGCTGCACGAAAGCCCCGCGGACCTGGAGCCGGGTCTGCCGGAGGTAGCGCAGATAGTCACGGCGCTCGCCCTTGAGCCGGTTCTTGCGGTCGCCGGCCTTGCGCATCACCTGGCCCAGGATCATCAGCCCGGAGGCGGTGACCATCAGTGCCATGGCGGCGTAGCCGAGCGCAGAACTGCCGCTGCCCATACGGACGAACAGC
Organism: Streptomyces sp. NPDC048277; assembly: GCF_040652235.1. NCBI lineage: Bacteria > Bacillati > Actinomycetota > Actinomycetes > Kitasatosporales > Streptomycetaceae > Streptomyces > Streptomyces sp. NPDC048277. The sequence continues at coordinate 18,137 of NZ_JBEZLQ010000016.1, forward strand.
AGCATCATCGAGGCCGACATCATGCCCATCGGCAGGTAGTTCCACACCGCCGAGGTGTCGGGCACGATCTCCGGCAGGGTGGGCGGCTCCTGCAGGCTCAGCTCTCCCTCGGGCATGTCCGGGGCCCGGCGGCGGGCCGGACGGCGGAAGAGAACCACACTCAAGGGACAGCCTCCTCGGTGACGAAACAGCAGTCGAACGGTCAGAACCCGACGCCGGACGGTCAGAACTGACGGCGCCGGAAGCGGCGGCAGTGGAGCGGAAGACGGCGGGGCGGAAGACGGCGCACGGACCGAACGACCGAACTGTAGAACCTCCCGGCCCGCGAACTCGTGAGCGGGGCAGGGCTCTTCGGACGGCACCGGAAAGATTTTGTAGGGTACAGCCGTCCGATTCCAGACGCCGTACTCGCGCGTCGGTCCCGGCACCCCACTGCCACAGGGTTTCTTCGATCCGCATTTCCCGACGGCCCCCTGCCCGACTCCTGGAGAGACGAGCGAGCCTTGACCGACGCCATACCGGCACATCTGTGCCGGATCACGGTACGAGCACCCGAGAAGTCCATGGACCTGTCCGTCCCCGGTGACGTTCCGGTGGCCGACCTGTTGCCCGCACTGCTCGACTACGCCGGCGAGGAAACCCAGGAGTCCGGTGTCGAACACGGCGGCTGGCTGCTCCAACGGCTGGGCGGCGCGCCTCTGGACGAGGAGGCCACCCTGGACGCGGCCGGGGTGCGCGACGGCGAGACCCTCCATCTGAGGCCGCGCGCCGAGGCGTTGCCCGAACCGCACTTCGACGACCTCGTCGACGGCATCGCCACCGCCATGGACCGTCGACCGTTCGTCTGGACCCCGACGGTGGGCCGACGGGTGCTGATCGGCCTCGCGGTGACCGCGCTGGCTGTCGGCTCGGTGCTGCTCGCCCTGCCCGGCCTGGACTTCTGGCTGCGCACCGGCGTGCTGTTCGGCGGCGGCCTGCTGATGCTCGCCGGCGCGGCCTCGGCGAGCCGGGCCGTCGGCGACGCCGGGGCCGGCGCCGCGCTGGGCGTGATGGCCACCGTGTACTGGACGCACGCGGGCTGGCTGCTGCCCGGCGGCACCTTCCAGGGCGGCCAGGTGGATCAGGTGCTCGGCGCCCGGCTGCTTGCCGCGTCGGCCGCCGCGGCGGGCGGCGCGGTGCTCGCGCTCGCGGTGGTGGCGGCCTTCACCCCGCTGTTCCTGGCCACGGCCGCGGTCGCGCTGGGCGGTGCGCTGGGCGGCCTGCTGCTGGTCCTGTTCGATCGGTCACCGCAGGAGGCGGCCGCCGTGCTCACCGTGGTCGCCGTGTCGTTCGGGGCGTTCGTGCCCGCGCTGTCCTTCCGGCTCGCGGGGTTTCGCACCCCGCCGCTGCCGACCAACGCCCAGCAGCTCCAGCAGGGCATCGACCCGCACCCCAGCGGCGACGTGGCCGCCCGCACCGTGGTCGCCGACGTGTGGATGACCGCGCTGTTCGCGGCGGCCGGACTGCTCTGCACGGCCTGCCTGGCCGCCCTGGTCCAGCCGTTCGGCCGGCCCGGCGCCTGCATGGCCGCGGCGCTCTCCCTGCTCCTGCTGCTGCACGGCCGCGGTATGGGCAGCTTCTGGCAGCGGCTCGCGCTGATCGTCCCCGGGGCGCTCGGCGTGGCCGGCCTCGTGGTGTCCGCGGCCCTGGTGGTCTCGCCGGAGACCCGGCCCGCCCTGCTCGTGGGGCTGTTCGCGACGGCGGCGGCGTGCGCCATCGCGTCCTGGACGGTGCCGGGGCGGCGGCTGGTGCCGTACTGGGGCCGGGCCGCCGAACTGCTGCACTCCGCCGCGGCGGTCAGTCTGCTGCCGCTGATGCTGTGGAACCTCGGCGTGTACGGGTTTCTGCGGGCGCTGGACCTGTGATCCCGGCGCCCGGCCCGGTCCCGGTGAATTCTCCGACCCCTTAGGGAGCGAGACGTGCAGAACAGACGCGACCAGGTGCAGGCGCACATGTTCGTCATGGGGCGGCTGACCTCGGGGCTGCTGCGCACCGACCTGGACGCACCGGAGAGCCCCGTCGGCCGCACCAACCGGGGCCTGGCGATCGGCGTCGTCGTCGCGCTGCTGGTGTCGGCCGGGGCCTTCGTCTTCGGCCTCGTCTCCCCGTCCACCACCAACTCCTGGCGCGCCTCGGGGACTTTGATCGTGGACAAGGACACCGGCGCCCGCTACCTCTACGCCGGCGGCGAGTTGCGCCCCGTGCTGAACTACGCCTCCGCGCTGCTCCTCGTGGGTTCGACCGGCGCCGAGATGACCACCACGGCGGTCGGCACCGACTCCCTGCGGCACACCTCCCGGGGCGCCGCCGTCGGGATCAGCGGCGCCCCGGACGTACTGCCGGACGCCGACGCACTCGCCGGCTCCCGTCCCTGGCTGGTGTGTTCGGTGTCCGCCGACGGCGCGGGCAGCGACGCCACCGTGCTCGCCGTGGCCTCCTCGGCCGCCGAACGGCCGCTGCCCACCGGGAGCGCCCTCCTGGTGGGCGGCCCGGACGGCGGCCGCTACCTGGTGTGGCAGGGCATGAGACTGCGGATCGACACCGGCCGCAGCGCCTTGGAGGGCCTCGGCTACGGCTCCGCCCGACCCCGCGAGGTCTCCGCCGCGTTCCTCGACGCGCTGCCGGCCGGACCCGACCTGTCCCCCGCCGACGTACCCGGCCGGGGCGAGGCCGGGCCGACGGTCGGCGGGCTCCACACCCGGGTCGGACAGGTTTTCCGCACCACCGTGCCGGGGTCCGCGCAGTCCCAGTACTACCTGCTGCAGCGCGACGGCCTGGTGCCGCTGACGAACACCGGGGCCGCGCTGCAACTCGGGGACCCGGACACCGCGAAGAAGGCGTACGACGGCGGCCCGGCGAGCGCGCGACAGCTGGAAGCGGGGGCCCTCAAGGGCCGCTTGGCCGCCGGGGACACCGGCACCGGCTCGTCCGCCGGCTCCACCGCCGGGTTGCCCGAGTCACCGCCCGCCCTCGCCGGCGTCAAGGAGGACCAGGGGGCCTGTGCCTCCGTGACGCCCGGATCGGCGTCCGGATCCGGAGCCGGGTCAGGGGTGCGGGTCGGTGTCGCGCTGGTGGCAGAGAGCGCGCTGGCCCCTGTCGCCCAGTCGACCGCCACCGGTACGACCGGGACCACGGGGACCGCGGGGGCCTGTCTGCCCGTGGACGGCGTCGTGGTCGAACCGGGTGGCGGCGCGCTGGTCCTGGCCGGCAGCGCCGCGGGCGGCGACGCCGGCGGCAGCAGGTACCTGGTCACGGACACTGGTGTGAAGTACCGGGTGCCCACCGCCGACGACGAGAAGGCCCTCGGCTACACCGCCGGCCAGGAGATGACCGTGCCCTCGCTGCTGCTGTCGATGCTGCCGACCGGGCCGGACCTCGACACGTCGGCCGCGTCCGCCCCTGCGGGCGCGCGCACGGTACCGGCGGGCACGGGTTGCGGCGGGGCCGCCGGGAAGCCTTGAGGCTGTGAGGTCAACATCCGCATCTCTACGCTCAGTTCGCCCTTCAGGTGTTCGTCGTGATGCCGACGGGTTACAACAAAGTGAAAGAAGCGCGAGTTGGGGTTGATGCTCAGGTGCCGGAAGCCATGAAGTGTTGCACCAGTAACTAGCCCTTCTCTACGATCAGTTGAAGAATCAAAAGGGTCGTGCACTGCGTCATGAGCTCCTCCGGTTTCCCGCGTCGGCACGTGAACCCGCGGCAAGCGTCATCACCCCGCCCTCAGGTGGGCCCCTTCGGCCGGCCGGAGAGCCGACGGTGACGCTGTTGTGGAGAGAAGAGGCAACATGAGCGAGAGCGGCATCCAACAGTCACACGAATCATCCACCCGCAACGGGATCAGCGCTCTTGAGCAGGCGTACAGCGGCGTCCAGCGCATCCTTCAGGACGTGGAGAGCACCAAGAACAACCTGTCGAGTTCCTACCAGGGTTCGGACGGCGGCGCCTACGGCAAGCTGCTCGACCTGTGGGACGACCAGGTGGTCGTCATTCTGAAGAACCTCGAAGACATGATCGACAAGCTCAACACGAGCCTGACGCAGCACAATCTGGCCCAGGGTTCCGGCCGCGAGGCCATCGACCAGGCGTTCAGTGCCAGCGAGGCCGCCTTCGACGCCCTGTCCGGTTCCGGCGCCGTCGCCCCCGCCGGCTGAGCATGCACGCCGCGGTCTCCGACCGCCGCCCCCCGCTGCCCCAACGCCCCGGCGACACCACTCCACCGGCACCGCACCGGCGCCGAAGAGATGAGGATCCCGAATGTCCGATCTGAGCGACGGCTACATCCACGTCGAGTACAGCCCCGTCAACAACGCCGCCGACGACATGGTCCAGCAGACCCGGGCCATCGAAGGCACCCTGAGCACCCTGGAGACGGAGCTCAACGAGCTCAAGCAGACCTGGTGGGGCGGTGACGCGGAGGTCTACGAGCAGAAGCAGGCGGCCTGGGACAACGCTGTCGTCACCATGCAGCAACTGCTGAACTCGCACGCGAGCCTGCTCTCCGACGTCTCGGACAACTACAGGTACACGGAGCAGAACCTGAGCCAGCTCTGGTCCGAGGTGTCCATCGGTCTGTGACCGCGCGGTACGCCGTCGCCGCGGGAACGGGGCGACATCCGTAAGAGGGGAAGCATCCATGGCGGACTTCAGTCACCTGGACAAGCAGTCCATCCAGGCGTTCATCCACGGAGACCTGGCGACGTTCATCGGTGACCTCAAGAAGATCCTCGCGGGCGACCCGTCCATGCGGGACATCGCGGACGGCGTCACCACCAAGTACAACGTGGGTGCGATCTCCGAGGCCAAGCCGCTCATGATGGGTCTGATCGACACGAACGACCTCGTGAGCGGCGCCACCTTCACCGACTCGCTGGCGACCAACATCAAGACGGTCGTCAGCACCCTGGAGGCGCAGCAGGAGACGTTCGACGAGATCGACGAGGGCCTGCGCACAACCCTTGAGGAACTGTTCAAGGCCCAGGGGGACAACCTCGGCAGCATCGAGGCGGACAAGTTCAGCGAAGTGCTGACCGAGTCCGGCTTCACGGGCGAGTCGTCGAGCGGTACCTCCGGTGGCTCCGGCGACTCGTCCAGCGGCAGCGACGACAGCAGCAGCGACACATAGCGCGCCCTCCGCCCCCACTCCTCCCCCACCGGATCCTCACCCGGGAGTCCTCCCTTGGCCGACGAAGACGACAGTGACCGCTGGGCCAGAGCCGTCAGGTCGTTCACGGGCTACCCGATGCCCTCTCGCGACGGCATGTTCGACGGCCTGACGGGCGACGAGCCCAACGGTAACGCGCCGCTGATCTCGGTCGCGATCGAGGACCGCGACTTCATGGAGATGACGGAGTCCGCCTACGAGCTCTACTCGGGCCCGAACATCGACGGCCACGACTTCGTGATCCACTTCTTCTCACCGCCGCTGGTGGACCCGGACGACGTGGACCTCGACGACTACTCCGACGCCGAACTCAAGGAGAAGGTCTACCCGAGGCTCCGCAAGGTGGTCATCGATTTCGTCGGGCCGAACGGCCAGGACGTCAAGCTGGACTACCTGAATCCCTTCGGCTGGGGCGGTTCGTCCGACACCAGCACGTTGAACGGCATGAAAAGCCACTTGGGCCAGTACGTCGAGGGCGCGGGCAATGTGCTGTACGAGCTCGGCTACCAGAACAACATCACGTACGACGACATCGACTTCTCGTCGAACGGTGCGACGGTGGACCGGTCCCAGGCCATGGACTTCGGCACCTTCACCAGGACGGCCGAGGCATACGACCGGGTGGCCAAGTTCTTCGTGGAACACGCCGAGACACTGAAGCAGTGGAAGGAGTCCCTGGGGGAGGACACCGCGGCCTGGAAGGGCAAGGCGGCCGAGGTCTTCCACGATCTCATCGACGGACTGCACAAGAACTACAGCGGGTTCGCCGACCAGACGCACCCCAAGAGGTTCTCCGCCGAGCACCAGTCGAAGTGGGACTGGTACGTGTCGTCGAGCAAGCAGGGCGACGCCATCCTGGGGGCCGGCAACGCCGTCCTCACCGCCATCCGTGACCTGTACCAGGCATGGAGCGACTGGGAGAGCGGAACCAACGTCGACTGGGCCGACCTGTCCACCGGCGAGGACCCCGTGGAGTACCTGCCGGGCCTCGGCAGCCCCTACGGCATCCTCTACTCGATGCTGCAGTCGGCCAGTCTCTGGGCCTACAACCACAACGCCAGGTTCGCCGTGAAAGCCACGAAGACCGGCAGCAAGTCGACGTATTACGCGGGCAACACCACCGGCTCCGGCACGTGGCGGGACAGTAAGACCACGACGCACTTCTACGCCCTGAGGTCCGAGGCCGAGCAGGTGATCCCCGGGCTCGGCTGGCTCCACGACGTCTCCACATGGGCCGGCCTGGGCACCAAGGCGGTCGCGTCCTGGAACAAGGGTGTGGAGGAATACCTGATTCCCGCAGCGGACACGGCGCTGTCGACCGTCAACAACGAATTCATCCATGCCCGGAGGGTCCTCGACAAGGTGCTGAAGCCCGAGGTCACCAGCTACTTCGGCGGGACGGACGGGAGCGGTAGCTCCGGCGACACCGGAGACACGGGGGACGACAGCGCCCAGGACGCGATCGACGACGCCGAGGCGAAGGCGCAGGCAGCGATCGACGAGGCCAACAAGGCGATCGACGAGGCCAACGCCAAGGCCGACGCCGCGATCGACAAGGCCAACGCGGCGGCACAGGCGGCGGCCGACAGGGCGAACAAGGCGATCGACGAGGCCAACGCCAAGGCCGACGCCGCGATCGACGAAGCGAACGCGGCGGCGAAGAAGGCGATCGAGGACGCCAACAACCAGGCGAACAAGTCGAACGACGCCGCCAAGACCGCCATCGACGATGCGAACGCGGCGGCGAACAAGGCGATCGACGAGGCCAACAACCAGAACCAGTCGATTCAGGACGATGCCAACTCACAGCTGAAGGACACCAACAACCAGGCGAACGAGGCGGCCAACCAGGCCAAGGCGGACGCCAACGCGGCGATCGGCAAGGCGAACGAAGCGGCGAACCAGGCCATTAAGGACGCCAACAACCAGGCGCAGTCGACCACCGGCGAACCCAACGACGCGATCGTCAACAACGACTCCCAGTCCGGCTTCCCGGTCGGGTCCTTCATCAAAAACACCTCGCCCGAGTCGGACAACACCGGGAATTCGAGCCGACTCACCGGCGGCGTCACCGTCCAGAACCCCGACGGCAGCGTCACGACCACCTACTCCGACGGCACAGAGGTGACCAAGAACCCGGACGGCACGGTCACCCAGACCGACCCCGACGGCACCGTGACCGTCTCCAACCCGGACGGCTCGGTGACGGTCACCAACCCGGACGGCAGTGTGCAGGCGACGGGTCCGGGCGGCAACGGCTCGATCACCACCAATCCGGACGATCAGACGGTCGTGTCCGGTCCGAGTGGCAAGATCACCGTCAACCCGGACGGTTCCACGAGCGTGACCGGCCCGAGCGGCAGTACGAAAACCTCCTCGAACGGCACGGTCACGGTGACGGGCCCCGACGGCAGTACGACCGTGACATCCCCGGACGGCAGCGTGCAGGTGACGTCTCCGAACGGCTCGGTGAAGGTGACGAACCCGGACGGAAACACGACGGTGAGACCCCCGGACGGATCGGTCACCGTCGACAATCCCAACGGGTCGAGCAACGGCTCCGGCAACAACGTCATCAATAACTTCAACAACAATTCCAGCAACAACTCCAGCAACAATTCCGGAAACAACTTCAGCAACAACTCCACCAATAATTCCGGCAATAGTTCTGGGAATAATTCCGGCAACGGGTCCAGCATCACCACCAACTACCCGAACGGTAGCTCCGGGGGCTCGTCGGGCCTTGGTTCGAACGGATCCTCGTACAACTCCGGAGGAGAGTCGAGTTCCGACGGCTACGCATACGACGACGCAGCCGCCGCAGCCTCCTCCGGATCGGGCACGGGCTCCGACGGAAGCACGGCCGGCAACCCGTTCGTGCAGGGCGAGAGCGGTTCCAACTCCAGCGCGCTGGGCGGTTCCAGCTCCAGCTCCAGCTCCGGGAGCGGGAGCGGGAGCCCGATGATGCCGCAGATGGGCGGCATGCGCGGTGGCGGCGAGTCCCCGACGGAGCGCGAGCGGTCCAGTCCGGGCCCCCGCATCAGCAGGGCGTCCATACGGCGCGGCTCGGGGTCCTCGCAGGCCGCCGAGCGCCGCCGGACGGCGACGACGCCCGACGAGGAGCTGGAGGAGGACATGATCACCACGCGTTCCAGCACTCCGTTCGGGCCCACGATGCCCCCGCCCGCGCAGCGGGACCAGGCCACCCAGAGCGACGGCGACCGCGAACGGACGGCCTGGATGGCCGAGGACGAGGACGTCTGGGGCACTGACGAGGGCACGACGCCGGCGGTGATCGGACGATGACGGCTGTCAGGTGCCGGATGTCGGAAGCCGGGAGTCGGGAGTCGGGAGCCGGCGATGAGTGACCACGTCGAGCGGTTGGAGAAGAAGATCGCGCAGGCGAACGCGGAGCTGGCGTCGGTACAGGCCGCCGTGGCGGCGGCCGAGCTGCGGATGAGCACCTTCGCGTCCACGGTGATGTCCAAGGACGGCTCGGTGGAGGCGACGGTGGGCGCACAGGGCGAGCTGACGGGCCTGCGGTTCCTGGACGGCAAGTACCGTTCCATGTCCGCCGCGCAGCTGGCCGACGCCGTGCTCAGCGCGGTCCAGGAGGCGCGCTCGCACCACGCCCGCGCGGTACGGGATCTCTTCGAGCCGCTCACCCGGCCGAGCGCGGTGATGCCGGAGCTGCCCGGCCTGGAGATCGACTGGGACCGGATCGTCGGACCCGCGGCCGACGAGCTGCCCGAGGAGCCGGGGGTGCGGTCGGCGAACGACCGGCTGCGTGACGAGATCAACGAGGACGACGACCCGGCCGACAGGGCGTCACGCCGCCGGTGAGCGGTGTCATCGCGGCATTCCGAGCGACGGAGACAGACATGGCAGACGGCACGTCCTTCGAGGTGGATCCCGACCAGGTCACCTCGGGCAGCTCCCTCATCACCGAGCTGGGCTCGTTCGCCTGGGACATCCTCGGCCAGTTCAACAACGTGATGGCCGACACCAGTTGGACCGGCACCGATTCCAACGGACACAAGATCCGCGACAACTTCGTGCAGAACCGGGACTCCACCACGAACACGCTGACGTCTCTCGCCCAGGCTCTCGAGCGCACCGGTGAGGCGACCATCATGAACCTCAACGCCGCGCAGGGTACCCAGGACGACATCATCGACGGGATCAACGAGCAATCGGGCGAGTACGGCGCTCGGCGAGGTTAGCTCATGGCCATTATGCCGAACCAATGGCAGAAGGTCATGACCTTCATCCTCACGGGCGAGATGTTCCCCGATACGAACGAGGACGGAGCGAATCAGAAGAGCCTCGACTTTCAGGCCACCAAGATCGGTGTCGATTCCCTGAAAGGAAAGATACGCGAGGCCATCCAATACGTCGGCGATTCGCTGCCCGGGGAAGTCGGGACGAATTTCACCGATTCGATGAACGTCATGCTGCCGTATCTCGACCAGCTCACCGACGGCCTGGAAGACGTGTCCGCCGGGCTGCGGAAGACGGGCATGGACATCCGCGAGGCCAAGTGGCAGCTCATCGCCGAGCTGATCAGGCTGGCGGTGGAGATCGCCGTGCTCACGGCGCTGTCGTACTTCACCGGCGGCGCCTCACTCGGCGAGATCGCCGTGCAGAAGCTGATCTCCAGGGCCCGGATGCTGGTGATCCTTCTCGAACTCAGCATGCGTCTGCATCTGCTTCCGGCCATCACGGAGGCGATCGAGGAGGCGTTCCAGACCCTGATGGTCCGGCTGGCCCTGATGAAATGGGCCCCCGACGGACAGCGGCCCAGCGGGATCAGTGGGGGAGACATCGTTTTCAGCCTGTTCTTCGGCGCGGCGGGCGGCCACTTCGCGTCGGTTTTCGGTGACATAGCGAAGAAGATCAACAACGGTATCGACGATGCATTCAAGAACACCCTGAAGGACCCGTCGAACAAGTGGGACAATAATTTCTCCATCGACCACGTCAACGGTCCCAACAATTACCGGGGCAGTGGTGACGGAATCCCGAACGGCAGTCACAATGACGGCGCCAACGGGAATCGCAGTGACGTCCCGAACGGTTCAGGCGGCAATAAGAACCGCGACGAATACGGCAACAACTACGGAAACGGCGACGGCGCCGACTACGGAAGCAATCACGGCAACGGCAAGAACGACTTGGGCGATCCAGATGAATTCGACATCAAGCATCAGCCCTTGGAGTTCGTCGCCGACGGCGCAGCCGAGTCATTGGCCGAAGCCATCACCATGGCCGTCTTCTACGGGAACTTCGGTTCAAGCTGGATGACCTTCGTGGGCGCCGGGCTCAGCGAACGGGTCGAGGCGGGCCTGGACACGGGCATCACGAACGGCATGGTCTCGCTGCGAAACCTGAAGGACGACAAGTTCACGTCCGATGATTCCCGGAGCGGCAACGCCGTGGACACGAACACCTGGAGGGGGAGCGGGGGCGGAGGCGGCAACCGCGTCGGTGGCTCGGGAAACCGGACCGATCACTCCGAGACGTCGGGCAGTTCGGGGAGCAACGGGTCCAGCGGCGGCCTTTCGTCCACGTCCGACCTGTCGAGTCTCGACACGAACCTCGACACCGGGAACATCGACGGGACCTCGGACGGTCTGAACAGCAACGGCAACGGCGACTCCGAAGCCTTGAACTCGCATTCCGGGAACCTGAAGGGCAACCGCGGCATCCCGATCACCTCGTCCTCGCCGATCCCGGATGTCAACGGCTATTCCGACCAGGGGCAGAGCCAAGGTCGGAGCCTGGGGCAAGGCTTCGACACCCCGAGCACCTCGGTTCCGACGTCCTCCAACGGATCGTCCCAGGGCCTGTCCACAGACACCGGGAGCGACAGCGGCTACGAGAGCGACACGGACAGCCGGACGAGCGCGGACGCCGACACCGACGTACATACTCACCAGAGCCAGAACGAGGTCCCGAACCAGAATCAGTACCAGAGCCAGAGCCAGGGCCACAGCCAGGGCCTGAACGCTCCTACAGGTCGGGATTCGCACGCTTCCCTGTCCCCCGCCCCGGTGACCACGCCCTCCAACGCCCCCCACGCGCCGGACGCGACCGGTCATCGCGCACCGAACTCACCCGCGACCACCCCCGACGGCAGCGCCAAAGGCAACTCCCGCGTACCGGAGATCCACAGAGACGTCGACGCCGTGCGTGACGAACACGCCGACGTGGGCAACAGCCACGACGTCGCCGGCCGTGCGGAGGCCACTGCCGACGCCGAGCGTGCCCGGAGGCAACCGGCCGAGATCGAGGACCGCTTGCCGGACCTGGGGGTGGATTCGTCCGCCCCGGCACCGGACACCCGGTCCGACATCGCGCCGGTCGTGGCCCGTGACGGCGCCCAGCGTCAGTGGATCGCCCAGCGGGTGTCACCCGGGGATCTGGCCACCGGCATGTCAGATGTCGTCGTCGACGGTACGGTCGGTCTCGACGAACTGATCGCGGCCGGGGTCACGATCACTCCCGATCTGCGGGCGCAGGCAGAGCTCGGTCGCGGCGATCAACTTCCCCTGTATGACAGCGGGTTGTCCCCCGTCGATCAGGCTCGGCTCCTGATGCTGCGGCCCGGACCGTGGCCGCAGGTGCTCGACGTCACTGCCGCGAACGCGACACGGCGGATGTGGCAGGAGGCGTACACGGACTTCGCGAACTCCGTGCCACAGGACGCGGACGGGAATCCGGCCGAGGACCCGTCCAGCGCGTGGAACACCGCCGTCGGTCTGGTTCTGCCCCTGGAGCCGCACCCCGTGCTCACCGATTCCCGGTATGCCGGTGAGGAGTTCCGGGACGCCGCACGACAGGTCGCCAACCTGCTGGTGACCGGCGGCAACGTGCGGGTGGCCACCGATCTCGCCGACCGCCTCCGGCACGAGTCGGGCCTGCCGGTCCGGGTCCACGGCGGTGGCCCCGACGCGCCCGATGCCGCGCAGGCCGTCCGGACGTCCAGTCTTCCGGCACCCGCGCCCGGCTCCCCGGCGCCCCCGGCCGCGGGAAGGTCCGCATTCGGAGTCCCCGCCGCGCTGTCGGTCCCGGCACCCGCCCCCGCCCCGGGCCCTGCGGAAGGACCCCGAACGGCCGGGAAGCCCGTGGTGGAGACCGGTCGGGCTACGCCGGCCGACAGAGACGCCCGTCCGGTTCCCACGCCCACCCCGGTCCCCCGCACCACGTCGTCGTCCGCTCCGCGTTCCGCGGCGGGCGCCGAGGTGCGGACATCCGAGGAGACGCGCCCACCGCACCCGGCCGCCGCACTCTCGGTGGTCGCCGCCGTGCCGGTCCGGGCGCCGTCGCGGCCGTACGTCGACTTCGACGAGGGCGACAAGCAACTCGACGAGGATCGGCTGCGGCAGATCGACGAGCTGGCGAAGGAGGTCGTGGCGGGTGGGCTGCGCGACCTGAGTGCGGGGCTCCGCGTTCCCCGGATCACCGTCACCGGCTTCGGCAACGGCCCCCGGTTCGCCATCGGGTCCAGCGCCGTCACCATGGCGCGGTGGACCGGGAAGCGACGGGCGGACGCCGTGGCCGACGCACTGCGGATCGCGATCCGACGCGAACTGGCCGCGTCGGGCCCGGCGTTGGCCACGGTACGCAGGCGCTGGGGCAGGGAGGTGAGCGTCGCCGACTTCCCGATCGTCACACACGGAGGGGGACGTACCGACCCTGTGCCCGGCCCGACCGGCACGACCGACGCGCCGGCCGGGCGGCGCCGGGCCGTCATCGACGTCGAGCGGTCGCCCCTGTCGCCCGTGGTCGCCAGGCTGGAGCAGCTGTACCCGGAACTCGGCTCCGGCTCCCTCAGTCTCGACCAGATCGCCGAACTCGCCCTGCGCCGCCCCGGCGCCGAGGTGGACACCATCCGGGGCTCCCATCGGCCGATCCCGACCGCCGCGGTCGCTCCCCGGTCCTCCTTCGGCACCGACGCAGCGCCGGACCGCCTGCGCGCCCTGTACGACCTGGTGGCCGCCGCGACGGCCGCCGGGCGGGCCACCAGCGCGGCAGCCCTGACCGCCTTCCACCTGAGCCGGCAGGGCCTGTTCTCGGCGGACACCCTCCTCACCGCGCCGGACGGCACCCCCCGGGGCCGTAACTGGACAGGTGGTCCGGGTCGGGAAGCCGACACCTCCGGGTATCGCGTGGTGGCGCAGGACGACGGCACCACCACGTCCCGTCCGTGGCCCTCGGCGGGGAACCCGGGCGCGCCCGACCCGTTCGTGATCAGCACCGCGAACGGCGGCCACAACCACACCAGGCTGGCGCTGGCCGACGGCAGGCGGTGGCGGCTCTCCTCCGAGGAGTTCGCCGAACTCCTCGCCATGGACCCCGCCCTGGCGGTATCCGACCCCCGCATGCCGGTGGTGCTGGCCTGGACGGAGGCGGGCGACATGGGTCTGGACCTGCCTCGTACAGCCGCCTTCCGCTCCGGTCGGCAGGTGTGGGCGCACACCGGCACGGTCACCTCGGACCCGGACCCGAAGACCTCCCGCCTCGTCGTCAAGGTGTCCGACGACCGTGACGTCGAGAGGCCACTGGGCACCTGGATCGTGAGCGAGCCGGACGACTTGGACGACACCGACCGGACGAACCGGTTCGACCGGAGCCCGGCCGAGGACCGGTTCCTGACCGTCGACGGAAGGGCGTTCCGGTTCAGCGAGATCAAGAGCGTCACCCTCGCACTCGACGGACGTTCGAGCGGCCGGTCACTGATGGGCACCAAGGACCAGTGGCTGCGCGAAGAGGGCATGGAGGCAAAGCTCTCGGCCTCCGAGTGGTACGACGCCGATCCGGTCACCGGCGAGCCGGTCGGCGCTCCTCGTCCGGTGCCGTGGAAAGGCCGCAGGGTCTACTTCCTGAACGCGCACGGACTGCCGGGCAGGACGCAGGTGGTCGGCGCCCGCTCCGAGACCGGCATGGTGCGGAGCCAGGCGATCGGCCCTTTTCTGCGCCGTCGGCCCAGCCTGCGCAGACTCGCCCCCGACGTACCGATCGTGCTCATGTCATGCTGGGCGGATGCTCCCGACAGTGCGGAGCAGGTCGGCTTCGGCAGCCCCGCCCCCTTCGCCGCCGACCGTCTCGCGGCTCTGTCCGCCGCCCAGCGGATCGCCAACGAGACGGGGCGCACGGTCTTCGCTCCCAACCGGGTGCACATTTCCTGGGCGGGCAAGAGCGGGCTGCTCATGTCGGTCACGGGCGCTCCGGGCGACTGGATCGAGGTGCGGCCCGAGCCCGAGGGGAGCCCTCTGGACGGCCTCGCTCGGATCGCCGGCCTCGACGGTCCGGGGATCGACGAGCAGGACAGACGGGACACCACGCTGCGGCTGGTGCGTGCGCTGCGACAGACCTTCGGCGTCTCCGTGGAGGACGACCGGGATGACGCGGACGGTACCTACCAGGCGCTGCTGAGCGGCCTGGGCGCCCTGGAGTCGATGCGGCGGCAGCACCCGGACCACTCGGGCGGCGGCCCGTTCACCCTCGACCTGCTGGAGCGGATCATCTGGGCGCACACCGGACAGCGGCCCGTCCCCGGTACCCCGCCGCCCTCGTCCCTGGCCTTGGCCGACGTGCGCGCCACGCTCGATGCGGCGCTCGCCGCCCTGGACGCCGACAGCGGGACCGCCCTGTCCGGCTTCGTCGCCCTGCCCAGCGTGGACCGGGCCCGGGAACTGCTGGCCACGGGCGACCTGGACGCACGGGCCCGGCAGGTGCTGGACATCCCGCCCGACCGGAGCGTCGAACCGGCCGACCACCGACGGCTGCTGTGGGCTACCGTCAACGCGGTCGAGGCGGTGGAGAACCACCCCGACGCGGATGTTCTCGCCAGGCGGGTGCTGCACCTGCCGAAGGCGGCGGACCCCGGCACACCGGCATACCGGGAGGCGCTGCTGTGGACGGCTGCCGGGGCGGCGGCGGTCGGGCGCGACGTCCACCGCCCGGCCGCGCTCGCCGCCTACGACCTGCAACGGCACGGCGCCTTCGACCCCGCCAACCGCGTCTTCTCGACGGACGGCCGCCCCGTGGGGCGGAACTGGTCGCCGCACGCGTACACCGGTCGGCTCGGCACCGACACCTACGGCGTCGTCGACCCCACCGGTGGCAGCACGCAGCCGGACTACCCGACGCCGTGGACCAGCGGCGCCGACCGCGGCACTCCGCACGTCGTGGTCCTGAGCCCGGGTACCGAACCGGACACCGCCCTCATGCCGGGGCCCGGCGGGACCTCCCGGGACGTGCCCTACGAGGAGATCGCCGAACTGCTCCGCCACGACCCCCAGGTCAACGAGATCGACAGCTTCGTCACGCGCATCGTCCCCGTGGGTCTCGGACCGGACACACGAGGACTCGGCCGGGTCCTCGCGAACCGTGACGCACTCGGCCACACGGTGGTCGCGACCATGCGCCCACTGGATCTCCGGCAGAACGCGTCGACGAACGAGCTCGGCCTCGTGATGACCACCACGGCGTACAACAGGAACGGGGACTGGTCCTTCGTCCGCCCCAAGAAGCTCAGGCGGCCGGCTCCGGCCGCGGCCGCGGCCACGCCCCCGGTCGTCAGCTCCGTCAGCACCCCGCCGGTCACCGACATGTCCACCGACTCCGCTGTGCCGACCACCGCTCCGGCCGACCCGCCGGCGACCGACGGCGCGCCCCCCGTCGGCCGTCCCCGATCCGCCGTGCCCCCTCCGACCCGCCCGCTCGCCACCCCGCTGGGGAGCATCCCGGAGGACGCGCCCCTACCTGTCCCGCCGCCCCCAACCGTCCCGCCGCCCGTCCCCCCACCCGCCCCGCCTCCGGCGAGCACGCGGTCCCACGCCCTGCCGCCCGCGTGGGTCGGCCAGGACATCGACAGGCGGCGACCACCGCGTATCGACCGGGAGCGGCCTGCCGCCCCGCTGGACGGCGGCGGACCGGTGCGGTTCACCGACGGGTCCCGGCTGCCCGCGTACATGGGCGGCGTCGCCGCCCTGTTCCCCGGGCTCCCCCGGGACATCCTGCGTCGCTCCTACGTCTTCGGCCAGAGCAACCCCGAATTGCGCGGCGCCGACCAGGTCGCTGCCGAGGTCATCGAGCAGCTGCCCGCGGCGCTGGCTCCCGCCCCGCCCAAGAAGCGGTGGCGCATCGCCGGACGGAGCCTGCGGGACGACGTACGGCTGCGGCTGGCCCGCAATCCGGACGGCTTCTTCGGCGACGGCCAGGAGTTCACCTACCGCACCGCCGACGGCCGTACCCGCGTGCTCACGATGACCGCCCGCCCGTACGGGAACTGGAGCAGGTTCACATTCGGCTTCGCCAACCCGGTCAAGGTGGACACCATGCAGCGGTCCACCACCACGACCGGCCGGACCGCCGTCAACAGCGACTCCATCGCCCTGGTGGCGTCGACGCCGGTCGGGCCTGTCAGCCTGCCGATCGCCGTCTGGGGCCGGGCCAACTTCACCAAGTCATGGGGCAAGCGGACGCAGTCCGCCATGCAGAACCAGACGATCAACCAGACCGAGACCCGTACCACCGACGGATCCCATCCCCACCTCGGAGACGTCTGGTACGACATCAAGATCACCGACGGCCGGGGGCGTCCCGTCGACAGGGACGGCAGGACCGTCCCGGAAGGCAACAGACGGGCGGTCGGCTTCCGTTCCGGATTCGCCGTCTGGCACGGTGTCAAAGCCCGGCTGGCCGACAGCCTCGCCAAAGGCGAGGCCGGCACGGAGCCGGTGCCCCACCGGATGAACCTCCACGGCAGACCCGCCTACCGCCTGGTCAACACCGAGGCGTACGGTCCCGTGGGGCACATCCGCGACTGGGCGCTGCGACAGACCGGGGTCAAGCCGGACAGTGTCGCCGACTCGCAGCTCCGCGACTTCTTCTCCACCGACGGCTTCCACCGGATGAGCGGTGTGCTGAACGCGGGCCGGACCACCACCCCGTCGCTGTCCCGTGACTCGGCGGGCCGCTCGCCGCTCGGCACCTTCTCGGTGGAGGTCCGCTCCGGCGAAGCGGTCCGCATCAGCGAGACCACGGCCGCCGAACTGCGGGACATCACCCAGTCCACGGTCCGCAACGAACGGGTGGCGGGCCGGTCGAAGAACACCGAGATCGGCGGCGCGGTCGGACCCTCCTTCCAGTTCCTGGGCCTGGGAGACGGCAAGTTCAGCCTGCGCGTGCTGTTCGGCCTCAACGCCCGCTACGGCAGTTCCCGCAGCCGTTCCTCGACGACCGGCGGCACCGGCGCCATCAAGACCGCCGGTCAGGCCAAGGGCGACCCGACCGAGCTCTACATCGTCCAGAAGACGATCACCGTGACCGCACCGCCCGACACCAAGGCCCCGCTGCCCGACCAGCGGGGCGACGGGGGAGAGCGGCGGGGCAAGCTGCGCAAGAACCCGCCGCGGACGTGGAGCCTGCCGCCGCGCAGCCAGACCTTCCAGACCTGGGCCGTGGAACGGATGACCCGTACGGAGGCCAGGCGGCTGGCCGGTCTCGACCGGGACCTGCCGCGCGGAGCCGAGCCCGCGGTGCCGCCGTACCTCACCGAGGACGACCCGACCACCCTGGGCATGTCCCGCCCGGAGGAGTTCACCTTCGCCGACGGCGCCACCACCCGCACCGTGGACGGTCAGGAACGCACCTTCCCCGAACACGTCGCCCACCGGGTGCTCGACCAGGTCGCCCGGGCCTACCCGGGCCTGATCGCCCCGCCGGCCGAGCTCAACCCGGACAACCCGCGCTGGCGCGACGCCGATCACTTCCAGATCGTGCAGTCCAACACCCAGGAGGTCCTGGACACGCTCACCCGCCACAGCATGGCGGGCACCCTGGAGACGATGATGACCACCGGGCTGCGTATCGACCTGGTCGACTCCGGTCGCTTCACCCGGGGTCTGCGGCACGTGTGGATCGACGCGAGGCTGACCGGGCGGCGGTTCGAGGGAACGCAGAAGGACCTGCGGCTGCGGTACAGCGCGCCCGGCA
Organism: Streptomyces sp. NPDC048277; assembly: GCF_040652235.1. NCBI lineage: Bacteria > Bacillati > Actinomycetota > Actinomycetes > Kitasatosporales > Streptomycetaceae > Streptomyces > Streptomyces sp. NPDC048277. Next base: position 36,342 of record NZ_JBEZLQ010000016.1, read on the forward strand.
GCGAGAACCTGGGCGGGCAGCAGAGGGGCGGGCGGGGCTGGCACGTCGGCCTGGAAGGTCTGGTCTCGGTGCGCGACGCCACGAGGGACAACAGCGGCAGGCCGTCGCACGCGGGCACGTTCTCGGGCGGCGGGCGGTACGGGGCCCGCAACGACTCCGACAGCCACCACGGTCCGAGCGTCACGCACGAGGCCATGGCCATCGGTACCAAGGGCTCGCACCTCCACAGCTACGAGCTCACCATCACCGCCCGGCGGGGCGGCTTCCGGCGGCTCCGCAGCCTGCTGCGCGGCGTCCTCTTCCTGAACCTGCTGGGCACGCAGCCCTTCGTCTTCGCCGAGAGCGAGAGCAATCTGCTCGGGCCGGCCCCGCACAACCGCGACCCCCTGGTCGGACGGGTGCTGCTGAGCACCCCGGTGGAGCACGTCCCCCGGCCCGGCGCCGCCACCCGCACCCCGCACGCTCTGCACAGCCTGCCCCTGCCCATGGTGCCCCGGGTCGCCCGCGACCTGGCCCTGGCCACCCCTGCCCTGTTCGAACGGGCCGCGCACCACCGCCCCCAGGCGTACCAGAGCCATCCCTTCCTCACTCTGGCCGTCACCGCCGACCCCGCGCTCGCCCAGGCCGCCCGGCAGACGCTGGAGGAGGCGTCCCACGGGTCGTGGCTGCTCTCGCAGGAGGGAGCCCCCTCGCACGACGCCGCGCTGCGGGCCTTCCAGAGCCGGTACCTCACCGCCAACTTCGACCAGACCTCCAGCCCCCTCGCGTGGCGGGTCTCCGGGCTGTGGGACAAGGCGCCGTACCTGAACCGCTCCTCCGTCCTCGCGCACCGCACGAAGATCGTGCCCGACAGCCTCACCCCGCTGACCGGTCCCGTCACGGTGGACACCGAGACCACGATCGGCGGTATCGCCCCGGTCGCCGGCCGCAACGCCCGCGTCAGCACCGTGTTCTTCGGCGGCCAGTTCAACTACCTGCACTCCCACCCGACCGGGCCCGGAGTGACCGGCGTCTACGGTGTCGCCGTCAGCCCGTACCGGCTCGACCGCTCCCAGGTGCTCACCGTGTCGCGGACCGCCGTCGCCGAGATCAACCGCAAGGACTTCAACCGCCAGGTCCTGGTGACGGGTGACGTCGAGCACGAGATCGCGGCAGCCTCCTCCACGGTCGGCCGGCGAGCGATCGGCCGGCGCGGCACACCGCATCGGATGGCGTGGAACGCGGGACGGCGGGTGCGGGTGGACGACGGCTGGACGGGCCACATCCCGGAGAAGAGCGCCTACCGGCTGCTCCTGCTCACCGACCACTGGAGCACCGACGACCAGGGTGGCGTGCCCCTCTACACCCACCGCTCCTGGTCACCGCAGCCATGGTTGCTGGACAACCCGTTCGGCGGCTTCCCGGTGAACTCTCTCAACGTGGCGTCCGTGCTGCTCGACTTCGACCAGAAGCTGCGCCCGCTCGGACTGTCCACGGCCGACCGGGACGCCGTCCTCCGGCTGGCGTCGGACCGGGTGGTGCGGGCGCTCGGCAAGGAGATGGTCGGTTCGGGTGCCTCGGTGACCGCGGGAGTCGGCCGCTGGGGCTCCGAGACCGCGCGGTTGTGGATCGGGGACCGGCGGGCCAGGGCCCGCGTGGAACTGATCCCGGTCAGGGTGCACCGCGACGGGGCCGCCGCCGACGGCGCGGGGCCGGGGTTCGCGGGCCTGGGCCACAGCGTGGAGCTGGAGGAGCACCGGCAGGGGGTGGAGACGATCCAGGAGAGCCGCGAGCGGACCTCCGGCGCCAGTGTGGGCACCGTCGTCACCGAAGGCGTGCACACCGGCAACGACATCGTGCGGGCGGCGGGCCCCACCTACTCCCAGGTCGGCTCCACCCAGCAGGGCGTGCTCCAGAACCGTTCCGAGAGCGGCGTCCGCATCGCCACGGCGACGACCACCCAGGCACACGGCGAGTACGTCACCCGCTACCGGCTCCGTCTCAGCCTGGAGGTCACGGACACCGGGGACGCGCATGGCGGCCACGAGACCGACCACCCGGAGACTCCCGACGCCGACCTCCAGGCGCGGGCCGTGCGGTGGGGGCGGAAGGTCACGGGCCGGCGCCGGTTGTCCGTCGTCTCCGAGGGCGACGTGGGAGACCTGATCGAGCACCTCCCCCTCAGCCTGATGCGTCCCGATCCGGTCGTCCCGGCCGACGGTGGCGCCCCGCTGCCCGACCCGCTCGCCCCGCCTGCCCTCGACCCGCCCGGCGCTCCGCACAAGGTGGCTGTACCGGACGTCATGGGCGCGGGCGGCTGGCACGACGTACTGCATCCGCGCGACCGCACCACGAAACCGTTCACCCTGCCCGAGGACGGTTTCAAGGTCCGCCGGGTCATCGGCCTGGACCAGCTGCACAACGCCAACACCCTGGCACTGGCGGCCGCGTACGACTCCTCGATCAGGCTGCCGGAGGCCGCGCGGACGGAGGCCGACCCGCCGGAGACCGATCCGACGGAGACCGGCCTGCCGAGTGCCGAACTACTCGCGAAGGCGTTGGACACCCCCTTGACCCGGGCCGGCACCGGCTCCGCGCAGAACCTGGAGGACGGGACCGGAAACGGGGCGCTGACCGCCTTCTACGACCACACACTGACCACACAGGGGTACCGGATACCGGGCCTGACCGACCGGGGCTTCTTCGGCGGCGCGGACGGCGACCTGGCTCTGTACTCCAAGCCCGACTTCGGCAGGGCCCAACTGCTCACCGTCACCGACGGGATGAAGCACGAGGCACCCAAACGGAACGCGCAGGCCGGCGGCATGTCCGCCACCCGAGGCGGCACCACCGATTCCTCGCTGGGCGCCGGCCCCGTCACATCCACGCAGAACACCGGCACCAACCAGATGGGCGCATCCCTTCCCGGTGGCTCCTCCACCGACTCCGACGCCTTCACCGCGAGCGGTGACCGGCTGGCCTCGGTGAACGTCAAGCCGAACACGACGCGTTCGTTCCTCTTCGCCATTCCCACCACCTGGCTGAGCGTGGCCGCCGTCCGCCACCATGTGAAGGACAGCGGGGCGGTACGGCTGCTGCGTGGCCCGTTCGGCGACACCACCCGTGCGAAGCAGGCGGTGGAGACCGACACCACCGTCCTGGCCTGGGTACGTGAGGACATCGCCCGCGACCTCGGCCTCGTCGACGACACCCGCTTCCCGCCGAAGGTGGCCAAGGCATGGGACGCGGTCACCAAGGCGGACAAGGCGTGGACGGCCGCCGACAAGACCTACTGGGACCTGCGCCGCGGCGAGGGAGCGAGGCTGGAGGCGGCGCTGGGGCAGGCGGAGCGGAACCTGACCGCGCTCACCGACCGCGATGTCGAGAGGCTCCCGCAGATCGTCCGGGCGCGCGAGGCCCTGCGGGACATCGAGGAGGAGACGCGGTCCGCGGAACCCGCCCACGACGGCTGGGCCGCACTGCAGGCCGACCTGCTGGACAGGCAGCGGGCATCGGCCGAGCGACGGCTGGAGGACCTGCGGGAGGCGGCGGAGAGCGAGGTGACCGCCGCCCGGCAGACCCGGGAGGAGGCCCAGGGCCGGCTGGACGAGTTCACCGGCCGGTTGCGGCAGGCCCGCACCACCGCCGAGGCGCTGGCCGACGAGTACGCCCGGGTACGCGAGGACACCGACCGGCTGACCCGCTGGCACCAGCTCTACGCCACCCTGGACGGCCTGCCGCACCTCGAAGCCCCTCGCGAACCGGACGAGGTCACCTTCACTCCGCCGCCGGCCGCCGCGGAGAGCAGGCCCCCGGAACCCAAGAAGGACGACGTCAAGAAGGACGACGTCAAGAAGGGCGAGTCCAGCAACAACGAGTCCGGGGACGGCGGAGCAGACCGGAGAGCCCGCCCGGCATACGCACGGCCGCCCTGGCAGCCGGACCCGGCGCGGGACGGCGTACGCTTCGACGCCGCCACCGACCACCGCACCCTGACCACCACCGAACCCGACGGCCGTACCCGGGTCTACGACCTGCACCGGCCGAACGGGGACGGCAACGGCTTCTTCGCCGCCGTCGCCCACGGTCTCGGCGACCCTCGCACGACCCCCGCCCGGATGGCCGCCCGGGTCGCCAGGGTCGCCCGGCGCATGGGTCCTCCCGAGGACATGGCCCTCGACCCGGACGCGATGTTCCACACACAGGAGTTGGAAACCAGAATCGCCCGCGCCCTCCGCAGCGACCCGGCCCTGCGCGCCGCCGTCAAGGCCGACGGGGGACGCCTGACCGACGCCGTGCGCGACGGGCTCACCGCCGACGAGCAGTGGGGCCTGATCCAGCTCCATGTGCAGCGGGCCCGCCGCTGGGACGGCGCCACGGCCGACCTGGCCGCGTCGCTGACCGCGCGCGCCCTCGGCGTCGACCTGACGGTGGTCGCGGAGGACGGCTCCACTCAGCTCTTCTCCGGCAACCGGCCCCTCGGCAGCGGACCGCTGCCCGAGGCGACCGTGTACCTCCGAGGGGACTCCTATCTGACCGCCCTGCCGCGCCCTCTCGACCCCACGGGCGCGCCCCCCGCCGTCACGGACACCGACACCACCCCTACACGGCACACCCCGGCAACCATCAACGGGCAGACGACCACGACTACTCCACCGCCCGTACCGACGACGCCACCCCCGCCGGCACCGACAACCGCGCCTCCGCCGGTACCAACGACTCCCCCTCCGCCCGTACCAACCACCCCGCCCGAACCGACGACCCCACCTCCGCCCGTACCGACAACTCCCCCTCCACCCATACCAGTGGTGACGGCGACGACAGCGACGAACGAGCCGTCCGTCGAGGGAGGCCGTACCGATGGCGGCGAGCGTTCGTTCGGCGACCCGAGGAACGACGGACGGGACAGGGGACCAGATCCGGACCCGCTCATTGTCCCGGACGTAGACGGTGACGAGGCGCAACGCCGGTGGATCGCCCATCAGGTGACGGAGGGCGACTTTCCGGCCGACCGTTCGGTCCTCGGCATCCGCGACCCTTACGGCCTCCGCGACCCTGACGGCATCTACGACGCCGATGATCCCGTCGACCGGGTCCGGGAGCTGATGGTCAGGTCCGGTCCCTGGCCCGAGGCCCTGCAGGCCGTCGCGGCCCGGGCGGCTCGGCGGATCTGGAACAAGGAGTTCGCGGACTTCGCGGACACGGTGCCCGGCACCGGCCCGGAAACCACCCGGGGGGACTGGGACACGGCCGTCGGCCTGGTCATGCCGCCGGAGCCGCACCCCGTACTCGCCGACTTCCGGTATGCCGGGAACGGATTGCGGGATGCCGTACGACAGGTCGCCGGTCTGCTGGCGGCGGGCGGGCCGCTGGATGAGGCGCGAACGCTCGCCGACCGGCTCCGGCACGGCCTCGGTCAGCGGCCGGAGGGCCTCGACGGCACCCCCCGCGCGGCCGGTGTTCCGACACCGTCGCCCGGCTTCCCGGCATTGCGGACCGCCACCGCCGGAACGTCGGAACCCGGCCGTTCCGGCGCTCCGGACACCCCGACCACCCCGGCATCGATGCCCGGCGCCCCGAACGTGACGGGCCCCGTCGACTTCGACGCGCTGATGCCGCGTGCGGAACCGCACGGCACCGCCCCGGCATCCCCGGACGGTTCCCTCGGCTCGACGGACATGGATCTGGACACTCCCGAGCCCGAGGAGTCGCCGACTCCTGCGCCGCCCACCCCCGATGCCCGGTACGACCAGGCACTCGTCGGCATCTTCGGCACCGGAATCACCAGGAACGGGCTGTACACGCCACTGCGCGACGCCGTCGGGCGGTTGGACAGGATGCGGCAGACCGCGGGCGACTCCGCGCTCCGCGAGGGGCAGTTCGACCTGGACGCCGTGGCCCGCGAGGTGCTGCTCCTGGACGAGGGAACACCCGTGACGAACACACTCCGCGCAGACCTGCTGCGGATCGCCGTCGATCCGGCCATGGCACAGGCGCCCGGTCTCGCGACGCTGACCGTCTTCGGCCTCACCCTCCGGGGCGGCCTGTCCCGGGCCACCGCGCTCACCGCCTCCGACGGCACCCATTACGGACGCAACTGGATCGACGAGCCGGGCATCGGCAACCATCTGGACCTGAACCTGGCCATCACTGAGGTGCTCGTCGAACGCGACGGCGGCACGACCGAGGCGACCGATCACCGCGTGGCACCGTGGCGGCCGCAACCGGGGCGGCCACGGCCGTTCGTCATCCTCGCGGGCGGAAACTCCGAGGTGGTCACCGTGCGGCTGCGCGACGGCACGGAGGTCACGGTGGGGCACGACGTGTTCATCGAGCTGCTGGCGACGGACCCGGTGTTGGCCGGACTGCCCAAGGACGTCCCCGTGGTACTGGTCGTCCCGTACGCCGGAGGCCGACGGCCGCGGATGCCCCGCGAACTCGCCTCCCGGCTCGGCCGGGAGGTGTGGTCCACCAGCGGCAAACCCTCCCTGAGCACGAAGGACGACGGGACGCCCGCCTCGCTCGCCCTTGACCAGGAAAAGGGCGTGCCACGCGGCGACTGGATCCGCAGCAGCCCCGGCGAGGTGCTGACGGACGACCGCACGGACATCCCCGAGTGGGAACGCAGGGCCGTCAGCTACACCCTCGTCGCCGACGCGGACGGCAACCCGCAGGTCGGCCGGGCGTACTTCAAACCGGCCGAGCTGGCGGGGAGCCGGGAGCGGGCGTACCGCAACCTCCACCGGATCACGTCCGCGATACGGTTGCACCCTGGTTCAAAGGTTCCGATCGGAACCATCCAGCGACCCGGCGGCGCGCGTCGGGGCCAGCGGGTGTACCACCTCGTCGTGCACGGCCTGCCGGGGACCGTGGACATACCGCAGGAGGACGGCACCACCTACCGCGCCACCGGCGAGGAGTTCACGGGCTCGCTCAAGCGGAGCCCGAGTCTGAGGCGGCTCCGCGACCAGGACTGGATCTACCTTTCCGCGTGCTGGTCCGGTCGCAGCACCGACGGCCGTAACGTGCGCGCAGCCACGAACCCGGCCGTGGCCCTTCCGCCGACCGCCGACCCGCTCGCGGACATTGCGGTGGCCCAGAGCGTGGCCAACGGCATGCGGAAACGCGTACGGGCCACGGACCGCGTCAGCGGTCATGCGCACCCGCACGGCTCGAACCCGGACTTCCAGGCGGCGGTCATGGCCGACGCGCAGGGGCGGGGCGGCGAGTTCCTGGAGTTCTGGCCCGAGCCGCTCCTCGCGGAGCTGGCCGACCGCGCCCGGATCGCGGGCCTGCACACCGACGCGGCGCCGGTGCCGGGAGAGATCCTGCTCCGGACCCTGCGGCTGGTGCGCGCGCTGCGACTGGCCCTCGGCCCGGGCATCGACGAGGACCCCACCTACGACGACCTGCTCCGGGGCATCGGCGCGCTGGAGTCGATGTGGCACCAGGATCCCACGCTGACCGGGATGGGCCCCTTCACCATGGACCTGTTCCAGCGGGCGGCCCACGCCGACCGGCGGGATCACGGTGGCAGTGCAGGCATGCTGGACGCCGCCGCCTACCGCGCTCTGCTCGCGCGGGCGGCGGCCGCACCCCGGGGCGGCGCGCTGACCGACTTCGTCCGGGTACCGCAGCTCGCCACGAGCGCCCAGCAGATCCGGTCCCACGGGAACCTCCAGGCGATCGCTGCCAGCACGCTGGGCCTGGGCCCGTCGGCCGCGGTCGGCGAGACGGAGCTGTCACGCCTGTTCTGGGCCCAGGTGACCGCCGTCGAATGGCTCAGGGGGGTGACCGACCGGGGCGCCACCGCCGCCAGGGTGCTGCATCTGAACGCGCCCGACGGCTCGAAGGGCGCCCAGCTGGCCGAAGTGGCCCTGCGGGCGATCGCCGCCGGACGGAACCCGTACAACCTGGTCGAGCTGGCCACCTTCCACCTTGAGATGATGGGAGCCTTCGCCCCGCAGACCGGGATGCCTGACGCCCTCGGCCGTCCGGTCGGCCGGAACTGGGGGCAACCGCTGTCGGCGGGCGCGCGCCTGGACGGGTCCGTCCTCAGCATCGTGAGGCCGGGGCCCTCCGGCCTGCCGCGCCGCACCGGCGAGGACGCGTCACCCTGGCTCGCCCCGGGCAAGACCCCCGCGTACGTCGTCTCGGCGGTCGGCGCCGGTCCCGGCCGGACCTGGCTCAACCTGCCCGGTGGCCGGTTCGCCGTGCCCGACGCGGAGGTCGCCGATCTGATCGCCCGCGACCCCGTTCTCCTCAACCGGGACCTGTACGACACCGACATCGTGCTGGCCGGCGTGTCGGGCGACGCCTCGGTGCCCCGGCCGGGCGCCCCGCTCCCGCTGCGGTACGAGGTCGTCCGGACCACGGCCAGGTCCGTCTGGGCCTCACGAACGACGGCGGCCCTGGGCGGCAGCGCGAACTCCGGGCGGGTCTCGGTGAGCGGATCCTCCGCCGCCGACTGGGCCGTCACCAGGCCCCATGACGCATGGCAGGCGCGACAGCTCCCCCAGTCCTCCCCGCCGGCAGGACAGCAGCCGACCGTCCCCACCACCGTGGCTCCGGCGACCGGGTTCATTCCCCTCGCCGCCGCCCCCGCCCAGCCCCCGGGACCGGAGCCGGAACCGCATGCCGAACCGGACACGGAAACGGAACCGACGGCTGACCCGGACACGGACACGGACACGGACCACGACACGGATACGGAAACCGACCCCGACACGGACACCGGTCTCGACCCCGACGCGGACGCGGACGCCACAGAACTGGCGTTTCATCAGCCGGCCGGCGACGACGACTGGCTGCCGGGAGCTCTGGCGGACGCGCTGAAGGTCCGGTCGCCCGGCCTCCCGCACCGGCCGGGCCTGAGTGTGCTGCTCTCGGGGCCGGCCCCCGCCGACGCGCTGCACCGTTGGGTCGAGTCCCGGCTCGCCGAACCTGACGCCGCGGAGCGTGCCCCACGCCTCGCCGCTGACGACTGGGCCGGTGCCCGACCCGTGCTGACCGTTGATGAACTGAGGTCTCATGACGTGGAACTGATGAGAGATCAACTCGCTTACGCCGCTCTCGCAGGAGGGCTGGCGCCCAGCGAGGTCACCCTCTCACTCGCCCAGCGGTACCGCTTGCTGCGGCAGTGGCGCGATACCGGCGCCACCGTCACGGGGACCGTCGCCGCCCTGGCAGCGGCCGATCTGGGCCTCCGCATCACGATCGTCGAACCGGGCGGCGCCGTACGGCACTTCGACCCTGACCCGGCCGGCGAACCATCGGCGGCCCGGCCGTGATCCCCTGGCCGCCCTCCCACCACCTGGACGATCTCATGCCACCTCAGCACACGACCGCGTCGCACGCACCGGACGCATCACATGACACCGGCACCGGCACCGGCCCGGCCTTCCGGGGCGCCCCGCCCGAGCCGCCCGAGGAGGTCGTGAAGGCCGCCCGGCTCGCCCCGGACCACTGGATCAGCGCGGTCGATCCGGGCTGGCACGGTGAGGGCGTGCCACCGGCCTTCGCCGTGGCCGGCCGGTGGCGTTCCGGAGTCGGCGGGGAGATCGAGGAGTGGGAGGACAACGACGCCTACCGGCCCTCCCCGGAGACCCTCGGCTGGCCGGAACCCACGGACGCCGTCGACGCCGCCCTCCAACTCGCCGTCACCGGTTACGGACCGCCCGAGGACGTGGTCGACGCCCTCGCCGCCGCGGAGGTCGCGGTGCTCACGCTGCCCGACGGATCGCCGGTGACCGCCACGGCGGCGGACGGCACCCCCGTGGTTCCCGTCTTCACCTCCGCCGTCCACCTCGACCTCGTCGGCGGCTTCGCCTTCGCACGCCGGACCACGGCCGATCTGCTGCCCCAACTGCCGCCCGGGCACCGGCTGTACGTCAATCCGTCCAGTCCCGCCGGCGCGGTCCTGGAGACCGGGACGCCGGGAGGGCGCGAGTGAGCCGGTGTCGCCCGGCGTTCGACGGTTCGAGGTTCGGAAGCAACCAAGTGTGGTCCACAGTTGGTTGAGTGATGAGTTGAGTAATGATTCAAGTAATGAGTCGGGCAGTGAGTTGAGAGTCGAGCACCAGAATCCGGCTTGTGGCCGGTGGGACCGGGCGAAGGTCATGTGGGTCGGGAGAGGGCATACGGGTGCGTGATGTGAGTACGCGTGGGGAGGAGGCCGGATGAGCCGCTGGAAGGACCGTCAGGCCCGCCGCCGCGCCGCCGTGCCGTCCCGCGCCGAACAGGACGGGCAGCGGGGGCGGGAGAGGGAGCCGTCCCAAGGGCCTCGGGTACTGGTCGAGGACTACGACGGACTGCTCCTGCTCCGCTCGGTCACGGACGAGACGCTGCGCTCGGCCGACGTCGCCGACCTGGCCCGCGTGCTGCGCGCGGAGGACGGCGGCACCGTCACGATCGTCGCCGTCAGCGAGGGCGACGCGTCGGCGCTCTGGTCCCGGCTGAGCGAGCTGCTCGACTCCCTGCGGGAATCCGGCACCCGGTCCGTACGGCTGGTGATGTCCGGCACCGGACACGACCGCCGGGACCGACCCGCGCCCGCCCGCCGGATCGCCGACGCGTGGGGCCTGACGGTCGAGGCCCCCGACGGGCCGGTCCTCGTGGTGCCGGGTGGCTCCGTGTTCGTTCCTCCCGGGGACGGCGGCTGGTGGCGGTTCGCGCCGGAGCGGGAACCGGAGCCGCTCGGGCCGCGCGCTCCCGCGCCCGACTGGCAGGCCGCGATACGCCGGGCACCGGTCCGTACGGCGGACGGCTGCGTGGTGGACCAGATCCCGGCGGGCCTCCTGATCCGCCCGGCCGAGGCGACCGCGCCCCGGCCCGGTGACCTGTTCCACGCCATACCCGTCGACCCCAGGCGTCCGGCCGTGGTCGTCGGCGTGCCGTGGGGCGAGGACGTCGTCGCGACCGACGTCGCCGAACTCCTCGGCGCCCTGCCGGCCGCCGTACGCCCCGGCGTCCGGCTCGCCCCCGGCGGACGGCGGGACCTGCTGCCGCTGGGCCAGTCGGTGGCCGGTCTGCTGAACGCCGAGGTCGAGGTCACCACCGGGCTCCCGCTCTTCGCCGCCGCCGGCCCGCTGGGCACCTACGGGGTACGGTCCGTGCTGGCCGGCCCGGACGGAGATCCGCGCTGGCTGCCGTTCATGGACGCCGTGATGTGTCTGCCCCCGAAACTGCCCGCGCCGGATGCGGAGCCGGTTCGCCGGCCAGTTTCCGAGCCGGGCAACTCCTCCATTCCCGCGCCCGCTCCCGGCCCCGTTCCCGCCCCTGCTCCCCGGCCGCTGCGCTGGTCCTCGCCGGTGCCGGACCCCGGCGGTGCGGCCGACGGTGTGATCCGCCTCTCCGACGGCTGGCAGGCCACGATCACCAGGGCCGGGCTGTGGGTGGCCACCCGTGACGGCACTCCCCTGCCGATGAGCATGCGCCCCGTGAGCATCGAGGGCCCGACCGTCGAGGTCGGCCGCGCCGGCGACCGGCTCGACGCCTCCCTCTGGCCCGTCCTCTCCCGCCTCCTCGGCCGCCTCGCCCCCGACCTGCGCGCCCGCACCACTCTCCACGTGCACGCCATCCCGTCCGACGGTGGCCATGCCCTGCGCGCCCTCGCGGCCGATCACGCCCTCCGCGTCATCCGCTTCGCGCCGCCCGAACAGACGCCGCGTCCGCCGCGTCGCGGCGGGGCGGTGGTGCGGGCAGGCGGGGCGTTGGGCGGGGCGGCCACCGTGGCCGTCCCGCGCCCGATGGCTGTGACCGGTGCCGCCGGAGACACCGCGGCGGCCGTCTCCGCCCCGCCGACGGGGACCACTTCGGCTCCTCCGGCGGGTGTCCCCGCGTCACCGGCGCCACGTCGGGCGCCGATCACGGCACGCCCGGCCACCATGTCCGGGCGCGCCCCGGCCGGAGGACCGGGATCGCCGGGGCCGACGTTGTCACCGGCTGAGCCACTGGCTGGTTCGTCAGGCGAGTCGTCCGCGGAGACACCCGCCGAGCCGGTCACCGAGCCCGTCACCGGCCTGATCTCCGGGACTACCACCGAGACGGCCACCGGTCCGGTTTCCAAGCCGGAGGCACCCCGTCCCGAGCCGGTCGCCGGCGGCGCGTCTGCCGCTCTCTCCGCCGCTCCCGCGGTCCCCGCACCCGTCCCCGACGCACCCGCCCCCCGACCAGTGCCGACCGCTGGGGGCATCACGCCGGAGCCGTCGTCCCTGGCGGGCGGGCGAAGCCCGCGGAAGCAGGACGACGGCCCTGTCGTCCCGTTTGCCGTTGTCGCCCCTGTCCCTGATCCCGTCCGCGCACCCGACGCCGCCGCCGCCGACGGAGCACGGCCCCCGGCCGAGGTGGCAGAGCCAGAGAGGGCAGAGCCAGAGGCACAGACACCGGGCGAGTCCGGCGGCCGTCGGCCGCTGCCCGACGTACCGGTGTCGCCTCGCCATCGCAGCACCACACCGGAGCGGAGCTCCTTCCGGACGCTCGCCGAGCCGGTGTGGGAGCGGCACAGCGCGGCGGTGAACCGGGCGCTGGCGGGAATGCCCGCGCTGCGGGGCGAGGAACAGGAAGCGGCCCGGATCGATCTGATCGCGTTGCGGATGTATCTCCGGAACAACGAATCCCCGCTGGACCACAAGGAGTTGACGACTTCGCTGCGGGCGGGGGAGCAGCGTCTCGTGCCGTACGCCGGATGCCTGGCGTCCGGGCTCGGGCGGCTGCCGTCGTATCGCGGAGCCGTCCTGCGTGGCCTGGGCGGCGCCGGCGGCCACGGCGAGCTGAGGCCCGGGGCGATGCTGCGGGATCCGGCGCCGTTGAGCGGGCTGCCCCTCGACCCGGCCGGGAAGGCCCGGATCGCGGGCGTGGGCTTCGCGATCTGGTCGGTCACGGGTCGCCGGGTACGGCAGCTGCTGGACGGCGACGACGAGGTCGTGTTCGCCCCGGGCAGCACCTTCAAGGTGCTCGACGTGCGTACCGGCAGCGCGATTCCCCTGGTGCTGCTGCGCCAACTGCCCGACACGCACACGGCATCCCATGTACTGGAGGATGCCGACGAGACCGCACTCGCACGGTTGGACCACGTCCTGACGGACCGTGTGTCGCCTGGCCCGGGCGACTGGCCGGACCGCTGCGCCGGACCCGTCGGCGACCACTGATACCGCGCTGCCCACCCGCCCACAGAACCACCAACCGGCGGAACCGCCCGCCAGGCCCATCGACTAGGAGCAGTGTTCATGCCACGTCAGCACGAACCCCCGGCCAACGGGACGGCGTCATCTGTCGTCGTCCGCCGTGCGGTGACCGTGCCCGCACCGGGCGAATACCCCCACGCCGACCTCGGCCCGCGCACCCCCGACTCCGCCGAGCCGGTGCCGATACCGTCGTCCCCCGAGCCCGCACCCGGACGGCTTCGCGGGTGGCGCGCCCGGTCCGCCGCCGCAGAGCAGCAGCAACCGGCACCCGCCGGGCAAGAGCCGGAGCAACAACAGGCGGGACAGCAGGAGTCGGCGTCCGCCGAGCCGGAGCCGGAGGAAAGCCTCGGTGTGTTCCTCGCCGGGAACGGCGGCGGCGCGAACGGTGCGGACGGGGCAGAGGCGCCGCCGGGGCGGCCTCGCGGCCCCATGCTGGCCGCGGCCGGCATCGCGGGAGCGCTGCTGATCGCCGTACCGTTCCTGGTTGTCGGCCTGAGTGACGACGACGGGCACCGCACGGTCGGCACGGCACCCGTCGACGGTACGACGCTCGCCCCTGGCATGTCCGACGGCCCGGCCGCCGACTATGTGGCCGAGTCCCCCACGCCCTCGGCATCACGGACCGACTCCCCGTCTCCGTCCCCGTCCCCGTCCAAGTCCGTTTCGCCGGGATCCGGCACGGCGGGCGCCGAGGTGAAGGCCGCGCCCCAGCCGGTGGTCACCAAGGAGACGGCCACCCCAGAGGCGAAGGCGACGAAGACCGCCGCGCCCACCACCCGGCAACTGGTCAACGCCCTCTCCAACCGGGCCAACGTGCTGCTGAAGAACGTCGCGACCGGCATGTGCGCCGACATCCCCGGAAACGGGAAGGGGTCGGAGGGCGGCTCGGTGAACCAGCACCCAAGTTGCAGCATCACGGACAACCAGCTCTGGGACCTGAAGGTGAAGTACTCGGACAGCGGGCCCGAGGGTTCGAGCCTGTTCGCCATCAAGAGCCGTACGGACGGGCTGTGCATGGACCTGCCCTACTACGGCAGCGTCCCACCTGAAACGAAGATCACCGAGTACCACTGCGACGGCACGACCGCGGACAACCAGCTCTGGTGGCTGGACCCGCGGCCTGAGGGCTACTGGATCCGCAACGTCGCGAGCAACCTGTGCATGGGCGTGGCTGGCGGCAGCTCCGGCGGGAAGAACGCCCACCTCCAGGTGGTGAAGTGCGGTGACACAAGCCTGAGCGCACAGCGCTGGATCATCTCCCAGGTCGTCAAGCCCTGAGCCGGACCCCCTGAACGGACACGCAGCCGACCACTGTGAACACTGGCCGGCTGCGCTCGACTCAGGATCCCGCCGCCGTCGTGGGGCATCGCCGTCCCGCTCGTCATCGCGGACGGCGGTTACGGCGATACCGCGTTCTTCCGGCTGGGCCTGGAAGAACGCGGCCTCGACCATGTGGTGGACATCACCACCACACCCACTGCCCAGCCGGAAGCGGCACAGCCGCACATCCCGCCCTAAGAGGTCGTTTTCAGCTGGTTTGCGTCGCTTCATGCGCCACAGACGAGTACTCGCGCCTCACACATGGCGTGTTCCTGCGCAGGGTGGCTGAACTAATCGCCGATATCAGCTCCCCTTGGAGCGAGACGGGCTTCACAGGATGAGACAGGCCATATGGGCTTCCCATGCGCCCCGTCAATCGCGCCAGCCCCTAAATGCCCCCAACGGCCTATCTGTCACAGGGACTTGTTTGGGCGAAACAGGCTCTACCGATGAAAACGACCACTAAGAGGACGTTCGCGTCATTTATGCTCTGATTTGCGATAGTTGGGTCGCGTCGGGATTCGCCGTGTACAGGCAGAACAGGTGATATGTCTCTTCGGTTGAACCCTGCCAGGGCTTGCGTTTCACCCCGGTTACTACCGATAGCTTCTGTCCGATTCGAATAGGTCCCTGAAGTCTGCATTTGCCTCGCTCGATCGAGCGATATGCCCGGTTGGGGACCTCGTGCATGAGTGGTCCCATGACCTCTTCGAAGCAGCGTGAGCCCTACCTGAGCGATCTCTCCGATGCCCGCTGGGCGTTGATGGAACCGACCTTGACGGCCTGGCGGGCCGAGCGGCAGAAGACCTCGCTCAACCTTGGCGGCAAGGTCACTGACCTGCGAGAAGTCATGAACGCGATCCTCTTCCTCAACCGGACCGGCGTCCCCTGGCGCTACCTGCCCCACGACTTCCCGCCGCACACCACCGTGTTCGGCTACTTCAGCGCCTGGACCGCGGACGGCACCATCGAGAAACCCGGCCTCCACCTGCACCGGATGGTCCGTGAGCAGGTAGGACGCACCGCCGAACCCACCGCCTGCGTCATCGACGCCCAGAGCGTCAAGACCGCTACCAGCGTGCCCACCGACACCCAGGGCACCGACGCCGGCAAGAAGATCGTCGGCCGCAAACGCAGCATCGTCGTCGACACTCTCGGCCTGTTACTACTGGTTACGGTGACCGCCGCCAGCGACTCGGACAACGAGGCCGGCATGCAGCTCCTCACCCGCGTCGCCGCCGACCACCCCACCATCAGCAAGGCATGGGTCGACACCGGCTACAAGAAGAAGGCGATCGAGCACGGCGCCGCACTAGGCATCGACGTCGACGTCGTCCCGCGAAACGAGCAGGTCAAAGGCTTCTCCGTCATCCCGCGGCGGTGGGTCATGGAGCGGCTTCGGCTCGGAAGCGCGGTACATCCGCACCGCACGCTCACGCAACTCCAGCGGGTACTTCCTCGGGGCAGGCATCGTCAGAGCTCCTCTCGTGAGCCCCATCTGACCTGCTGTCATCTCTCCCCGCATCTCGGGGGAACCTCAGCCCAGCAGCAAGACAAACATGAGCCTGCGAGGAAGCCAGCCAGCTCGCCTCCGCACCTGTTCCAGGCCCTCCAAGGACCTGACGGACTTTCAGGCCGTGCGTCATTCGTGCGTCACGCCGCAAGAACCAACGGGCGCCGTCACCGCCACGCACCCCTCCCCCTCAGGCGAAAGCGCAGGTCACGCGTCATCATCGGCCTTCACCTGTTCCCACCTCCCCAAACAGGTCGAGCCGACGAAAGAAATCAGAAAACTGCAGGTCAAGAGCGTTTCCCAGCGGGTTCCAGGATCGCGACGCACTCCACGTGCGCGGTCATCGGAAACAGATCGAACGCCCGCAGCGTCCGCACCCGGTACCCCCCGTCCCGGAAGTACGCCAGGTCCCGGGCCAGGGCGGCCGGGTCGCAGGCCACGTAGGCGATGCGGCGGGCGTTCAGGGACGCCAGGTGCTCGACCGTCCTGCGGCCCGCGCCCGCGCGGGGCGGGTCGAGGACGATGAGGTCGACCTCGGTGATGCCCGTGCGCGGGAGGACCGATTCGACCTTGCCCTGTTCGATACGGACCCGGGGGAAGTCGGCGAGGTTGTGGCGGGCGTCCTCCACCGCTCGCTTGCCGGACTCGATGCCGAGGACCGCGCCCTTCTCGCCGAGGCGGTCGGCGAGGGCCCCGGCGAAGAGGCCGACGCCGCAGTAGAGGTCGAGGGCCATCTCGCCCTTGCGCGGGAGGAGGCCCTGCATGACCGCCGTCACCAGCGTGTCCGCCGCCTTCGGGTGGACCTGCCAGAAGCCGCCGCTGCCCACGCGGTGGGTACGGCCGTCGGCGCGCTCGCGGACGAAGGCGCGGCCGTGGACCCGGTGGATGCCGCCGTCGTGCTCGTCCACGCGCATGACCGAGACCGGCCTGTCGAGTTCGACCAGCGGGAGGCGGGCGCCGGGGCGCGGCTCCAGGATCACCATGCGGTCCTGGGAGCCCGTCGCGGCGATCGCCTCCACCGCGGCCATGCCCGACCAGTCGCGCTCCTCGATGCCCAGTTCGCTGACGCCCGGCGCCGCGATCATGCAGTGCTCGATCGGCTCGACCTCGTGCGAGCGGTGCCGGCGCAGTCCGGCGTTGCCGTCGGCGTCGACGGCGTACTGCACCCGGGTCCGCCATTGCGGCACCTCGCCGGAGGGGAGCTTGTCGCCCTCGGCGGGCATGACCGTGCCGTCCCAGCCCACGTCCTCGGGGGTGAGGCCCGCGAGCCGCTGGAGCTGTTCGGCGATCACCTCGCCCTTGAGCCGGCGCTGGGCGCCCGGCTTGGCGTGCTGCCAGTCGCAGCCGCCGCAGCGGCCGGGACCGGCGTAGGGGCAGGGGGCCTCGACCCGGTCCTTGGACGCGTCCAGGATGTCCACCGCGTCGGCGCGCAGGAAGCGGGCACCCTCCTCGCCCTCGGTCACCCTCGCCACGACCCGCTCGCCGGGCAGCGTGTGCCGGACGAACAGGACCTGGCCCTCGGCGGTGCGGGCGATGCAGTGCCCGCCGTGCGCGACCGGTCCGACCTCGACCTCGTACTCGGTCCCCACCAGCGACTTCTTCGGTTCTGCCTGCATGGCGGGGTGACTCCAGATCGAGGGGAGGGGAACGGCCCGTGCTGAGGCCGACGACAGCCCACCAGTCTACGTGGTCCGCACGGCACCACGCCCCGACCGGCTGCCGTCCCGCCCCGCCCCGGTCAGCTGCCGCTGGGCTCCTTCGGCCGTGCCTCCGCCGGACCACGGCGGACGGCACCCGGCGCGTTCCACTCCTGCCGTTTGCGGGCCCGGATCTTGGCCGCTTCGGAGGAGGCCAGCTGGTAGGGCACGGAGGTCACCATCACGCCGGGCGTGAACAGCAGCCGACCCTTGAGCCGCAGCGCGCTCTGGTTGTGCAGGATGTGCTCGTACCAGCGGCCGACGACGTACTCCGGGATGATCACGGAGACCGCGTCGCGCGGCGACTGGGCGCGCAGGCCCTTGACGTACTCGATGACCGGCCGGGTGATCTCCCGGTACGGCGAGTCGAGGACCTTCAGCGGCACGTCTATCCCGCGCCGCTCCCACTCCTCGCGCAGTGCCTTCGTCTCGGCCGCGTCGACGTTGACGGTGAGCGCCTCCAGGGTGTCCGAGCGCATCAGCTTGGCGTAGGCCAGCGCGCGGAGGGTGGGGCGGTGGATCTTGGAGATGAGGACGACCGAGTGGACGCGGGAGGGGCGGACCAGGTCGTCGTCCGGCTCCTCGGGGGCCGAGATCTCCTCGGAGACGCGGTCGTAGTGCTTACGGATCGCGGTCATCGTCGCGTAGAAGATGCACATGCCGAGCAGCGCCACCCAGGCGCCGTGGGTGAACTTCGTGACCAGGACGACGACCAGCACCAGGCCGGTGAAGAAGGCGCCGAAGGCGTTGATCGCGCGGGAGCGGATCATGTGGCTGCGCTTGGCCGGGTCCTTCTCCACCGCCAGGTGGCGGTTCCAGTGCCGGACCATGCCGGTCTGGCTGAGCGTGAAGGACACGAACACGCCGACGATGTAGAGCTGGATCAGGCGGGTCGAGTCGGCGCCGTAGATGACCGTGAGCAGGGCGGCGGCGCCGGCCAGGAGCACGATGCCGTTCGAGAAGGCCAGGCGGTCGCCGCGGGTGTGCAGCTGGCGTGGCAGGTAGCGGTCCTGGGCGAGGATCGAGCCGAGCAGCGGGAAGCCGTTGTACGCCGTGTTCGCGGCCAGGAAGAGGACGAGGGCGGTGGCGGCGGCGAGCACCACGAACAGGAAGCTGCCCTTGCCGAAGACGGCCTCGGCGACCTGGGAGATCACCGGGTTCTGGACGTAGCCGGAGCCGATCGGGACGCCGTTGTGGAGCAGGTCGGTGGCCGGGTTCTCGGCCATGCGGACCTTGGTGACGGCGGCGAGCGCGATGATGCCGCAGAACATGGTGACCGCGAGCAGACCCATCATGGCCAGCGTGGTCGCCGCGTTCTTCGACTTGGGCTTGCGGAAGGCCGGGACGCCGTTGGAGATCGCCTCGACACCGGTGAGCGCGGCACAGCCGGAGGAGAAGGCGCGCAGCAGGAGGAAGACCAGCGCGAAGCCGGCCAGTCCCTGGTGCTCCGCCTTGATCGCGTACGACGCCGTGGGCGCGCGCATCGTGTCCCCGAGGACCAGGCCGCGGAACGCGCCCCAGGCGATCATGATGAAGACGCCGCCTACGAACACGTACGTCGGGATCGCGAAGAGCTTGCCGGACTCCTTCACACCGCGCAGGTTCATCAGCGTCAGCAGCACGATCACGGTGACCGCGCAGAGGACCTTGTGCTCGACGACGAAGGGGACCGCGGAGCCGAGGTTCTCGATGCCGGAGGCGATGGAGACGGCGACGGTCAGGACGTAGTCGACGAGCAGGGCACTGGCGACGGTGAGGCCCGCCTTGGGCCCGAGGTTGGTGGTGGCGACCTCGTAGTCGCCGCCGCCGCTCGGGTAGGCGTGCACGTTCTGCCGGTAGGAGGCGACCACCGTGAACATCAGCACGACGACCGCGACGGCGATCCAGGGGCTGAAGTGGTACGCCGACACGCCCGCGATGGACAGGACCAGCAGGACCTCCCCCGGCGCGTAGGCGACGGAGGACAGCGGGTCGGAAGCGAAGACGGGGAGTGCGATGCGCTTCGGCAGGAGCGTTTCGCCCAGCCGGTCACTGCGCAGTGCGCGCCCGATCAGGATCCGTTTGGGCACGTCGGTCAGTTTGGACACGAGAGAGGATCGTAGGCCTTCCACCTGGCAGGTCTCCAGCCGCAGTACCGGATCTGCCTCCCGAGTGAAAAAGGAGACGGATGGAACTGCGGATTCCGCAGCTTACGCCCGATCCGTGCCTAGATGGCAGACCCCGCCTGTCTTCGCACTTCGGAGGTCCCATGCCCGCGACCGCAGAGCTGATCGGTGCCGCGGTCGCGCTCGTCGGCCTCGGAATCCTGACCGCCTGGAGCGTGCGCAGCATCACTCGGCGATGAGCCCTGCCGAGGGGTGCCCGGCCGGGACGGTGCGTGTGTAGCTTGGGCCTCGGTCTGAGACCCTGATGGGGCTGAGCAGTAACTTTTGGACACCGGAAGGACGGTCGTGCACATCGTCATCATGGGCTGCGGCAGAGTGGGTTCCGCTCTCGCCCAGACCCTGGAGCAACAGGGGCACACGGTCGCCGTGATCGACCAGGACCCCACCGCCTTCCGCAGGCTGGGCCCCGGGTTCGGCGGCCGCCGGGTCACCGGGGTCGGCTTCGACCAGGACACCCTGCGCGAGGCGGGCATCGAGGAGGCCGGTGCCTTCGCCGCCGTCTCCAGCGGTGACAACTCGAACATCATCTCCGCGCGGGTGGCCCGCGAGATGTTCGGTGTGGAGAACGTCGCCGCCCGGATCTACGACCCGCGCCGTGCCGAGGTGTACCAGCGTCTCGGCATCCCGACCGTCGCCACGGTCCGCTGGACCGCCGACCAGATGCTGCGCCGGCTGCTGCCCTCGGGAGCGGAGCCGCTGTGGCGCGACCCCACCGGCGGCGTCCAGCTCGCCGAGGTGCACGCCTCCCCGAAGTGGGTCGGCCACAAGATCAGCAGGCTGCAGGAGGAGACCGGCGTCCGGGTCGCGTTCCTCACCCGGCTCGGCGAGGCGATGCTGCCCAGCTCGCAGACGGTGCTGCAGGAGGGCGACCTCGTGCACGTGATGATGCGGACGGACGACGTCGACAAGGTCGAGGCCGCCTTCGCCGGGGGTCCGGAAGAGGAGAGCGGTCACTGATGAGGGTCGCCATTGCCGGTGCCGGCGCCGTCGGCCGCTCGATCGCGGGCGAGCTGCTGGAGAACGGCCACGAGGTCCTGCTGATCGACAAGGCCCCGACCGCCATCTCGGTCGAGCGGGTCCCCCAGGCGGAGTGGCTGCTCGCCGACGCCTGCGAGATCACCTCCCTGGACGAGGCGGCGCTGCAGCGCTGCAACGTCGTGATCGCCGCGACGGGCGACGACAAGGTGAACCTGGTCGTCTCGCTCCTCGCGAAGACGGAGTACGGCGTTCCGCGCGTCGTCGCCCGGGTGAACAACCCGAAGAACGAGTGGCTGTTCAACGAGGCCTGGGGCGTGGACGTCGCCGTCTCCACGCCGCGGCTGATGTCCGCCCTCGTCGAGGAGGCCGTGTCGGTGGGCGACCTGGTCCGCCTGCTGCGCTTCAGCCACGGCGACGCCAACCTCGTCGAGCTGACCCTGCCCGAGGAGTCGGCCCTGGCCGGCACCCAGGTCGGTGACGTGGAGTGGCCCGAGGACACCTCCCTGGTCACGATCATCCGCGGCACCCGGGTCCTCACCCCCTCCCGCGAGGACTCCCTGGAGGCGGGCGACGAACTCCTCTTCGTGGCGGCCCAGGCCCGCGAGGAGCAGCTGGAGGACCTGCTGTCGGTCCGGCGCGAGGACAGCTGACGTACGCACGAGTGCACACGAGAGAAGGGGCGCTCTCCCGCGGGAGGGCGCCCCTTCTCTCGTACCTGCCTACTTGCGGTGGCGTCCGCCGGAGGTCTCGCCGCTCTCCGCGGCGAGCGCCGCCTTGCGCTCCTCCTCGGCCTCCTCGGCCTTCTCCGCCGCCTCCATCTCCGCGAACACGTCGATCGGAGCCGGTGCCTTCGCCAGGAAGACCCAGGTGAGCCAGACGGCGAGCAGGAACGGCGGGATCTTCAACGCGACGAGCACCCAGCCGAGTTGTGCGGTGTTGGCCCACCAGTACAGCGGGAAGAGGATCGCGCACTTGGCGAGCAGGATCAGGCCCCACGCCCAACTGGCCTTGGCGTACGCCTTCTTGCGGCCGGGGTTGCGGGTGCGCCAGGAGAGGTTCTCCTTGAAGACCGGGCCGAGGATCAGGCCGATCAGCGGCACCCCGCACAGGGTCGTGATGATGTACGCCAGCGCCAGGCCCAGCGTGTAGAGCATGCCGGGGAGGTAGAAGTCCTTGGCATTGCCGGTCATCATCGCGAAGACGACACCGAAGGCGACGCCGAAGACACCGCTGAAGGCGTGCTTGACGGTGTCCTTCATGACGAGGCGCACCACGACCAGCACCACGGAGACCGCGAGGGCGGCGATCGCCGACCAGTGCAGGTCCTTGTTGATGGTGAAGATCGTGACGAACAGCAGGCCGGGCAGGACCGTCTCGACCATGCCCCGGACACCGCCGAACGCCTCGAACAGCGCGGCCTCGGTCACCGCCCGCGCATCGTCCTGCGCCTGCGTGTCTTCGGTCGGCTTGTCGAGCGACGTCACCGGCTACTCCCTACCGAGGGGTCTCAGTTCGTACTTGGGATTGAACAGCACCCGGCGGCCCCGGCTCATCGAGATCCGGCCAGATGCGATCAGCCTGCGCCCCGGTTCTATACCCACGATGGAGCGCCTGCCGAGCCACACCACGTCCAGCGCCGCGGAGCCGTCGAACAGCTCGGCCTCCAGGGCCGGGACTCCGGCGCGCGGCCGCAGGGTGACCGTGCGCAAGGTACCAGTAACGGTGACGATCTGCCGGTCATGGCAGTCGCCGATCCGGATACAGCCGGCGGTGTCGGCGTCCTCGCGCAGCTCCTCCGACTCCAGGTCCTCCTGGGACGAGGAGAGCCGGTCGAGCATGCGCCGGAACCGTCCGACCGGCTTCTCGGAACGAGGAACAGCACTCATGTCTGAAGCGTACCGGGGCCCACCGACACCGCCGTAGTCCAGCTCACTTCGCGACCCGGCTCACTTTCCGAACCCATTCCGTGCCCCGGCTCACTTCTCGAACCGGTATCCCATTCCGGGCTCGGTGATGAAGTGCTTCGGGTGCGACGGGTCCGCCTCCAGCTTCCTGCGCAGCTGGGCCATGTAGACGCGCAGGTAGTTGGTCTCCGTCCCGTACGACGGCCCCCACACCTCCTGCAGCAGCTGCTTCTGGCTGACCAGCCGGCCGGTGTTGCGGACCAGCACCTCCAGCAGGTGCCACTCGGTCGGGGTCAGCCGGACGTCCTTGCCGGCCCGGTTGACCTTCTTGGCGGCCAGGTCGACGGTGAACCCCTCGGTCTCCACCAGGACGTCGTCCTCGCCGCCCCCGGCGACGGGCTCGGCGCGGCGCACGGAGGCCCGCAGCCGGGCCAGCAGCTCGTCCATGCCGAAGGGCTTGGTGACGTAGTCGTCGGCGCCCGCGTCGAGCGCCTCGACCTTCTCGTCGGAGGAGTGGCGGGCGGACAGCACCAGGATCGGCACCCGGGTCCAGCCGCGCAGCCCCCTGATCACCTCGACGCCGTCCATGTCGGGCAGGCCGAGGTCGAGGACGACCACGTCGGGGTGGCGGGAGGCGGCCAGTTCGAGGGCGGTACGGCCGTCGGGGGCCGCGTCGACCTCGTACTTGCGCGCCTTGAGGTTGATCACGAGGGCGCGCACGATCTGCGGCTCGTCGTCGACCACGAGCACACGGGTCATGAGGCCTGCCTTTCCGGTTCTGTCACGGCGTCCGCCGCCGCTCGCGCCGCGGGTTCCGCTGCTGCGGTGACCGATCCTGCCGCGCGGAGGGTGAGGACCATGGTGAGCCCGCCGCCGGGCGTGTCCTCGGCGTTGAGCGTGCCGCCCATCGCCTCCGCGAAGCCCCGGGCGACCGCGAGCCCGAGTCCGACCCCGGCGCCGCGCGGAGCGTCACCGTAGCGCTGGAAGGGTTCGAATATCCGTTCCTTGGCCTCGTCGGGCACGCCCGGCCCGCGGTCCACGATCCGCACCTCCACCCGGTCGGCGATGGCGCTCGCGGAGACGAGTACGGCCCGGTCCGGCGGGCTGTACTTGACGGCGTTCTCGACCAGGTTGGCCACCGCCCGCTCCAGCAGCCCGGCGTCGGCCCGGACCATCGGCAGGCTCTCGGGGACGTCGAGGTCCACGCTGCCGTCCGGCACCCCCACCAGCGCCATCGGGACCACCTCGTCGAGGTCGATCTCGCGGACGATCGGGGTCACGGTGCCGGTCTGCAGCCGGGACATGTCGAGCAGGTTGCCCACCAGGTGGTCCAGCCGGTCGGCGCCCTCCTCGATGCCTTCGAGCAGCTCCGCCTGGTCCTCCTCCGACCACGCCACGTCGTCGGAGCGCAGCGACGTCACGGCCGCCTTGATCCCGGCGAGCGGGGTGCGCAGATCGTGGCTGACGGCCGCCAGCAGGGCCGTACGGATCCGGTTGCCCTCGGCGAGCGCACGGGCCTGCTCGGCCTCCTCCTGGAGGCGTCTGCGGTCCAGTACGACGGCGGCCTGGGCGGCGAAGGCGGCGAGCACCCTGCGGTCCTCGGCGGGCAGCACCCGGCCGGTCAGCGCGAGCGCCATGTGGTCGCCCACGGGCACGTCCACGTCGGCGTCCTCGGGCCGTTCCAGGGCGGGTCCGAAGCCGGCCCGCCCGGCGCAGGTCCACGGCTCGACGTCGCCCGCCCGCTCCAGGAGGGCGGCGGACTCCATGCCGAAGGTCTCCCGAACGCGTTCCAGGAGCTCCTCCAGGCTGGTCTCGCCTCTCAGCACGTTGCCGGCGAGGAAGGAGAGGATCTCCGACTCGGCGCGCAGCCGGGCCGCCTGGTGGGTGCGGCGGGCGGCGAGGTCCACGACCGAGGCGACGGACAGCGCGACCCCGAAGAAGATCACGATGGCGACGATGTTCTTCGGGTCGGCGACGGTCAGCCGGTGCAGGGGCGGGGTGTAGAAGTAGTTCAGCAGCAGCGACCCGAAGGCGGCCGAGGCGAGCGCCGGGAAGAGCCCGCCGAGCAGCGCGGCCGCGACCGTGAAGGTCAGGAACAGCAGCATGTCGTTGGCGAGGCCGAGGTCGACGGCGTTGAGCAGCAGCGCCATGACGACCGGGCCGACCAGGCCGACCAGCCAGCCCGCGATGATCCGGCCGCGCCCGAGCCGGGCGCCCCGGGCCACCGGCAGCCCGCGCCCCTTGCCCGCCTCGCCGTGGGTGACGATGTGGACGTCCAGGTCGGGCCCCGACTCGCGGGCGACCGTGGCGCCGACGCCGGGGCCGAGGACGTACTGCCAGGCCTTGCGGCGTGAGGAGCCGAGGACGATCTGGGTGGCGTTGACGCCGCGCGCGAAGTCGAGCAGGGCCGCGGGGATGTCCTCGCCGACGACGTGGTGGAAGGTGCCGCCGAGGTCCTCGACCAGGGTGCGCTGGACGGCGAGTTCCTTCGGGGAGGCCGAGGTCAGCCCGTCGCTGCGGGAGATGTAGACGGCCAGCACCTCGCCGCCGGCGCCCTTCTCGGCGAGCCGCGCGGCCCGTCGTATCAGCGTCCGGCCCTCGGGCCCGCCGGTGAGGCCCACGACGATGCGCTCCCGGGAGCCCCAGATCGCCGACACGCGGTGCTCGCTGCGGTACTGCTTCAGGTACTCGTCGGCCCGGTCGGCCACCCACAGCAGCGCGAGTTCGCGCAGGGCGGTGAGGTTGCCGGGGCGGAAGTAGTTGGACAGGGCGGCGTCGACCTTGTCCGGCTGGTAGATGTTCCCGTGCGCCATGCGCCGGCGCAGCGACTGGGGCGACATGTCGACCAGTTCGATCTGGTCCGCGCGCCGTACCACCTCGTCGGGCACGGTCTCGCGCTGGCGTACGCCCGTGATGGACTCGACGACGTCGCCGAGTGACTCCAGGTGCTGGATGTTGACGGTCGAGACGACGTCGATCCCGGCGGTCAGCAGCTCCTCCACGTCCTGCCAGCGCTTGGCGTTGCGGGAGCCGGGGATGTTGGTGTGGGCGAGTTCGTCGACCAGGGCGACGGCGGGGGCGCGGCGCAGTACGGCGTCCACGTCCATCTCCGTGAACGCGGCGCCCCGGTACTCCAGCTCCTTGCGCGGGATCTGCTCCAGGCCGTGCAGCATCACCTCGGTGCGCGGCCGGTCGTGGTGCTCGACGAAGCCGACCACACAGTCGGTGCCCCGCTCCACGCGCCGGTGCGCCTCGGCGAGCATGGCGTAGGTCTTGCCCACGCCCGGTGCCGCACCGAGATAGATCCGAAGCTTGCCGCGTGCCATGGTCCTATTGTCTTCCCGTAACTACCGCCTACGCAGCGTCGACCTTACGGCCAACAATCCCGGCGAACGGGGCACGGAGCCGGTCGGCGGGCATCTTTGACACAACTCTGATGGCCCGGGTCAGCGCTCGACGATCTCCCCGTCGTCCGGTTCCAGCACCCGGTCGGCCAGGTCCAGCAGGGTCGTGTCGTGGGCCGCGATCAGCGCGGACGGGGTCCCCCGCTCGGGCGGAGCCGGGAGTGGCAGAGTCCTCGCTCCGTACGACGGCACGCGGCAGCTCCGTCACGGCGCGCCCGGTCTCGGCGTCCGGCCGACCGGACCGAGAAGCGGGTCGACGCGCTCCTCGCGCTCACGGGCGTCGGCCCGGCGCAGCTCCAGCAGCCCGCTCTCGCCCGGCCCGGCGAGTTTTTGCCCGTCGACGGTGCCGCTCCCCCGGTCGGCCGGGCGCCGGTATCAAAGCCCGGCGCCCGGCCGTTCAGGCGTTCGTCGGGTTCAGCTGGGGTTGTCGCCGTGGGTGAGGGTCTCCCAGGCGACGAAGAGGTTGTTGGTGCCGGCGGGGCGGTTGTCCAGGGTGAGCGCCTGGGTGTTGGTCATGGCGATGCCCAGGCGGTTGTGGAGCGCGTTGTAGCCGACCTCGGTGACGGGGCCGAGGCCGAGGTTCAGGGAGCCGCCGCAGAGCCAGCCGGGGACGGCGGCGCCCAGCTGGTACTTGGACTGGAAGCCGAGCGCCTGCCGCAGCCGCTCGCCGACGTCCGTGCCGTACAGGTCCTGGCCCTGGATCCGGCTGGTCTCGGCGACGTGCGAGATCGCGGAGATGCCGTACCCGGTGTGGGTGAAGTCCCGGCAGGTCTCCTGGGTGAGGCCGGTGACGAAGGTGGACTGGCCCTGCCAGTACGAGACGATCTTGGCGGTGGTGTCGAGGTTCTGGCCGGGCACGGTCTTCGGCACCGAGCCGTCGGTGGCCAGGTAGACGTAGGCGGCCGTGCGGGTGCGGAACTTCGCCATGGCCGTGTCGTACGACGTCCGGTCCTCCAGGAAGACGGAGATGCCGACGGCGGCCTCCATCATCGTCAGCTCCCAGTTGCCGTTGGAGTTGGAGCCCTTGATGACGGTCGGGAGGTAGACGGTGCGCAGCATGGTGGCGAAGCGGGCCTCGTTCGCCCAGGTGCCGGTGTACGTGTACCTGATGATCTCGGCGGCCTTGGCCCAGGAGGAGCCCGCCCAGCCGGTCTGCAGGGGCGCGTTGCTGTTGGTGTGGCCGGTGATGGTGGCCGACCAGGCGTCCATGATCTGGATGGCCTTCTGGGCGTAGCGGGCGTCCTTGGTGATGTACCAGGCGAGCGCGTCGGTGTAGGCGGCGATCGCGTCCTCGCGCTCGTCGGTGCAGCCGAGGTCGGGGTTCGAGTACGGCCCGCATTCGACGGTCGCCCTGGGCTTGGGCGTGCGGTTCAGGTCGGCGTACTTGCTCGCCGTCATCTGGTCGTAGGCCGCCTTCCAGGGCTGGGCGCCGGCCAGCACTTCGGTGCGGGCGAAGTCCAGCTGGGACCTGGAGACGGTGACCCCGGGGTGCACGAAGGCGCTCGGGGCGGAGTGGGCGGCGGGGGCCGTGAGGGCGCCCAGGAGCAGGGCGGCCGCGGCCGCGAGCAGCGGGATACGACGCACAGCGACTCCGTTCTCGTACGTTCTCGCGAGTTCTCGTATGTGAACCTGGAGCGCCTCTGTGAACGTAGGCGTTGAACGGAGACCGTAGGTACGGACCAGACTTCCGTCAAGGTGTGAAGTAAGGGGTGGGTATTCACAGCACCGGCAGCGGACATGTGAAAGGGCCGCACCCTCGGGGGTGCGGCCCTTGTCGTTCGTCTCGCGGTTACCGGACCTCGGTGATCTCCGGTCCGCGCTGGAGCTGGCCCATGCCGCCGGAGAAGCGCGAGGACTCCTCCTGCTGGACGCCCTCGGGGACCATCTGGGCGTCGTTCGGCAGCTTCAGGACGATCGGGTCACGGGGGGCCATCGGGCCCTCGCCGCGGACCACGACGGTGTCCCGGAAGATCTGCTCGAGAAGCCCGGCGGCCTGCGGCTGCACCGCGCCCTGCCCGGAGATCACCCCGCGCAGGAACCAGCGCGGGCCGTCCACACCGACGAACCGCACGACCTGGAAGCCGCCCGTGCCGTCCGGCAGCTGCACCGGCACCTGGGCACGCAGCTCCCAGCCCAGCGGACCCTCGACCTCGTCGACGATGCCGCCCTGCTGGGTGATGCCGGAGCCGATCTCCTCGCGGACCTCGCCCCAGATGCCCTCGCGCTTGGGCGCGGCGAAGGCCTGCAGCTGGATGGCGCTGTCGCGCAGCACGACGGTCGCCGCGACGATCGCGTCACCCGCGACCTCGACCCTGAGCTCCATGCCGTCGACGCCGGGCACGAACAGACCGCCGAGGTCCACCCGTCCCTCGCCCGGCTCCCGCACCTCGGAGTCGTCCCACGGCCCGTCGGGCCGGGGCTCCGGTTCCAGGCGTACGCGCTCGCGCTCGCCCTCTTCCTCGTCCGCCTCGGTGTCGACGCTGTCGACGACCTGCTCGGCCTCGCCGGCCGCGTCCTCGGCGGCACCCTTCTTCTTGCGACGTCCGAACACGTCACTGTCCTTCCCGGTCGGATACGACCGAAGCGTATCGATTCCCACCCGTCGGACCGCCCTCGGCGGCCTGACCGCTTGTGCCGCTCACGTCGCCCACCGCGGCATGACCGCCGGTGGACCCGAAGCCCCCCTCGGCCCGCGCCGAGCCGGGAAGCTCCGCCACCTCCTGGAAGCGAACCCTCTCGACCTGCTGGACGACCAGTTGGGCGATCCGGTCGAAGCGCTCGAACCGCACCGCCTCGCGCGGGTCGAGATTCACCACGATCACCTTGATCTCCCCACGGTACCCGGCATCAATCGTCCCCGGGGCATTCACGAGGGCCACACCGCACCGGGCGGCGAGCCCCGAACGGGGGTGCACGAAGGCCGCGTACCCGTCCGGGAGGGCGATCGACACCCCCGTGGGCAGCACGGCCCGTTCTCCCGGCTCCAGTTCGCACGCCTCGGTGGTCCGCAGATCGGCCCCCGCGTCACCGGGGTGCTCGTACGCCGGAAGCGGTACGTCCGGGTCGACACGGCGGAGCAGCACGTTCAGGGCGGCGGGGCTCACGGGTTCACCTCGAAGGCGCGGGTGCGGCGGACCTGGTCGGGGTCGCTCATGGCCGCCTGGATCTCTTCCTTCCGGCCGTGGTCGACGAAGTGCTCGACCGGGACCTCGATGAAGAGGGCGTCGGCGCGGACGGCGACGGGTCCCTCGGGGCCGTCCATGCGTCCGGTGGCGGTCGAGTAGATCTTCCGGCCGGCCACCGCGACGACCTCGGCCGCCAGGTGCAGCGTGGTGCCCACGGGCACCGGCCGCACGAAGTCGGTCTCCAGGCGTCCGGTGACGGCGATCGTCCGCAGCAGCCAGTTCAGCGAGCCGAGCGTCTCGTCGAGGGCGCTGGCGAGGATGCCGCCGTGCGCGAGGCCCGGGGCGCCCTGGTGGGCGGGGCGCACGGTGAACTCGGCGGTGAGGGAGACCCCCTCGCCGGCCCGCGCCTCCAGATGCAGCCCGTGCGCCTGCTCGTGGCCGCATCCGAAACAGTGTTCGTAGTGGGCACCGAGGAGCTCCCCGGGTGCGGGCGCATCGGGATGCCGCACCGGTTTCCGGGCACTGGCAGGAGGCTGAAGAGCTGCGGAACTACCACTCACAGCCGCAGACCTTACCCGCGCGTCCGGTGAATCCGGACACCGTGCCAAGCTTGGCTCCATGCAGCTTTCCGCCACCCCGTACGAAGAACGCCTCACCGCCCCGCGGTCGTGGTGGTTCATCAGCTTTCTGGTCGGCGTCTCGTTCGCCCTGATCCTGCTGCCCTTCGGCACCCTGCCGGCGCTGGGCGGGCTGGTCGGCGGCACGGCGGCGGCCGCGGTGGTGGCCAGTTCGTACGGCTCCCCGCGCATCCGGGTCGTGGGCGACTCGCTGATCGCGGGCGAGGCGAAGATCCCGGTGTCGGCCCTCGGCGAGTCGGAGGTCCTGGACCCCGAGGAGGCGCGTGCCTGGCGCACGTACAAGGCCGACGTCCGCGCCTTCCTGCTGCTGCGCGCCTACATCCCCAGGGCCCTGCGGGTCGAGGTCACGGACCCGCAGGACCCGACCCCGTACCTGTACCTGTCGACGCGGGAGCCGGAAGCCCTGGCGGCAGCAATCGAGGCAGCCAAAACGGCCACGGCCTAACGGCCCTCCCGCCCGGCCAGGGCGTTAGGAGAGCCCTCTCACCCGGCCAGACCCAGCGAGGCCCTCCAGCCGGGCGAAGCCTTTGGTTTTCCCGCCCAGCCACGGCCCGGCGAAGCCCTCCCGCCGGACCAAGGCGCTAGGAGAGCTCTCTTGCCCGGCCACGCCTAGCCAAGCCCTCTAGCCCGGCGAAGCCTTAGGTCTTCCCGCCCGGCCACGGCCTGACGAAGCCCTCCCACCGGGCCAAGGCCTGGCAGAGCGCTCTCGCCCGGACAAGGCGTTAGGAGAGCCCTCCCGCCCGGCCAGACCCAGCGAGGCCCTCCAGCCGGGCAAAGCCTTAGGTCTTCCCGCCCAGCCACGGCCCGGCGAAGCCCTCCCGCCGGACCAAGGCGCTAGGAGAGCTCTCTTGCCCGGCCACGCCTAGCCAAGCCCTCTAGCCCGGCAAAGCCTTAGGTCTTCCCGCCCGGCCACGGCCCGGCGAAGCCCTCCCACCGGACCAAGGCCTGGCAGAGCGCTCTCGCCCGGACAAGGCGTTAGGAAAGCCCTCTCACCCGGCCAGACCCAGCGAGGCCCTCCAGCCGGGCAAAGCCTCAGGTCTTCCCGCCCGGCGAAGCCCTCCCGCCGGACCAAGGCGCTAGGAGAGCTCTCTTGCCCGGCCACGCCTAGCCAAGCCCTCTAGCCCGGCGAAGCCTTAGGTCTTCCCGCCCGGCCACGGCCTGACGAAGCCCTCCCGCCGGGCCAAGGCCTGGCAGAGCGCTCTCGCCCGGACAAGGCGTTAGGAAAGCCCTCTCGCCCAGCCAGGCCCAGTGAAGCCCTCCAGCCGGGCGAAGCCTTTGGTCTTCCCGTCCGGCGAAGCCTTCGACCTTGTTGACGGGTGAAGCCTTCGACCTTTTGCCGGTGAAGCTTTCGGCCTTCTCGCCGGGCGAAGCCCTCGGCACTCTCGTCCGGCAAAGCCTCCGCCCACGGGTCCGAAGTCTTTTTCCGCCGCGACGGCGCCGGGCCACGACGGCGGAATCCGGCGGTGCCGAACCCACGCGCGCCAAGATTCCGCCGGCAAGCCGCAACCCGCACCCGGAACGGCCGTCAGCCCCCGAAGTCCTCGGGAAGCTCAGCGATCGGCAGCGGCTCCTCCGGCTTCTCCAGCGGCGGCAGCTCCGGCAGTTCCTCCCACGGCACCTGCATCTTCCGCAGGTCCGCCCGGATCCGCGCCGCGAGCTTCCTGGTGTCCCGGCGGTTCATGACCGCCCCGACCGCCGCGCCCACCATGAACGGCATCAGGTTGGGCAGGTCCCGCACCATCCGCTTCATGATCTGCTGGCGCAGCTCGCGCTTCATCTGCCCGCCGAGGGCGTTGTTGATCGTCGACGGCCTCATCACGTCGATCCCGCGCTCCCCCGACCAGGAGGACAGATACGCGGTGCTGCGGGCCTTCAGGCTCCCCGGCGGCCGCACGCCGTACACCTCGTGGAGCTCGGCGATCAGCTTCAGCTCGATCGCCGCGACCCCGGTGATCTCCGCGGCCAGCTCCGTCGGCATCGCCGGCGGCACCGGAAGCATCGCCGCCGCGCCCACGCCGGCCCCGACCGCCGAGGTCGCACCCGCGGCGCCCGCCACCAGTTTGTCGGCGAGCTGCTCGGGCCCGAGACCCGGGAACTGCCGGCGCAGGGTCGCGAGGTCGCGTACGGGGACACGCGGGGCGATCTCGATGATCCGGTCCGCGAGGTACGCCAGTCCCGCTTTCGCCCGGCTGCCGCCCATACGGGCGCCTTCCCGGGCCATGTCCACGGCCTTGCTGCGGATCGCCGCGACCCGTCGCCTGGCGACGGGCGCGGGCTGGTCCGCCGGTACCGGGAGGTCACCCCGGCCGGCCGCCGGTTCGAGCGAGGCTCCCGGATCGGGAGAGCCCCGCTCGTCATCACGCGCGCGCGGGCCGTCGGACGGCCCCGAGTCCGCTCCCGGCAAAGGGAAGCGGCGCTTCCGAGGAGGGGTCGAGCCAGTCATGCCCGACCCGTCCTCAGTCGCAGTCGCGGCAGATCGGCTGACCGTTCTTCTCCCGGGCCAGCTGGCTGCGGTGATGCACCAGGAAGCAGCTCATGCAGGTGAACTCGTCCTGCTGCTTGGGCAGCACCCGGACGGCCAACTCCTCGTTCGAGAGGTCGGCCCCGGGCAGCTCCAGGCCTTCCGCGGCCTCGAACTCGTCGACGTCCACCGAGGACGTGGACTTGTCGTTCCGCCTGGCCTTCAGCTCTTCAAGGCTGTCCGAGTCGACGTCGTCGTCGGTCTTGCGTGGAGTGTCGTAGTCGGTTGCCATGTCGCTCTCCCCCTCTGGGTGTCTGCGGTGTCTCCAGCGCACGTAACGCGTGAGAGGCCGGACTTGTGCCCGACCCGAGGCGGAGATTTTGCCTCACATCAAGGTCTGTTACTCAATCGACACCCAACCGGATCCCCCAAGAGTGATCAGGTTGAATGGCGATGGGGACCGTACACGGTCCACTCGAGACACCTCAAAGGCGCCTCACCCTGTACTTCCCGTGATCAAGACCCCTGAAAACAGGGATTTTCCCGGCTTTATTCCCCCGTCCATGATCACAGAGAGTAGATGGCCGGAAATCCGCGCATGTGATCGATCACACACGGGGAAGCTCGCCACGCCGCCCGAAAATTCCGCGCAAAGCGAACATCCCCCGCGTGTGTCACAATCCTGAATTCCGGTCAAATCGGCAGAGTGACCCTCATCACGAGCCCTCCGCCCTCGCGGGGCTGGGCCGCGATGTGACCGCCGTGCGCCCGCGCCACGGACCGGACGATGGACAGGCCGAGGCCCACACCCTTGTCGCTGCCCGTGCGCTCGGTACGGAGCCGTCTGAAGGGCTCGAAGAGGTTGTCGATCTCGTACGCCGGCACCACCGGTCCGGTGTTCGCGACGGACAGTACCGCCTGACCGTGCTGGATCTCCGTGTCGACCTCGACCCAGCCGTCCTCGGGGACGTTGTAGCGGACCGCGTTCTGCAGCAGGTTCAGGGCGATCCGCTCCAGGAGCACGCCGTTGCCCTGGACGACCGCGGGCTTCCGCTGTCCCCTGATGGTCACGCCCTTGGCCTCGGCCTCGCCGTGCACCTGGTCGATGGCCTGGGAGGCCACCTCGGCCAGGTCGACCGGCTTGCGCTCGACGATCTGGTTGTCGCTGCGGGCGAGCAGCAGCAGGCCCTCCACGAGCTGCTCGCTGCGCTCGTTGGTGGCCAGCAGGGTCTTGCCGAGCTGCTGCAGCTCCGCGGGCGCGTTCGGATCGGAGAGGTGCACCTCCAGGAGCGTGCGGTTGATCGCCAGGGGCGTGCGCAGCTCGTGGGAGGCGTTGCCGACGAAGCGCTGCTGGGCGGTGAAGGCCCGCTGCAGCCGCTCCAGCATGTCGTCGAAGGTGTCCGCGAGCTCCTTGAGCTCGTCGTCCGGGCCGTCCAGCTCGATCCGGCGGGACAGGTCCGAGCCGGCCACCGCGCGGGCGGTGCGGGTGATCCGGCCGAGCGGGGACAGCACCCGGCCGGCCATCGCGTAACCGAACGCGAAGGCGATCACGGCGAGGCCCAGCAGGGCCAGCAGCGAGCGGCTGAGCAGGTCGTCCAGGGCCGCCTGGCGCTGGTGGTCCACGCACGACGCGATCGCCGAGTTGAAGTCCGAGAGCAGGCTGGTGCTGTTGATCCCCGGGCAGTTGTCGCTGGAGACCCGGATGTCGGTACCGCTGACGATCTTGAACAGCGGCTGGTTGCCGGTGCTGATCGCCTGGGCGGCCAGCAGGTAGATGATCGACAGCAGCAGGATGCCGGCGATCAGGAACATGCCTCCGTACAGCAGCGTCAGCCGTATCCGGATGGTCGGTCGCAGCCACGGGAAGACCGGTTGCGGTCTCCGGGGGTCCCAGGTGGGCTTGGGAGGTGCCTGCGGAGGCGCGGGAGTGGTCGCCACGGCCATCAGATCCGGTAGCCCGAGCCGGGGACGGTCACGATGACGGGCGGCTCGCCCAGCTTGCGGCGCAGCGTCATCACGGTCACGCGCACCACGTTGGTGAAGGGGTCGGTGTTCTCGTCCCAGGCCTTCTCCAGCAGCTGCTCGGCGGAGACCACCGCGCCCTCGCTGCGCATCAGCACCTCCAGGACGGCGAACTCCTTGGGCGCGAGCTGGACCTCCTTGCCGTCGCGGAAGACCTCGCGGCGGTTCGGGTCGAGCTTGATGCCGGCGCGCTCCAGGACGGGGGGCAGCGGCACGCTGGTACGGCGGCCGAGGGCGCGCACGCGCGCGATCAGCTCGCTGAACGCGAAGGGCTTGGGGAGATAGTCGTCGGCGCCGATCTCCAGGCCCTCCACGCGGTCGCTGACGTCGCCGGACGCAGTCAGCATCAGCACGCGCGTGGGCATGCCGAGCTCCACGATCTTGCGGCAGACGTCGTCGCCGTGCACGAGGGGGAGGTCGCGGTCGAGGACGACCACGTCGTAGTCGTTGACGCCGATGCGCTCCAGGGCCGCCGCACCGTCGTACACGACGTCGACGGCCATGGCCTCCCGGCGCAGTCCGGTGGCCACCGCATCGGCGAGCAGTTGCTCGTCCTCGACGACGAGTACGCGCACGTCGCTTGTCCTTCCTCTGTCCACCCGCGTAGCGCGCACCGGCGCACGTGGGCAGGGGTCTCCGTGGGGTGTGTGACCTCCATCCTGCCCTTTTCGGCCATAAGTCGGCAGTAAGACAGGGGCGAGGACAGCCGGATCGCAGGCCGCCGGGCGGGAATGCGAGATTTTCTCCTGCGGTTGAGGTTTCCACGGAGGGGAGCGGGGGGAGGACGGCATGTACACCCCGCGATCACGCTCTGCATGTGCCGCAGCACCATGCGGTACGTACGTCGCCGCTACAGCAGAGTGGACGACGGGGGTGTCCGGCACCGTCGCCGCCCAGCAGGGCAGCGCTGGGCACCCGCGAGACGTGATCGCCCCTTTCGAACGGCACACCCCCGTGCCACCGACCCACGACCCAGGACGAGGGGGCGCAGCATGGACGCATTCACGACGGGACTTCTGCAGCGCATAAAGGCGACCGAGTCCGACATCACCCGGGCTCGTGACGAGGGTGACGACTTCCTCGTCGAAGTGGAACAGGCCGAGCTCGACGACCTGCGCCGCCTCGCCGCCGAACACGGTGTGGAAGTCGGCGCGACCAGCGTCTGACAGTCCCGCAGTACCGCACGAGAACAGGGCCCCGGCGAATCCAGCGCCGGGGCCCTGCTCGTACCGGATTCTTTCCCACCGCAACGGCGTTCGATTCCTGCCGACCGCAAAGCGCGAGGTTTTTCGCATGGGGGCGAGGGGCCGGCGTTCCCCCGGGCTTCACGCGGGGGTCTCCTCGGCTTCACGGGGAGCCACCGTCCTGCTGGGCTTCGCGGGGGAATTCCCCTGCGGCTTTTCCCCGCCGCCCGCCGCGGCGCTCGGCCACGGCGGCGGCCTACGGCGGTGCCGTGTCCCCTCGGCACCCGCGCCCGGCGTCGCTCAGTCGTGCCACGCGCCGAAGTCCTCCAGCAGGCGCTGGAGGGGCTCGAAGACGCCCGGCGTACCCGCGACCGTGAGGTCACGGGACGGGGGCTCTCCGGGGCGGCTGCCGGTCAGGGCGCCCGCCTCACGGGCGATGAGGTCACCCGCTCCCCAGTCCCACGCGTTCAGCCCGCGCTCGTAGTACCCGTCCAGCCGGCCGCAGGCCACGTCGCACAGGTCGATCGCCGCCGACCCGCTGCGCCGGATGTCGCGGAGCAGCGGGATCAGCCGGGCGGCCACCTCGGCCTGGTGGGTGCGGACGTCGGACACGTAGTTGAAGCCGGTCGACACCAGTGCCTGGTCCAGCGGCGGCGCCGGCCGGCAGCGCAGCTCCCGCTCGCCCTCCCACGCCCCCGTCGCCCGGGCCCCGCCGCCCAGCACCGCGTGGTACGTCTCGCCGCGCATCGGAGCCGCCACCACGCCGGCCACGGTCTCCCCGTCCTGCTCGGCCGCGATGGAGACCGCCCAGGTGGGCAGCCCGTACAGGTAGTTGACCGTGCCGTCGAGCGGGTCGATCACCCAGCGGATCCCGCTCGTGCCCTCGGACGACGCGCCCTCCTCGCCGAGGAAGCCGTCGTCGGGCCGCCGGCCGGAGATCAGGTCGGTGATCAGCTTCTCCGCCGCGATGTCCATCTCGGTCACCACGTCGATCGGGCTGGACTTGGTCCGGGCGACGGCGAGGTCGGCCGGGCGTCCGTCCCGCAGCAGCTCGCCCGCGCGGGCGGCCGCCTCCCGGGCGAGCTCCAGCAGGTCCTGGTGCAGGGCGTCGGTCACGGGGCTCCTCACGCGTAGGGGCTGTCGGCGCCGGCGGCGGCCGGGCGGGCGGCGCGGGCCGGACAGCAGCCGACCGGGCACAGGTTGTGGCTCGCGCCGAGCGCGCCCAGGGCGCACGGCGTGACCTCCCGGCCGCTCTCCACGGCCGCGCGCTCCAGGACGAGGTCACGGATCGCGGCGGTGAACCGCGGGTCGTCCCCGACGGTCGCGGACCGCCGTACCGGCAGACCCAGCTCCTCGGCCTTGGCCCTGGCCTCCGTGTCGAGGTCGTAGAGGACCTCCATGTGGTCGGAGACGAAGCCGATGGGGGCCATGACGACGGCCGGGACCCCGGCGCCGTGCAGCGCCTCCAGGTGGTCGCAGATGTCGGGCTCCAGCCACGGGATCTGCGGGGCGCCGGAGCGCGACTGGTAGACGAGCCGCCAGGGGTGGTCGACGCCGGTGCGCTCGCGGACCGCGTCGGCGATCAGTTCGGCCACGTCCAGGTGCTCCTCGACGTACGCGCCGCCCTCGCCGTGCGTCTCGACCGGGCCCGAGGTGTCGGCGCTCGCGGTCGGGATGGAGTGGGTGGTGAAGGCGATGTGGGCGCCCGCGCGGACGTCCTCGGGGAGGTCGGCGAGGGACTCCAGCACCCCGTCGATCATCGGGTCGAGGAAGCCGGGGTGGTTGAAGTAGTGCCGCAGCTTGTCGATCTTCGGCGGTTCGAGACCCTCGGCCGCCAGCGCGGCCAGCGAGTCCGCGAGGTTCTCGCGGTACTGGCGGCAGCCCGAGTAGGAGGCGTAGGCGCTGGTGGCGAGCACCAGGACGCGGCGGCGGCCGTCGGCGACCATCTCGCGCAGGGTGTCCGTCAGATACGGCGCCCAGTTGCGGTTGCCCCAGTAGATCGGCAGGTCCAGGCCGTGCTCGGCGAAGTCCTTGCGCAGGGCGTCCAGCAGGGCGCGGTTCTGGTCGTTGATCGGGCTGACCCCGCCGAACAGGAAGTAGTGCTGCCCGACCTCCTTGAGGCGTTCCTTCGGGATACCGCGCCCGCGCGTCACGTTCTCCAGGAACGGGAC
Source organism: Streptomyces sp. NPDC048277 (assembly GCF_040652235.1). NCBI lineage: Bacteria > Bacillati > Actinomycetota > Actinomycetes > Kitasatosporales > Streptomycetaceae > Streptomyces > Streptomyces sp. NPDC048277. The sequence goes on from NZ_JBEZLQ010000016.1 coordinate 74,087, forward strand.
CACGTCGTCCGGGCCTTCCGGGCCGCCGAAGGAGAGCAGGAGCAGGGCGTCGTAGGGGGTGGCATCGAGCGCGTCTGACATGAGCCGATCCTGCCACCCGGCGCTGACCGCCCGGAAACAGGAGCGTGAAGAGTCGGATTCGGGAGGTTTATCCCCAGTGCCGCACAGGTGCATTAGGGTCCCCTTACTCGTAAGCTGTATCAGCCGCACTCACGCCTTACCCAGCCGTCGGAGACCCCTGTGCCCAGCCCCTATCGCGCCCTGTTCGCCGCACCCGGCACCAAGGGCTTCTCCGCCGCGGGCTTCGTCGGCCGGATGCCGCTGTCCATGATGGGCATCGGCGTGGTCACGATGATCTCCCAGATCAGCGGGCGGTACGGACTGGCGGGCGCGCTCTCCGCCACCATCGCGCTGTCCGCCGCGGCGATCGGACCGCAGGTGTCCCGGCTGGTCGACCAGCACGGGCAGCGCCGTGTGCTGCGCCCCGCGACCCTGCTCGCGCTGGCGGCCGCGGCCGGGCTGCTGTTCGCCGCGCGCTACGGGTGGCCGGACTGGGTGCTGTTCGTGTGCGCCGCCGGGATCGGCGCGGTGCCGAGTCTGGGCGCGATGATCCGGGCCCGCTGGGCCGCGATCTACCGGGGCACCCCCCAGCTCCATATCGCCTACTCGTTCGAGTCCGTCGTCGACGAGGTCTGCTTCATCTTCGGGCCGATCATCTCCATCGGCCTGTCCACGGCCTGGTTCCCGGAGGCGGGGCCGCTGCTGGCCGCCTGCTTCCTCGCCGCCGGCGTCTTCTGGCTGACCGCCCAGCGCGCCACCGAACCGGAGCCGCACCCGCGCGAGCACCACGGCGGCGGTTCGGCGCTGCGCGCCCCCGGTCTCCAGGTGCTGGTGGCGACCTTCGTGGCCACTGGAGCGATCTTCGGGGCCGTGGACGTGGTGACCGTCGCCTTCGCCGACGAACGCGGCCACAAGGGCGCCTCCAGCGTCGTCCTGGCCCTGTACGCGGCGGGCTCCTGCCTGGCCGGGGTGATCTTCGGCCTGATGCGGTTCGCGGGGAAGCCGGAACGCAGGTGGCTGCTGGGCATATGTGCGATGGCCGTGAGTATGATCCCCCTCCTACTGGTCGGAAACTTGCCGCTTCTGGCCGTGGCGCTGTTCGTTGCGGGCCTGTCCATCGCGCCGACGATGATCACGACAATGTCCCTCATCGAGGAGCACGTACCTCGCGCGAAGCTCACCGAGGGCATGACCTGGGTGAGCACCGGCCTCGCGGTCGGGGTGGCGCTCGGCTCCTCGGTCGCCGGCTGGGTGATCGACGCGGCCGGCGCCCGTGCCGGGTACGGGGTTCCGGCCGTGTCCGGAGCCGTCGCGGTCGCGGTCGGTTTCCTCGGGTACCGCCGGCTCAGCAGGCCGGTCACGCGTCGGGGAGGCACCGTTGGGCAGCACAGCGAGCGGGAAGAGCGGCACGTGGCGTAACTGGGGAGGGAACGTCACCGTCCGCCCCGCGCGGGAGGTCACGCCCGCCTCCGTGGACGAGCTGGCCGCGGCCGTACGGCAGGCGGCGGAGGACGGCCTGAAGGTGAAGGCGGTCGGCAGCGGCCACTCCTTCACGGCCATCGCCGCGACCGACGGTCTCTCGATCCGCCCTCAACTGTTGACCGGCATCCGCAACATTGACCGGAAAGCAATGACCGTCACGGTCGAGGCCGGCACCCCGCTCAAGAGACTCAACATGGCCCTGGCCCGCGAGGGCCTGTCGCTGACCAACATGGGCGACATCATGGAGCAGACCGTCTCCGGGGCCACCAGCACGGGTACGCACGGCACCGGCCGCGAGTCGGCCTCGCTCGCCGCGCAGATCACGGCACTCGAACTGGTCACCGCGGACGGCTCGGTGCTCACCTGTTCGGAGAAGGAGAGTCCGGAGGTTTTCGCGGCCGCGCGCATCGGCCTCGGCGCGCTCGGCATCGTCACCGCGATCACCTTCGCCGTGGAGCCGGTCTTCCTGCTCACCGCATGCGAGGAGCCGATGCCGCTGGACCGGGTGCTCGCCGAGTTCGATCAACTCCGGACCGAGAACGAGCACTTCGAGTTCTACTGGTTCCCGCACACCGGAAACACCAACACCAAGCGCAACAACCGCAGCGCGGGCCCGCCCCAGCCGGTGGGACAGCTGGCGGGCTGGTTCGAGGACGAGTTCCTCTCCAACGGGGTCTTCCACGCCGCCCAGTTGCTCGGCCGCGCGGTGCCGGCCGTCGTCCCCACGGTCGCCCGGATCTCCAGCACAGCGCTGTCCGCGCGGACCTACACGGACATCCCCTACAAGGTCTTCACATCTCCGCGCCGGGTGCGTTTCGTGGAGATGGAGTACGCCGTTCCGCGCGAGGCGCTGGTGGACACGCTGCGGGAACTCAGGGCGATGGTCGACCGTTCCGGTCTCAGGGTGAACTTCCCGGTCGAGGTCCGCACCGCCCCGGCCGACGACATCGCCCTGTCCACCGCCTCCGGCCGGGACAGCGCCTACATCGCCGTGCACATGTTCCGGGGCACGCCCTACCAGGAGTACTTCACCGCCGCCGAGCGCATCTTCACCGCGCACGAGGGCCGCCCGCACTGGGGCAAGGTGCACACCCGGGAAGCGGACTACTTCGCCGGGGTGTACCCGCGCTTCGGCGAGTTCACGGCGCTGCGGGATCGGCTGGACCCGGACCGGCTGTTCCAGAACGACTACTTGCGGAGGGTTCTGGGGCAGTAGCCGAGGTGCCGCCGGGCATGGGGGCCGCACTCGGCTCCCCGCTCGCGGACTCGCTCGGCGCCGGTGTCGTGGCCCCGGCACTCGCGGACGCCCCCGACCCGCCCGAGGAGCCGGAGAGGCCCGAGGAGGAGGACGACGGCGACGGCGCGGCCGAAGTGGCCGTACCGTCACCGGACTTCGAGTCCGATGAGCCCGAAGAGCCCGACGGGTCCGAGGAGTCGGACGCCTTCGAGGTCGTGGTGTCGCCGGTGACCGCGCCGCTGACCGTCGTACCGGAGCCGCCGCTGAAGCTGCCGCCGGAGACGAGTTCGTAGGTCGTGATGCCGGCCATGGTCACCGCGAACACCAGGGCGGCCGCGACCATCGGGCGGCGCCAGGTCTTCACCCGGGCGCGGTAGACGGTGCCCTCGGTGAACTCGCCGGGCGCCGGGGGCGCTTGATCATCGGGCCGGGGGACCACCGTGGCGTCACGGATCTGTTCGCCGGTGCGCTTGAAGAAGTGCTGGAACAACGTGCCGCCGCAGGTGGCGATCACACTGACCACTCCGGCGCCCAGGATCGTCCCGTACACCCCGAAATAGGAAGCGAGTTTGGCGGCCACGACCGCGGCCACGGCACTGCCGGCGACCTGGGGCACGCTCAGGTCGATCCGCCTCCGGCTCCCCTTCACCTCCTCCCCCGCACTGCTCTCACCATCGAAACCGGGCCTTTCACGCATTCCCTGACCTTGCCTGCCCTTCCCGCACTTGTTCGACCGACTACACAGGAAGGGGACGTACGAACGAAACCATTAGTTCCGTTTCTGTGGATTGCGTGAAGTACGCCACGTTCAAGATCGCCCCTGCTGGGCAATGGGCGGCCGGAGAGGGGTCGTTGCCAGAAGTTGGGTGGCGCGCCAATCCACGCACGTGGCCCGAATGGAGTACTGTTGCGAGCCCTGGGTCCGGTCTCCCGCCAGGGCGTCCGGGGCCTTGCAGGACCGCCGGGAGGGGGCTAGTTGCACAGGGTGACAAAGTTGGTCACTTAGCGTTGCGAATAGGTAACCGTGCCATAACGGCGTACCAGGGCCCGTGCCCGACACGCCGGGCAACTCGGCAAGGTTGTGGCAGGCTGCACCCGGGCAGGCCACACTCGACTAGCGGAAGCAGCGACGCACGTGACGTCGGCAGGCACCACCCGGGAGGTCCCCATGCCCGAACTGCGTGTCGTGGCCGTCTCCAATGACGGCACACGGCTGGTGCTCAAGGCTGCCGACTCAACGGAGTACACCCTTCCGATCGACGAACGGCTCCGTGCCGCCGTGCGCGGCGACCGGCCCCGGCTCGGCCAGATCGAGATCGAGGTCGAGAGTCATCTGCGGCCTCGGGACATCCAGGCGCGGATACGTGCGGGCGCGACGGCGGAAGAAGTCGCGCAGCTCGCCGGGATCCCCGTCGACCGGGTGCGGCGCTTCGAGGGTCCGGTACTGGCCGAGCGCGCCTTCATGGCCGAGCGAGCCCGGAAGACCCCGGTCCGCCGGCCCGGCGAGAACTCCGGTCCATTGCTCGGCGAGGCCGTTCAGGAGCGGCTGGTGCTGCGCGGCGCCGAGAAGGACACCGTGCAGTGGGATTCCTGGCGCCGCGACGACGGCACCTGGGAGGTCCTCCTCGTCTACCTGGTCGCGGGCGAACCGCACTCGGCGAGCTGGACCTACGACCCGCCCCGGCGGCTCGTCCAGGCCGTCGACGACGAGGCGCGCTCGCTGATCGGCGAGTCCGACGATCTCGCCGTACCGGAGCCGAGCTTTCCGTTCGTGCCGCGCATCGCGCGGCTGCCGCGCGACCGGCCGCTGGACCGTACGGCCGACCGGGACCGCGAGCGGCCGAGCCTGCCCGCGCAGTCCTCGGAACCGGCCGAGGAGAGCACAAGCGAACGGGACTCGCTGACCAGCCTGCTGGAGGCGGTGCCGAGCTTCCGGGGCGACATGGTGGTCCCGGAGCGCCCGGCGGAGCCCGAGGAGGAGCCCGCCCCGGAACCGGTGGTGGAGGAACCTCCCGCCCCGGCGGCCTCGGCCGGCTCCGCCTACGCGGACGTCCTCATGCCCCGCTCCGTCGGCGCCCACCGCGACCGGCTGATCGGCGCCACCGACCGTCAGGCCGAGGCCGACGGCGTCCGGCCCGGCCGCCGGGCCGCCGTGCCGAGCTGGGACGAGATCGTCTTCGGGACGCGGCGCAAGAAGCAGGAGTAGGACCAGGACGGCTGTACGAAGAGGGGTGCACGCGTGCGTGCACCCCTCTTCGGCTTGCGGTTACTGCGGGTCCGTCCCGACCGCGACCGGGCGGGACGGGTCGGACGACCACTCCGACCACGAACCGACGTACAGCGCTGCCGGGATGCCCGCGACGGCCAGCGCCAGGACCTCGTGGGCGCCCGAGACGCCGGAGCCGCAGTAGACACCGACCTCGGCCCCCTCCGAGGCGCCCAGCCCCTTGAATCGGCCGTGGAGTTCGGCGGCGGGCAGGAAGCGGCCGTCCGCGCCGACGTTCTCCGTGGTCGGCGCCGACACGGCACCCGGGATGTGGCCGCCGACCCGGTCGATCGGCTCCACGTCGCCCCGGTACCGTTCCCCCGCGCGGGCGTCGAGCAGCACGCCCGAGCGAGCCAGCGCGGCCGCCCCGTCGGCGTCGAGCAACTTCACCGCGCCCGGCGCCGGTTCGAAGTCACCCTCGGCCGTCTCGATCCCGTCAGCCGAAAGAGCGCCCTCCCAGGACGGCAACCCGCCGTCGAGGACCCGCACGTCCGGGTGACCCGTCCAGCGCAGCAGCCACCAGGCACGCGCGGCCGCCCAGCCCTGTCCGCCGTCGTAGACGACGACCGGCCGGCCCGCCGACACGCCCGCGCGGCGCATGGCCGCGCCGAAGACGGCCAGGTCGGGCAGCGGATGGCGGCCGTTCCCGCCGGGCGCCGAGGCCAGTTCCGCGTCCAGGTCCACGAAGACGGCGCCCGGCAGATGCCCGGCCGTGTACGCGGCCCTGCCGTCGAAGGCCGGCGTGCCGGGCGGGGTCAGCTGCCAGCGGACGTCCAGCAGGACGGGCGGGTTCGGCCCGGCCAGGTCGTCGGCGAGTTCGCTTGCGGTGATGATGGCTTCCATGGCCCCATCCTTACGCCAGGGGTGGCCGCATCGTCCAGGTACGACTACTCTGCTCGCCCGGACAGCCTCGATCACCGGGCGTACGGGATCGGGCACATGCTGTACAGCTGATGGACACCCGACGGCAATCGACCGGAAACGGGCGAGAAGCGGCAGACCAGGCATCCTCGCGGCGAAGCCGCCCGCACGGTCGTGGACACGGGACGCCACGGAGGGTGCGGGAACCGGCACCGGGTGTGCCCGCGGCTGCGGCACGACCGGTCCGGGGAGCGGAAGCGACGCGGCCACCGCGAGGGGCCGAGGAGAGAGTGACGATGACCGAGGTACGGGGATCGGCGGGCGCGAACGGCGGCACGCACGCTCGGTACGCGCCCGGCACCCCCTGCTGGGTGAGTCTGATGGTGCACGGCTTGACCGCGACCGAGGAGTTCTACGGATCGTTGTTCGGCTGGGAGTTCGAGCCCGGGCCCCCGCAGCTCGGCCCCTATGTCCGGGCGCTGCTCGACGGGCGGGAGGTCGCGGGGATCGGGCAGCTGCCGCCCGACCGGCATCTGCCGATCGCCTGGACGCCGTACTTCGCCTCGGACGACGTGGACCTGACCGCCGAGACGGCCCGGCACTGCGGCGGCACGGTGGGGGTCGGCCCGCTGGACGCGGCCGAGGCCGGGCGGCTCGCCATCGGCTCCGACCCCTCGGGCGCGGTGTTCGGCATCTGGCAGGCCCCGGCCCACCTCGGCACGGCCGTCTCCGGCGTCCCCGGCTCCCCCGCCTGGAACGAGCTGGTGACCTTCGAGACCGCCACCGTCGCCAAGTTCTACGAAACGGTGTTCGGTTACGAGGAGGAGCCGGAGGTCTCCGCCGACTTCGACTACGTGACCCTGCACGTCGAGGGCCACCCGGTGGCCGGCCTGCACGGCGTCGGTCTGTCGCTGCCCCGGAACCGGGGGCCGCACTGGCTGACGTACTTCGAGGTGGCCGACGCGGACGCGACCCTGCGCGAGGTCGCCGGGCTCGGCGGGCAGGTGCTGAAGCCGGCCCGGGACAGCGCGCACGGGCGGGTCGCGACGGTGGCCGACCCGGAGGGCGCGGTCTTCTCGGTGATCCAGAGCCCTCGGTAGTCCGTGCCATCGGTAGGCCGTCGCCGGGTTCCGCGTGGGACGGCGCGGTCCCACGCGGAAGCGGCGCCGGTCAGTGGTTACGGCACTTGCTGACGTCGATCCGTACGATCTGCGGGTCGTGGTCGCTGGCCTGGTCGGCGAACTCGGCGTTGATGTGCACCACGTCGTAGTCGAAGCGGGTCACCGCAGGGCTCGTCAGGATGTGGTCCAGGGTCTGCGAGTTGCCGTCGTACACGTAGGTGTAGCGCTGGTCGGCCGGCAGGGTGGTGATCAGCGGGGTCAGGACGCCGCCGTCGGTGAGGGTGGTCAGCGTCCGCGAGAACTCGTAGTCGTTCAGGTCGCCGAGCACCACGGCCTTGGCGTCCTTGTCCGCCGCGAGCAGGGACTTGACGAAGGTGTTGACCTCGGCGGCCTGGGCCGCGCGCTGGGTCTCCGAGCTGCGGGCCGGCGGCTGGTAGCGGCCGTGCAGGGGCTGGTCGCCGCCCTTGGAGTTGAAGTGGTTGGCGACGACGAAGACGGTCTGGCCGTGGAAGACGAACTCGCCCACCAGCGGCTTGCGGCTGCTGTCCCAGGCGTCGCTCGTCGGGTCGATCCGGCCCGGGGAGTACGTCAGCTGCGCGCCCTTGCGGGTCCTGACCACGCTGGTGCCCGTGGTCGCGTCGCCGCCGGGCCGGTCGGTGAAGGAGACCCGCTTGGGGTTGAAGAGGAAGACCTGGCGGATGTTGCCGCCGGGCTCGCCGCCGTCCTGGTCGTTCTCGGGCGAGATGTAGCGCCAGGAGTAACGCGGGCCGCCGGCCGCGCGGATGGCGTCCGTGAACCGCTTCAGGGTCGCCTCGGCGGTGACGGTGCCGTCGTCCGTCGCGCCGTTGTCGTCCTGGATCTCCTCCAGGGCCACGACGTCGGGCGAGTTGAGGTTGACCGCGACGCCCTCGGCGAGCCGGTCGAACTTCTCCTGGTCGTCCAGCGCGTCCAGGTTCTCCACGTTGTAGGTGGCGACCGCCAGCTCGTCGCCCTTCTGGCGGCGGGTCACCTCCCGCTTCAGGCCGTTGTCGACCAGGGTGCCGAGCTGGGTGGCCTGGACGTTGTAGCCGCCGTACGTGGAGTAGTCGAGCGGTCCGGTGGTCGCGCCGGACAGTTCGTCGCCGACGTCGGCCGCCGGGAAGGCGGTGGTGGTGTCGAGGGACATCACCTCGACACGGCCGGTGTTGGGCTGGTCGTAGGAGGAGTAGAGGGTGCCGCCGCGCGGGGTCGGGTTCTCGTCGGGCTTGACGGTCACCCACAGCTCGCCGTACGCGTCGGAGGCGCCGACCACGCGCGCGTCGGCGAACGTCGTCCGCATGCCCTCCAGGGACTCGTAGAAGTCCTGGGCGTAGACGGTCGGCTGGAGCGCGAGCGACTCGATGCTCGCGCCGCCGGCGGTGGGGATGTACGCGTCCGGTACGGAGGCCGCGTCCAGGGTGACGGCCGCGGGCAGCGCGTTGCCGCTGGAGAGCACGGTCGCGGTCGGGCTGCCGATCTCGGTGACCGACTGGCTGGTGCTGCTCGGGTAGTACTCGCTGACCTTGCCGCCGACCAGCACCGAGTCGCCGACCGCGACGGTGGGGACGGCCGAGCCGGTGTAGACGAAGACGCCCTCGCTGGTGCGCGGGTCGGCGTCGGGCGTCGGGTCCTGGATCCAGTAGCCCTTCGAGCCGGAGGTACGCACGCCGGTGACGATGCCCGGCACCTTGGCGACGGTCTGCCCGGCGAGCGGGGAGAGGCGGGTGGTGCCCTGGATGTCGTGGACGCGGACGGTGCCCGGCTGGGTCGGGTCGCCGTCGCCGCCGCCGTCCCCACCGCCCGAACCCGGCGTCTGCCCGGCCGAGTTGACCGGCGAGGGCGTACCGGCGGTGAGGTCCGCGGTGTTGTCGTCGGTGTCGGCGAGGGTGTCGGCCCGTGAGACGGACGCGGTGTTGGAGGCGCCGGCGACCGGACCGCTGCCCTCGCGGACGATCGCGGTGCCGTAGCCGACGAGGTCGACGATACGGCTGTCGGCCGCGCAGTCGGCGGCCGTCTTGCAGGTCAGTGCGGTGGTGCCGGAGACGAGGGCGATCGTGCCGGTGGTCGCGCTCATCGCGATCGTGCCGGTCGCGTCCGCGGTCGGCAGGGCCGTGGTGCCGCCGGTGCCCTGCGCCTCGGCGACCAGGAAGCGGCCGCCGGGGGCGATCGAGCCGGTCAGCTGGGTCACCTGCCACTGGGAGGACGAGGACGGCGAACCGGGCAGGTACTGCACGCTGTAGCCGGCCAGGCCGTAGGCCGCGGACCCGGCGTTGCCGAGCTCCACGAAGTCCCGGGTCAGGGTCGCACCGGAGTTGCCACCGCCGCCGTACACCTCGGAGATCACGGCCGTGGCGGACGGGGTCGCATAGGCGGCGGGAAGGGCGGTCATCGCGAACGCGCTCGCCACGCTCACGGAGATGAGCGGGTAGGCGGCACGGCGCACGCGGGATCTGCTGCCTGCGGGTCTGGACACGCTTGCGGTCTCCTCGGACGTCGGATGCTTCAACACGCCGCCGACCGACGGCGCTTGAACCGGTCGTGTGGGGGGAGTCCGCTCAAGTTACGCGTGTAGATTACCGATCGCCAAGGTTTTCTTGGTTAAATCCAGGGAACAGAAGGGTGGTTGACGAGCCCCTAGGTGACCGGCAGCACGTCGGGCGACAGGGCCGCCGCCCGTGCCGTCGCACTCGTCATGCGCTTGCGGAAGTGGCGGCGGCAGAGGACCTCGTAACCGACTTTGCCGGCCGAGCCGTTGACGTCCCCGACGACCACCTGGGCGCCCTCGACGACCATCGCGCCGTCGACGGTGCGGGCGTTGTGGGTGGCGCGGGCCCCGCACCAGCACAGGGCCTCGACCTGGAGGACCTCGACCCGGTCGGCCAGTTCCACGAGCCGCTGGGAGCCGGGGAAGAGCTTGGAGCGGAAGTCGGTGGTGATACCGAAGGCATAGACGTCCACGCCGAGGTCGTCGACCGCGCGGGCGAGCTGGTCGATCTGTTCCGGTGCCAGGAACTGCGCCTCGTCGGCGATGACGTAGTCGGCGCGGCCGCCCTGGGAGAGGTGGTCGACCAGGTAGGCGTACAGGTCCTGCTCGTCCTCGACCTCCACGGCGTCGGTGACCAGGCCGAGGCGGGAGGACAGCTTGCCGTGGCCCGCGCGGTCGTCCCGGCTGAAGATCATGCCGACGAGACCGCGGGCCGACCGGTTGTGCTCGATCTGCAGAGCCAGGGTCGACTTCCCGCAGTCCATCGTTCCGGAGAAGAACACCAGCTCGGGCATGGGGGGTTGAGCACCTTTCGGCGAGTCGGGGTCAGGGGCGTCAGGAGCGTACTTCGAGCAGGGGGACGAGTTGCTCGGCGGGGGTCATCGAGCCGTGGTTGCCGACCATCGCCGACTCCTTGGGCTCCCGCTCGGAGGCGATGATCAGCACATCGTCGTGCGCGGCCGCGACCACGTCGCCGATCCGTTCGTACACCCGCTCGTCGAACCGGTCCGGCGGGCCGAACCAGCCGGCCGTGATCGCCTCGTCCCGCGAGGCCACCCAGAACTGCTCGCCGAGCACCTCGCGCCAGCAGGTCAGCACGTCGTTCTCGGCGCCCGGCAGCGCGTAGACATGCCGGGCGCGCCCTTCGCCGCCGAGCAGCGCGACCCCGGCCCGCAGCTCCCAGTCCTCGTCGAAGTCGATGCGGTGCTGCTCGTCGAACGGCACGTCGACCATGCCGTGGTCGGCGGTGACGTAGAGCGCGCTGCGCGGCGGGAGCTGCTCGGCGAGCCGCTGGACGAGCCGGTCGACGTGCATGAGCTGGCCGCGCCAGGTGTCGGAGTCCACGCCGTAGCGGTGCCCGGCGCCGTCCAGCTCGGCGTAGTACGTGTACACCAGGGAGCGGTCGGCGGCGGCGAGTTGCTCCGCCGCGAGGTCCATGCGCTCCTCGCCGGTCAGCCGCCCGTGGAACGTTCCGCCGCTGAGCGCGACCTTGGTGAGCGGGGTGTGCTCGAAGTGCGGGGAGGACACCTGGGCGGAGTGCACCCCGGCGTCCTGGGCGAGCTGGAAGACGGTGGGGTACGGCTGCCAGGCGGCCGGGTCGGTCCACGGCTGCCAGCGCAGCTGGTTCATCAGCTCCCGGGTGGCCGGGTTGCGGACCGTGTAGCCGGGCAGGCCGTGCGCGCCGGGCGGCAGTCCGGTGCCGACGGAGGCGAGGGAGGTCGCCGTGGTCGCCGGGTAGCCGGCGGTGATCGGCCGTCCCGTGCCGCCGCGCGAGCTGCCGAGCAGCGAGGTCAGGAAGGGCGCCTCGTCGGGGTGGGCCTTGATCTGCTCCCAGCCCAGCCCGTCGATCAGGAAGACGCAGTTGCGATCGGCGGCCGTCAGTTCCGTGATCGACGCGGTCATTCCGGGCACGGCCATGCCGGCGGCCAGGGTGGGCAGCAGGTCGGCGAGGGAGCCGCTGCCGTACTCGGGCAGCGGCACGGTACCGAGGTCGAGGGGTTCCGGATGGTCCCAGGCGACGTACGCCATCAGCGTGCGACGTCCGCGGTCGCCTCGGAGATGGCCTGCGCGAAGGCGAGCGCCTGGCGCACCGTCTCCGGGCCGTCCCCCGCCTCGCTGACGCGCAGGCTGAGGTCGTCGGCCGTCGAGCTGCCCGTGTAGCCGTGGTCGGCCTCGCAGTTGGGGTCGCCGCAGGCGGCGGGCTCCAGGTCGATCCGGGAGACGGCACCCCAGCCGATGGTCAGCACGATCTCGCGGGGCAGGGTGCCCGGCGTGTACTGCTCCGGGTTGGCGACGACCCGGCTGACCACGACCGACGAGATCCGGCCGATCTTGACCGACTCCGTCGAGGTGGTGGCGTACGGCGTCGGGGAGGTGCTGTCGGCGGCCTGCTCGTCGGTGTGGCTGACGATGAAACGGTTGCCGGTGAGGACGAGCACGGTCACATGCCGCCGCACCTCGTTCTGGTCGAACGTCGTCTCCTGGTGGACCAGGTACGACCGGATCGGCTCACCGCCTACGGCAGCCTCCACCGCCTCGGCCACGAGGGCCGGGTAGTAGCCGCTGCGCTCGATCGCGACGCGCAGCCCCTGGGTCGTCGTACTGGTCTTGGCCATGGCGTCCATCCTAATCCGTGGGCAGGGGGACCCGGGCCAGTCCCGGGCCCCCGCCTCGAACGCCGTCGCCCGGAGCGGGCCTTCGTCTCAGTACGCGGGCAGGGTCCGGGGGCCCAGGTCGTCGCGGGCCGGCGGTGGCGCGAGCCGGACGGTGGCGCCGAGGACGCTCACGCCCTTCCGGGCGACCACGACCGGTTCCAGAGTGACCGCGACCACCTCGGGATGGTCGTCGACCAGCCGGGAGACGCGCAGCAGCAGCTCCTCCAGAGCGGGCGTGTCGACGGGGGCGGCGCCGCGCCAGCCGAACAGCAGGGGCGCGGTGCGGATCGACCGCAGCAGCGAGGTCGCGTCCCGGTCGGTGACCGGAACCAGCCGGTGGGCCATGTCTCCGAGCAGCTGGGAGGCGGCCCCGGCCAGCCCGAACGACAGCACCGCGCCGGCCGCCGGGTCGATCACGGCCCGTACGACGGTGTCGACGCCCCGGGGTGCCATCCGCTGCACCACGGGGCGCAGCTCCTCCGGCGGCCCGAACAGTTCGGTCAACTCGGCGTACGCCCGGCGCAGTTGCTCCTCGTCGGCCAGGTCGAGGCGTACGCCGCCCAGGTCGGCGCGGTGGCGCAGGTGCGGGGCGGTGGCCTTGAGGGCGACGGGGTAGCCGAGATCACGGGCGGCGGCGACGGCAACGTCGGGGGTGGGGGCGGGCAGCGCGCGGTGCACGTCCATGCCGTACTTGCCGAGCAGCGCGCAGGTCTCCTCGACGCCGATGGTGAGCCCCTCCCCCCGCGCCAGCAGCCCGCCGATCAGCTCGGCGGCCCCCTTCTCGTCGATGTCCTCGTACTCGGGCACCTTCCCGGGCTCGGCGGCCTCCCGCCGCCACTGCGCATACTTCACGGCTTCGGCAAGGGCACGCACGGCACGCTCGGCGGCGGGGTAGGCGGGGATGAGGCGAGAGTACGAATGACCGACCGCGGTCGGCGTCGACTGTCCGGCCACCGCAGTGGGCGTCGGCTGCCCCGCCACCGCGGTGGGCAGGCGTTCCGCAGGGCGATGGGGGTCCCCCCGCTCGAGCGAAGCCGAGAGTGGGGGAGGGTGGGCACCGCCACCGGCGCCGGGTGCCATGGCACTCGCCGAAGGTGCGGTACGGCCCGCGGCCGACAACGCTTCCGCAAGCCCCCCGAGCTCCACGTGCACCACAAGAACCGGTTTGCCCGGAACGCCCTCCGCCGCCGACCGCAGCGCCTCCGCCAGCTCCGCGTCCCCGACCGACCCCTCCCCGATCGCCGGTATGGCCGTCACGATCACCGCGTCGTAGGAATCGTCCGCCAGCGCCGCCGCGAGCGCCCCGTGGAACTCGTCCGCCGTCGCCCCCGTCGTCAGATCCAGCGGCGGCGAGGGCCGCAGGCCCTCCGCGAGGCACCGGTCGTACGTCAGCAGCCCCAGCGACTCCGAGTTCCCGAGGATCGCCACACGCGGCCCCGCCGGCAGCGGCTGCCGCGCGAGCAGCAGCCCCGCGTCGACCAGCTCGGTGATCGTGTCGACGCGGATCACCCCGGCCTGCCGCAGCAGCGCGGACACCGTGGCGTGCGGCAGCCGCGTCGCCCGTACCGCGTGCCCCTGCGGCGCCGATCCCGCGCCCTGCACCACGACCAGGGGCTTGGCCGCCGCCGTCCGCCGCGCGAGGCGCGTGAACTTGCGCGGGTTGCCGATGGACTCCAGGTACATGAGGACGACGTCCGTCTCGGGGTCGTCGTACCAGTACTGGAGGACGTCGTTGCCGGACACGTCCGCGCGGTTGCCGGACGACACGAAGGTCGACACCCCCGTGACCCCCGTGACTCCCCCGCCCCGCCGGTGCAGCCGGGACAGCAGGGCGATCCCGATGGCGCCGGACTGGGCGAACAGACCGATGCGGCCGGGGCGGGGCATCTCCGGCGCGAGGGACGCGTTCAGCCGGACGCCGGCCGCGGTGTTGATGATCCCGAAGGCGTTCGGCCCGATGATCCGCATGCCGTACGTGCGCGCGTGCCGGACGAGCTCGCGCTGGCGTTCGCGGCCGTCAGGGCCGCTCTCCGCGTACCCGGAGGCGAGGACGACCAGCCCCTGGACACCGTGCTCGCCGCAGTCGGTCACGACCGCGGGGACGTGTTCGGCGGGGACGGCGACCACGGCGAGGTCGACCGGCCCGCCGATGTCCCGCACGGAGCGGTGCGCCGGCACCCCGTCGACCTCCTTGAGGTCCTCCCCGAAGGCCTGGTTCACGGCGTACAGCCGGCCGGTGAATCCGGCGTCCCGGAGGTTGCCGAGGACGCTGCGGCCGACCCCGCCGGGCGCGCGGCCGACGCCGATCACGGCCACGGATCCGGGCGTCAGCAGCCGTCGTACCGAACGGGCCTCCGCGCGCTGCTCCCGCGCGCGCTGGACCGCGAGGGAGCGGTCCGTGGGCTCCAGGTCGAACTCCAGGCGGACGACGCCGTCCTCGAAGCTGCGCTGCTGGGTGTAGCCGGCGTCCATGAAGACCTTGATCATCTTGCTGTTCGCGGGCAGCACCTCGGCGGCGAAGCGGCGGATCCCGCGCTCGCGCGCGACGGCCGCGATGTGCTCCAGGAGGGCGGAGGCGACGCCCCGGCCCTGATGGGCGTCCTGGACGAGGAAGGCGACCTCGGCCTCGTCGGCGGGCGCGGAGGCGGGCATGCCGTCGGTGCCAATGCGGTCATAGCGTACGGTTGCGATGAACTCGCCGCCGATGGTGGCCGCGAGTCCCACCCTGTCCACAAAGTCGTGGTGCGTGAAGCGGTGGACGTCCTTGGCGGAGAGCCTGGGGTACGGCGCGAAGAAGCGGTAGTACTTCGACTCGTCCGAGACCTGCTCGTAGAAGCTGACCAGGCGGTCGGCGTCGTCGACGGTGATGGGCCGGACGCGCGCGGTGCCGCCGTCGCGCAGTACCACGTCCGCCTCCCAGTGGGACGGGTACTCGTGCCGGTCCTGCGGGTCCGCCGGGGTCTGCATGGGCCCCAGAGTACGGCTCGCGTACGACAACGGCGCGAGGCAGTCTGTGGAGGACGGAAGCCGGACCGAGGCCGCGGCCCGGCAACACACCCGGAGGGGACCCATGTCCGCTCCGGGGATGCTTCACGATATGGGAAACTGGTCTAGACAACCCTGAAAACCGAAGGGCAGCATCACATGGCTGAGCGCCGCGTCAACGTCGGCTGGGCCGAGGGCCTCCACGCCCGCCCCGCTTCCATCTTCGTCCGAGCCGCCACGGCCGCAGGCGTCCCGGTGACGATCGCCAAGGCCGGGGGCAACCCCGTCAACGCGGCTTCCATGCTGGCTGTCCTGGGTCTGGGCGCCCAGGGCGGCGAGGAGATCGTCCTCGCCTCCGACGCCGAGGGCGCGGACGCTGCCCTCGACCGCCTGGCCAAGCTCGTCGCCGAGGGTCTCGAGGAACTCCCCGAGACCGTCTGAGCGCACCGGCGCCCGCACGACCGAGGCCGCGTCACCCCTCCGGGGGTCGGCGCGGCCTCGCCGTTTCCCGCATCGGCCGTCGGCCATCGGCTTCCGGGACTCTCCGGGCCGACGCGCGTGCCGCGTTTTTCCGACGGCCACCCATGGCTTTACCGCAGCCGCGCACCAGACCGCACGAAATCCCCGCATCCGACTCCGCGAAGACCCGCCGCCCGCCTTTGCAACGCGTTTGCGGCGGGCACACCCCGGACGCGCAACCGCCAATTCCCGGCGCGCGTGAATTCGGGCAGCAGAAATACCGCTCCACCGAATAACACCTCTTTGTATACGGCGCGCGTGTTAATGCCGCAGGCCCGACATGTTTACGGGGTGTTGCGAAGTCCTCACACCGTTCGCCCGGTCCGTACCGCCGGAGAAGCGCAGCCGGTGCACGGCCGTCGAGCGCTCGGTGTGCAGCGCGGTGATCGCCCGCGCGCGCTCGCCGTCGCCGCGCGTGACCGCGTCCACGATGGCGCCGTGCTCGGCCCAGGAGTCCACGGGACTGGCGGGCGCCTCGACGGTGTACATCCAGGCGATCTTGTGCCGCAGCTGGGTGAGCGTCGAGGTCAGGGCATGGCTGCCGGAGGCCTGGGCGAGCGTCTCGTGGAACCAGCCGCCCAGCGAGCGCAGATCCTCGCTGTTGCCCCTCCTGGCCCGTTCCTGGCCCAGCCGGACGAGCCCGCGCAGCACCTTGAGGTGGGCCTCGGTGCGGCGCTGGGCGGCCCGGGCGGCGCCGAGCGGCTCCAGGAGCATCCGCATCTCCAGCAGGTCGGCGGCCTCCTGCTCGGTCGGCTCGGCGACGCACGCGCCCGCGTGCCGACGCGTCACCACGAACCCCTCGGCCTCCAGGGTGCGCAGGGCCTCGCGGACGGGGACGCGCGAGACGCCGTAGCGGCGGGCCAGGAGTTCCTCGGTGAGCCGGCTGCCGCGCTCGTAGACACCCGCGACGATGTCGTCCCGGATCGCCGTGCATACCGAGTGCGCCGGAATACGCATGTCCGACCTCCGCCTTAATCCCCGTGAAACGCCG
This sequence comes from Streptomyces sp. NPDC048277, assembly GCF_040652235.1. Lineage (NCBI taxonomy): Bacteria > Bacillati > Actinomycetota > Actinomycetes > Kitasatosporales > Streptomycetaceae > Streptomyces > Streptomyces sp. NPDC048277. The sequence continues at coordinate 90,766 of NZ_JBEZLQ010000016.1, forward strand.
CCCAGTGGCGTCCCGTTCCGTGACTCTATTGCAATGGGCGGGAATTTCCGACGGCGGGCCGGAATCCAGGGATATATTTTGGACACCGGGGGCACGAAAACGGCGAAAGCCCCGGCTCGGAGGCCGGGGCTTCGAAGGATCTCGCGGTGCTCACACCATCCGCGTCAGACGTTCACGCCGTGCTTGCGGAGGTAGGCGACCGGGTCGACGTCGGAGCCGTACTCCGCCGTGGTCCGGGCCTCGAAGTGGAGGTGCGGGCCGGTCGTGTTGCCGGTCGCGCCGGAGAGGCCGATCTGCTGGCCCGGGGTGACCTTCTGGCCCACCGAGACGCCGATGGACGACAGGTGGCCGTACTGGGTGTACATGCCGTCGGCCATCTTGATGACGATCTCGTTGCCGTACGCCCCGCCCCAGCCGGTGGAGACGACCGTGCCGGTGCCGACGGCGTGTACGACCGTGCCGCTGGCGGCGTGGAAGTCGATGCCGGTGTGGGTGCCGGAGGACCACAGGGAGCCGCCGGTCTTGTAGCCGGTGGAGACGTACGAGTCGGAGATCGGCGCCACGAAGGCGTTGAGACGCTTGCGCTCGGCCTCACGGGCGGCGCGTGCCTTGGCCTCGCGCTCCTTCGCGACCGCTGCCGCGGCCTTCTTGCGGGCGGCCTCCTCGGCCGCCTTGCGCTCGGCGGCGGCCTGCTGGGCCGCGGCCTGGGCGTCGATCTGCTCGGCGACCGTGTCGCTGACCGTGATGACCGGGGTGAGACCGGTCTGCTCCACGGAGTTCTCGGCGGCGAGTGCCGGAGCGGCGGAGACGGTGCCGATGACACCGGTGGTGGTGAGGGCCGCGATACCGGCGGCCTGCGCGGTGGTGCGCTTCACCCGGCCGGGACGACGGTGCTTCCCGGAGGCGCACATGAACGCCATGTAGAGGCTGGTCCTTTCCTTCCCTCTCGCCTACCGGGTTAGCTGACGGGTTCGGAGCAGGAAGGTCTCCTACAGGCCCCCTCGCGACACGCGCGGGCGCCCGATTCACCCCAGGGACTGCGATGGGTCCCCGGCTCCCCTGGCTCGCGCCGTACGGGGACTCGGCGATGGCTGTCCGGTGCCGCGGGCGCGGCGCACTGCCTGACGGACAGCCTGGGAGAACCTACGAGGGCGTGCTTTCAATGCCCAAACGGATCGCGGTTTTTGTAGCGCATCCCACAGGGCAGAAAGGCAACCTCCGCCCCAATTCGGACATTCGAGAGCCCTGGTGGCCGACGGCCACCAGGGCTCCGCACACGCGCGTGGAGCCGCGTGTACCTACAGGGGGCTACTCCGCCGCGACGACCGTGACTTCGCCGATCCCGAGGGCCTCGACGGGCTCCTTGATCTGCGCCGCGTCACCGACGAGGACGGTCACCAGGCGGTCCACCGGGAAGGCGTTCACGACCGCCGCGGTGGCCTCCACCGTGCCCGTATTGGCGAGTTGCCGGTAGAGCGTGGCCTGGAAGTCGTCGGGCAGGTGCTGCTCGACCTGGTCGGCCAGGGTGCCGGCGACGGCCGCCGCCGTCTCGTACTTGAGCGGCGCCACGCCGACGAGGTTCTGCACGGCGACATCGCGCTCGGCGTCCGTGAGGCCCTCGGCGGCGAGCGTGCGCAGCACCGTCCACAGGTCCAGCAGGGCGGGGCCGGTGTTCGGGGTGTCCACGGAACCGCTGATGGCGAGCATCGAGGCGCCGGTGCCGTCGGGGGCGGACCGCAGGACCTGCCCGAAGGAGCGGACGCCGTAGGTGTAGCCCTTCTCCTCGCGCAGGACCCTGTCCAGGCGGGAGGTGAGGGTGCCGCCCAGGCAGTAGGTGCCGAGCACCTGGGCCGGCCAGACGCGGTCGTGCCGGTCTGGGCCGACGCGGCCGATGAGGAGCTGCGTCTGGACGGCTCCGGGACGGTCCACGATGACGACACGGCCGGTGTCGTCGGCGCTGACCGGCGGGACCGGCCGGGGCTGCGCGGTGGAGCCGCTCCAGGCGCCCAGGGTCTCGCCGAGCAGTTCGTCCAGGTCGATGCCGGTCAGGTCGCCGACGACGACCGCGGTGCCCGTGGCCGGGCGTACGTGCCGGTCGTAGAAGGCGCGTACGGCGGCCGCGTCGATCTTCTCGACCGTGTCCTCGGTGCCCTGGCGCGGCCGGGACATCCGCACGGTCGCCGGGAACAGCTGCCTGTAGAGCTCCTTGGCGGCCCGGCGGCTGGGGTTGGCCAGCTCGTGCGGGATCTCGTCGAGGCGGTTGCGGACCAGCCGCTCGACCTCGCTGTCGGCGAACGCGGGCGCCCTGAGGGCGTCGGACAGCAGTCCGAGGCCCTTGGCGAGGCGGGAGGCCGGGACCTCCAGGCTGATGCGGACACCGGGGTGGTCGGCGTGCGCGTCGAGGGTGGCGCCGGCCCGCTCCAGCTCGGCGGCGAACTCCTCGGCGGAGTGCTTGTCGGTGCCCTCGGAGAAGGCGCGCGCCATGATGGTGGCGACGCCGTCGAGGCCCGCCGGTTCGGCGTCCAGGGGTGCGTCCAGGAGCACCTCCACGGCGACGACCTGCTGGCCGGGGCGGTGGCAGCGCAGCACGGTCAGGCCGTTGTCCAGCGTGCCGCGCTCGGGGGCCGGGAAGGCCCAGGGCCTGGCGTCGCCCGGCTGCGGCTGCGGATGGAAGTCCATGGTGGCGAGTTCGGTCACTTGGCCGTCTCCTCGTTCTCGTTGCCGGCCTCTACGGTCGCTTCCTGTTCCGGGTCCTCACCGCGCCCCGCCTCCTGGGTGTGCTCCGCGGACTCCGCGGACAGCGGCTCGTAGACGAGCACCGCGCGGTTGTCGGGGCGCAGTCGGGCCTTGGCGACCTCCTGGACCTCCTCCGGGGTGACCGTCAGGACGCGCTGGACGGCGGTCAGGGCGAGCTGCGGGTCACCGAACAGGACGGCGAAGCGGCACAGTTCGTCCGCGCGGCCCGAGACGGTGCCCAGCCGGTCCAGCCACTCGCGCTCCAACTGGGCCTGGGCGCGCTCCATCTCCTCGGGCGTGGGACCCTCCGCGGCGAACCGGGCGAGCTCCTCGTCGATGGCGGTCTCGATGACCGGCACCTCGACGTCACCGGAGGTCTTCACGTCCAGCCAGCCCAGGGAGGGCGCCCCGGCGAGCCGCAGCAGGCCGAACCCGGCCGCGACGGCCGTACGGTCGCGCCGTACGAGGCGGTTGTAGAGGCGGGAGGACTCGCCGCCGCCGAGCACGGTGAGGGCCAGGTCGGCCGCGTCGGACGCGCGCGTGCCGTCCTCGGGAAGCCGGTAGGCGGCCATCAGCGCCCGCGCGGGGACCTCTTCCACCACGACCTCGCGCAGCTGCTCGCCCATGGTCTCGGGCAGCGAGCCGTCGCGCGGGGTGGGCTTGCCGTCGTGCGCCGGGATGGAGCCGAAGTACTTCTCGACCCAGGCCAGCGTCTGCTGCGGGTCGATGTCGCCGACGATCGACAGGACGGCGTTGTTGGGCGCGTAGTAGGTCCGGAAGAACGCGCGGGCGTCCTCCAGGGTGGCCGCGTCCAGGTCGGCCATCGAGCCGATCGGCGTGTGGTGGTAGGGGTGGCCCTCCGGGTAGGCGAGGGCGGTCAGCTTCTCGAAGGCCGTGCCGTAGGGCACGTTGTCGTAGCGCTGGCGGCGCTCGTTCTTGACGACGTCGCGCTGGTTCTCCATCGACTCGTCGTCCAGGGCTGCGAGCAGGGAGCCCATGCGGTCGGCCTCCAGCCAGAGGGCGAGCTCCAGCTGGTGGGCGGGCATGGTCTCGAAGTAGTTGGTGCGCTCGAAGCTCGTGGTGCCGTTGAGCGAGCCGCCCGCGCCCTGGACGAGCTCGAAGTGGCCGTTGCCCTTCACCTGGGCGGAGCCCTGGAACATCAGGTGCTCGAAAAGGTGAGCCAGGCCGGTACGGCCCTTGACTTCGTGCCGGGAACCGACGTCGTACCAGAGACAGACCGCCGCGACCGGGGTCAGGTGGTCCTCGGAGAGCACCACGCGCAGACCGTTGGCCAAGCGGTGCTCGGTCGCTGTCAGGCCTCCGGAGCCTGCCTCGGCCGTGGTCGTGTGACCCATGGGCATGTACGTCCCTTCGCTCGCGGAAGCGGTCTCGAACCGCGGTTCTTCTGCCGGTCCTGCCACTGTATGCAAGCGTGCGGGGACCCGGCGAAGTTCCCGCACGACGTACGCCCAGAGCGGATCGCGTAGCCTGCGTCCCACCCGCTTCCGAACGCCTCCGAGGCACCGGGGCGGGCCGCGGAGACCGGGGCCTGGCCCGGGTTGTCAGTACCGCGGTCCACAATGGTCCGCGTCAGATCCGTTCACGCATGAGCAAGGAGCCGGCAGCGATGGCCCGCCGCAGCACGAAGACCCCGCCGCCCGACGACTCGTTCGAGGAGAGAATCCTCGACATCGACGTCGTGGACGAGATGCGCGGCTCCTACCTCGAGTACGCGTACTCCGTCATCTACTCGCGCGCCCTGCCGGACGCCCGCGACGGTCTCAAGCCGGTGCACCGCCGGATCGTCTACCAGATGAACGAGATGGGGCTGCGCCCCGAGCGCGGTTATGTGAAGTGCGCGCGCGTGGTCGGCGAGGTGATGGGCAAGCTGCACCCGCACGGCGACTCGTCGATCTACGACGCGCTGGTGCGCATGGCGCAGCCGTTCTCGATGCGTGTCCCGCTGGTCGACGGCCACGGCAACTTCGGTTCGCTGGGCAACGACGACCCGCCGGCCGCCATGCGGTACACCGAGTGCCGGATGGCCGAGGCGACCAGCCTGATGACCGAGTCGATCGACGAGGACACGGTCGACTTCGCGCCCAACTACGACGGCCAGGAGCAGGAGCCGGTGGCCCTGCCCGCCGCGTTCCCCAACCTGCTGGTGAACGGCTCCTCGGGCATCGCGGTCGGCATGGCGACGAACATGCCGCCGCACAACCTCGGCGAGGTGATCTCGGCCGCCCGCCACCTGATCCGCTACCCGAACGCGGACCTGGACACGCTGATGAAGCACGTGCCGGGCCCCGATCTGCCCACCGGCGGCCGGATCGTCGGCCTGGAGGGCGTCCGGGACGCGTACGAGACGGGCCGCGGCACCTTCAAGATCCGGGCCACGGTGGCGGTGGAGACGGTGACCGCCCGCCGCAAGGGCCTGGTCATCACCGAACTGCCCTTCACGGTCGGCCCCGAGAAGGTCATCGGCAAGATCAAGGACCTGGTCAACGCCAAGAAGCTGCAGGGCATCGCCGATGTCAAGGACCTCACCGACCGCGAGCACGGGCTGCGTCTGGTCGTCGAGATCAAGAACGGCTTCGTGCCGGAGGCGGTCCTGGAGCAGCTCTACAAGCTGACGCCGATGGAGGAGTCCTTCGGCATCAACAACGTGGCCCTGGTGGACGGCCAGCCGCTCACGCTGGGCCTCAAGGAGCTGCTGGAGGTCTACCTCGACCACCGCTTCGAGGTGGTCCGCCGGCGCAGCGAGTTCCGCCGCACCAAGCGCCGCGACCGCCTCCACCTGGTCGAGGGCCTGCTCACCGCCCTGGTCGACATCGACGAGGTCATCCGGCTGATCCGCTCCAGCGAGAACAGCGCGGACGCCAAGCAGCGCCTGATGGAGCGCTTCTCGCTGTCGGAGATCCAGACCCAGTACATCCTGGACACCCCCCTCCGCCGCCTCACCAAGTACGACCGCATCGAGCTGGAGTCGGAGAAGGAGAGGCTCACCGCGGAGATCGCCGAGCTGACCCGGATCCTGGAGTCGGACGCGGAGCTCCGCAAGCTGGTCTCGGCCGAACTGGCGGCGGTGGCCAAGAAGTTCGGCACCGAGCGGCGCACGGTCCTGCTGGAGGCCTCGGGCGCCCCGGCGGCCATGGTGGATCTCCAGGTGGCCGACGACCCGTGCCGGGTGCTGCTGTCCTCGACGGGCCTGCTGGCGCGCACGATGAACGGCGAGCCGTTCCAGGCGGACACCGACGGCAGGCGCGCCAAGCACGACGTGATCGTCTCGGCGGTCCCGGCGACCGCGCGCGGCGAGATCGGCGCGGTGACCTCGACGGGCCGACTGCTCCGGATCAACGTGGTCGACCTGCCGCAGCTCCCGGACACGGCGACCGCGCCGAACCTGGCGGGCGGCGCGCCCCTGTCCGAGTTCCTCTCCCTGGAGGACGGCGAGTCGGTGGTCTGCCTGATCACGCTGGACGAGTCCTCGCCGGGTCTGGCCCTCGGCACCGAGCAGGGCGTGGTCAAGCGCGTGGTGCCCGACTACCCGTCCAACAAGGACGAGTTGGAGGTCATCACCCTCAAGGAGGGCGACCGGATCGTCGGCGCGATGGAACTGCGCACCGGCGAGGAGGACCTGGTCTTCATCACCGACGACGCGCAGCTGCTGCGCTACCAGGCCTCCCAGGTGCGTCCGCAGGGCCGCCCGGCGGGCGGTATGGCGGGCATCAAGCTCATCGAGGGCGCGAAGGTCATCTCGTTCACGGCGGTGGACCCGGCGGCCGACGCGGTGGTCTTCACGGTGGCCGGCTCGCGCGGCACGCTCGACGACTCCGTGCAGACGACGGCCAAGCTGACCCAGTTCGACCAGTACCCGCGCAAGGGCCGCGCCACCGGCGGTGTCCGCTGCCAGCGCTTCCTGAAGGGCGAGGACTGCCTGGCCTTCGCCTGGGCGGGCCCGGTCCCGGCGAAGGCGGCCCAGAAGAACGGCACCCCGGCCGAACTCCCGGAGCTCGACCCGCGCCGGGACGGCTCCGGTGTGTCGCTGCCGAAGACGGTGTCGGTGGTGGCGGGCCCGGTCTAGGCCTCGGCCTCGGCCTCGTCGTAGTCGTCGCTCTGTACGTACCGCAGGACGCCCCACATGCCGTGCTCGTCGGCGTGTGGGGCGTCGTTCGTGCACGCCTCCAACTCCTTGCGGAGCGCGGGCGCGTCGATGCCGGACCCGATGAGCACGAGCTGGGTGAGCCGCTCCGCGCCCGGCCCCCAGGGCTCCGGGTAGAAGCGCAGAAACCGCCCGACGGCATGGACGCCGTACCGGTTCCCGGTGTCGTGGGGCCCGAAGTCGACGTACCCCTTGATCCGGTAGAGCCCCTCGGGCCGGCTGTCGAGGAAGGTCATGAGCCGACGGGGATCGAGGGGCTGCTCGGAGACGAAGGACAGACTGTCGTAGGCGGTGTGCAGATGCCCCTCGTGCTCGCCGCCGGCGCCATGGTCGTGCAGGTCGTCGAAGGACAGCTGCCCGATGCGCTCCTCGCCGGGCCGGCAGTCGAACAGGAATTCGGGGTCGATACGGCCGTAGGTGGCCGGTACGACGGCCGCGGCCGGGTCCGTGAGCGACCGTACGAGGCCCAGGACGCGCTCGCCGCCCTGCTCGGCCCGGTCCAGTTTGTTCACGACGACGAGGTCCGCGAGGGCGAGGTGCCGGTCGATCTCGGGGTGCTTCGCGCGCGTGTCGTCGAACTCGGCGGCGTCCACGACCTCGACGAGACCGCCGTAGACGATCCCGGGATGCTCGCTGGCGAGCAGCATCCGGACGAGTTCCTCGGGTTCGGCGAGACCGCTGGCCTCGACGACGATGACATCGATGCCGGTGGCGGGGTTCGCGAGCCGCTCCAGGTACAGGTCCAGTTCACTGGCGTCCACGGCGCAGCACAGGCAGCCGTTGCCGAGCGAGACGGTCGAGTCCCCGAGGGCGCCGGCCACGGCCATGGCGTCGATCTCGATGGCGCCGAAGTCGTTGACGATCGCCCCGATCCGGCTGCCGCCGCTGCGGTGCAGCAGGTGGTTGAGGAGCGTGGTCTTCCCGGAGCCCAGGAATCCGGCGAGTACGACGACCGGGATCTGCCGGGGACTGCGGTGCTGCTCCAACGGGGGGCCTCTCTGACGCGGACGCGCACACCGGCTCGCGGAAGGGCGCGTCCCTGGGGTTCGGATACACGCCAGGATACGAGCGGCACGAACCTCGCGAAGTGAACGGTTGTTAGCAGCATGTGCGGGGCAGACGTTGGACAAGGCGCCGGTTCGTGCGACCCTCGCTTCCTTCTGTGCGCCTCTTCTCCGCCTCCCCGCCGACCACATCGGCTCGGCACCCTGGGAGACGGCAAGCGCCGCCACCGCTCGCCGGTCCCGTCAGCCACCCCGCATTCCGACGCCCGGCGGACGGTCGCGTGATTCGGGGGTTGACATGGCCACACGGAACTTTCGGAGGCGGGGGCTGAACGGCGCGGCCGCCGCGGGAGCCGCCTTCGCCGCGGGAGCCCTCAGCGCTCTCGCCGCGTATCGGCACTGGCACGAAGCCACATGCTCACGCACGAACCCCGCACAAGGACTCGAGGCACAACGCGCGCGGCTCGCCGACTACCAGCGCCTCCAGCTCCGTCTGCTCGACAAGGCCATGGACGACCCCCAGCTGGCAGCCGTGATGAGCACGGTCGAAACGGAATCCCCCGCGCAGCGGCGCCAGTACCTCTTCGCGAACGCGCTCTACGCCAACGCACTCTTCGGCTACCGCATCGGCATCGCCAACCTGGAAGAGCTGCGAGGCCATCTGCGCGTGCTGGTGAGGAACCCGATTTTCCGCGCGTACTGGGAAGCCACCCGCCGGCATCGCGCGAGCCTGAGGGACGACTCGGAGGAAGGTCGCGTCGGCAGGATGATGGACGCCCTGATCCGGGATCTGGACGAGGCCGACACGGACGAATGGTGGGTGGTGGGTGAACCTCCCGCCGAGTGACGGTAGGCAAACAAAGGCCAACAAGGCACCACATACGGCCAGTTGGTCTATCCGCGCAGGCCACCTATGGCAATGTCTGCGCTATTGTCCGTGCCCGTCTGCGCTATCGTCCGTCCCCTTGAGTCACAACCGACGCATGAGGACCGGATCCCCCTTGAAAATCGTGCGCCGCATCGGCGCCTCCCCACGTGAGCGCGGCAGCATGTCCGGCGAGACCTGCCCGGACATCTTCGAACTCAGTGACGGCAATTTCGCGGTCATCGGAACCGAGGCCACCGCGGAACTGGACGATCAGCTCCCCTCGGACGCGGCTCGCGCCGCCTACGAGCGGATCGTCATCGTGAGCCGGGAAACCCTGGTTCGGGCCAAAGCCGACATCCCCGACGCCTGACATGTCCGCGGAGGACGGGCCACCCCGCCTCGTCCACCGTCCCACCGCCCCGCCGCACCCCAACGAGGAGCGGTACGGGCTGTTCCGAGCAACTCGACATCCCAGCCACTGCTCAGTCCTCATCGTAGGCCCGGCGCCAGAAGCACCGGGCCACACGTGTGTCTCAGGCCCCTTCCGGCACAGCCACCGGCGCCACCGGCCCCACATACCGCGCCACAGGCCGGATGATCTTCGAGTCCGCCGCCTGTTCCAGGATATTGGCGCTCCAGCCGACCACGCGGGCCGCCGCGAAGGTCGGGGTGAACATCTCTCGGGGCAGGCCGCAGAGTTCCATGACCACGCCCGCGTAGAACTCGACATTGGTGTGGAGTTCACGGCCGGGCTTCAGTTCGGCGAGGATGCGCTCGACCTGGCGTTCGACCTCGACGGCGAAGCCGGCCCGGGGACCGCCGAAGTCCTCGGCGATCTCGCGCAGCATGCGGGAGCGCGGGTCCTCCGTACGGTAGATCGCGTGCCCGAAGCCCATCACCCGGTCGCCGGCGAGGACCCGTTCGCGGATCCATGGATCGATCCGGTCCGGCGTCCCGATGGCGTCCAGGGTGTCCAGTGCCCGGCTCGGCGCACCGCCGTGCAGCGGCCCGGACAGCGCGCCGACCGCCCCCACGAGGCAGGCCGCGACATCCGCGCCGGTCGACGCGATGACCCGCGCGGTGAACGTTGATGCATTGAATCCATGATCAATGGTTGAGATCAAGTATTGCTCGACCGCACGCGCCCGCCGGGGCTCGGGTTCCGAACCCGTCAACATGTACAGGTAGTTGGCCGCGTACGAGAGATCCTCGCGCGGCTCCACGGGCTCCAGCTGCTGTCCGAGCCGGTACAGCGCGGTGAGCAGTGTCGGTACGGCCGCACAGGCGGCGACCGTGTCGGCCCGCCGCCGGTCCGCGTCGATGTCGTACACCGGCCGGAACCCCTGGGCCGCGCCGAGCAGCGAGAGCGCGGTGCGCATCCCGGCCAGCGGCCCGGACCTGGCGCTCGCCGCGGCCACCGCAGGCAGGGCCGCCCGGACCGCGTCGGGCAGGCGGCGCAGCGCGGCGGTCTCGGCGGCGAAGGCGGCGGCGCGCTCCGCGTCCGGCAGTTCGCCGTGGACCAGCAGGTGCCAGACGTCCTCGAAGCAACGGGTACGCGCGAGTTCGACCGCCGAGTACTGGCGGTAGTGGTAGAAGCCCTCGGCCCCCCGGACGTCACCGACCTCGGTGTCCGTGACGACGACGCCGGCGAGCCCGCGCGGCACCTCGACAAGGGTCGGCGCGGTCCTGTTGACGGTCATGACGTGCCTCCGTTTTCCACCTTGAACTTGATTCGACTGTCCATGATTGACTCAAGTGGTGTCAATATTGATTGAATCAATATGCACTGGAGGCGACTACGGTGGCGCCCATGCGCGATCAACACCCCGCTCACGGCAGTCCCGCGCGGCGGCTGAGCACCAAGGAGACCGCCGAACTGCTCGGCGTGAAGCCCGAGACCGTGTACGCCTATGTGAGCCGCGGTCAGCTCAGCAGCAGGCGTGAGCCCGGTGGCCGCGCCAGCACCTTCGACGCCGGGGAGGTGGAGGCACTCGCCCGGCGCAACAGGCGGGAGGCCGCGGGGAGTCCGGGTTCCGGCGGTGATCTCTCGGTCCGCACCCGGATCACGCTGATCGACAGGGACCGGTACTTCTTCCGGGGTGTCGACGCCACCGAGCTCGCCGCGCACCACTCCTACGAGGAGGTGGCCGAGTGGCTGTGGACGGGCCGGATGCACCGGGGCATGACCTTCACCGCTCCGGAGGCCATCGTCGCCGTCGCCCGCCGGGCCGTCGCGGCGCTGCCCGAACACACCTCCCCCACCGACCGGTTGCGGGTCGCCACGATCGCCGCGGCCGCCGAGGACCCGCTGCGCTTCGACCTGTCCGAGGAGGCCGTCCTCGGCACCGCGCGCGTGCTGATCCCCACGCTCGTCACCGCGCTTCCGACGCAGCACCACCGCCGGCCCGACGACGGCCCGCTGGCCGAACGGCTGTGGCGCCGGCTGACCGGTATCGAGCCGGACGACGCCGTTCTGCGCGTCCTGGACACGGCGCTCGCGCTGCTCGTCGACCACGACCTGGCCGCCTCCACGCTCGCGGTCCGGGTCGCCGCCTCCGCACGCGCCCACGCGTACGCGGCCGTGTCGGCCGGGCTCGGCGTCCTCGAAGGTCCGCTGCACGGCGCCTCCAGCGGCCTGGCCCACCGGATGCTGCTCGACGTCCTCGACCAGGGCACCGCCCTCACGGTCATCGCGGACGAACTCCGCGCGGGCCGCCGTATCCCCGGCCTCGGCCACCGGCTCTACCAGGGCGAGGACCCACGCGCGCGTGTCCTGTTCGCGCTTCTGGAGGAAGTTCCCCGCGCGCGGCCCGCCCTGCTCGCGGCCCGGGACATCGTCGCCACCACCGCCCGGCACACCCCGCTGCACGCCAACGTCGACCTGGCGCTGGCCGTGTTCACGGCCTCCTGCGGCATGCCCGCCACCGCGGGCGAGACGATCTTCGCCGTCGCCCGTACGGCGGGCTGGATCGCCCATGCCCTGGAGGAGTACGGCGAACGCCCGCTGCGCATGCGCCCGAGCGGCCACTACGTCGGCCCGAAGCCGCCCCAGCCCCTGCCGGAGTGACTCCGCGGGGGGGCACGAACGGGCCAGGCCGGAAGTCACCACGGGCGAAGTCAGGTTAGGCTCACCTCTGTGAGTAGGTGCGCAACCGTCTCCCGGATGCTCGACGAGCCCGTTTCCGGCACCGCCGCCACCGCGTCGACGTGGCTGCTGCTGGAACAGCCCGGCCCGTGGGGCGCCAAGGCGCTCACTTCGAGCCGCCTGGACCCCGCGCTGGGCCGTGCCCTGGAGGCCGCCGCCAAGGAGACCGGCGTACGGATCGCGCTCATCCGGCGCCCCGGCCGCCACGCCGACCCGGGCACCCCGGCCGTACGCCAGGTGTACGCGGCCCACACGGTCCCCGGGAACGTATGGCTGCACAGCGCCACCACCCGCGACCCGGCACGGCTGCTCGGCCTCGACTTCGCCGCGCTCGGCGCGGGCGACCACCGTTCGTTCGGCGCGGCGCTCGGCGGCCGGCCGCACACGGGCAGCCCGCTCGCGCTCGTCTGCACCAACGGCAAGCGCGACCGCTGCTGCGCCCTGCTGGGCCGCCCGCTCGCGGCGGAGCTGGCCGCGTCCGGTGTGTCGGGCACCTGGGAGGTCACCCATCTGGGTGGTCATCGCTTCTCGCCGACCCTGCTCGTCCTGCCGTACGGCTACGCGTACGGCCGCGCCGAGGCCCATGCCGTCAAGGAGGTCCTGCACGGCGCCCAGGAGGGCCGTGTGGTGCTGGAGGGCTGCCGCGGGTGCTCCGCCTGGGAACGACCCGGCCAGGCGGCCGAACTGGCCGTGCGCGAGGCGGTGGGCGAGTACGCGGCGGAGGTGCTGGGCGTCGTACGCACCGAGGGCGCGGCCCCGCGCTGGGACGTCACCGTCGCCCACACCGACGGCCGCCGCTGGCGGGTCGGCGTGGCCCAGGGAGCCTCCCTGCCACCCCGCCCGGAGAGTTGCGGGGTGTCGGTGCTGGGGTCGCCGGCCCGGATGGACGTGGTGTCGCTGCGGGAACTGCGGACGACGGCCACGGCGACGGCGCTCGCGAGCTGACTCGCCCCTGAAGCGGATTCCCCGCGAACCGGATTTCCCAAGAAATGGTCAAGAGATCCATGCCACACCCCCTACGGCGGGGCGCGCCCGCGCACGTACCGTCGTGGGTATGACCCCCACGCCCCCCGCGCGCCGTCTGCGCCCCCGGCTGCCCCGGAAGGTGTTCTCCCAGGTCCTGCTGATGCAGCTGGCGATCGCCGCAGGGGTGGCGGTGCTCGCGACCGGACTCTTCCTGGCCCCGCTGAGCAAGCAGCTGGACCAGGAGGCGATGCGCAGGGCGCTGGCGATCGCCCAGACCACGGCCCAGGACCCGCAGATCGCCGAGGGCGTCCTGACCACCTCGCCGAGCGTGCACGGGCCGGTGCAGAAGGAGGCGGAACGGATCCGCAAGGCGACCAACGCCGAGTACATCGTGGTGATGGACCTGCGCGGATTCCGCTGGTCGCACACCACGCCCTCGGAGATCGGCCAGCATGTCTCGACCAGCCCCAAGGAGGCACTGGAGGGCAAGGAGGTCATGCAGATCGACGACGGCACCCTGGGACGCTCCGCGCGGGGCAAGGTGCCGCTGTACGACGCGCAGCACGAGATCATCGGGGCGGTCTCGGTCGGTATCGCGTACGACAGTGTGCGAGCGCGGCTGCTCAGCGCGATCCCCGGGCTGTTCGCGTACGCCGGCGGCGCTCTCGCGGTCGGTGCGCTGGCCGCCTGGCTGATCTCCCGGCGGGTCCAGCGGCAGACCCGCGACCTGGCCTTCTCCGACATCTCGGCGCTGCTCGCGGAGCGCGAGGCGATGCTGCACGGCATCCGCGAAGGCGTCGTCGCCCTCGACCGCGGCGGCCGCATCCGTCTGCTGAACGACGAGGCGAGACGACTCCTCGGCATCGGCGACGAGGCCGTCGGCCGGTCCCCCGACGAGGCGCTCGGCGAGGGCCGTACGACCGACGTCCTGGCCGGCCGGGTGACCGGCACCGATCTGCTCACCGTGCGCGGCCACCGGGTCCTGGTCGCCAACCGCATGCCCACCGACGACGACGGCGCCGTCGCCACCCTGCGCGACCGCACCGAGCTGGAGCAGCTCGGCCGCGAACTCGACTCCACGCGCGGGCTGATCGACGCCCTGCGCGCCCAGGACCACGAGCACGCCAACCGTATGCACACCCTGCTCGGGTTCCTGGAGCTGGAGATGTACGACGACGCCGTGGAGTTCGTCGGCGAGGTGGTCGGCGACCACCGGGTCACCGCCGAACAGGTCACGGAGAAGATCCAGGACCCGCTGCTGGCCGCCCTGCTGGTCGGCAAGGCGACCGTCGCGGCCGAACGCGGGGTCGCCCTGTGGGTCTCGGACCGCACCCGGCTCCCGGACCGGCTGATCGACCCGCGGGGTCTGGTCACGGTCGTGGGCAACCTGGTGGACAACGCGCTGGACGCGGTCGCCGGAACCCCGCACGCGCGCGTGGAGGTCGAGTTGTGCGCCGAGGGCCGCGCGATCGTCCTCCGGGTGCGTGACACCGGGCCGGGGATTCCGGCGGAACAGCGGGAGTTGGTCTTCACCGAGGGGTGGTCGACCAAGAAGCCGCCCGCGCACGGCAAGCGCGGCATCGGGCTCTCCCTGGTGCGCCGGCTCGCCGAACGGCAGGGCGGCCGCGCGACCGTGGGCGAGGCGGACGGCGGGGGCGCCCAGTTCACGGTCGTACTCCCCGAAGCACTGACCGAACCGGAGCTGGAACTGGAACCGGCGCTCGTACCGGCCGACGAGGAGGCGCGATGATCGAGGTCCTGGTCGTGGACGACGACACCCGGGTCGCCCGGGTCAACGCCGCCTACGTCGAGAAGGTGCCGGGCTTCCATGTGGCCGGCGAGGCCCACAACGCGGCCGAGGCACTGCGCCGGCTGGAGTCGCTGCCCCATCTCGACCTGGTCCTGATGGACCACTATCTGCCCGACGACACGGGCCTCGCGGTGGTCCAGGAGATGCGCCGGCGCGGCCACCAGACCGACGTGATCATGGTGACGGCGGCCCGGGACGTGTCGACCGTGCAGGCGGCGATGCGGCAGGGCGCCCTGCAGTACCTGGTCAAGCCGTTCGCGTTCGCGGGACTGCGCGCCAAGCTGGAGGCGTACGCGCGGCTGCGGCGCACCCTGGACGGCGGCGGCGAGGCCGAACAGGCCGAGGTGGACCGCATCTTCGGCGCCCTGTCCGCACCGTCCGAGCCCGAGCTGCCCAAAGGGCACTCCCCCACCACCGCCGAGCTGGTGCGGCAGTCGCTGATGAGCGCCGAGGGCCCGCTGTCGGCCCAGGAGATCGCCGAACGGACGGGGGTGAGCCGGCAGACCGCCCAGCGCTATCTGAAGCTCCTGGAACGCACGGGACGGGCCCGGCTGACCCTCAAGTACGGCGACGCGGGCCGCCCCGAACACCGTTACGTGTGGGCGACCCGCGCGTGAGGCGTGCTACTTGGCGGCGTTGACGAACTCCGTGGTGTACGTCTTGGCGAGGTCGACATCGGCGTTCTGGATGTTCGGGTTGAACGCCTTGAGCACCTTCTCGACGGTCTCGGGGCCGTTCGTGGGCATCACACCGTCGTCGGTGAACATCGGCAGCGTGCTCTTGATGGCCTCCGTGTAGAGCGTCTTGTCGCCCTGGGAGTAGTCCGCGGGCATCTTGGCCGCGATCTCGGCGGCGCTGTGCGTGGACATCCACTTGAGCGTCTTGACGAACGCGTTGGCCATCTTCTGGACGGTGTCCTTGTGCCCGTTCACCCAGTCCGTCTGCATGTACAGACTCGACGACGGGTACGGCCCGCCCAGCGCCTTCTGCGAACCCTCGGGGGTGCGCATGTCGAGGAGGATCTTGCCCGCCTTCTTGTCCAGGATCGTAGCCACGGTCGGGTCGGTCGTCATACCGCCGTCGATGGCGCCCTTCTGGAGCGCAGCGATGAAGGTGGGCCCGGCACCCACGGCAACCGGCGTGAACTCGCTGACCTTCACACCGTTCTTGACCGCGAGGTACTTGGTGAGGAAGTCGGTGGAGGAGCCCAGGCCCGTGACACCGAGCTTCCTGCCCTTGAAGTCCTTGGGCGAGGTGATGTCGCCGACCGCCTTGTTCGAGACCATCTCGACCTCGCCGGGCGCGTGCGAGAACTGCACGACGGACTCGACGGACTTGCCCTTCACCTGGAGGTCGAGCGTGTGGTCGTAGAAGCCGACCGCGCCCTGGACCTGGCCGGAGACGAGCGCGGTCTCGGCCTGGACCCCGGCCGGCTCGCTGAGCAGCTCCACGTCGAGGCCCTCGGCGTCGAAGTAGCCGAGCTGCTGGGTGAGCATGGCGGGCAGGTAGATGACCTTGTCCAGGCCACCGACCATGATCTTGACCTTCTCGCCCTGGCCGTCGCCCTTGCTGCCGGTGGCGGTGGAGCTGGCCGCGTCGTTGGCGCAGGCGGTGAGCGAGGAGAGGGCGAGCAGGCCAGCGGCGGCCAGCGAGGCGTATCTGGCGGTGTTGCGCATGGGGTTCACGTCCTTGTGAGAGGGCGGTGCGGGGTGACGGCGAAGAAAGGAGGGCTCAGCTGTCGGAGCCGGTCGGCTTCCACCGGAAGATGCGGCGCTCGGCGAAGGTCAGCAGCCCTTCGGCGGCGAGGGCGACGACCGCGAGGATCACCATCGCGGCGTACACGCCGGCCGGGTTGAAGGTGTTCTGCGACTGCGAGACGAGCAGGCCGATGCCCTTGGTCGCGCCGATGTACTCGCCGACGATGGCGCCGATGAGCGCGAAGCCGAAGCTGACGTGGAGGCTGGTGAAGATCCAGGAGGTGGCCGACGGGATGACCACCTGGAGGGTCACCCGGCGGTCGCTGGCGCCCAGGATGCGGGCGTTGGCGACGAGGTTGCGGTCGACCTCGCGGGCGCCCTGGAAGGCGTTGAAGAACACCGGAAAGAAGACCAGCACCACGGCCGAGGCGACCTTGGAGGACGGGCCGAGTCCGAACCAGATCAGGAAGATCGGGGCGAGCACGATCCTGGGGATCGAGTTGAGCACCTTGATGAACGGACCGAGGACATCGGCGAGGAAGCTGATCCGCCCCAGGGCGATACCGAACACGACACCGGTGATGACACCGATGACCCAGCCCAGCAGCGCCTCGTAGAGCGTGTACCAGATCTGCTCGCCCAGCGAACCGAGCGCGGTACCGTGCGTGACCCAGGTCCAGATCTGGTCCCAGATCTTCGACGGCATCGAGAAGTTGAACGGGTCGATGACCTTGGTCCGCGACAGCAGCTCCCACAGGCCGAGGAAGGCCACCAGGAGCAGCATGCGCACGGCGAAGACGATCGCCTTGCGTCTGCGGGCGGCCTGGGCCCGTGTCTGGGCGCGGTCCGGGGCCTTGGCCGTCTCGACGACCGGTGCGCTGAGGGTGTCAGGCGACATGAGCGGCACCCCTCTCACGGGTGATGCGGACCTCTTCGCCGAGGGACTCCCAGATCTCGCGGTAGATCTCGATGAACCGCGGCTCCAGACGCACCGACTCGACCTTGCGGGGGCGGGGCAGGTCGATCTCGAAGACCTGCTTGACGGTCGCGGGCCCGGCGGTCATGACGACGACCTTGTCGGCCAGCGCGATGGACTCCTCCAGGTCATGGGTGACGAAGACGACCGAGGCGCCCGTGCCCTCCCACAGTTCCAGGAGTTCGTCCGACATCAGGGCCCGGGTCTGCACGTCGAGCGCGGAGAACGGCTCGTCCATGAGCAGGATCTGGGGGTCGTTGACGAAGGTCGCGGCGAGCGCCACGCGCTTGCGCTGACCGCCGGAGAGCTGGTGCGGATAACGGTCCTCGAAGGCGGCGAGACCGACCCGGGCCAGCCACTCGCGGGCCTTCTCCTTGGCCTCCGCCTTGGGCACGCCACGGAAGCGGGGCCCTGCCATCACGTTGGACAGCACGGTCCGCCAGGGGAAGGTGGCGTCCTGCTGGAAGACGAAGCCGACCTTGTCGCCGACGCCGGCCACCGGCTCGCCGGCCACCAGCACCTCGCCCTCACTGGGCTCCTCCAGCCCGCTGACCAGGGTCAGCGTGGTGGACTTGCCGCAACCCGTCGGCCCCACGACCGCCACGAACTCACCGCGCCCGACGGTGAGGTCGAGGTCGCGGACGGCCGTGTGCAGACCCCCCGACGGGGTCTTGAAGATCTTGCTCGCGCCCCGCAGCTCGATGGCGGGGCTGGTGTCTGCGCTCATGGGCCGGGACGGTAGGTGTGTCCCGCACCACAACAGCAGTCTTCTGGGCGCAAGCCGTTCTTTTGCTCGCAAGCACCTGTTGTGCTCGTTTTGCGCGCGCTACAACTGCGCAGATGAAACACGGGCTTAACGCTCGCCGGCCTTGAAGGAGAGGCCTGATGATTGACGTCCTGGTGGTGGACGACGACTTCCGCGTCGCCGAGATAAACGCCAAGTACGTGGGAAAGGTTCCCGGCTTCCGGGTGGCCGCCCGCGCGCACAGCGCTGCCCAGGCACTGGCCGCCGTCGAACGCGGAACCATCGACCTGGTCCTGCTGGACCACTATCTGCCGGACCAGACCGGCCTCGAACTCGTCCACCGGATGCGGGAGCAGGGCCACGGCACCGACGTCATCATGATCACGGCGGCCAGCGATGTGACCACCGTGCAGAAGGCGATGCGCCTGGGCGCCCTGCACTACCTGGTCAAGCCGTTCACCTTCGCCGCGCTGCGCACCCGCCTCGACTCCTACGCGGCCCTGCGCCGCACCGTCGACCGGGTCGGCGGCCGGGGCCTGACGGGGCAGGAACAGGTCGACCGGATCTTCGGCGCCCTGCGCACCTCACCGGCGCCGTCCGCCCCTGGCCTGCCCAGCGGCCACTCCGAACCCACCACGGACCTCATCTGCGGGGTCCTGCACCGCGCGGACCACCCGCTCTCGGCCCACGAGGTGGCCGCCGAGACCGGCCTGAGCCGCTCCACCGCCCAGCGCTACCTCCGCCATCTGGAACAGGCCGGCCGCCTCCGCCTCTCCCTGAAGTACGGCGACACGGGCCGCCCGGAGCACCGGTACGCCTGGGTGGCGCCGTAGCGGCGCCGCTGCTTCAGACCGCCCCCGCCCCGGTCAGCGACCGCACCTCGGTCTCGGCGTGCTTGGCCTCGTCCGGGACCTCGTCCGAGGTGACCGTGCCGAGCCAGCCGGCGAGGAAGCCGAGCGGGATGGAGACGATCCCCGGGTTCTGCAACGGGAAGTACTGGAAGTCCACGCCCGGGAACAGCGCGTCCGGGCTTCCCGACACCACCGGGGACAGCACGACCAGCCCGATGGCGGGGACCAGCCCGCCGTATACGGCCCACACCGCGCCCCGGGTCGTGAAGCCACGCCAGAACAGCGAGTACAGCAGCACCGGAAGGTTCGCCGAGGCCGCCACCGCGAAAGCCAGACCCACCAGAAAGGCGACGTTCATGTCGCGGGCGAGCAGGCCCAGGGCGATGGCCACCACACCGATGCCGACCGCCGCCGTGCGCGCCACCGCCACCTCGCTGCGCTGCTTGGCGTGCGGCCTGCGCAGCGAGGCGTACAGGTCGTGGGCGACGGACGCCGAGGAGGCGAGGGTGATCCCGGCGACCACGGCGAGGATGGTGGCGAAGGCGACGGCGGCGACGACCGCGAACAGAACCGCTCCGTCTGTGGAACCCGCGCCGCCGCCCAGGTCGAGCGCCAGCAGCGGGACCGCCGTGTTCCCCGACGCACTCGACGCACGCAGCGCCTCCGGTCCGACGAGGGCCGCCGCCCCGAACCCGAGCACGATCGTCATCAGGTAGAAGCCGCCGATCAGCCCGATCGACCAGACCACCGAACGCCGTGCGGCCCGTGCCGTCGGCACCGTGTAGAAGCGGGACAGGATGTGCGGCAGCCCCGCCGTCCCCAGCACCAGTGCCAGCCCCAGGCTGATGAAGTCCAGTCGCGCGGTCCAGGTCCCCCCGTACTTGAGCCCCGGCGCCAGGAACGCCTCCCCGTGCCCACTGCGGTCGGCGGCCGTGAGCAGCAGCCGGTCGACGTCGCCGTGGAAGCGCAGCAGCACCAGCACGGTCAGCACCACCGTCCCGCTCAGCAGCAGGACCGCCTTCACGATCTGGATCCAGGTGGTGGCTCGCATCCCTCCCAACGACACATAGATCACCATCAGCGCGCCGACCCCGATGACCGTCCACGCCTGGGCCGCCTCGCTCGTCCGCCCCAGCAGCAGCGCGACCAGGCTGCCGGCCCCCACCATTTGCGCCACCAAATAGAGAACGGACACCGTGACCGAGGAAGTTCCCGCCGCGATCCGCACCGGCCGCTCGCTCATCCGCGCCGCGATCACATCGGCGAGCGTGAACCGCCCGCAGTTGCGGACCAGTTCGGCCACCAGGAACAGCACGACCAGCCACGCCACCAGGAAGCCCACCACATACAGCATCCCGTCGTAGCCGAAGAGGGCGATAAGACCGGTCACGCCGAGGAAGGAGGCCGCCGACATGTAGTCGCCCGCGATGGCAAAACCATTCTCCATCGGGGAGAAGAGCCGTCCCCCGGCGTAGAACTCCTCCGCCGAACCACGCCGCCTCCGGCTCACCCACGTCGTGATCCCGAGCGTCACGGCGACGAACACGCTGAACAGCAGCAGCGCCAGCGTCTGATGACGGCCCGTCATGACGCACCACCCCGGGCTCCGCGCGTCAGCTCCTGTGTGTCCCAGCGCAGTTCCAGTGCGGCACGGTCCCTGCGCAGCCGCGCGTGCCGGGCGTAGGCCCAGGTGAGCACGAACGTGGTGAGGAACTGCCCGAGCCCCGCGACCATCGCCACGTTCACCGCTCCCGCGACGGGCCTCGCCATCAGCCCGGGCGCGGTGGTCGCGGTCACCACATACCCCACGTACCAGGTGAGGAACAGGGCGACTGCCGGCACCACGAACCTCCGGTAGCGGCTGCGCACCTCCTGGAAGGCCGGGCTGCGCTGCACCTCCAGATACACGTCACGGGTGCGAACGGCCGCCCCCTCCCGCCCGGTTCGCGCTGCCGGTACAGGAGCTGGCGCCCCGGCGCCGTCCAACTCTCCCCAGCCGGAGGCCAGCGCGTCGTACCAGGGGTCCTCGTACCTGACTTCTCGGGAGGCCGCGCCGTACTCGCCCGTGTCCTCGTGCCGCTCGGCCGAACTCTCGGAACCGTCCCCGCCGTCGCGGTGACGCCCGTTGCTTGACTGCATGCCCAAGGATGGACAGATCGGGAAGATCCCTGACTCTTCTTCCCCGGGCTCTTCACCCCATCAGGTGACTCAATCCGCTGGTGGCCGCACCAGTCCCTTCCCGTAGGCGTAACGCACCGCCTGGGCCCGGTCCTTGAGCCCCGTCTTGGCGAACAGGTTGTTGATGTGTGTCTTCACGGTCGCGGTGGAGACGTGCAGCTTGCGGGCGATCTCCTGGTTGGTGAGCCCCTCGGCGATCAGCACCAGGACCTCGGTCTCCCGCGCGGTCAGCCCGTCGGGTGCCTCGGTGGCGGCCGCGGGCGCCGGCTCGGGCTGTGACAGCCTCTCCAGCAGCCGCCGCTGGATGCTCGGCGACAGCCCCGCGTCCCCCGAGAGCACGCTCTCCACGGCGCGTACGATCTCGTCGCCCCCGGCATCCTTGGTGAGGTAACCACGGGCGCCGGCTCTCAGCGCCGGGAACAACGACTCGTCGTCCGCGAACGTGGTCAGCACCACGACCTGCGTCGCGGGGTACTCCGACCTGATCCGCCGGGTCGCCTCCACCCCGTCGCAACGCGGCATTCTCAGGTCCATCAGCACCACGTCCGGGGCGAGTTCGCCGACCAGCCGCACCGCCTCCTCCCCGTCGCCCGCCGCTCCGACGACCTCCACGCCGGGGAGCAGCCCGAGGAGCATCACGATGCCCTCCCTGACCACTGTCTGGTCGTCGGCGACCACCACCCGCGCGGGCTTCTTCTCCCCCTCCGTCATACGGGCACCCTCAACGTCACCTCGAACCCCTCGTCATCGCGTCCTGCCTCCAGCGACCCGCCCAGCAGCTCGGCCCGCTCCCGCATACCCAGCAGACCGTACCCGCCGCCGGCACCGGCGAGTTCGCCGGGACGACCGCCCGAATCCCGTACGTTCAGCGTCACTTGGTGCTCGCTGTAGTCCAGCCGTACCTGGACCTTGGCGCCGTGGGCGTGCTTGCGGACGTTCGTCAGCGCCTCCTGGGCGACGCGTCGTACGGTCTGTGACGCCTCGGCGGGCAGAGCCCTGCGTTCACCCGTGACAGTGACCTCCGCGCCGTCCGTCGAACCGACGATCTCCGTGAGGAAGTCCTCCAGCGGGGTCAGCTCGCCGCGAAGGGCGGACAGGGCCTGGCGGGTCTCGGCGAGTCCGTCCCGGGCCATTCCGCGGGCTGCCACGACCCTTTCCAGAATCCGCTCCCGGTCCGCTCCGCGCTCGATCAGCAGCCGGGCCGCCTCCAGGTGCACCATCTGCGCCGAGAGGCTGTGGGCCAGCACGTCGTGGATCTCCCGGGCGATCCTGGCCCGCTCCGCCAGCGCCGCCGACTCCGCCTCGGCCGTCCTCGCGGCCCGCTCCTGGGCGAGCAGCCTCTGGGCGCTGCCCCGGGCCTCGGCGTCGAGCCGCAGGACATAGCCCGCCAGCGCCATTCCGACGACGGTGGCCGCGGTGGTCAGCCACACGTCGTTGTTGAACGCGGAGTACGAGGCGAGACCCACGGACGCGACGGGTACGGCGGCGCCGAGCGGCAGCCGCTCCAGGGCGGAGATCCCGCAGCCGCACCAGATCACCAGGGCCGGCCCCCGAAACCCCGCGGACTGCGCGACGATCGCGATCGCCAGGAGGACGCTGACGAGCACCAGGGAGGGCACCAGCCGGTGGGCATAGGTGGTCCGGAAGAAGCCCCAGGAGACGACGGCGGTCACGGCCACACCGGCCACCGCCGCCGGCACACCCCAGCCGTGGACGTGCCGTTCATGGAAGGCGCCCCACAGCAGCAGCACCAGGACGAGCAGCCTCACGAACCAGGCGAGCGCACGCCGCGCCCGGGTGGTCCCGGCACGGCTCAGCGCCTCGCGGGAGGGCCAGCGCGTCCACGCGTTGTCCGTCACACGCCCTCCTTCCTGATGGCCCGGGCCATGCCGTCACCGTACGCCCGGGCGGGGCCGCCGGCGGACGGAGCGGAGGGCAGCGACTGGGCACGCCAGACGAGGATCCCGGAGCGGACCAGCAGAGTGACCGCCAGCCCGAGCATCAGGGCCGAGCTGTCCTGGTGGACGCCGATCAGGGCCGCCAGGGCGAAGAGACCGACACGCACGGCTATGCCGGCGAGCCAGACCATCCCGCTCGCCTTGGTGCTCTTGGTCCACACGACGCCGTCGGGTTCTGTCCACACACGGGTGGTCCAGGCCCAGGCGGCCCCCATGGCCAGTCCCACCAGTACCTCGGTGGCCAGCAACAGGGCGGATTCGGTGCGGTGATGGGCGTCGAGCACGGCGGGTTCACGGAGCGCGACGACCGCCAGGATCACCGGCAGCAGCCACCAGCGCCGACCGGTGTCGACCGGGCGTGCACGGAACTGCCGCACGATCACCACGACGACGACTGCCGCGATCAGCAACGCGTTGACGAGCCCGGACATCAGAGCCTCCGTGAGCGGGAAGGGGCGGTGCCGGGAGCGGGAGCTGCCGACGCCTTCGACGCTACGGAAATGCGCAGGTCAGCAGATCGGAGCAGGGGTGGATCACGGGTGGATTCCGGCGAGCGGGCTCTCTCCACCCCCGGGTGGAGGGACACACCGTCCGCGCCCGTCCCCGGAACGGCCGAGGAGCCCCGGCGGTTGCCGGGGCTCCTGGTCGCACCGTGTCGCCCGCAGCGGCGCCTGCACGGCGCCGAGGGGCTCCGGCCGACGGATCACCCTCGGGTCAGGTGAGTCGGCCGAGGCCCGCGCAGAGGCTACGCGCTGGGGCTACGCGTCGATCCGCGACCGGTCCAGCGTCGCCGCCGAGCCGGAGATGAACTCCTTGCGGGGAGCCACGTCGTTCCCCATCAGGAGATCGAAGACCTGCTCCGCCGCCTCCAGGTCGGAGAGGTTGATCCGGCGCAGCGTGCGGTGGCGCGGGTCCATCGTCGTCTCGGCCAGCTGGTCGGCGTCCATCTCGCCGAGACCCTTGTAGCGCTGGATGGAGTCCTTGTACCGGACGCCCTTGCTCTGGAACTCCATGAGCTTGTCGCGCAGCTCGCGGTCCGAGTACGTGTACACGTACTTGTCCTGGCCCTTCTTGGGCTGGGTGATCTCGATCCGGTGCAGCGGCGGCACCGCCGCGAAGACCCGGCCGGCCTCGACCATGGGCCGCATGTAGCGCTGGAACAGCGTCAGCAGCAGGCAGCGGATGTGAGAGCCGTCGACGTCGGCGTCGGTCATCATGATGATCTTGCCGTAGCGGGCCGCGTCGATGTCGAAGGTGCGGCCCGAGCCCGCCCCTATGACCTGGATGATCGCGCCGCACTCGGCGTTCTTGAGCATGTCCGTCACGGAGGACCGCTGCACGTTGAGGATCTTGCCCCGGATCGGCAGCAGCGCCTGGAACTCGGAGTTCCGGGCGAGCTTCGCCGTACCGAGCGCGGAGTCTCCCTCGACGATGAAGAGCTCACTGCGCTCGACGTCGTCGCTGCGGCAGTCGGCGAGCTTGGCCGGCAGGGACGAGGACTCCAGGGCCGTCTTCCGGCGCTGCGCGTCCTTGTGCTGGCGGGCCGCGATGCGCGTCCGCGCGGCGGCGACCACCTTCTCCATGACCACCCGGGCCTGGGCGGCGGCGTCCCGCTTGGTGGAGGTCAGGAACGCCTTCAGTTCCTTGGAGATCACGTTGTTCACGATCCGGCGGGCCGCCGAGGTGCCGAGGACCTCCTTGGTCTGGCCCTCGAACTGCGGCTCGGCGAGACGGACGGTGACAACGACGGTCAGGCCCTCCAGGGCGTCGTCCTTGACGATGTCGTCCTCGGCGACACGCAGCAGCTTCTTGGCGCGCAGCACCTCGTTGAGGGTCTCGCGGACGGCCTGCTCGAAGCCGGCCACATGGGTGCCGCCCTTGGGCGTGGCGATGATGTTGACGAACGACTTCAGGGTCACGTCGTAACCGGTGCCCCAGCGCATCGCGACGTCGACGCCGAGTTCGCGGGTGACCTCGGTGGGGGTCATCTGGCCGTGCTCGTCCAGGACCGGGACGGTCTCCTTGAAGGTGCCCTGGCCGGAGAAGCGGAGGACATCGCAGACCGGCTTGTCGGTGGCCAGGTACTCGCAGAACTCGCTGATGCCGCCGTCGAAACGGAACGACTCCTCGCCCTTGCTGCCGCCCTCGCCCAGGCCGTACTCGTCCCGGACGACGATGGTCAGACCGGGCACCAGGAACGCGGTCTGGCGGGCGCGCTGGTGGAGCGTGTCCAGGGAGAGCTTGGCGTCCTTGAGGAAGATCTGGCGGTCGGCCCAGTAGCGCACGCGCGTGCCGGTGCGCGTCTTGGGCACCCGCTTCGTCTTGCGCAGCCCGCTCCCGGCCTCGAACTTGCCGTCCGGCCCGACGCCGGTGAAGGCCCCCGGCACACCGCGGCGGAAGCTGATGGCGTGCACGTTGCCACCACGGTCGACCTCGACGTCGAGACGCGCGGAGAGCGCGTTGACCACGGAGGCGCCGACGCCGTGCAGGCCGCCGGAGGCCGCGTAGGAGCCGCCGCCGAACTTGCCGCCGGCGTGCAGCTTGGTCATGACGACCTCGACGCCGGACAGGCCCGTCTTGGGCTCGACGTCCACGGGGATACCGCGGCCGTTGTCCCGCACCTCGACGGACCCGTCGTCGTGGAGGATGACCTCGATGTGGTCGCAGTAGCCGCCGAGGGCCTCGTCCACGGCGTTGTCGATGATCTCCCACAGGCAGTGCATCAGGCCACGGCTGTCGGTCGACCCGATGTACATACCGGGGCGCTTGCGCACGGCTTCGAGGCCCTCAAGAACGAGCAGGTGCCGCGCGGTGTAGTTGGAGCCGTCCCGGTCTGCTCCTGCCAGCAGCGCAGTGGACGGCACGGACGTATCGGCGGTCACGCGGTTCGCTCCTCGCTGAATTTCAGTGGGGCCCCTTTTGGGTAAGGGGCCGGCTTCGGTCGCCGCTCAGAGGGTACCGAGGCCTGGTAGAGCCGTTGTAACGCCACCCTCGTCGTGAACTCACACTAGTCCAGCGTCGCATGGGTGTTCGATCCCTCGATGGAGTGAAGTACATATCACGTTCCCTTCGAGGCATGAACCATTTAGGCTCCGGGCACGTCCTCACAAACAACCGGCAACCCGGCCGGGAGGATGAGACCGATGAACCGCGCGAACCCGTAAGCACCTAAGACACGCAATACGGCACATTCGCCGCCAACCGGCAGCAGACGGCCACCTCGAAAGATTTTTTTTCGAGGAGAAGCCCCGAGCGGGAACGTTTTCGGGCTGGTTGGATGTTGACCCTGGTACGACAGCTCGTCGAGCTAGAGAAGAGGCGACGTGACTACTGTTCTGACCCCCGCGAGCCACCTGACGGCCGCCGATCGCTGCGACCGCTGCGGCGCCCAGGCATACCTGCGCGTCGTGCTGCTCAGCGGCGGAGAACTGCTCTTCTGCGCCCACCACGGTCGCAAGTTCGAGCCGGAACTCAAGAAGATCGCCGCTGAGATACAGGACGAGACGGAGCGGCTGACGACCGTTCCTGCCACCGCCTCCGAAGATGAGCGCTGACCTCTCGCATCCACGACGAGCCAGCCCCGGCACAGGCCGGTGAACGGGCGGCCACTCCTTTCAGGGGAGCGGCCGCCCGTCGTCGTACCGGCGCAGCGGCCCTCAGGAGGCCTTGTGAGGCCGGCGTGACCCGTCGAGGGCACCGCCGGGGCCCAGGGCCTTCACGGCCTCGGAGACGCGCGTGTAGACGCCGGGGCTCCCCGGGCGTCCGCAGCCGCTGCCCCACGACACGAGTCCGATCAGCCGCCCCCCGGCGACCAGCGGCCCCCCGCTGTCACCCTGGCAGGCGTCGGGACCGCCCACGGCCTCCCCGGCGCACACCATGGAGTCCGCCCGGTAGGTGCCGTCGGCGCCGCCCGGATAGGCCTGCCGGCACATCTCGTCGGGCAGTACATGGACGCGTGCCGCGTACAGCCGGCGCGAGTAGTCGCCACCGCCTGTGACGTCGCCCCATCCTGTGACCTGGGCGGTGGTGCCGGGCTTGTAGCCGGCGTCCCCCTTGGCGGCCATCTTGACGACCGCGCCGGCCGGCAGCGGTCGGGCGAGGGTGAGGACCGCGAAGTCGCCCGTGTTCGCCTCGGCGTCGTAGTGCGGGTTGATCCGGGCGACGGTCACAGGGATCTCCTGGCCGTCGGCCGAGAGCAGATCCGTGCGGCCCGCGATGACCTTGAGGTCGCGCACCCGGTCGGACGGCCCGCCGATCACCTCGTCGGCCAGGCAGTGGGCCGCGGTCAGTACCGTGGTGCGGCCGATCGCCACCCCGCCGCAGAACTGGCCGGCCCGCGTACCTCCGAACCGGTCACGGCTGGACAGGGCGACCGTCCAGGGAGCCTGTGAGACGTCGACGGGGAAGCCGCCCACGACAACGCTGTCAGCGGCCGCCGGAGGCGGGCCGGCCAGCGGTATGACTGCAGCGACGGCCGCCAGGATCAGCGGCCGGATCAGCATCGGGGCAAAGGGACGGCGCATGCACGCTCCTCACTCTGGGTGGTACTGGGACACCCAGAGTCATCCAGAGTGCCGCGGCCCGCAGCACGAAGGGCCGGTCTCCCCGCGGGGAGACCGGCCCTTCGACGTCGTACGACCGCGACCTAGTCGAGGTAGTCGCGCAGCACCTGGGAACGCGACGGGTGGCGCAGCTTCGACATGGTCTTGGACTCGATCTGGCGGATCCGCTCGCGCGTGACGCCGTACACCTTGCCGATCTCGTCGAGGGTCTTCGGCTGACCGTCGGTGAGACCGAACCGCATGGAGACGACGCCTGCCTCGCGCTCGGACAGGGTGTCCAGCACCGAGTGCAGCTGCTCCTGGAGGAGCGTGAAGCTGACGGCGTCGGCGGGCACGACGGCCTCGGAGTCCTCGATGAGGTCACCGAACTCGCTGTCGCCGTCCTCGCCCAGCGGGGTGTGCAGGGAGATGGGCTCACGGCCGTACTTCTGGACCTCGATGACCTTCTCCGGGGTCATGTCGAGTTCCTTGGCCAGCTCCTCCGGGGTGGGCTCGCGGCCCAGGTCCTGGAGCATCTGGCGCTGCACGCGCGCGAGCTTGTTGATGACCTCGACCATGTGCACCGGGATACGGATGGTGCGGGCCTGGTCGGCCATGGCGCGGGTGATGGCCTGCCGGATCCACCAGGTGGCGTACGTGGAGAACTTGTAACCCTTGGTGTAGTCGAACTTCTCGACCGCGCGGATCAGACCGAGGTTGCCCTCCTGGATGAGGTCCAGGAAGAGCATGCCGCGGCCGGTGTAGCGCTTGGCCAGGGAGACCACCAGACGGAGGTTGGCCTCCAGGAGGTGGTTCTTGGCGCGGCGGCCGTCCTCGGCGATGATCTCCAGCTCGCGCTTGAGCTTCGGGGCGAGCTTGTCGGCGTTGGCCAGCTTGTCCTCGGCGAACAGACCGGCCTCGATGCGCTTGGCGAGCTCGACCTCCTGCTCGGCGTTGAGCAGCGGGACCTTGCCGATCTGCTTGAGGTAGTCCTTGACCGGGTCGGCGGTGGCACCGGCCGCGGCGACCTGCTGCGCCGGCGCGTCGTCCTCGTCCTCGTCGGACAGGACGAAGCCCGCGCTCTCGGTGCCCTCGGGCTCCTCGGAGCCGGCCTTGGCCTCCTCGAGAACCTCGTCCTCGAGAATCTCGGCGTCGTCCTTGTTGGCGGCGGTCTTCTTGGCCACCGTCTTCTTGGCGGCGGTCGCGGTCTTCTTCGCGGCCGCCTTCTTGGCGGTGGGGGCCTTCTTGGCGACGGCCCTCTTGGCGGGCGCCGCCTCGTCGGCCGGATCGTCGGCCACGGCGGGGGACACGGCCGGAGCGGCCGTGGCAGTGGCCTTCCTGGTGGTCACCGTCTTGGCCGCGACCGTCTTGGTGGCGGTGCGCTTGGCCGGACTCTTCGCTGCGACGCTCTTTCGGGTGCGCTTGGGCTCCGCGGCACTGACCATCAGCGTCACACCCTCTTCCTCAAGGATCTGGTTGAGGCTGCGCAGTACGTTCTTCCACTGAGTGGCCGGAATCTGGTCAGCTTCGAAGGCCCGACGCACATCGTCGCCGGCGATCTGCCCCTCAGCCTTTCCCCGCTCAATGAGAGCCATGACAGAGACGGACTCGGCGATCTCCGGCGGGAGCGTACGGGATGTGCTGGCCGACACGAACAACCTCTCGGAACGTTGAAAAACGGCTTCCGGCCCCGTCCGGGACGGACTGGAGCCGACCGCCGGCTTGGGGATGGGCCGACGGCGCGGGCGGGGGCCGGGGAGATGGACAGCGCCATGAATGGCGTCCGTATTCCCTCCGCGGCTGTCACCTCTTAGGTCATCGCGTTGTTCGCAAGAGCGTTACGCCCAATCTACGTGGCCCGAGTCACACCCCGTAAGCGCTCAAAAACGGTCAGACGCGGGCAGAAGCTGTCCTAGATGATCTCTCCGGCCGTTCGGGCCGCCACGCGGCCCGTCGTACAACCACTCCGAGTACCCCGTACGACGGCTCCGGACACTCGGTTCCGCCACTGCGGACACATCAGCCGGCTGCCGCGGAGCCTGCCGTACGACCCGGTCGCCGCACTCCCCCGCCGTGCCGCCGGGCCCCGCCGGAGCCCTGAGGGATCCGGCGGGGTCCGACGGAAGCGGATTCCCGGGCCGACGACACTCCGAGAACGCGGCACTCACCGGGCACATCGCTCTCGACGCGGGTCAGTGCTCGCGCGGGGCGGGCACCACGCGCTCCACCTCGGGGTGGACGGTGAGCAGTTGACGCATGGCCGACTCGGCCGCCGTGCCGTCGCCGGTACCGAGCGCGTCGACGATCCGCGCGTGCTGGGCCAGGGAGGTCTCGTTCGGCCGGTCACAGCCGGTGACCGGGCCGCCGGAGACCTGGAGGGCCGCCGACACGATGCCGGAGAGGTGCTCCAGCATGCGGTTGCCCGCGATCTGGATGAGCAGCGAGTGGAACTCGGCGTCGGCGCGCGAGAACGTCAGTGCGTCGCCCTGCGCCATGGCGTGGCTCATGATCTCGACCATGTCGCACAGGCGCTGCTGGACATCCTCGCGCCCGTGCCCGGCGGCGAGGCGGGCGGCGAGCGGCTCGATCGTCCAGCGCAGCTCGCTGAGCTCACGGCGCTGGTCGTCGCGCTGCGGCCCGAAGGCCCGCCACTCGATGATGTCCGGGTCGAGGAGGTTCCAGTCACTGACGGGACGTACCCGCGTGCCGACGTTCGGGCGGGCGCTGACCAGGCCCTTGGCCTCCAGGACCCGGAGAGACTCGCGGACGACGGTGCGGGAGACCTCGAACCGCTGGCCGATCTCCTCGGGTACCAGCGGGCGGTCCGCGCCCAGGTCTCCGGAGACGATCATCTGGCCCAGCTGCTGGACGAGTTGACCGTGCAGTCCACGGCCGCGGCTGCCCGCGGCACGCCGGCCCACACGGCCCAGCTCCGGGTCCGCGCCCTCCCAGGAGGGGACGCCGACGCGATCGGTGACAGGGCCCTCCGCGTAGGGGTAGCGGTCGAGTTCGCCCGGGCCGACCAGACCAGAGTCTGCGGAGCGGGCGGCGGTCATCATGGTGTGCGCAAGGGTACTCACGGAACCTTTGTCGGCGCTGCCTCCAACTCCCTTGAGGTCTTTGGTGAAAAGCACACGAAAGGGTGATCGCTCACGCCGTCGCAATTGACGCCTTATCGGAAAGAAATGGCCTTTCTGCGGGGAGTTGTGCACACGGCTGGATCGGAAGCGCCCGGTCCGTGGTCATCCGACTCTGGCCCGCAGGGTGGTGAACAGATACGCGCAGAGCAGCGCGGTCAGCGACAACGCCAGTGCCCCGCCCACGGGTTGGGCGAGCACCCGGGCCGCTCCGATCAGATAGCGCTCTCCCCCGAAGGGCCACTGCATCAGAAACGTCTCCCGCATCCGCATCGGGAATCCGGCGGCCATCCGCACACCTGGCCCCTGTAGCGCCTTGTGTACGACGGGTACCACGAGCACGGGTACAGCGAGCACCGCGGCGAGACCGGCCGTGGTGGAACGGAAGACACCCGCGGCCAGCACACCGGCCCAGGCACAGCCGACGACCAGTCCGAACCAGCCGGCGGTGAGCGAAAGCCAGTCGGTGGGAACCTGCGCGAGCTCCCGACCGTAGACGAGATAGAGCATTTCGGCGTCGCAGCCCAGGGTGAGGAACGAGAGCAGCACCGCGGTGGCCCCGGAGACCAGGAGTTTCGCGGTGAGCAGCCCCAGCCGGCGGGGCACGGTGCCGCGGTCCGCCGCCAGCGCGGGGTGGCGGAACTCGTCGCCGAAGGAAAGCGCCCCTAGCAGCCCGGCGCCGAGCGCCGCGGGGGGCAACGGCAGTTCCCGCGGCCAGGCCGCGAACAACCGGGCCTGGGGGGTGTGCCCGAGCCGCGCGAGCAGGAAGGCGGTGAGGGCGGACACCAGCAGTACGACACCGCAGGTGAGAAAGCCGGCACCGATCCCGGCGGCGCGGCGGAGTTCGTACCGCAGGGGGCGCAGGGGGCTGGGGGCGGGGCGGACCGAGATGGCGGGGGGAAGGACGGACAACCCGTCCGGAGCGGCGGCCTCGGGACAGCGAGCGGGACCGTCCGGGGAGGGGGCGGGGTCGTCGAGGGTGAAGTGGGGCTCAGGGGCCTGCGACTGCGGTTGTGGCCGTGGCTGCGGCTGCGGCTGCTTGGCAGGGGGCCGGGCGGTGGGGGCTTCGGCGGGTACGGCGGGGGTGGCGGAGGAGCCGAGGGCGGAGGGGGCGGAGGGGGCGCCGGATACGGCGCGGGCCGGCGGCTGGGCGGATGCGGCGGGGGTTGGCGGCTGGGCGGGGACTGTGGCGGTAGCGGTGGCGGACACCGGTTCCGGGGATGTGGCGTGGGGCGGCGGTTCCGGGAAGGTGGCCGGTGCATGCCGCGGTGAGGATGCGGTGGAGGCTGACGTCCGGGCGCTTGCGGCGACGGTCGACGGCCGGGCGGAGAGCGCGGCGGCCGGGACTTCGGCGGGAAGAGTGCGGGCGGGAGGTTCGGCGGGCAGGGTGCGGGCGGGAGGTTCCGCGTGCGAGGACTTGGGCATGGCCGCGTGGCCGTCGGCGAGCTCCCCGGCGGACGCCGACGGCTGCAGTTCGGCCGTGGCCGACGGCTCCGTGTCGGTCGACGGCCGGCCAGGGCCTGGCTCCCCTACGGTGGTGTCGAGCGCTTGACTCACCGGTCGCGGAGCGGCCGAGGCCCGTGGTTGTGGGGTCACCGGGGAACCGCCCGCGTCCTGAAGTCGATCCGCGCCAGACACGTCCCGCCGGTCGGTGCCGGGCGTGTCGTCGGCGCGTCGCCGGTCGGACGTCCTTCGGGTTCCGCCCGCCGCGATCCGCTCGTCCTCACCCTCACCACGCCGCAGCCGTACGGCCTCCGGCGCCTCGCCCGTCGGCGGCTCCGTTCCGGCGCCCGGACCCATGTCGCCGGTCTCGTCCGCGAGTTGGTGGACCAGGATGCCGTTGCGGAACGCGATCTCGCCGACCTCCGCGGTCGTACTGCCGTAGACCGAAAGGCGGTTGCCGTCTTCCTGCACCACTTCCACGGAGCGCTGACCGGTGCGGGCTTCCTTCGTGAGGACGGCGGCGAGCCGGGCGGCATGGGGGCTGCGGACGGCCACGCGGGGTCGCAGCCGGGTGCGGGCGAACTCGGCGGCCGCCTGGTCCGCGACGAGCCTGCCACGCTCCAGGGTGACGACCCGGTCGGTCGTGCGGGCCGCCTCCTTGGGTTCGGCGGTGGTGAACAGCACCGTGCCGCCCTGGGCGGCATGCGCCCGGAGCATGGCGTGCAGCCAACGGGTCTCACGGGTGGAAAGACCGTCCGCGGGTTCGTCCAGGACGAGGGTGTGCGGGTCGGGGAGCAGGGCGCAGGCCAGGCCGAGACGGCGGTCCATGCCACGTGACAGTGTGCCCAGGCGTTCCTCGCCCAGGCTGACGAGACCGACGGCGTCCAGCACTTCGTCTGCGCGCCGGGCCGGGACTCCGGTCGCCGCGCACAGCATGCGCAGATGGCCGCGCACGGTGCGGGACGGGTGGCCGGGGACATCGCCGAGGACCACGCCGACCTCGTGCGAAGGGTGGGCGATGCGATGGAGGGGGCGGCCCCTGAAGTAGGTGAGTCCACGGCCCTGTTGGAGTTCGAGCATCAGTCTGAGCGCCGTGGTCTTGCCCGCGCCTGTCGCGCCGAGGAGTGCGGTGACGCATCCCGCGCGCGCTTCGAAGGTCACGTCGTCGACGGCGGGCGGGTGCGCCTTGCGGGGGTTGCTGGTCAGTCCGAAGGCCTGGATCACCTTAGGGAAGATAGCGCGGAATGCCCGGTTTTCCCGGTATAGAACACTTCGCCTCTGTCAGGGTTCGCACTGTCGGGCGGTCACACCTCGGGCCGCAGCATCGGCGGGTTGAGCAGAGTCGCACCGCCGGCACGGAAGAGCTGGGCCGGGCGGCCGCCCTGGCGGGTGGTCGTGCCACCGGTGGGGACGAGGAAGCCAGGGGTTCCGGTCACCTTGCGATGGAAGTTGCGCGGGTCGAGCGCCACGCCCCACACCGCCTCGTAGACCCGGCGCAGCTCGCCGACGGTGAACTCGGGCGTGCAGAACGCGGTGGCCAGGGACGAGTACTCGATCTTGGAGCGGGCCCGTTCCACGCCGTCGGAGAGAATCTGGGCGTGGTCGAAGGCGAGTGGCGCGACAGGCTCGCCGTCCCGGCCGTAGCCGCCCTGCGCGAGCAGTTCCTCGACCGGGGCCCAGCGCGCGTTGCTCGCGTCACCGCCCGCGCGCGGCGCGGGGAGGTCGGGAGCGAGGGCGAGGTGGGCGACACTGACCACACGCATCCGGGGGTCGCGCTTGGGGTCACCGTAGGTCCCCAGCTGTTCCAGATGGGCTCCGCCGTCCTGGGCGGGGGCATCGGGGTCGTGGGCGCGCAGCCCGGTCTCCTCCGAGAGTTCCCGCGCCGCCGCCTGGGAAAGATCCTCGTCGGCCCGTACGAAGCCGCCCGGCAGCGCCCAGCGCCCCTGGAACGGCGGCTCGCCTCTGCGGACCGCCAGCGCGCACAGGGCATGGCGGCGCACGGTCAGCACGACCAGGTCCACGGTGACGGCGAAGGGCGGAAAGGCTGACGGGTCGTAGGGCATGCGGTGATCATAGTCGTCTGCCTGACGATAAACACTCCCTTCGTCGCTCGCTTCCACGCCTGATCCACTTCGCTCCGGTATGCACCCCGCGGTTCGTTGCGGCATGCGACGCGCGGTCGGTCACCCTTTCGTCGTGGCCGTCGGGTCGCGCCGGGTCACCCGCTCCGTGCCGGCTGGTCACACCCCCAACTGCAGGCCGTCCGCGGCCTCCTCGACCATGGCCAGACCGAGCCGGCTGACCCGCACCGAGAAGGGCGCACCGGCGACCCGCAGTCCGGTCAGACCGAGTTCACCCAGCGGTGCGCTGTGAACGGGACGGAGGGTGACGGTCCCGGCCGGGGTGTCGGGGCGGATGCCGGCGAGCGTGGTGAGGAGCAGGATCCCGGAGGCTGCCGCCGTGGCCGCCGGACGGCAGGCCGCGGGGTGCGGAAGGGGAGCACTCCCGTCGGAACGCTGCTCACCCGCGAACATCTCGGGCAACCGGTGGCCGAAGTGCTCGGACGCCGCAAGCAGGCCGCGCAGCAGCCCACCCGCCTCCTTCTCGTAGCCCGCCGCGGCCAGCCCGGCGACGGCGAGCGCCGTCTCCTGGACCCGCACGGCCCCGGTCCGGTGGCCGAACGGATTGTGTCCCCCCTCCTTCGCTCCCAGCCCGCGCAGCCCCCAGCCGGAGTCCATGGCCGGGCTGCCGAGCAGCCGGGCGAGTTGCTCGGTCTGCACCTTGTCGAGCAGGCCGACGGCCGGTCCGCCCGCGCCGAGAAGGCCGGTGTCGAGAAGGTGGACGGCGGTGGCGCCGAGATGGGTCAGGGGGCGGCCGTCCGGGTTCAGTGCCGCCGCCGGCCGCCCGCCGCCTCGGTCCTCGACCCAGAAGTCCGCCTGAAACGCCTTCCTCAACTCGCCTGCCCACTGCCGCAGCCCGGCACCGCCGGGTCGGTCGTACGCGTCGAGCAGGTCGGCGCCGAGCAGGGCCGCACGGTGGGCGTGGGCCTGGGTCTCGCTGCGCGCGGGGCCGCCGGGCTGCGGGTCGCAGAGGTAGGTGTGGTCGCCCACTGTGGCCCGCAGCCAGGCCAGGCAGCGCTCGGCGGCGGGCAGCAGCTCCCGCGTCTCCTGTTCCGGGAGCCCCCAGCGGCGGGCCTCGGCCAGCAGGACGGGGAAGAGCAGGGTGGCCTCCGTACCCGTGCAGCCCGGTGGCAGGTGTGCTCCGGCGTCGCGGCGCGGGCCGGGGATCAGGCCGGCCTGCGGCCGCGGGCCGCGGAGTTGGGTGCGGGCCAGGGTACGCAGGGTGCCGGCGGCCAGGCGGGTGCCGAGGGGCAGGGTCATCCGGGCGGCGGCGAGCGCGTCGGCCGGAGCCAGCCCGCAGCGCCAGGGCGCCCCGGCCGCCAGGTAGGTGTCGGAGGGGTGCGCCGGGTCGCGGAGCAGCAACGCCTGGAGGTCGTCGATGCTCGTCCTGAGCAGTGCCGGAACCCTCGGGTCGTCCCCCGCGGCCCTGGCCGGTGCCAGTGGGCTGGTGGCGGCGCGTCCCACGGCGCGCAGGGGGCCCGTGCCGTCCGGGCGCACCCGCAGTTCCACGCTCGCCGTGCCGCCCGGGGGCAGTTCGAACTCCCAGCGCAGCAGTCCGGCGGAGGCCAGTGCGTCTGCGGGTGGCGGGTCCGCCGTGACCGAGGAGTTGCCGGTGGGGGTGGCCCAGCGGATGCCGGAGTCGTGGACGCTGGCCGGGAGTTCGGGGCCCGGGATGCCGGAGGCGATGGCACTCAGGTCCGCGAGGTCCGTACCGAGGGCCACCTCCAGCGGCAGTCGCAAGGGGTGGAGCGCGGAACTGCGGAGGGTGATCCGCTCGGTGCCGTCGGCGTGCCGGGTCCGTTCCACGACGACGTCCGGATCCGGGCCCGCCACCGGGGAGGCCCGTAGCGTGCCCACGAAGCGAGCGGAGTCCGCCCCCGTCATCCGGGCCTGCACTGGGAGCGGTTCGCGTCCGGCGACACGGACCTGACAGCGCGCGAGCACCCGCCGGCCCGCACGGTAGAACCCTTCCAGGCCACGCCCGGACAGCTGGCCCTGCTCCGTGGAGATGGCGAGGCCGGGCAGCGCGACGCAGATCAGGGCGGTGTGCGTGGGCGGCAGCCCGCCGGAGTTCCCCGGGCCGGGGGTGCCGGGAGCCGGGCGTGCGGGCGTGGGCCGGGGTGTGCGGGCGCGTGGCTGTCCCGAGGCGCCGTCCGCCGCCGGGAGCCAGGGCGGGCCGTCCCGGAGTCGGCGGTTGTCGTCGGCGGTGGAGGGCGGAGTCGGCTGATGCATGGTGAGGCTTCTTCGCTCGGTGCGCCTGGGATGTGCTGGGCGCCGGACGGAGGGCTCCGGAGGGACAGGGGCCGGGCGGCGGTACGGCCCGTCCAGGCGTTCCGCCACTCAGGTGAACGGGGAAGGGCTCCTCCTGGTCACGCCCCGGCCTGCCAAACCTGACCGTGTGGCGGTGCGGGGTGGCGTCGTCCGGGACGGCCGGCCCGCGCCCTCGGGCACCGGCGAGCGACGGGCCGAGCCGAGGCCGCCCGGACGGCGGGCGGTCAGGGCTCCGCTCCCGCCCGATGAGTTTCCGTGCCCAGCGGCGGACGGCGCCGACCCACGTCCGTCCGTGTGCCGCCCATGGCCGGCCCATGTTCATTCATCCCCCTCGCTGGGTCCGTTCGCGGTCCGTGTGCCCTCCTGCGCAGTTCGCTCGCTTCGGGTGTCGCTCCGCTCCGCCGTACGCGTGCGCGTGCCGCCGCCCGGCCTGGGCGAACCGGGGCGGGTGTGGCCGGTCGTCGGCCGCGGGCGGGTGCTTTCCGGCCTCGGCGGTCGGTCGTCGGCACTGTCTCCGGTGCGCGGACGGCGCCGTCGGCGGGTCCCGGACGCGGCGGCCGGCGCACGACCGGCGTCCGGATCGGCGTCCGGATCCACCGGACCGGTGTCATCGGCCGCTGCCGTGCTGTCCACCGCACCCCCGCCCGCGCGTTCCCTACGCAGGCAGCGCCGGATCGACTCCGGGTCCAGTCCCTCGTTGCAGGCCTGGTGCAACAGGCGGGCGAAGAGATAGTCGGAGTCCGCGCCCAGAGCCATCGCCAAGGCCTCGCGTGCCTCCAGGTCGTCACCGGTCGACCAGGCGACCCAGCCGGCCAGCGTCAAGGGAGCGGCGGCGTGCTCGCCGTACGGGCCGACGCAGCGGCGGGCCAGGGCGCGCCACAGACGCAGGGCCGGTCCGGCTTCGTCGCCTTCCATCCAGGCGGCCGCGCGGTCGCGGGTCGTACGGTCCTGGAGCCCGAGGATCAGCGCCGCGGCCTCGTCGTGGGCGAGCAGGTCGTCGTCGCGGAGGTCCGCCTGGTGGGTGCCGGACACCGGGGTGGCCGCTGCGTACCGGCTCATGATCCGCCCGGCGAGGGCCAGGGTCTCCTCGGCCACTTCCGCGCGGAAGGTGTCGTCGAGGATGCGGGGCACCAGTGCCATTCCGGCGCTGTCCAGGGCGGCCTCCTGTGCCGGCACGGCGCCGGTCTCCCAGGGCAGCAGCCTGACCCGCAGCTCGCGCAGGGTGCCGCGCACCTGGATCCCGGCGTAGGTGGCGGCGGCCGCGAGCACGGAGGTGCCGGGCAGGCCCATGGGGGCGCCGTCGGGCGGACAGCACTCCTGGGTCGGGCAGCAGTACGACCAGTAGCGGCCGTCCGAGATGCACAGTGCCTCGATCACGGGCACGTCGAGGCGGCCGCACTCGGTGCGCAGCAGGTGGGTCAGCGGTGCGAGCCGGTGCATGACGTCCCGGCCCGATTCGCCGGGCGCCGGTTCCTGGCAGACGTAGGCGACCATCTGCTCGGGCCGCGCTCCTCGGCGCGCGCCGCCGGTCATCAGGCCCTGGGCCAGCTGGCGTGCGGCCGCCTCCCAGTCGTCCTCGTTCGCGGGGATGCCGAGCCGGGCCCGTCCGCCGAAGCGGCCGCGGCCGCCCCGGTCGTGCAGGGCCACCAGCACGATGCTGTCCTCGGGGCGGTACCCGAGCAGATAGGGCAGCGCGTCGGCCAGTTCGGCCGGGGTGCGCAGGGTGATCTGGGTGTCGTGGGCGGACCGTCCGAGAGGTTTCGCACCGCCCGTGACATCGCCGTTTTCGGAGGGTCCGGTGGTTTCGCTGTGATTCGTCATGCGCCGACGATCTCGCGGATCTTGTGATTCCGCTTGGGCCTGTGGATAAGTCGAATGTGGATAAGTCGAATCAGGGACACGCCAAAGCCGTCCGCCTCGTCCACAGCCCGCCCGGCTGTCGGTCCCGTCCTGTTGTATGGGACGCATGGAGCACACGAACAACGCGGATCTGCGGGCGCGGGCCGACGCCGTCCTCGCCCGTCTCGTCGGGGACGCTACGGGCACGGCCCGGCTGCGCGAGGACCAGTGGCGGGCGATCGAGGCGCTGGTCGCCGACCGGCACCGGGCCCTGGTCGTCCAGCGGACGGGCTGGGGCAAGTCCGCGGTGTATTTCGTGGCGACCTCACTGCTGCGGGCCACGGGCAGCGGCCCGACCGTCATCGTCTCCCCGCTGCTCGCGCTCATGCGCAACCAGGTGGAGGCCGCGGCCCGGGCCGGTATCCACGCCCGCACCATCAACTCGTCCAACACCGAGGACTGGGACGGGATCCAGGCGGAGATCACGGCCGGGGAGGTCGATGTCCTCCTGGTGTCCCCGGAGCGCCTCAACAACCCCGACTTCCGCGACCAGGTCCTGCCCAAGCTGGCCGCGGCGACGGGACTGCTGGTGGTGGACGAGGCCCACTGCATCTCCGACTGGGGACATGACTTCCGGCCCGACTACCGACGGCTGCGCACCATGCTGGCCGACCTGCCGCCGGGGGTGCCGGTGCTGGCGACCACCGCGACGGCCAACGCGCGCGTGACCGCAGACGTGGCCGAGCAGCTCGGCACCGGCGGCACCTCGGACGCGCTGGTGCTGCGCGGCCCGCTGGACCGGGAGAGCCTCAGTCTGAGTGTGCTGCGGCTGCCGGACGCCGCGCACCGGATGGCCTGGCTCGCGGACCACCTGGACGAGCTGCCGGGTTCCGGCATCGTCTACACGCTCACCGTGGCCGCGGCCGAGGAGGTCACCGCCTTCCTGCGGCAGCGCGGCCACACCGTGACGTCGTACACGGGGAAGACGGAGAACGCCGACCGGCAGCAGGCCGAGGACGATCTGCTCGGCAACCGGGTCAAGGCGCTGATCGCCACCTCGGCCCTCGGCATGGGTTTCGACAAGCCCGACCTCGGGTTCGTGGTGCATCTGGGCTCGCCCTCCTCCCCCATCGCCTACTACCAGCAGGTGGGCCGTGCGGGGCGTGGTGTGGAACACGCCGAGGTGCTGCTGCTGCCGGGCCGGGAGGACGAGGCGATCTGGGCCTACTTCGCCTCCCTCGCCTTCCCGTCGGAGGACCTGGTGCGCCGCACCCTGGACGTCCTCTCCCGCGCCGACGGCGCTGTGTCGCTGCCCGCGTTGGAGCCGCTGGTGGAGCTGCGCCGCTCCCGGCTGGAGACCATGCTGAAGGTCCTCGACGTGGACGGCGCGGTCAAGCGGGTCAAGGGCGGCTGGATCGCGACCGGACAGCCGTGGACGTACGACGCGGAGCGGTACGACTGGGTGGCGCGGCAGCGCACGGCCGAGCAGCAGGCGATGCGCGAGTACGCGGCCACGACCGACTGCCGGATGGAGTTCCTGCAGCGTCAGCTGGACGACGAAGGTGCGAAGCCCTGCGGTCGCTGCGACAACTGCACGCGGCCGCGTTTCATGGCGGACACCTCCTCGGCCGCGGTGGACGCGGCGCGGGTCGATCTGGGGCGCGCGGGCGTCGAGGTGGAGCCGCGCCGGATGTGGCCGACCGGCCTGCCGGCGATCGGCATCGATCTCAAGGGGCGCATTCCGGCCGGTGAACAGGGGTCGGCGGGGCGGGCCCTGGGGCGGTTGTCGGACATCGGCTGGGGCAATCGGCTACGGCCGCTGCTCGCGCCGCAGGCCCCGGACGCGCCGGTGCCGGACGATGTCGCCCGTGCCGTGGTGGAGGTGCTGGCCGACTGGGCGAAGGGTCCTGGCGGCTGGGCCCCGGGCACGGCCGGTGTGCAGCCGCGGCCGGTGGGTGTCGTCACCGTCGCCTCACGTTCCAGGCCCCTGCTGGTCCGCTCCCTGGGCGCGCGCATCGCGGAGATCGGCAGACTGCCCCTGCTGGGTTCCGTGGAGTACGCGGGCGACGCGCCTCGGATGTCGCGCAGCAACAGTGCCCAGCGTCTGAAGGCTCTCGACGGTGCGTTGACCGTGCCGCCCGCTCTCGCCGCCGCCCTGGCCCAGGCTCAAGGACCGGTGCTGCTGGTGGACGACTTCACCGAGACCGGCTGGACCCTGGCGGTCGCCGCGCGGCTGCTCCGGAGGTGCGGGGCGCGCGGGGTGTTGCCGCTGGTCCTGGCCGTTCAGGGCTGATCGGCCCGGCACTGTTCGAATACGGCGCCGGGTACGGCGTACGCGCGTGCCGTACTCGAACGTCCCAGGGGCCGCCGAGTGCCTCACTAGGTGGGGATATAAGCCACGCACCACCAGATAACAGTCGGTGGCCCCATTTGCTCGTTGCCGCATTCAAGTTCGACAGGAAGAATTGAGGTCCGCTCCCCGCACGGCTTGCCCGTGATCCGGTTGGGCCTTACTGCGGTGCGCGGTCCCCCGAATCCGATCTCGCCCGCTGTGTGGGCGCGTAGCCGAAGGGAGGAACGTGACCTTCGGATTCGCTCCGTCCTCGGCGGCATCGTTGTCGACGTCCGCGTCCGCCGCTTCCGCCAGCCGTCTGCTCGAGCCTGCGGAGTGGGCAGACGCCGGAATACCGCTGCTGCGCAACCCTCGTGAGGTCGTCAGCGGGTTGCACGCCCGGCATCGTCCCAAGCCGGCCACGGCGATCGTGGCCGTCCTCGACCCGGAAGAACGGCTGTGCGCCAGCGCCTCGTTCACCCGGCGCTCGGCTCCGGCCGACGGCTGGATGTTCCGCAACGCGCTGCTGGCGC
Organism: Streptomyces sp. NPDC048277; assembly: GCF_040652235.1. NCBI lineage: Bacteria > Bacillati > Actinomycetota > Actinomycetes > Kitasatosporales > Streptomycetaceae > Streptomyces > Streptomyces sp. NPDC048277. The sequence goes on from NZ_JBEZLQ010000016.1 coordinate 132,078, forward strand.
AGTTGCGCCGGGTCATCCCGCACGACCTGCGCCGCCGCACCCCCGTGCGAACCGCCGTACTGCTCTACTGCCGCGAGGGGGACGCGCGTTGGACGGAGGAGGACGGTGCCTGGATGTGGGGGCTACGGGACGCCTGTACCTTGCACGGGCTGCGCTGCGGGGCGTACATCACGCTGACGCACGACGGCTGGCAGGTGCTCGGCGAGGGCCGCGGCGGACGGCGCCCGAACGCCGACTCGCCTCCCGAGCCCTTCGCCCTGTCGGAGGCCCCGCCGCTGTTGCCGCGCACCGGAGGCGCCGTCTCCGAGGTGCTGCGCCGCGCGGCCGCCCGCTGAACTCCGGCCCCCGCGAGGGGGCACCGGCCGGGCACCCGACCGCGGGGCAGGGCAGGCTGACCATGCCGTACGACGTGCTCAGCCGGGTCGCGCTCCGCGGCGCGGCGGATGTCCCGCGCCGCGGTCACCCGGCGGATCCGGCCCGGTGCCCGCGTTCCGGATCCTCCGTCTGCCGAGCGGCCGTCCCACGGCGGGCAGCGGCCGGCTCCGGGCCTCCGGGCATGCCGAAGGCACCACCGTGCCAGTACGCCGCTGCGGCTCCTGCGGTACCTCCGGAGTCCCAGAGGCGCCGGAGGTGGCTCAGACGCCCGCGCCCAGCACCGAGTTGATCCGCTGCGTGTCGCCGCAGACGATCAGCAGGGCACCGGCCCGGGAGAGGGCCAGCGGCAGAGCGGTGGCGGCGACGGTGTCGGAACCGCCGTTGACGGCGACGACGACCACGGGGCGGGTCGCGGCGCGGGAAGCGACGGCGGCGTCCGTGTAGAAGACGTCGTCGCCCGCGTCGTGCTGCGCCCAGTAGGCGGCTTCGCCGAAGGAGAGCTCGTGGTCGGCCCACGGATGCTGTGCACCGGTGGTGATCACCAGCACCTCACCGGGGGCACGGCCCGACTCCAGGAGCAGGTCCACTGCCTCCTCGGCCGCGTCGAGAGCACTCTCGACGGAGGCCGGGATCAGCTGGATCTGCGGGGCCGCCGCTGCCGCGGCGGACACGGCCGGGCCGGACGGGCCTGGCTTGGCCACGTCACGCGGCGCGCGCTGCACCGGCGCCGTGGGCCGCGGAGGGCCTGGACGACCGGGACGCGACGGAGCCGCGGGACGGGGGCCGGGTACGGGACGGGGGGTCGGCGCGGTACGGCCGTTGGCCGGAGTAGCGCGGGGACCCTGGGCACTCTCGTGAATCTGAGGCTCCTCGGGAATGAGAGGCATGAGCTGATATTTATCAAACGTTGGTGCAGGTCACGTGAACCGGGTGGCACAACAGTGCGACCGGAAGGTCAGAAATCGAAGCCGAGCTGCCCTTCGATCTCCGGAACGCTTCCCTCCGCCCAGTTGCGGACCTTCTTGAGGTGCCGCCACTGGGGCAGCGCATCAAGATACGCCCACGACAACCGGTGGTACGGGGTGGGGCCCCGCTCCTCCAGTGCGGCCTTGTGCACGGGCGACGGGTACCCGGCGTTGTCCGCAAATCCGAAGTCTGCATGGTCGATACCCAGTTCGGCCATCATTTTGTCGCGCTGAACTTTGGCGATCACCGAGGCCGCCGCGACGGCCACACACGATCGGTCACCCTTGATGACCGTGCGCACCTGCCACGGGGCACCGAGATAGTCGTGCTTCCCGTCGAGGATGACCGCGTCGGGACGGACCGGCAAGGTCTCCAGGGCACGGACCGCTGCGAGCCGCAGCGCGGCCGTCATCCCGAGGCTGTCGATCTCCTCCGGCGAGGCATGGCCCAGCGCGTAGGCCGTGACCCACGTCCGCAGCACCTCGGCAAGTTCCGTACGCCGCCTGACGGTCAGCAGTTTGGAATCGGTGAGGCCTTCGGGCGGCCGGCGAAGACCGGTGACCGCGGCACAGACGGTGACGGGCCCGGCCCAGGCGCCGCGACCCACCTCGTCGACACCGGCAATGATCTTCGCTCCGGTCGTGGCGCGAAGGGAGCGCTCGACGGTGTGAGTAGGTGGTTCGTACGGCATGGCGCACTTAGGGTACGCCGCGTCGATCCCCGAGCGACACCCCGGCCGCTCGGACGGCCCCGAAGCCACCGGGGCGCCGGCTCACGCGTCGCGCGACAGCAGCAACGGAAGCACGAAGTGGTCGATCATCTCCTCGAGTTCCTGGTCGCTCCATTCACTTCCGGAAATTTTGTTGCGGTACATCATCATCGCCGGAATGGCGTCGAGGACATAGCCGTTGGCCGCGTCGGCGCGCACCTCTCCTCGCTCCATGCCGCGGGTGATGATCTCACCGATCAGCTTGGTGGTCGGCCCCACCACTCCGTCGAAGATCACGCCGTGGAACCGCTCGACCTGCGTCGGATCGCATTCGTGAATCACTGACCGCAGCGCGAAGCCCGGACGGGAGAACATGGCGTCCCTGGCCTGCCGGCACAGGGCCAGCAGATCTTCGCGCACACTTCCGAGGTCGGGGGCCTCCTCCAAACGTGGCAGACCTGCCTGCAGCGCATCAGCGACCAGATCCTCCTTGGAGGGCCAGCGGCGGTAGACCGCCGCCTTCCCGGTCTGGGCACCGGCGGCGACACCCTCCATGGTGAGGCCGTTCCAGCCCACGGTGCCGAGCTGCTCCAAGGCGGCGTCCAGGATCGCGCGTTCGAGGACCGCGCCGCGCCGACGGGGGGAGGCCGCCTGAGCGGGGGCGGCCGTCCAGCGCGAGGTAACCATCTGAGTTTCTCCAGCGAGCGAAGGGGAGTGGGGGTTTCAGGACATGGGGCGCGGCATGCGGCGGCAAAGGGGGAAGGGGCACACGACACGCAGTTAAGTGAACGCTTGCGTTCTCTACCGAGGACTCACTACCGTTGACGTGACAGTGAACGCCAGCGTTCACTAACGGCTTCGTGGGGGATCCACAGTGACAACCTCTCAACTGATACGGGATCAGAAACGGGGTGCGGCCCGCCGGGAGGGGCACCCCGGCATCGCGCTCACCGTCATTGCTGCTTGCCAGCTCATGGTGGTACTTGATGCGACGATTGTGAACATCGCGCTCCCGCACATTCAAGACGCCCTCAAGTTCAGCACCACGGACCTCACGTGGGTGGTCAGCGCGTACACGCTCACCTTCGGCGGCCTGCTGCTGCTCGGCGCACGAGCCGGTGACATCCTCGGCCGGCGCCGGGTGTTCATGACGGGCATCCTGCTGTTCACCTTCGCCTCGCTCCTGGGCGGTCTCGCCCAGGAACCCTGGCAGTTGCTGGCCGCCCGTTCCCTCCAGGGCATCGGTGGCGCGATCGCGTCGCCGGCCTCGCTGGCACTGATCACCACGACGTTCCCCGAGGGCCCGGAACGGAACCGGGCGTTCGGAGTGTTCGCCGCCGTCTCCGCGGGCGGTGGCGCCATCGGACTGCTGGCGGGCGGCATGCTCACCGACTGGCTCGACTGGCGCTGGGTGCTCTTCGTCAACGTGCCGATCGGCCTGTTGATCGCCGCCCTCACTCCGCAGTACATCAACGAGTCCGAGCGGCACCCCGGCCGGTTCGACCTCGCGGGGGCACTGACGTCCACGCTGGGCATGGCCTCCCTGGTGTACGGCTTCATCCGGGCCTCGGAGCAGGGCTGGCGGGACGGTCTGACCCTCGGCTCGTTCAGCGCCGCGGTGGTGCTCCTGCTGGCCTTCGTGTTCATCGAGACCCGGGCGAAGGAGCCCATCACCCCGCTGCGGATGTTCGCCGACCGCAACCGCTCCGGCACCTACGTGATCATGCTGAGCCTGGCCGCGGCGATGTTCGGCATGTTCTTCTACATCGTCCTGTTCGTGCAGAACGTGCTGGGCTACAGCCCGATCAGGGCCGGTCTGGCCTTCCTGCCCGTGACGGTGGCGATCGCCGTCGGCGCCGGGCTGTCGCAGCGTTTCCTGCCCACCCTGGGCCCGAAACCGTTCATGATGACCGGCTCGGCCCTCGTGGCCGTCGGGCTCGTCTGGCAGACCTTCATCACGCCCGACAGCTCGTATCTCGGCGGCGTGCTGGGGCCCATGCTGGTCTTCGGCTTCGGTATGGGTCTGAACTTCGTGACGGCGACCGTCACCGCGGTCTCCGGGGTCGCCCCGCACGAAGCCGGAGCGGCGTCCGGACTCCTCAACGCCATGCAGCAGGTGGGCGGTTCGCTCGGCCTGTCGATCCTGACCACGGTCTTCGGGTCGGCCAGCAAGGACGAGGCGAAGAAGCAGCTGCCGAAATTCCTCGCCGACGGCTCGCCCGAGCAGAAGGCGGAGTTCGCCAAGACCCATCAGCTGCCCGCGTCCTGGGGGCACGAGGTCCTCGCGCACGGCATCTCGACCGCGTTCGTCCCTGCCGCCGTCATGGCCGGGCTCGGCCTGCTCACCGCCTGGCTGGTGATCAAGGTCCGCAGGAGCGACCTCGAAGCCCTCGCCGGCACGGCCGGTCCGGGGATGGGCTGACCCCACCGGGTCCGCGCGGAGCCGCGGATGGCCGGACCGCCGCCAGGGGACAGGCGGCAGGGGCAGAAGTCCGGCCATCCGCACCGCGGCCCACAGCGCCGCGCACAGGGTCAGAAGAGCCCGCCCGAGCCGTGACATCGACACCCTCCCCCAGCGCATCCGACTTCACCCCCCGCCGTCCGCACTCGGACGGAGCGCGGAGCGGATGCCGAGAAAACGCCTCGCGGTCACGCAGAGTTCCCATCGGGCACGGAGAGTTTCCGAAGGGCCCTCGGGCACCGTGATCCCACGGACCGTCGCACTCGGGGCATGCACAGCGACGCGGCCCCACTGAAACCCCGACGAGGGCGGGCTTCCGATGCCGACGGGTCACCCGCCGACAGCGGTCCCCGTCCCCGGCGGCACCCACTCCGGCAGCGCTTCCGTCCGCTCCGCCCACGCGGCCGGCGGCGCTCCCGCCTTGCCGCCCGCGAGCACACCGCCCACGATGGCGCAGGTGGTGTCCACGTCCCCGCCCACCTGGGCGGTCGTCCAGAACGCCGTCTCGTAGTCGCCGAGGGCGCGTGCGGCCGACCAGAGGGCGAAGGGGACGGTGTCATGGGCGGTCGTACGCCGTCCGCAGCCCAGTACGGCCGCGACAGTACCGGCGTCCGCGTAGTCGAGCATGTCGCGGGCACGCCGCAGCCCCTGGCCGACAGCGCTCCTGGGGACGAGGGAGACGACGCCATCGAGGAGCGCCGCGGGGCTCGGCGGGCCGCCGGGCGCGGCCGCCAGGGCCGCTGCCGCGGCGACGGCCATGGCACCGACCACCGCCTCACGGTGCTGGTGCGTGGGGTAGGCCGAGATCTCGGCCTGGTGGGTGGCCTGCTCCGGATCGTCCGCGTACCAGGCGCCCAGGGGCGCGATCCGCATCGCCGCGCCGTTGCCCCATGACCCCTGCCCGTTGAAGAGCCCGGCGGCCAGCTCACGCCAGTCGCCGCCCTCCCGGACAAGCCGGAGCAGACGGTTGACGGCGGGTCCGTAGCCCCGGTCGAAGTCGTGATGCGCGGCGAAGGAGTGGGCCAGGGCGTCCTGGTCGATGCGGTGGTGGGCGGCCAGGACGGCGACGACGGAGCAGGCCATCTCCGTGTCGTCGGTCCACTGCCACGCGGCCGGTGGGAGCTCGCGCCGCTTGAGCAGCGGGTAGTTCACCGGAACGAAGAACTGCGAGCCGAGCGCGTCGCCGACGGCGAGTCCGCGCAGGCTGGACAGGGCGCGCTCCAGGCGCCCGGGGTTCGAGGAATCGGAGGAGGAGGTCATCGCGGCCAGCCTAGCCGCTCATCCAGTGCGGCTCCGGGTCCCGCCAGCGGTCGAAGGGCCGGTCGAGCGTGTACTTGCCGTCGTCGCCGAGAACGAGCATCCGCATCTCGGCGTTCCCGGGGTTGGAGAGCGACTCGAAGTCCGCGACCGTCCAGTGGAACCAGCGCATGCAGAACAGCCGCATCGCCAGTCCATGGGTCACCAGGAGCACGTTGGGCGGATGGTCCGGCGCCTCGAAGCTGCGGAACAGGCTCTCCAGGAAGCCGCCGACCCGGTCGTACACGTCGGCCCCGGACTCGCCCTGCGGGAAGCGGAAGAAGAAGTGCCCGTACGCGTCCCGGTACGCCTTCTGCACTCGTACGTCGTCGCGGTCCTGCCAGTTTCCCCAGTCCTGCTCGCGCAGCCGGGGTTCCTCACGGACCCGTATGAGGTCCGGGTCGAGGTGGAAGGCGCGGAGGGTCTCGTGCGTGCGGCGGTACGGGGAGACGTACACGCTGACGCGCTCCTGGCCGAAGATCTCCCGGACGCGCTTTCCGGTCTCTTCGGCCTGCCGCCAGCCCCGGTCGGTCAGGGCCAGCGCGTGGTCGGGTTCCCGCTCGTACACGGAGTCGTCGACATTGCCGGTTGACTCGCCGTGCCGGACAAGGACGATGCGCCGTGGTCGTGCCATGCCAAAACCCTAGATCGAGTGACGAAAAATCGAGCACTCGGATGGGCCTCATACAGCGCAGGTCACACTGATCGAGGGTTGGATATTCAAACGATCCAGGTCGGTTCGAGCTCCACGATGTCCCCCGTGAGGGCCGCGATGTCGGCCTCCGTCTGGGCGCGCAGCGCCAGCCGCTCCACCCGTTCCGTGCGGTACTTTCCGTGCTCGGCGGCCGACCGCCACATCGACAGGATCATGAACTCGTTCGCCGGGGCCTCCGCGAACATGCCGCGGATCATGCCCGGCGAGCCGGCCATCGCCGGGTTCCAGACCTTCTCCTGCATCAGCGTGAAGTGCTCGACGCGCTCCTCGTGCACACGGCAGAGCGCCACCCGGACCAGGTCGCTGTCCGTGAACCGCGGTTCGAAACCGGTCTTCACATCGAACCGGTACTCGAACAACTTGACCTGCTGGTCCTTGTACGTGCCCGACTGGGACGCGGCCAGACGGTCGTGCGAACGCGCCATGAAGGAGTCGTAGAAGGCACGGCTCTCCCAGAAGGCGAAGATGTGCGCCACTCCGGGTCGCTGTCGACTCCAGCCCCCGCCCTGTCCCCGAAATCCCGGCTCCCCCAGAAGCCCCGCCCATTTTCGCTGTCCCCGCTCGAAGCCCCGGCGGTCCACCACGGTGCAGCGAATCCACTTGACCAGCACCGCGCCATCGTAAGGCCATGGGGCGTGGCGTCGGTCACGCTCCGGCTGAGATCACCCGCGCATGCGCCCCCGCGCGCGTGGCACGATGGACAAAGAGCCTTGGCAGCCCATCGGTTGGGGAAGTGGACCTCTAGGGGGAAGGGGACGCGTGATGAGCGGTTTCAGCAAGGCGATCAGCAAGGTCGAGGTAGCGGTGAAGTGGGATCCCAGCCCGGCCGGGCAGCCGCCCACCGATCTCGACGTCATCGCCGGGACGTTCACATCGACCGACCCGTACGGAACTCCGGCCTATCTCGTGCACTTCGACAGCCGTTCGCCCGATGGGACGATTTTTCTCAACCGGGACAGCCAGGACGGCAAGGGCTTCGGCTGGGACGAGGTGATGACCCTCGAACTCGACCGGCTCGACGCCCGCTACACGCGCGTGGTCGTCGGGGTCGTCATCCAACAGCGGTCCGCGCACCGGGCGTTCGTGAACGTCCTGAACCCGGCCGTACGCGTCCGGGAGGGCTACAACGTGCTGGCGCAGGACGACTTCGGCTCGGTCCTCGGATCGACGGCGGCCGCCGTCGCGGAGTTCGTGCGCGACGGGTCCGGCGACTGGAGCTTCCGCCCCGGCCTGCACGGCTTCGAGGACGACCCCGTGGTCTTCCCCCGGGCGATGGGCGGCCTCGGCCGACCCTGACGCAGACAGCCGGGAGCAAGCGGTAAGGGGCGCCGGCAATGGCCGGCGCCCCTTACTTCACTTCACCGAAGTGTCAGCTGCAGCCGCTGGTCGAGCCGCAGCCCTCGCAGATGTAGCAGGAACCGGCCCGCTGCATCTTCGTACCGCAGGAGAAGCAGAGCGGGGCGTCGGCCTGGATGCCCAGCTGCATCTCCACCAGCTCGGCGCTGGTGTGGGCCTGCTTCGGGGCGGGCTTGGCCACCTCGGGCTTCGGGGAGGCGACGGCCTTCAGCTCCTGGGCGCGCGGCGCCGACTGGGCCAGGCCCTCGACGTCGACCTCGTCGTCGTCGAGGGACGGCTCGTACGAACCGGTCTCCAGGTGGCGCTGACGCTCCTCGGCGGAGTGGATGCCGAGCGCCGAGCGGGTCTCGAAGGGCAGGAAGTCCAGCGCCAGGCGGCGGAAGATGTAGTCGACGATCGACTGCGCCATCCGCACGTCGGGGTCGTCCGTCATACCGGCCGGCTCGAAGCGCATGTTGGTGAACTTCGAGACGTACGTCTCCAGCGGCACGCCGTACTGGAGGCCGACGGAGACCGCGATGGAGAAGGCGTCCATCATGCCCGCGAGGGTCGAGCCCTGCTTGGACATCTTCAGGAAGACCTCGCCCAGGCCGTCGTCCGGGTAGGAGTTGGCCGTCATGTAACCCTCGGCGCCGCCAACGGTGAAGGACGTGGTGATGCCGGGACGACCCTTCGGGAGGCGCTTGCGGACCGGGCGGTACTCGATGACCTTCTCGACCGTCTCGCGGATGGTCGCCTCGGCCTTCTCGGCGACCTCCTCCTTCTCCTTGGTCTTGGCGGAGAGGGGCTGGCCGACCTTGCAGTTGTCGCGGTAGATCGCGAGCGCCTTGACGCCGAGCTTCCAGGCCTCGAAGTAGATCTCCTCGACCTCCTCGACGGTCGCCGTCTCCGGCATGTTGACCGTCTTGGAGATGGCACCGGAGATCCACGGCTGGATCGCGGCCATCATGCGGACGTGGCCCATCGGGGAGATGGCGCGCTCGCCCATGGCGCAGTCGAAGACCTCGTAGTGCTCCTGCTTGAGGCCGGGGGCGTCGATCACATTGCCGTTCTCGGCGATGTGGGCGACGATCGCCTCGATCTGCTCCTCCTGGTAGCCCAGGCGGCGCAGGGCCTGCGGCACGGTGCCGTTGACGATCTGCATCGAGCCGCCGCCGACCAGCTTCTTGAACTTGACCAGGGCGAGGTCGGGCTCGACGCCGGTGGTGTCGCAGGACATCGCGAGACCGATGGTGCCGGTGGGGGCGAGGACGGACGCCTGGGAGTTACGGAAACCGTTCTTCTCACCGAGGCGGACCACGTCCTGCCAGGCCTCCGTGGCGGCGGCCCAGACCGGGGTGTCCAGGTCGTCCATGCGGACGGCCACGGTGTTGGCGTCGGCGTGCTGCTTCATGACGCGCTTGTGGGCGTCGGCGTTGCGGGCGTAGCCGTCGTACGGGCCGACGACCGCGGCGAGCTCGGCGGAACGCTTGTAGGCGGTGCCGGTCATCAGGGAGGTGATGGCCCCGGCGAGGGCGCGGCCGCCGTCGGAGTCGTAGGCGTGGCCGGTCGCCATCAGCAGGGCGCCGAGGTTGGCGTAGCCGATCCCGAGCTGGCGGAAGGCGCGGGTGTTCTCGCCGATCTTCTGGGTCGGGAAGTCCGCGAAGCAGATCGAGATGTCCATCGCGGTGATGACCAGCTCGACGACCTTGGCGAAGCGCTCGACGTCGAAGGACTGGGTGCCCTTGCCGTCGTCCTTCAGGAACTTCATCAGGTTCAGCGAGGCGAGGTTGCAGGACGTGTTGTCCAGGTGCATGTACTCGCTGCACGGGTTCGAGCCGTTGATCCGGCCGGATTCCGGGCAGGTGTGCCAGTGGTTGATCGTGTCGTCGTACTGGATGCCCGGGTCGGCGCAGGCCCAGGCCGCCTCGGCCATCTTGCGGAACAGGCTCTTGGCCCCGATCTCCTCGATGACCTCGCCGGTCATCCGGGCGCGCAGACCGAACCGGCCGCCCTGCTCGACCGCCTTCATGAACTCGTCGTTCACGCGGACCGAGTTGTTGGCGTTCTGGTACTGGACGGACGTGATGTCGTCGCCGCCCAGGTCCATGTCGAAGCCCGCGTCGCGGAGGGCGCGGATCTTCTCCTCCTCCTTGACCTTGGTCTCGATGAAGTCCTCCACGTCCGGGTGGTCGACGTCGAGGATGACCATCTTGGCGGCACGGCGGGTGGCACCGCCCGACTTGATGGTGCCGGCGGAGGCGTCGGCACCGCGCATGAAGGAGACCGGGCCGGAGGCGTTGCCACCGGAGGAGAGCAGCTCCTTGGAGGAGCGGATCCGGGAGAGGTTCAGGCCTGCGCCCGAGCCGCCCTTGAAGATCATGCCCTCTTCCTTGTACCAGTCGAGGATCGACTCCATGGAGTCGTCGACGGACAGGATGAAGCAGGCGGAGACCTGCTGGGGCTGCGGGGTGCCCACGTTGAACCACACGGGGCTGTTGAAGCTGAAGATCTGGTGCAGGAGGGCGTACGCCAGCTCGTGCTCGAAGATCTCGGCGTCCGCGGGCGAGGCGAAGTAGCTGTAGTCCTCGCCGGCCTTCCGGTACGTCTTCACGATCCGGTCGATCAGCTGCCTGAGACCGGTCTCGCGCTGCGGGGTGCCGACGGCACCACGGAAGTACTTGCTGGTGACGATGTTGACCGCGTTCACCGACCAGAAGTCGGGGAACTCGACGCCACGCTGCTCGAAATTGACCGAGCCGTCGCGCCAGTTGGTCATGACGACGTCACGGCGCTCCCAGTTCACCTCGTCGTACGGGTGCACGCCGGGGGTGGTGTGGATGCGCTCGATACGCAGTCCCTTGGTGGCCTTCGTCCCCTTCGCTCGGGAACTCCGTGCCGGACCGCTCGCCGTCTCTGTCATGCCGCCTCCCTCTACGGGCGAAAACGCCCTGAAATGCCACGATGTTCCCGTGACACGCTGTTCTGTTCCGCTGCTGCGGGCACTCCGGGAGCCCCCGCAACAAGTCCTGGATCGCCGTCCGACACCCGGATCCGGGGCCTCCGCCCGGTTCCGGTCCGCCCGTCAGCCGGCGATGTGCACGGGGGCGGGCACCCGAGTGGTCCCGCCTGGCCCGTGATCGTCCTCCTGGCTCCCCGTTCCCGCGTCTTCGTCGTCCACGGCGGGGCCCTGCGACGCCTGCCTGAGCTCCGCGATCGCGGCCTCGAAGTCCTCGAGCGAGTCGAACGCCCGATAGACGGAGGCGAATCGCAGGTAGGCGACGAGGTCGAGCTCCTGCAACGGGCCGAGTATGGCCAGCCCCACGTCGTGGGTGGTCAGCTCGGCGCTTCCGGTGGCCCGCACCGCCTCCTCGACCCGCTGGCCGAGCTGGGCGAGTGCGTCCTCGGTGACAGGTCGTCCCTGGCATGCCTTGCGCACGCCGTTGATGACCTTGGTACGGCTGAATGGCTCGGTGACTCCGGACCGCTTGACCACCATGAGCGAGCACGTCTCCACGGTCGTGAAACGACGGGAGCAGTCCGGACACTGGCGGCGCCTGCGGATCGACGTGCCGTCGTCGGTCGTACGACTGTCGACCACACGGCTGTCGGGGTGCCTGCAGAAGGGGCAGTGCATGATCTCCAACCCTCCTCACAGCAGACTCGATAGCCTCGCTGGGCCACATGGGCCCCTCGAAGCAGCCCCAAGCATAGGCGATCTCAGAGAGACCGTAGACCCGGGGGACCACAACTTGTGGGCAGCCGTAGCAATCCAACCACTAGATGTGGTGATTGGCTGATACATCGCCAGGTTGCGCGTGTCGCACACGTACCGCTACGGCGGATACGGAGATACCGTGGGCGCCGCACGGAGGTCACGTGCGACTCCGGCGCAGATGGGGACGTCAGTCCCGGTCGGCGGCGGTCCGGATGGCAGACTGGGCACACCCACAAGGCCATCACTCCGGCGGCGAAGAGTACAACAATGAGCCCTTTTGCCCGCCGGGTACCGCGTGAGCCATACACCCAGACATGTGATCGCGTCCGATGAACCGCGTTTTTTCACTCGAACGTGTGTTTGGCGCAACCTTTCGAAAGCAACTACCGTTGTCCAGCAGGGAGACCATCGAGAGGGGCCGACGTGACCACCACCGCTGACAGTGCCACCATCACCGCCCAGGACCGCTCCCAGGGCCGACTCGACCCGGTGCATGCCATGAACGAAGCCGTGAATCCCGAGGGACACAAGCGCTCCCTGCCGGGCCGACCTCCAGGCATCCGGGCGGACAGCTCGGGCCTGACCGACCGGCAACGGCGGGTGATCGAGGTCATCCGGGACTCGGTGCAGCGGCGGGGCTACCCGCCGTCGATGCGGGAGATCGGCCAGGCCGTGGGCCTCTCGAGCACGTCCTCGGTGGCGCACCAGCTGATGGCGCTGGAGCGCAAGGGCTTCCTGCGCCGCGACCCGCACCGCCCGCGCGCCTACGAGGTGCGCGGCTCCGACCAGGCCGTGACCGTGCAGCCCACGGACACCGCCGGCAAGCCCGCCGCGTCGTACGTCCCGCTGGTCGGCCGGATCGCCGCCGGTGGGCCGATCCTCGCCGAGGAGTCGGTCGAGGACGTCTTCCCGCTTCCCCGGCAGCTGGTCGGTGACGGCGAGCTGTTCGTGCTCAAGGTCGTCGGTGACTCCATGATCGAGGCAGCGATCTGTGACGGCGACTGGGTCACCGTCCGCCGCCAGCCGGTCGCGGAGAACGGCGACATCGTCGCCGCGATGCTCGACGGCGAGGCCACGGTCAAGCGCTTCAAGCGCGAGGACGGCCATGTCTGGCTCCTCCCCCACAACGCGGCCTACGAGCCGATCCCCGGCGACGACGCGACCATCCTGGGCAAGGTCGTCGCGGTACTACGGCGCGTGTGACGCCTGCGGCGGGCGGCCATCCCGCCCGCCCTCCGATCGGGCCCCGGGACCCCTGCGCCGGTTCCGGGGTCCTGCACTGTCCGGGCCCCCTGCGACCGGTTGCGTGGAGCGCGGGTTGGCCTGTCCCGGCGCCGGGACAGGCCATGCTCACTTCGCCTCCGCCTGCTGCGCCGCCGCGTCGATCGCCGACAGCGACCTCCGGACCTGGTTACGGTCCGTGGTGTACCAGAAGTCGGGCAGTGACGCCTTGAGATAGCTCCCGTAGCGTGCCGTGGCCAGCCGCTGATCGAGTACGGCGACCACTCCCCGGTCCCCCGATGCCCGCACGAGCCGACCGGCCCCCTGGGCCATCAGGAGCGCGGCATGGGTGGCGGCGACCGCCATGAAGCCATTGCCTCCCGCGTCCTCGACCGCCTTCTGCCGGGCGCTCATCAACGGGTCGTCCGGGCGTGGGAACGGGATCTTGTCCATGACGACCAGCTGGCAGCTGGGCCCCGGGACGTCCACGCCCTGCCACAGCGACAGCGTGCCGAAGAGGCAGGTCCTGGGGTCCGCCGCGAAGTTCTTGATCAGCTCGCCGAGGGTCTCCTCGCCCTGCAGGAGTATCGGGAACTCGGGGATCCGGACCCGCAGCTCCTCGGCGGCCTGCTGGGCGGCCCGCATCGAGGAGAACAGGCCGAGGGTACGGCCGCCGGCGGCCTGGATCAGCTCGGTCAGCTCGTCGAGCATGTCGGCGCGGTCGCCGTCCCGCGCGGGGCGCGACAGATGCTTGGCGACGTAGAGGATGCCCTGCTTCGGGTAGTCGAAGGGCGAGCCCACGTCGAGGCCCTTCCACTGCGGGAGGTCGTCGCCCTCGGTGCCCTCCGGGGCGAGCCCGAGGGAGGCGCCGACGCCGTTGAAGTCGCCGCCGAGCTTGAGGGTGGCCGAGGTGAGGACGACCGAGCGGTCCGCGAAGAGCTTCTCCCTCAGCAGGCCCGACACGGACATGGGGGCGACGCGGACGGAGGCGCCGAAGCGGTCGTGGCGTTCGTACCAGACGACGTCCCACTCGGAGCCGTTCACGATCCGCTCCGCCACGTCGTGCACGGTCTCCACGGAGGCCAGCGCCTGCTTGCGGACCGCGTCCTCGTCCTGGACCGACTTGTCGCGGGTCGTCCCGATCGCGGAGATCACGGTGCGGGCCGCGTCCCTGAGGGCAGCCAGGGCGTAGCCGAGGTCCTCCGGGATCTCCTCCAGGCGGCCCGGCAGGGCCAGCTCCATCAGTCGCTCGAAGCCCTCGGCGGCGGTCTGGAGCTGGTCGGCGGCCTTCTCGTCGACCAGCTTGGCGGCGCGCCGGACCGCGCGGTTGACCTGGCCGGGGGTGAGCTCGCCGGTGGCGACACCGGTGACCCGCGAGACCAGTTCGTGCGCCTCGTCCACGATCAGCACCTCGTGCTGCGGGAGCACGGGGGCGCCCTCGATGGCGTCGATCGCGAGCAGGGCGTGGTTGGTGACGACCACCTCGGCGAGCTTCGCCCGCTCGCGGGCCATCTCCGCGAAGCACTCCGCGCCGTAGGCGCACTTCGATGCCCCGAGGCACTCCCGGGAGGAGACCGAGACCTGGGCCCAGGCCTTGTCGGAGACGCCCGGTGTGAGGTCGTCGCGGTCGCCGCTCTCGGTCTCGTCGGCCCAGTCCCGCAGCCGCAGCAGGTCCTGGCCCAGCTTGCTGGTCGGTGCGGCCGCCTCGAACTGGTCGAAGAGGCCCTCCTCCTCGTCCTGCGGCACACCCTCGTGCAGCCGGTGCAGGCACAGGTAGTTCGACCTGCCCTTGAGCATCGCGAACTCCGGCCGCCGGCGCAGCAGCGGGTGCAGGGCGTCGACGGTGCGCGGCAGGTCCCGCTCCACGAGCTGTCTCTGCAGGGCGAGGGTCGCCGTCGCCACGACGACCCGCTCACCGTGAGCGAGCGCGGGCACCAGATAGCCGAGCGACTTTCCGGTGCCGGTGCCGGCCTGGACCAACAGATGGGATCCGTCGTCGATCGCTCCGGCGACCGATTCGGCCATGGTCACCTGGCCGGGGCGCTCCGTACCGCCGACAGCTGTGACAGCGGCATGCAGGAGTTCAGGGAGTGAGGGCTTCGTCATAGCGCGACCACCCTACGACCCGGCACCGACAATCGGGCGATCAAGGCGGGGACGGGGGGTGGGATCACGCCGGGGACTCCTGGACGGACGGGCCAAGCGGGGAACGGCGGGCCGGAGTTCGGACCGCTCGGAATTTCTCCGAACGGCCGGGAACTTGAACGGTCGCCGCTTCGTACTACATGTGTACGCGAAATTACTCAGCGCTACATCAGATGACGTAGGGACCGGTCTCGGATCATGAGGGCGGCCCGTTTGACAGGCAGGTCGACCTCTGCGGCGTAGCGGAAGCCCGCGTTGAGGAAGGCGGCCACGGAGGGGGTGTTGCGAAGATCGGGCTCCGCGACGACGCGCGCACAGGCGGGGCGCTGATCGAGTACGAGATCGGCTACGGCTCTGAGCAGGGCGGATCCCAGTCCCCGTCTCCGGTCGGCGACGTCGCCGATGAGGAGGTGGATCCCGGTGTCGTGCGGGCGGGCCGGATAGTGGCGGGCGAGCGGGTCCAGGTCGGCTCGGTAGATCTCCCAGTAACTCATCGGTGTGCCGTCGAGCAGACCCAGGCACGGCACGCTGCGTCCGTCTCCCGTGAGTTGGCCGCGCAGATGGCCCTCCGTCTGCTCCCGTGAGCCTGCCAGCTGCCAGAACGCGGCCACGGCGGGGTCGTTCATCCATCGGCCGATGATCGGCAGGTCGCGCTCGACGTGGACCGGCACGAGGTGGAAGGAGCCGACGGGGGTCGGGATCGGGCCCCAGGTGCCGACCTGGTCGAGCAGATCGAGCGCGTCGAGCGGACCCAGTGCGGCGGGCCGGGCGAGCGGATCGCGGTCGGGTGCCGGGGCGCGGTGGTGGTCGAACGGGGCGGGACGGTCGTGACCGAGTGGGGCGGCGTGGTCCTGGTCGCCGCGGCCGAGTGGGGCGGGACGGCCGGGGTGGAGTGCACCGACACGGTCTTGGTCGTACGTGGCCTGGCGGTCGCCGCGGCCGAGTGAGGCGGGACTGTCGGGGTGGAGTGCGACGGTGAGGTCCCGGTCGTGCGTGGGCGGACGGTCGGTGTGGCCTGGCGGAGCCGGCCGGGGCTCGTCGGTCTGGGTGATGTGAGTGTCGTCCCGGGTGTTCTGCTCGGGCCGTTTCCTGCCGACGCTGTCGGGGGCGGTCGTCCCACCGACGTCGGCGTCGGTCGTCTTCCCGGCGAAGAGGGCGATGAATTCGTCGGGCAGGCGGAGGTCCAGGGTGTCCTCGCAGTCCCGGAGGTCCTCGGCGGGTCCCGAGCGGCCGGGGTGGACGGGGTGGACCGGGACGGGGCCTGCGTCGGCGCTCGCGTCGGTGGGAGGCATGGTGCGCTCCTCTCAGGAGACGGGGTGGGGCATGTTCCTCGGTCAGTGAACGAAGGTCGGTGAAGGACGGGCGGTAGTCGAAGGGCAGTGGTTGATGGGCGGTGGTTGATGGACGGTGAACGGCGGGTCGGCGAAGTGGTCGGTGCGATCAGGACGTTGAGGAGTGGAGGGGGTTGGTGATGGTGACGTAGACGGACTGGGTGTCGACCGGGCCGACGAGTTCGTCGAGGCCGTGCAGCCGGGTCAGCAGGTTGGCCTTGCAGCGCAGGACGGGTGAGTCGAGCAGACGGCCGGGCAGGGAGCTGCGCAGCCGCGCGGGCCCGGCGGCCGCGTCGGTGAGGAACCGGCGGAACGCAGCGAGCAGCAGGCGCTCGTCGGCGAGCCGCTGGGAGCCGAACGCGCCGATCAGGCCGAGCACGTTGTTGATGCCGAGGTAGTAGGCGAAGCGTTCGTCGGTGACCTCGTCGGAGACGAACGTGTCGCTCTGCTCGCCGATGCCGGGCAGCCGGGCGTCGAGGTCGGCCCGCCGGGACTCGCGGAAGTAGTAGCCCTGGTTGTCGCGGTAGCGCCCCCCGATGGGCCAGCCTTCGGTGTCCAGCAGGAGCAGGGTGTTCTGCTGATGCGCCTCCAGGGCGATGCCGGCCTCGCTGTCGAGCCAGAGCACCGGGCGGACGACCTGCTCCAGGTAGCGCAGGAACCACTCGGCGCTGACGGCGCCGACGGGTCGGCCGGTGCGCTCGGCGAGCCGGGCGACCACCTGGGCCAGCCGGGACCGGTACGGCCCGGGCCTGCCGTTCGCCGCCGGGGCGTCGAGGGGCCGGGGTGCGACCAGTCCGGCGACACAGGACACGTCGTCGGCGGGGGCGAACGGGTTGTGCCGGATCACCACGTCGAGTCCGGGTACGGGCCGGCCGTCCTCCGCGTCGACGGCCAGCCAGGCGGGGTCGCGCACGATGTCGAAGCCGGGGTGGGCGGCCTGCCACTGCTTGGCGAGGCCGGTGCGCAGCAGGCGGTGTACCTCGACGCCTCGGTGGAGTTCCTTGCGGAGGTTCTCCCGACGGGAGTTGGTGATGCGCAGGCCCAGCGACAGCTTGAGCATGGCGGGGGCGCCGGTGCGGTGGACGGTTCGTACGGAGGAGGTGGGACACCAGGGGGCGCCGAGGGGGCCCAGATCGCGGAGGAGCCCGGCGTCGAGGAGGGCGGCCGTCTCCTCGCGGTGGCGGACCTCACGGGCCTGCCAGGGGTGCAGCGGCAGGGCGGCGGCGAAGCCGTCGGGCAGGGGCAGAGCCGTACCGGCCAGACGTGCCATGAGGTGCGGCGCGGGGACGGGGCGGCCTCGCTCGGTCCAGGCCGAGTCGGTGGCGAGGAGGGAGGAGGTGACCGCCATCCAGTGCAGAAGGAAGGAGCCGCGCAACTCCGGTGAGTAGAGCCGGGCTTCGGACTCGGTCAGGCCCTCGCGGCTCTTCGGGGTCGGATGGAAAGGGTGTCCGAGGAGGAGTGCCTGTTCGGCGGCGAGGAAGTGGTCGGGGCCGTCGGAGGGGTGGGCGCGCCGATCCGTGATGAAGGTGACGGTGCGGCGCAGGGAGTCGGCGACACGGGCCACGAGGTCGCCGTCGTCGGGGGCGGCGTGAGCGACGGGCGCGCCGTCGGCGGCGCCGGGTGGGCTGTCCCGGACACCGGACGCCCCACCCCCCACACCCGATGTGCTGTCCCGGACGCCGGACGAGTTGTGGGCGGCGCCGGATGTGCCGAAGGTTCGGGATGTGCCGTCGCCCTGGGCTGGGACGCCGCTGGTGGCGCGGGGTGTGCTGTCGCCCTGGACCGGGACGCCGTTGGCGGCGCGGGATGTGCCATCGGCCTGGACGGGGACGCCGTCGGCTCGGCGGACCGTGCCCTCGGCTCGCCCGGTCGGGTCCTCGGGACGTCGGCTGATCGGTTCTTCAGCTCGCTGCACTGTCGGTTCCTCCGACCGCCCGAACGTGCCGTCGGCTCCCACTGCCGTCTCGCGGATGAGCAGGGCCGCGAGGGTGACCGCGTCGACGGACGGGGCGGTGTCGGGGGTGCCGGCCAGGCGAGGTTGGCCGAAGCGGTGCCAGCCGGTCGGCGACCAGTGGCGGACCGGGGCGATCAGGGCCGTACCGCTCGCGGGCAGCGGGATGCGGAGGGTGGCGGTGTCGGGCGCGGGGAGGTTCGTCTCGCGTACCCAGCAGCGCAGCAGGTTCTCCACGGCGGCGGCCTGGGCGGCGATGCGCGGGTCGGGGTGTTCCAGGAGGTCCCCGGTGTCGTCGCGTGGCCGCTCGGGCGGGGAGGTGCGCCCGCGTTGCTGGGGAACCGACTCGGCGAGCGGAACGGGGCGTCCCTGTGGGCCTTGGTCTCCGTGGTCGTCGGGGGTGGGGGTGGCGTTCAAGGGGAGTTCCTCGGGGACTTGTGGGGGGCGGGGAGTTCGCCGTCGGCCGGGGCGAACTCGACTGGGGTGGACGTGAGCTGAGTGCTCGGTGTCCTGATGAGAGAGGTGTGGATGATGTGGGGTTTGCTGCGGCTAGCCGGTCGGCTTCTTGCCGCCGTCCGGGCGTGGGGGCCGAACACCGTGGCCGGCCGGATCGCGGGCCACCGCGGCCACCGCGTCGGCGAGACGGTCCAGTACGGCGGCCGCCTGTTCGTCGCTGATGGTGAGGGGTGGGAGGAGCCGTACGACACCGGCGTGGCGGCCGCCGAGTTCGACGATCAGGCCGCGTTCCAGGCACGCGCGCTGTACAGCGGCGGCGAGTTCGGGAGCGGCGGGCCGCGGCTCACGGCGGGCGTCGGCCGCCCACCCGGTCACGGCACCGCCACCCCCGTGGGCCGTGCTGCGCCGCACGCCCGGCACACGGTCCCTGACGCCCGCCGCACCACCGCCCGCACTCACCACACCGTCCAGGACATCCGCCGCACCGCCTCCCGCACCGACCGTCCCACCCATCCCACCTGGCGCACCTGGCGCACCTGGCCCACCCGGCCCGCGGTCGCGTCCACGCTCTCCCCCGCCCACGCCCAGCTCACCACCACGCACACCCACTCCACCGGCTCGGTCCCCCGCGTCCTCCGCGCCGGCCCACTCGCCCGCCGCACCCCCAGCCGCGCCCGTCTCCCCGTCCCCCGCACCTGACCTTGCACCCGCACCATCGGAGCCCCAGGCCTCCCCCGTACCCCCGTCCCCTTCCGGATCGACCAGTTCCACCCCGATCATCAGCCCCCGCCCCCGCACATCCCCGACGCACGCGAAGTCCCGCTGGAGTTCGCGCAGCTGGGACAGCATGCGGGAGCCGAGCAGGCGCGCCCGTTCGGCGAGGGCGTTCTCGCGGACGTGAGCGAGGGTGGCCGCGCCAGCGGCCATGGCTAGTTGGTTGCCCCGGAAGGTGCCGGCGTGGGCGCCGGGTTCCCAGACGTCGAGGTCGTCGCGGTAGACGACGACGGCGAGGGGGAGGCTGCCGCCGATGGCCTTGGAGAGGACCATCACGTCGGGGGTGACCCCACTGTGCTCGACGGCCCAGAAGGCGCCGGTCCTGCCCACTCCGGTCTGGATCTCGTCCGCGATGAGGGGGATGGAGCGGTCGGTGGTGAGCCGGCGCATCCGGCGGAGCCAGTCGTCCGGCGCGGGGATCACCCCGCCCTCGCCCTGGACGGGTTCGAGGATCATCCCGGCGGGCAGAGGGACGCCGGACTTGGGGTCGTCGAGGACGGACTCGGTCCAGCGGGCGGCGAGTTCGGCGCCGCGTGGGCCGCCGACGCCGAACGGGCAGCGGTAGTCCTGGGGGTAGGGCAGCCGGGCGACGCGGACGTCTGCGGCCCCGCCGGAGGCGGCGAGGGCGCCGGATGTCATCCCGTGGTAGGCGCCGGTGAAGGCGAGGATGCCCGTGCGGCCGGTCGCGGCCCGGACGAGTTTGAAGGCGGCCTCGACGGCGTCCGTTCCGGCGGGCCCGCAGAACTGGACGCGGGCGCGGTCGGCGAGGCCGGGCGGCAGGGTGCGGAACAGTTCGGTGATGAAGGCGTCCTTGACGGGGGTCGCCAGGTCGAGGACGGAGAGCGGGGCGCCCGAGTCGAGGACCTTGCGGATCGCCTCCAGCACGACGGGGTGGTTGTGGCCGAGCGCGAGGGTGCCGGCGCCGGAGAGGCAGTCCAGGTAGCGGCGGCCGTCGGCGCCCTCGATGGTCAGGCCGCGGGCCCGCACGGGCACGATGGGAAGGGCGCGTGCGTAGGTACGTGCCCTCGACTCGCGCGCCGACTGGCGCCTGAGGATCCCCTCGTGCTCCGCGCGCGCTCCCCCGAACGTCCCCCCGGTCACCGACTCCGTCACGGCCACGGCTGGCTGTCCTCCCCGCTGTCCAGAGGCGAGTTGATCGGCGGGCCCCGGGCACAGGCAGCGGACCCCCCACCGCTACCAACCCCGGACCGGCCGACGGGTTACGGGTCACCTCAAGATCATTACCCCGGCCGGGCCGGGCACCGCGTACGGACGGGAGCGAAGCCGGCGGCCGCCTCCCTCGCGCGGCGAACTGTCATGCCCCTTCGCCCCGTTCGACTCACCGAACGCGACACAGCCTCCCCGAAATCCTTTCGGCCATGTCTTGACATACGGATGAAACGATTCGTAGCTTGGCCCATCATTTAGATTTGTGAAGAGAGTTCACGGATATGAACCCGGAGGTGTCCATGGGCGTACGCCGACGACGTCGCCGCCTGGCAGCCGCCCTCGCCGTGGCGGGACTCGCCTTCGGAACGGCCGCCTGCGGCTCCGGTTCCGACACCGCGGGGTCGGGCGACCCGAACACGCTGGAGGTGTGGACCCGGAGCAACCCGGACCCCGCCGCCACCTACGAACGCGTCTTCGCCGCCTTCACCAAGAAGACCGGTATCAAGATCGACTATCAGCCGGTCATCAACTTCGACCAGCAGCTGCAGAGCCGGGCGTCCACCAAGGACCTGCCCGACGTGATGATCAACGACACGGCGCTGATGGGCAGTTACCAGGCGCAGGGCCTGCTCAAGTCCGTCGACCCGGCATCGATCGCCGGGCACGACCAGATCAGCGCCAAGAGCTGGGCGTCGACCGTCGGACTGGACGGCCGGCACTACGGCATCCCCTACTCCCGTCAGGCCCAGACCCTGATGATCCGCAAGGACTGGCTCAAGAAGCTGGGGCTGAAGGCGCCCACGACCTGGGACGAGATGCTCGGCGTCGCCAAGGCCTTCGCCGACCGCGACCCGGACGGGGACGGCAAGAAGGACACGTACGGCATCGTCGTCCCGGGCAGCGCGCAGAACGGGTACGTCGCCTGGTGGGCCTCCAGTTTCCTGTGGCAGGGCGGCGCGCAGCTCATCGAGCCGGCCGGCAAGGGCACGTACCGCCCGGTCGCCGACTCGGCGGCGGCCGTACGGACCGTCACCTGGCTGAAGGACAACCTCTTCTGCGGTGACAACGGTGTCGTCCAGCCCGGCGCGGTCAGCGCCGTCACCGGCACCGCCACCAACTTCCAGGACGGCAACGCCGGGATGTACATGACCGGTCCGTACAACATCGCCACCTACGACACCACGCCGGGCAAGGACACGTACGAGGTCGTGCCCGCGCCGGCCGGACCGGCGGGCTCCACCGTGCTGGCCGACGGCGAGAACATCTACTTCGGCGCGAAGACCGGGAAGAGCAAGCAGGAAGAGGCACTCGCCGCGTTCCTGGTCTCTCCCGAGGGGCAGCGGCTGGCCATGACCGGCAAGAACCAGCCGGTCGTCCGCATTCCCGTCAACTCCACGCTGGACGCGGCGCAGGTGCGCGGCGACGCCCGCTGGAGCGTCGTACAGAAGGCGTACGAGGACGACTCCGCGCAGTTCCCGAACGCGCCGGACTTCGCCCCGATCAAGCAGGACACCGCCGACAGCCTCAACGCGCTGTTCACCTACTGCGGCAGTGACGTCGGCGCCGGGCTCAAGGAGCTCGACGACACCCTCGCAGGCGACCTCAAGGACCAGGGGCTGCTGAAGTGACCGCGACCATCGACACCTCGCCCCGGCGGCGCGGCCGTTCCGTCCGCAAGGCCCTCGTTCCCTGGCTGTTCCTCGCCCCCGGGCTGCTGCTCGCCCTGGTCTTCAAGTTCCTGCCGATGGGCAAGGGCATCTGGCTGAGCTTCTTCAAGGTGCGCCCGTTCCTCGGTGACACGTGGGTGGGCCTCGACAACTACAGCCGGGTGCTCGGCGACCACCGCTTCCAGGACGCGGTCGGGCACACGCTCGTCCTCGGCATCGGGCAGTCGCTCGGCGCGATCGTCGTCGGCTTCGTGCTGGCGCTGCTGCTGGAGGGCCAGGCCCGGTCCCTGAAGATCATGCGGACCGCCGTCTTCCTGCCGGTCGTCACCGCGACCGCGGTGGTCGGCGAGATGTGGCGGCTGCTGTACTACCCGACCTCCGACGGCGTGATCAACAGCGTGCTGGGCTTCTTCGGCCTCGGCACCACACAGTTCCTCGACAACCCGGACACCGCGCTGTGGTCGACGATGGCCATGGGCATCTGGATGGCCGCCCCCTACAACATGGTGATCATCCTGGCCGGGCTCGCCGGCGTGGACCGGTCGCTGTACGAGGCGGCCGCGATGGACGGGGTCTCGCTCTGGCAGCGGCTGCGGTATGTCACCCTGCCCGCGATCCGCCCGGCGCTCGGTATCGTCCTCACCCTCGCCGCGATCCGCGGACTGCGGGTCTTCACCGAGGTGTACGTGCTGACCTACGGCGGCCCTGCCGGGTCCACCGAGGTCTGGATGACCCGCGCCTACACCCTGGGCTTCACCCGCAATGACATCGGCGGCGCCTCCGCGGCCTCCGTCGTGCTGCTCTGCGTGACGCTGCTGCTCACCGTCACGGTCAACTACCTGCGCAAGAGGGGAGACGTGCGATGAGCGCGCCCGCCATCGATCCCGTCCGGACACCGGCGCCCGCGATCCCCGCCAGGGCGGCGAAGCAGCGGGCCACTCCCGCCCGGTTCGACACCGCCCTCGGCTGGAGCGACCGGCCGGGCGCCGGCTGGGCGCTGCGGATCCTGCTCTGCGCGATCGCCCTCGCCGTCTTCGCCGGGCCGTTCCTGACGATCCTCTCCGGTGCGCTCAGCAAGAACCCCAGCGGCTCCTCGCTGTCGTTCCTGCCGCACCACCCCACGCTGCTGAACATCAAGGTGGCGGGCGAGCGCGGGATCTGGGACTACTTCACCAACTCGCTGGTCATCGCGGGCGGCGCGCTGCTGCTCCAGCTCGCGGTGTCGGTGCTGGCCGCGTACGCCCTGGCCCGGCACAGGTTCAGCGGCCAGGCGCTCGTGCTGACCCTGTTCATGCTGACGATGATGCTGCCCGAGGAGGTCATCGCCATCCCGCTGTCCCTGGTCCTCGGCCATGTGCCGGTGGTCGGCATCGACCTCAAGGGCACGGTGTGGGGCGTGATCCTGCCGCTCGGCGCCTGGGGCTTCTCGGTGATGCTGCTGACCGAGTTCATGAAGGACATACCGGCCGAGATCGAGGAGGCGGCGCGGCTCGACGGCGTCGGCGAGTTCCGGATGCTGTGGCAGGTGATCCTGCCGCTGTGCAAGCCGGCGCTGGGCGTGGCCGGTGTCCTCGGGTTCGTCATGATCTGGGACCAGTACCTGCTCCCGCTGATCGCCTCGAAGGACCCCACCGACTACACGGTCACCGTCGCCCTCTCCATCCTGCGCACGGACCCCGAGGTCGGCTCCGGGGTGGTGCTGGCGGGCGCGGTCGTCGCGCTCGTGCCCAGCCTGATCGTCTATCTGCTCCTCCAGCGCTCGCTGGTCACCGGCATCGCGGCCGGGGCCACCAAGGGCTGACAACCCCCACGTCTGAGGGAGACATGAAGTTCCAAGGAGTGCTGTTCTTCCCGGTCACCCCGTTCGCGGCCGACGGCTCGCTGGACGAGGACCGGCTCGCCCTGCACATCGAGTCCGGGGTGGCGGCCGGGGCCGGGGGCGTGTTCGTGGCCTGCGGCACCGGTGAGTTCCACGCGCTGACCGCCGAGGAGATCGAGCGGGCCACCCGGGTCGCGGTCGCCGTCACCGCCGGCCGGGTGCCGGTGCTGGCGGCGGCGGGCGGCCCCGTCCCGGCCGCCCGCGACCAGGCCGCGCGGATCGGGAGAGCGGGCGCCGACGGGATCCTGCTGCTGCCGCCGTACCTGGTGAGCGCACCGCAGCAGGGCCTGGTGCGGTACGTCGAGGAGGTCACCGACGCCACCGACCTGCCGGTCGTCTTCTACCAGCGCGGCACGGCCCGGCTGACCGAGGACACGGCGGCCGTCATCGCCGCCCTGCCGCGGGTCGTCGGCCTCAAGGACGGCGTCGGCGACATCGAGCTGATGCACCGCGTCGTCCGGGCGGTCCGGGCCGTCCCCGGCGGTGACCGGTTCGCCTTCTTCAACGGCCTGCCGACCGCCGAGATGACCGCGCCCGCCTACCGGGGCGTCGGCGTCGGCCTGTACTCCTCGGCGGTGTTCGCCTTCGCCCCGGAGATCGCTCTCGCCTTCCACCGGGCACTCGAAGAAAACGCCGAGACGGTCGTGCAGACGCTGCTCGACGAGTTCTACGCTCCGTTCGTCCGGCTCCGTGACGAGGTGCCGGGATACGCCGTGTCCCTGGTGAAGGCCGGGGTGACGATCCGCGGCCTGGACGTGGGCGGGGTGCGGGCGCCGCTGCTCGACCCCACGCCGGAGCATGTCGCCCGGCTCGCCAAGCTCATCGATCACGGTCTGGAGGCCGTCACCGCATGAACACGAGAATCCGTGAGCTGATCATCACCCCGATCGCCTTCCGCGACCCGCCGCTGCTCAACTCCAACGGCGTCCACGAACCTCTGGCCCTGCGGATCGTGCTCCAGCTCGTCCTGGAGGACGGCACGGTGGGCCTCGGCGAGTCGCCGGGCGGGACAGCCCGCCTGGAGCGCCTGGAGGCCGCGGCGAAGGTGGTCGTCGGCATGGACGTCTTCGACACGACGGCCGTCGCGGCGGCGATCGACGCGGCCCTGCTGCCGACCGTGCCGAGTTCGCACGAGCGCGGCTGGACCACGAGTGCGGTGGAGGTGGCCTGTCTGGATGCGCAGGGCAAGCTGCTCGGGCGGCCGGTCAGCGACCTGCTCGGCGGCATGGTCCGGGACTCGGTGCCCTTCGCGGCGTACCTCTTCTACAAGTGGGCGGAGCACCCGGCCCTGGACGGCCGCCCTGCGGTCGGCGACGACTGGGGGGCGGCGCTGGATCCGGCGGGGGTCGTCGCGCAGGCGCGGCTGATGCAGGAGCGGTACGGGTTCCGGTCGTTCAAGCTGAAGGGAGGGGTGTTCCCGCCGGACGAGGAGATCGCGGCGATGCGGGCGCTGGCCGAGGCGTTTCCCGGGCAGCCGCTGCGGCTCGATCCCAATGTGGCCTGGTCGGTGGAGACTTCGGAGTACGTCGCCCAGGAGCTCAAGGACGTCCTCGAATACCTGGAGGACCCGACCGCGACCATCGAGGGCATGGCGGCCGTGGCGAAGGAGTCGCCGCTTCCGCTCGCCACCAACATGTGCGTGATCGCCTGGGAGCATCTGAGGCCGGCGGTGGAACAGAATGCCGTCCAGGTGCTGCTGACCGACCACCACTACTGGGGCGGGCTGCGTCGCACCCGTGAACTCGCCGCCGTCTGCGAGGCGTTCGGGCTCGCCCTGTCCATGCACTCCAACTCGCATCTGGGCATCAGCCTGGCCGCCATGACCCATGTCGCGGCGGCGATCCCGAACCTGGACCACTCCTGTGACACGCACTACCCGTGGAACAGCGCCGATGACGTGATCGTCCCCGGTGTGCTGGAGCTGAAGGACGGTGCGGTGAAGGTGCCGACCGGTGCCGGGCTCGGCGTCGAACTCGATCACGAGGCGCTCGACCGGCTGCACCGGCTGTACCTGGAGTCGGGTGTGCGCACACGCGACGACACCGGCTACATGCGGCGCGTGGATCCCACGTACGAACTGCGGTTGCCTCGCTGGTGAGGCCCGTAGCGAAACCGTTGCCCTTCCATCGGAAGTCCCCCACAGCGAGCGCATAGTGTGTGGCGCTGAAGTTCCTTACCGACAGGGGGAGTCACCACCATGCGACCCATTCGGCCGTCGTCCGCCCTTCGCCGTGGAGGGGGCGCGCCCCGTGCGCTGGCGGCCGTCGCCCTCGCCTCGGCGCTGGCACTGACCGCCACCGCCTGCAACGGCTCGGGCAACGACAACGCGGGCGGCCCGGCGTCCGCGTCCGCCACGGCCGACACCGGCGACGGCAAGATCAAGATCCCGGACGACATCAAGAACAAGCTCAAAGAGCACGGGATCGACATCGACAAGTGGAAGAACGGCGCCTGGAAGAACTGGAACAAGGACGACTGGCTGCGCGAGGCCAACGACTTCATCAACCCCATCATCAAGGGCCTGTGGGACCCGAACCGGATGCGGGACGCCAACGACCCGGACAAGAACAAGGGTGTCGACGCCAACGACATCTCCGGTGACCAGGGCGTGACCGATCCGACGCCGGCGCCGGTCCGGGCGAAGGCGGTGCAGCCGACGTACCACACGAGCGCGGCCACTTCCGGGAAGGTCTTCTTCGACTCCCCCGAGGGCACGATGGTCTGCTCGGCGACGGTCGTCGAGGACCCCGCGCACCCCGGCAAGTCCAACCTGGTGTGGACGGCGGGGCACTGTGTGCACGCCGGCAAGAACGGCGGCTGGTACCGCAACATCGCGTTCGTGCCGTCGTACAACGACAAGGGTCTGACGGGTGCGGCGCTGGCGAAGGCGACCCGGTCGGAGATCGCGCCGTACGGGGTCTGGTGGGGTGACGGGGCGCAGACCTCGCAGCAGTGGATCGACCAGGGTGGTGAGACGGGCGGCAACGGCGCGTCGTACGACTACGCCGTGATCCATGTGACGCCCGAGCAGGGTAGTGGCGGCAAGTCCCTTGAGGAGACGGTCGGTTCGGCTCTTCCGGTGAACTTCGACGCTCCGGCCGTTCCGAAGGTGTCGAGCATCACGGCGAAGGGGTATCCGGCGGCGAAGCCGTACGACGGGTCGCTGCTGTACCAATGCGCGGACAAGCCGGGGCGGCTGTCGGTCGACGCGTCGGCGCCGACGATGTACCGGATCGGGTGCACGATGACCGGCGGTGCGTCGGGGGGCGGCTGGGTGGAGACGGGTGCCGATGGCAAGGCGGCGCTGGTGTCCAACACGTCCATCGGGCCGGTGAGTTCGGGGTGGCTGGCCGGGCCTCGGTTGGGGGATGTGGCCAAGGGTGTGTACGAGGCGGTCAGCAAGGAGTTCGCTGATCAGTGAGGGCGGCCGATATCGCCTTGTCGCCGTAGGGGAACTGTGGTTCGGCGGCTGACGGCCGTCGTGGGTTGCTCGCGCAGTTCCCCGCGCCCCCAGGTAAGTGAAGGCCCCGCTCCCCAAAAAAAGGGGAGCGGGGCCTTCACTTACCAATCGTTACGCCAGCGGCGCCGGAACATACGGCGTGAGTTCCGCCGCCAGTTCCTCGTGTACCCGGACCTTGAGGAGCGTGCCCTCCGCGGTGTGCTCCTCGG
The DNA here is from genome assembly GCF_040652235.1 of Streptomyces sp. NPDC048277. NCBI lineage: Bacteria > Bacillati > Actinomycetota > Actinomycetes > Kitasatosporales > Streptomycetaceae > Streptomyces > Streptomyces sp. NPDC048277. Next base: position 159,916 of record NZ_JBEZLQ010000016.1, read on the forward strand.
AGATCACCTCGCCCTCGTTGTGGGCGCGGGCGACCAGCTTGCCGTGGGTGTACGGGACCAGGGCCTCGATCTCCACCGACGGGCGGGGCAGGTCGTTGTCGATCAGGGCCAGCAGTTCGTCGATGCCCTGGCCGGTGCGGGCCGAGACCGCGATGGAGCGCTTCTCGTTGCGCAGCAGCCGCTGCAGGACCAGCGGGTCCGCCGCGTCAGCCTTGTTGATCACGACGATCTCGGGTACGCCGGTCGCGCCGACGTCCCTGATCACCTCGCGCACGGCGGCGAGCTGCTCCTCCGGGACCGGGTGCGAGCCGTCGACCACGTGCAGGATCAGGTCGGAGTCGCCGACCTCCTCCATGGTGGAGCGGAACGCCTCGACCAGGTGGTGGGGCAGGTGACGGACGAAGCCGACCGTGTCCGCCAGGGTGTAGACGCGGCCGCTCGGGGTCTCGGCTCGGCGGACTGTCGGGTCCAGGGTCGCGAACAGGGCGTTCTCGACCAGGACGCCGGCGCCCGTGAGGCGGTTGAGCAGCGAGGACTTGCCGGCGTTGGTGTAGCCCGCGATGGCGACGGACGGCACCTTGTTGCGGCGGCGCTCCTGGCGCTTGATCTCGCGGCCGGTCTTCATGTCCGCGATCTCGCGGCGCATCTTCGCCATCTTCTCGCGGATCCGCCGCCGGTCCGTCTCGATCTTGGTCTCACCGGGACCACGGGTGGCGAGGCCGCCGCCCTTGCCGCCGCCCATCTGCCGGGACAGCGACTGACCCCAGCCTCGCAGCCGCGGCAGCATGTACTGCATCTGCGCGAGCGAGACCTGCGCCTTGCCCTCCCGGGACTTGGCGTGCTGGGCGAAGATGTCCAGGATCAGGGCGGTCCGGTCGATGACCTTGACCTTGACGACGTCCTCCAGCTGGATCAGCTGGCCCGGGCTCAGCTCACCGTCGCAGATGACGGTGTCCGCGCCCGTTTCGACGACGATGTCGCGCAGCTCCAGGGCCTTGCCGGAGCCGATGTAGGTGGCCGGGTCGGGCTTGTCGCGGCGCTGGATGACGCCGTCGAGCACGAGCGCGCCCGCGGTCTCCGCGAGGGCGGCGAGCTCCGCGAGGGAGTTGTCCGCGTCCTGCACGGTGCCGGAGGTCCATACCCCGACCAGCACGACCCGCTCCAGGCGGAGCTGTCGGTACTCGACCTCGGTGACGTCCTCGAGTTCGGTGGAGAGGCCGGCCACGCGGCGCAGGGCCGCGCGCTCGGAACGGTCGAACTGGTCGCCGTCCCGCTCTCCGTCGATCTCGTGGCTCCAGGCGACGTCCTCTTCCATCAGGGCATCGGCCCGAAGACCGTCGGGGTAGTCCTGCGCGAGGCGCCTGGTGTCCTGGGAAGGGGAAGAAGAGGAGGTCATTGGGTCCTTTGCATCGATGGGATTGCCGAAACCGGCGGGTGTCGTCCTGACAACCCTCCAACGTACGAATACCCCGGGAGATTCCCCGCGACCCGTACCGCGCCGGCCCCATGATGGTCGCACGGTACGCCCCGCCCCGGCACCGTGTTATTCCGGGGGCCGCCCCGCCGTCACTTCCGGGGTTTCTGCTTCTCCGGGGCCGGGACCTGCTTCCAGTCCGGGTGGCCGGGCATCGGCGGGGTCTTCGCGCCGTACAGCCAGGCGTCGAAGAAGCCGGTGAGGTCGCGGTTCGCGACCGCGGAGGCCAGGTGGACGTAGTCGGCGGTGGTCGCCGTGCCGTCCTTGTGCCGCTGGACCCAGATCCGCTCCAGGCGCTCGAAGGCGGGCTTGCCGATCTCCTGGCGCAGGGCGTAGAGGGCGAGGGCCGCGCCGTCGTAGATGTTCGGGCGGAAGATACCGATCTTCTGTCCGGGCTTGGGCGGCTTGGGCATGGCGGGCGGTCCGCCCTCGGCGCGCCAGCGGTCGGAGGCGCCGTACGCCGCCTTCATGCGGTTGATCATGGGCTGGTGGCCCTTCTCCTCCGCGTACAGCTCCTCGTACCAGGTGGCGTGCCCCTCGTTCAGCCAGACGTCCGACCAGACGTGCGGGCTGACGCTGTCGCCGAACCACTGGTGGGACAGCTCGTGCACCATGATCGACTCGATGTACCACTTGGGGTACGCGGGCTCGGTGAACAGGTTCTTCTCGAAGAGGGAGAGGGTCTGGGTCTCCAGCTCGAAGCCGGTGGCGGCCTGGGCCATGAGCACGCCGTACGTCTCGAACGGGAACGGCCCGACCTTGCTCTCCATCCACGCGATCTGGTCCGGGGTCTTGGCCAGCCACGGTTCGAGCTTCTTGACGTCCGCGCTCGGGACGACGTCACGCACCGGCAGCCCGTGCGGTCCGGCGCGGTGCAGTACGGCGGAACGGCCGATGGAGACCTGGGCGAGCTCGGTGGCCATGGGGTGCTGGGTGCGGTAGGTCCAGGTGGTGGTGCGGCCGGTCCGGGCGGAGTCGGTGGGGAGGCCGTTGGCGACGACGGTGTAGCCGTTCGGGGCGGTGATGTGGAAGGTGAACATCGCCTTGTCGGACGGGTGGTCGTTGCACGGGAACACCAGGTGGGCGGCGTCGGCCTGGTTGGCCATGGCGAGCCCGTCCGTGGTGCGCACCCAGCCGCCGTCCTGGCCCTTGGCGGGCACCGGGTCGCTGGTGTGCTTCACGGTGATCCGCGTCCAGCTGCCCTGCCGCAGCGGCCGGTCGGGGGTGACGACCAGGTCCTCGTCGGCGCTCGCGAAGGCGGCGGGCCGGCCGTCGACCTGCACGGACTCGACCTTGCCGTGCGCGAAGTCGAGGTTGAGCCGGTCCAGGTCGGTGGTCGCCCAGGCGTCGATGGTGGTGACGGCCTGCAGCGGCTTGTCGTTGCTGCCGGGATAGGTGAAGGAGAGGTCGTACGACGCCACGTCGTACCCCGGGTTGCCGAGGTACGGGAAGAGCCGGTCACCGACGCCGAGCGGGACCGGCGGGGCGCTCGCTCCGACGAGGACGACGGAGACGGCGGAAGCTAGGAGGGCGGCCTTCCAGGGCCGGGGCGGGCGGGTGCGCAGGGTGAAAGGCATGGATCACCGCTACCAGCGCACACGTGACCCCGGAGGACAATCCACGACCAAACCACTCGAACGTGTTCCTCCGGGTACCTCACTGGTGTTGCGCACGTCCGACGTCGTACACACCCGGCACGTTGCGCATCGCGCGCATCAGGGCGGGGAGGTGGGCCGCGTCGGGGAGCTCGACGGTGTAGGTGTGGCGGACGCGCTGCTGACTGGGGGGTTCCACGGTCGCCGAGACGATCTCGGCGCCCTCCTGGGCCATGGCCTCGGTGAGGTCGGCGAGCAGATGGGGGCGGCCGAACGATTCAGCGACCAGGGTGACCCGGCAGCCGGTGCTGTCGCCCCAGCTCACGGCGGCCTCGGGCCGTCCGGTGCTCTTCATGTGCGCCACGGCGGCGCACTCCACGCGGTGCACGGTGACCGCTCCCCCGCGCACGACGAAGCCGGTGACCTCGTCGGGCGGTACGGGGGTGCAGCAGCCGGCCAGCCGTACGGTCGCGCCGGGGCGGTCGGCGACCACGGCGCTGGCGGTGCGGGGGGCGGGGGCCTGCGGCTCCGGCACGGGCCGCGTGGGTACGGCCGCGGGGGCCGGCGGCTCCTCGGCGCTGTCCGGGTGGGTGGCGAGCCAGCGCTGGATGGCGATCCGGGCCGCCGGGGTGTGGGCGTGCTCCAGCCACTCCCGGGAGGGCTCGGAGGCCGGGTCCTGGCCCATCAGGAGCTGGACGGTGTCGCCGTCCCTGAGGACGGTGCTGAGGGTCGCGAGACGGCCGTTGACGCGGGCGCCGATACAGGCGTGGGCGTCCTCGCCGTACTGGGCGTAGGCGGCGTCGACACAGGTGGCGCCCTCGGGGAGGCCGAGGGTGCCGCCGTCGGGGCGGAAGACGGTGATCTCACGGTCCTGGGCGAGGTCCTCGCGCAGGGTGGACCAGAAGGTGTCGGTGTCGGGGGCCGCCTTCTGCCAGTCGAGGAGGCGGGAGAGCCAGCCGGGGCGGGTGGGGTCGGCGCGCTCGCCGTCGGCCGGGTCTTCGGGGGTCTCCGAGACGGGGGCGTCGGAGGCCGGGGCGTAGGGGTTGCCGAGGGCGACGACTCCGGCCTCGGCGACCTTGTGCATCTGGTGGGTGCGGATGAGGACCTCGGCGACCTGGCCGTCGGCGCGCGCCACCGCCGTGTGCAGCGACTGGTACAGGTTGAACTTCGGTACGGCGATGAAGTCCTTGAACTCCGAGACCACCGGGGTCAGACAGGTGTGCAGCTCGCCGAGGACGGCGTAGCAGTCCGCGTCCTCGTTGACGAGCACCAGCAGCCGCCCGAAGTCGGCGCCGCGCAGCTCGCCGCGTTTGCGGCTGACGCGGTGGACGGAGACGAAGTGCCGTGGCCGGATGAGGACTTCGGCGGGGATGTCGGCCTCGCGGAGCACTCCGCGCACCTCGTCGGCGATCCCGGCGAGGGGATCGTCGGCGCGGGCCGCGTTCTCGGCGATCAGCCCCCGGGTGTGCTCGTACTCCTCGGGGTGCAGGATCGCGAAGACCAGGTCCTCCAGTTCGGTCTTCAGGGCCTGCACGCCGAGCCGTTCGGCGAGCGGGATGAGGACGTCCCGGGTGACCTTGGCGATGCGTTCCTGTTTCTCGGGGCGCATCACGCCGAGGGTGCGCATGTTGTGCAGACGGTCGGCCAGCTTGATCGACATCACCCGGACGTCGCTGCCGGTGGCGACGAGCATCTTCCGGAAGGTCTCGGGTTCGGCGGCGGCCCCGTAGTCGACCTTCTCGAGTTTCGTCACCCCGTCGACCAGATAACGGACCTCCTCGCCGAACTCCTCGCGCACCTGATCGAGCGTCACCTCGGTGTCCTCGACCGTGTCGTGGAGCAGAGACGCCGTCAGGGTCGTGGTCTCGGCGCCGAGTTCGGCGAGGATCAGGGTGACCGCGAGGGGGTGCGTGATGTACGGCTCGCCGCTCTTGCGCATCTGGCCGCGGTGCGAGGACTCGGCCAGGACGTAGGCGCGGCGCAGGGGTTCGAGGTCGGCATCGGGGTAGTGGGCCCGATGGGCCTCGGCGACATGGCCGATGGCGTCGGGGAGTTTGCCCCGGGCGGCGTTGCCGAGCAGCGCGGCCCGGCCGAGCCGGCGCAGGTCGATCCGAGGGCGGGCCTTCCTGCGGACCGCCGCCGCGGGCACAACAGGACCGGGCGTCGCAGGGTTCGTGGCCTCCGCACTCATGGGCACACCTCCGGCTCGTGGACCGGCGGACGGGGCCCCAGGGCATACGTGGCTCAGGGATTGGCGACGTCCCCCCGTCCGTGCCGGTGCTTGATGCTACCGAGCCCATCGCGCCCGATTGACCGGCTCCCGCCGAGCGTGAAACGGATCACCCAATCGAGCGACGATTTGGAGGTTTACGGTTTTGCGCCACCTGTTCGGGGGGTGGCCGACGTTTCTCGCCGCCGAGGGCAACACGGGCCGTGGATCCGGGCGTTGGACGGCCGCCCGGACCACGGTTCACTACGCTCGGCCGGCTCGGCGGACGGCGTTTTCCAGCCACTCGGCGTCGATCTCGCCCTCGGCCACGATCACGGCCGGACCGGTCATCTCGATCTCTCCGTCGGGCCGTTCGGTGATGACGAGCCGTCCGCCGGGCACGTCCACGGTGTACGTCACCGGGGTGCCGGTGGCGGCGGGGTCGGACCCGTCACGGCGGATAGCGGCCACGGCGACCGCGCAGGCGCCGGTGCCGCAGGAGCGGGTCTCGCCGGCGCCGCGCTCGTGCACGCGCATCGCGACATGGCGGGGGCCGCGGTCGACGACGAACTCGACGTTGACCCCTTCGGGGTAGGCCGACGGGGGGCTGAAGGGGGGCGGGGTGTAGAGGTCGCCGGCGTGCGCGAGGTCCTCGACGAAGGCGACGGCGTGCGGGTTGCCCATGTTCACGTTCCGCGCGGGCCAGGTGTGCTCGCCGACGGTCACCGTGATGTCGCCCTCGGGGAAGCCGGCGGCGCCCATGCCGACGGTGACGTCGCCGTCCTTCGCGATGTGCACGGTCTTCACGCCGCCGCGCGTGGCGACGGCGAGGTCGCCCTCGGTCACCCGGCCGGCGTGCTGGAGGTAGCGGGCGAAGACACGGACGCCGTTGCCGCACATCTCGGCGATCGAGCCGTCGCCGTTGCGGTAGTCCATGAACCACTCCGCGTCGGCGGCCATCCCCTTGGCCTCGGGGTGCGCGGCGGACCGGACGACGTGCAGCACGCCGTCCGCGCCGATGCCGGCCCTGCGGTCGCAGAGGGCGGCGACGGTGGCCGGGGTGAGGTCGAGGGCGTTCTCCGGGTCAGGGACGATCACGAAGTCGTTCTCGGTGCCGTGGCCCTTGAGGAAGGGGATGCTCATTCTTCGAGGGTACGGGAGGGGTGGGTCGTCTTCCGGCTGCGGGCCGGTGGGGGCTGGTCGCGCCCACGCGGCGGAGCCGCATATCGATACAGCCCCGCGCCCCTGAGGGGCGCGCCTCAGCGAGGGACGCTCGTCAGCGGAGCCTTGCTACTCGCCAGACAGCCAGTACGGCCACGACCGCCACCAGCAGGATGTAGCCGATCACCACGCGCCAGTCGGGCCTGCGGCCCGAGCCCTTCTCGGGGAAGCCGGGCAGGGTGGAGCCGACCCTGCGGGCCGCCATCATTCCCCAGCCCGCGGCGCAGGAGCAGATCAGCAGGCCCAGCATCGCGATCACGGCTCCGCTGTCGCCGAAGTCGAAGGCCAGCGGGAACGCGAACATCAGGGAGCCGACCGCGGCCAGGGCCACGATGGGGGCGAGCTGCCACAGGCGCAGACGGCGCTGTGGACGGAGTTCGACCTCGACCTCGGGGCCGCTCGCGAACATCTCCTCCGGCTCGGGGCCGTCGTCGGTCACGCCGCCGCCCACGCCGGTGTCGTCGGGACCGTCGGAGCTCAGCCGGACCTCGGCCTCGTCCGGTTCCATGGGCCCGACTGCGACGTGCTCGGTGTCTTGTGCGGTGTCGCGAGGGCCGGCCTCCATCGCCACGCGCCCTCCCAACTAGGACTCCACTTGCGATCGAAGCTCGATGATGGCACGGCGTCGGAGGCCACGATGACCGGTGGCGCATCCCGATGCCATGACGTGATCAGGCTGTGACCGGTCGTTCGAGCAACGCCAGGGCCAGCCGCGGAAGTTCCTCGCGGTCCGCCGCGGCCCCACTCAACCAGTGCACCCGGGGATCGCGCCTGAACCATGAATCCTGGCGGCGCGCGAAGCGCTTGGTGGCACGGACGGTCTCCGCCCGTGCTTCCGCTTCCGTGCACTCCCCGGCGAGCGCCGCCAGGACCTGCTGGTAGCCGAGGGCGCGCGACGCCGTGCGGCCCTCGCGCAGCCCGTGCGCCTCCAGTGCGCGCACCTCGTCCACGAGCCCGGCCTCCCACATCCGGTCGACGCGCAGCGCGATGCGCTCGTCGAGCTCGGGGCGGGCCACGTCGACGCCGATCTGGACGGTGTCGTAGACCGAGTCATGGCCCGGGAGGTTGGCGGTGAAGGGCTGGCCGGTGATCTCGATCACCTCCAGGGCCCGGACGATACGGCGTCCGTTGCTGGGCAGGATGGCGCGCCCGGCCTCCGGGTCGGCGGCGGCCAGCCGGGCGTGCAGGGCGCCGGAGCCGCGCAGTGCGAGCTCTTCCTCCAGGCGGGCCCTGACCTCCGGGTCGGTGCCGGGGAACTCCAGGTTGTCGACGGCGCCGCGGACGTAGAGCCCGGAGCCGCCGACCAGGACCGGCCAGCGGCCCTCGGCGAGCAGGGCGTCGATACGGGCGCGGGCGAGCCGCTGGTACTCGGCGACGGAAGCGGTGACGGTGACGTCCCAGATGTCGAGCAGGTGGTGCGGGACGCCTGCGCGCTCCTCGGGCGTCAGTTTGGCGGTCCCGATGTCCATCCCCCGGTACAGCTGCATGGAGTCGGCGTTGACGACCTCGCCGCCGAGCCGTTGGGCCAGGAAGACGCCGAGGTCGGACTTTCCGGCCGCGGTGGGGCCGACGACGGCGATGACACGGGGGGCGGGGGGTGCGCTGCTCACCGCACCAGTCTTGCAAACCTCGCGAGCGGCTCTCGAACGAGTTACGTGACGGCCCGTGTCCGGCTTCGTTGCCCGTTGCGAGATTCCCGTTTCCGCTGCCGGGAGGCGGTGACCGGCGCGGCGCAAACGGACGCACCGGGTCACGCGGGATTTCGCTCGCACGAGTAACGTATGGAGTGGATATGGGCGTTTTTGCACGACTCCTCGGAAAGAAGTCGAAGGCGACGGAGGAGCCGGACGCCGAGGCACCGGCCGGCACCGAGCCGAACGGGTCCGCGGCGGAGAACGCGGCGGAGGAGGCGGCAGGGACGGCTGCGCTGAAGGGGTCGGGGAAGAACGACGGCGGGAGCACGGACGCGGAGACGGACCCGGCGACGGACCGGGTGCCGGACCCGGAGCCCGTTGCGGTGACCGCCGTCGAGAGCACCGAGATCCCCAAGCAGCAGTCCGCCAAGGAGGCCGCCGACAACGAGGCCGGCGAGAGCGCCCGCACATAACGGCCCGCGAGGAAGGTGGACCATGGGTCTTTTGGACAATTTGAAGGCCAAGCTCGCCCCGGCCAAGGACAAGGCCTCTCACCTCGCGCAGCAGCACGAGGACAAGATCGACAAGCTCCAGCACGGCATCGACAAGGCCGCGCAGGTCGTCGACGAGAAGACCAAGGGCAAGTACAGCGACAAGATCCACACGGGTACGGGCAGGGCCAAGGGCGCCATGGACCGGTTTGTGCACCCGGACGCCACTGGTGCGGCCGGGCCGACCGACCCCACCACCCCGACCCGGCCGGAGGGCCCGCCGTCGGCTTCCTGAGCCGGCCCGAGCAGGCGCGTCATGCAGATCGGCGGACGGCCGAGAGTCACCCGACTCCCGGCCGTCCGCCGTTTCACGCAGCGCTCAGGACCAGGCCGCCACGAGGTAGCCGACGCCGTACGGCGCGTCGTCGTAGAGCAGGGCCCCGGCGAGGTCAGCGTTCTCGGCCGCGCCGGCCAGGACCTGCCAGGGGGCGCGGCCGCCGGCCTTGAGCTCGTACGCCAGCTCGGCGTCGAGGTTCTTGATCGCCGTGAGGTCGGCCGCGCCGAGCGCCCGGGCGGCCTCGGCGTCGAAGGGGGCCGCGCGCTCGTCGAGATAGCCGGGCGCCTTGAGCGTGCGACAGGCGCTGGCGTCGCCCATGACCAGCATGCCCACCCGGGCGGCCCGGGCGGCGATCTCGCGCCCGACGTCAAGGCACCGCGCCGTCTCCAGGGGTTCCCCGACGCCCAGCCCCTCGATGGGGGCGTCGGCCCAGCCGGTGCGCTCCAGCAGCCAGGCGGCGACGGCGAGCGACGGCGGCAGCTCCCGCTCACCCGGCTCGCCGGTGCCGAGCCGTACGCCGACATCGACGCCGAAACGGCCGAAGCCGCCCCGGGTGCCCTGCGGATGCGGACCCCGTCCGGCCTGCTCGGCGGGTCCGACGACCACGAGGAGGTCGGGCCGGGCGGCGGCGAGCACACCGAGCGCATCCGTGCAGGCGGCGCGCAGGGCGTCCAGTTCGTCGGCGGCACCCGCGGCCACCTCGGGGACGAGGAGGGGCGGGCAGGGGCAGACTGCGGCGGCAACCAGCATGATCGGCAGCCTACTGCCAGGCCTCCCGCTTCAAGGCCCCACCTGCTTCCAGGCCCAGGGCCAGGACTCCGGATGGGTGCTCCACGCCAGTTCGGCGAGCCGGTACGTCACACGGTGTGTGGACATCGCGCCCTCGATGTTCGCGTAGTACGCGTCCCCGTCCCCGATCCGGTAGACCTGTCGGCGCTTCTGGCGCAGGCCGACGCCCGGACGGTGGGTACAGGCGATCTCGTACAGGCGGGCGCGGGCCTCGTCCCGGGTGCCCTCGAAGTACGCCACCTCCTCGACGCCGTCATGGTTTCCGACATGACGGTCGGCGATCACCACCCAGCGCCCCATCCCTGCCCCCTCCTGGATGGACCCGGCGCGCACTCAGTGCGCGGCGCAGCCCCCGGTCGCCGCCGGCAGCGGCTCCGGTACCCCGATCTTCGGCAGCCCCAGCATGACACCCGCCGGCTTCGCCGCCTCCGCGGCGTTCCGCTTCTCCCAGGCGTCGCCCGCGCGGGTGCGCCGTACGCCGAGGACCGCGCCCTCGGCGAGGAGGTGGTGCGGGGCGGCGTACGTGATCTCGACCGTGACGACGTCGCCCGGGCGGACCTCCTGGCCGGGCTTGGTGAAGTGGACCAGGCGGTTGTCGGGGGCGCGGCCGGAGAGACGGTGGGTGGCGCCGTCCTTGCGGCCCTCGCCCTCGGCGACCATCAGCTCCAGGGTGCGGCCGACCTGCTTCTTGTTCTCCTCCCAGGAGATCTCCTCCTGGAGGGCGACAAGACGCTCGTAGCGCGCCTGGACGACCTCCTTGGGGATCTGGTTCTCCATGGTCGCGGCCGGGGTGCCGGGGCGCTTGGAGTACTGGAAGGTGAAGGCCTGGGTGAAGCGGGCCTCGCGCACGACGTGCATCGTCTGCTCGAAGTCCTCCTCGGTCTCGCCGGGGAAGCCCACGATGATGTCGGTGGTGATCGCGGCGTGCGGGATGGCGGCGCGGACCTTCTCGATGATCCCGAGGTACCGGTCCTGCCGGTAGGACCTGCGCATCGCCTTGAGCACGGTGTCCGAACCGGACTGCAACGGCATGTGGAGCTGCGGCATGACGTTCGGGGTCTCCGCCATGGCCGCGATCACGTCGTCCGTGAAGTCACGGGGATGCGGGGACGTGAACCGCACCCGCTCCAGCCCCTCGATGCCCCCGCACGCCCGCAGCAGCTTGCTGAAGGCCTCGCGGTCGCCGATGTCGGAGCCGTACGCGTTGACGTTCTGCCCGAGCAGCGTGATCTCGGAGACGCCCTCGCCGACCAGGGCCTCGATCTCGGCGAGGATGTCGCCGGTGCGGCGGTCCTTCTCCTTGCCGCGCAGGGCCGGGACGATGCAGAAGGTGCAGGTGTTGTTGCAGCCGACGGAGACCGAGACCCAGGCGGCGTAGGCGCTCTCCCGCCGGGTCGGCAGCGTGGAGGGGAACGCCTCCAGCGACTCGGCGATCTCGACCTGGGCCTCTTCCTGGACCCGGGCGCGCTCCAGCAGGACCGGCAGCTTGCCGATGTTGTGCGTGCCGAAGACGACGTCGACCCAGGGCGCCTTCTTGACGATCGTGTCCTGGTCCTTCTGCGCCAGACAGCCGCCGACCGCGATCTGCATACCGGGGCGGGAGACCTTCTTGGGCGCGAGGCGGCCGAGGTTGCCGTACAACCGGTTGTCGGCGTTCTCACGGACCGCGCACGTGTTGAAGACGACGACGTCCGCGTCACCGTCCGACCCCTCGGGGGCACGTACGTACCCGGCCTCCTCCAGCAGCCCGGACAATCGCTCGGAGTCGTGGACGTTCATCTGGCACCCGTAGGTACGGACTTCGTAGGTCTTGGGTGCTGCTACGTCCACTGCGAGACTCCGGTCGCTGCTGATGGTCATGGGTCAAGGGTAGGCGCTCGCCGGAAGAGCCCACCTCCACGTTGTTACAACCTCTGTCCGACGGAGTCTTCTCCGCAGTGCGCACAGCGCTGACGGGTGCGATTCGAGCGAGGACGACGTGAGGAGGCAAGGCAGAGACCAGGGCCGCCCGTGCCGGCCGGCCGCCGCTCGCCGGCCCGAAACTGCCGGGCTCCGTTCACGAGTAGGCGGTTCCCGGAGACCCCAGGCGCGCCGCCCCTCCTGCCGGGCAGTACATAGCGGCTACCGCCACGCAGGCTCCTGCTTGCAGGATGGGCATCCTCTCACCGGACAGTCACCGCGGATTCTCCCACCCCCACGCTTCGCCGGGTCACCCATCGGGCTCCCTGCCGAACCTGAAACGCTCAGGGCGCTCCACGCAGGACAGGAAGTGTCCGAAGCTGCCGCGCGCGGCCGGCCGGTCGATCAAGGCGGCGCACCGCACGCCCTCACCTTCGATGCGGACATGAACCTGCGGCCCCTCTTCCGTCGGCGCCGATTCGGCCGGGCGCACACTGGAAGCAGGGGTCAGGTGCCAGGAACCGCGCGTGGAGGTGCGCCATGAGCACTCTCGAACTGCACGTGGACGTCGGGGTCCCGGTCGACACGGCCTGGGAGGCCCTTCACCGGGCGGAGACCTATCCGCGCTTCGTGGCAGGGGTGCGGGGTGCGCGTACGGAGGCGGGCGGCCGGGCGCATCTCGACATCGAGGCGGGTGGCCGGGCCCGGGAGGTCGAGGCCGAGGTCAGCGACCGCGGTGAGCGCGTGATGGAGTGGCTCACCACGGGCACCCCCGAGCTGACGGGTTCCTTCTCGGTCCAGCCGATCGACCGTGGTCACACCCGGGTCCAGGCGCGGCTGGAGTACGACCCCGACACGGTCCGGGACGTCTTCGGCGGGCCGAGGGGCTTCGCCCAGACGAACGCGATCGAACGGCTCGTCCGCAGCGATCTGGAGCACTTCAAGGAGTACGTGGAACACGGCTGAGCCGCGGAACCGGTCAGACCTCCATCACGGCATCGCAGTCCTGGCAGACCACGGAAGCGTGTTCCGTGGGGTACCAGGGCGCTCCAGGGTGTTCGGAGGGCCGCCGGCCGGTCGTCTCCATGGCGAAGGTGTCCTTGCCGCAGAGGGTCCGCGGTCCCGCGACGGTGCGTGATCCAGGGGCCGCGGGAGCCGCGTGCACCCTGCGGACGCGCCGCTGTGCGCCGCCACCCGGCGCTGCCGTCGGCCGGTCGAGTTCGTAGACGACGATCTCGGTCATGTCTCCACCGTAGGCGGGCGTCTTGCTCAGGTGTCCGCGACGCGTACGACCGCCAGCGTGACGTTGTCGGGACCGCCCGCCGCGATGGCGGCCTTCCACAGCTCGAAGGCCGCCCGGCCGTCGTCGTGCTCCCGCATCACCTCGTCGAGTACCTCCTGCGGCACCGGGTCGGTCAGGCCGTCGGTGCAGACGAGGTAACGGTCGCCGGGAGACAGGGGCACGGTCGTCACATGGGGCTGGACGGCGCGGTACGTGGGGGTGCCGCCCAGGCACTGGGTGACGAGGTGCGTGGTGCGCCGCCCCAGTTCGAGCGGGGGGCTGTCGTCGACGCTCACCTGGCGCAGCCCGTCGGGAGTGGCCGCGAAGACCCTGCTGTCGCCCACGTTGAACACCGTCAGCGAGTCCGGCTGCACCACGACCCCGGCGACCGTGGTGCCCATGGTGGCGAGGTCGCCTCCGGCCCCGCCGCCGGCCTCGTACACCGCGCGGTTGCAGGCGTTCAGGGCGTCGCGGACGACGTCCTCGCCGGTCAGGGCGGGGCCGATCGACGCGAGCCGACGGACGACGAGGGCGCTGGCCACATCGCCGCCGGGCTGCCCGCCGAGCCCGTCGGCGACGGCCACGGCGAGGGGCGTCCCGAGCGGGAAGACCAGGGTCTGCGCGCTCTCGGTCACCGTGGCGCACAGGGTCCACGGCCCGATCACCAGGCTGTCCTCGTTCCGTTCGCGAAGCAGCCCCGGATGGCTGAGCGCGCTCACCGCCACGTACCGCATGGAACGCCACCGCCTTCCCGCACACGGCGCCCCCTCGTCCTCACCCTCTCACGCTCACGCCTTGACGGCGCCGGAGAGCATGCCGGAGATGAAGTGGCGCTGCAGGAAGACGTACAGCGCGACGACCGGCAGGGCGACGATGATGGACGCGGCCGCCAGCAGGGAGTACTGGGTGGTGTGCTCGCTCTGGAAGAAGGCCAGGCCCAGGGGTGCGGTGCGCTTGTTCTCGTCGGTGATCATGACCAGCGGGAGCAGGAACTCGTTCCAGGTCCACATGAAGACCAGCATGGCCATGGTCAGCAGGGCGGGGCGGCTGGTGGGGACCAGGATGCGCCACAGCAGCCGCCAGTCCGTCGCCCCGTCGAGCCGCGCCGCCTCGATGATGCTGACCGGTACCGAGCGGAAGAAGTTGCGCATCCAGAAGACGCCGAAGGCGAGGGACTGGGCGGTCTGCGGCAGGATCAGCGCCCAGTAGGAGTCGGTGAACCCGGCGTCGCGCAGATTGAAGTAGAGCGGGATGACGAACGCCTCGGGCGGCACCATCAGGCCGATCAGGGTGACGTAGAAGAGGAGTGACCGGCCTGGGTAGTCGAAGAGGGCGAAGGAGAACCCGGCGAGGATGGCCAGGACGGCCGTGAGGACCACGACCGAGACCGCCACCAGCACGCTGGAGCCCAGGTAGGTGGCGAAGTGACCCTGGTGCCAGGCGGTGACGAAGTTCCCGAGGTCGAGGTGGTGCGGCCAGGTGAAGGACGGGGACGCCTGGGCGGCGGGGGTCAGCGCGGAGGCCACCACGCCGATCAGCGGCACCAGGGCCAGGGCGGCGAAGACGGTCAGGACGACGTAGTTGAGCGCCCGTTCGCGGGTGGAGATCATGTCCCGTCCTCCTCGGGCTGGAGCTTGGTGATCAGGAAGGTGATGAGCAGGATCACCGCGGTCAGGACGACGGCGATGGCGCAGGCGGAGCCGACCTGGCCGGTGCCGAAGGCCCGGTTGTAGACCTCGAAGGCGGGCAGGCTGGTCGCGTTGCCGGGACCGCCGTGGGTGGCGATGTACACCAGGTCGAAGGTCTTCAGGGCGGCGATCACGGTGAGGGTGAGCGCCACGGTGATCTGGCCGCGCAGGCCGGGGAGCGTCACGGCGAAGAACTCCCGTACGGCGCCGGCCCCGTCGAGCTTCGCCGCCTCGTACAGCTCCCCGGGGATCTGGCCGATACCGGCGATGAACAGCACCAGGCACAGGCCGATCTCCAGCCAGGTGCCGATGAGCCCGACGGACGGCAGGGCGGTGGAGAAGTCGCCGAGCCAGGGGCGGGCGACCGCGTCGAGGCCGATCGCGCGCAGGGCGGTGTTGAGGACGCCGTCGGGGGCGTAGATCGCGGTCCAGGCGGTCGCGGTGACGACCATGGCGACGACCTGCGGCAGGAAGATCAGCGCGCGGAAGACGGAGACCCCGCGCAGCCGGGAGGCGCGGGTGGTGACCGCGGCCAGCATCAGGGCGAGCGCGATCGGCAGGACCGAGAAGAAGAGGATCAGCACCAGGGAGTGCAGGAAGCCGGCGCGCAGCTGCGGGTCGCGCGCGATCTCGGTGTAGTTGGAGAACCCGGCCCAGGTGGAGGTGGAGATGCCGTCCCAGTGGAAGAGCGAGATCTGGACCAGCTGGCCGAGCGGGATCAGGAGGAAGACGGTGAGGACCGTCAGGGCGGGAAGGGCGTAGAGGTAGCCCTTCCACTGGATCCGGCCGCGGCGCCGGGCCGGACGCCCGCTGGGGGCGTCGGCCTGGCGCTCGCGTGCCGTCGGGCGGTGTGCGGTGACAGCCATGAGGGGTGCGCGCCTTAGCTGCCCTGCTGGAACTGGGCGTAGTCGGACTGGAGTTGGGCGCCGAAGGCCTGCGGTGTGAGCTGTCCGGCGGTCAGTTCCTGGACGGCGGCGGTGAGGGTGTCGTAGAAGGTCGGGGTGGTGTAGTCGAGGTAGGGCAGCAGGCCGTCCTTCTCGCTGACCGCCTTCCATGCGTCGAGGATGTCGGCGTCGACGGTGCCCGCGGCGGGCTTGTAGTCGGCCTGCGGGAGGGCGGGCAGGTTGCCGTTGTCGGCGAGGACCTTCATGCCGTTGCTGTCGACGAGGAAGTTGATGTACGCGGCGGCCACGTCCGGGTGCTTGGACTTGGAGGTCATGGCCCAGGCGAGGCCCTCGCCGCCCTGGGTGAGCGGGGGCTGTCCGGCGGCGGGGCTGAGCGCGGTGAAGCCGACGTTCGTCTTCATCTTGGGTTCGAGTACGGCGGCCTGCCAGGTACCGTCGACGAGGAACAGGGACTTGCCCGCGGCGAAGTTCGCGACCGCCTGGTCCTTGCTCTCGCCGTTGAAGCCGGAGCCGAGGTAGCCCTTGTCGGCCCAGCCGCGCAGCGTGGTCGCGGCCTTCACGCTCCCGGAGTCGGTCCACTTGGCGCCGCCCTCGTCGAACACGAGCTTGCGGACCTCCGCCTTGCCCGCGGTGGCCGCCTGCACGACGCCGAAGATGTGGATGCCGGGGCTTTTGTCCGCGTCGCCGTAGGAGAGGGGCTGCAGGCCGGACGACTTGGCCTTGGCGAGGGCGCTCTCGAAACCGGCGAGGGTGGTGGGGACGGTCAGGCCGAGGGACTTGAGCTTGGCCTTGTTGTAGTAGATGCCGACGATCTCGCCGGTCTGGGAGACGCCGTAGAGGCTGCCGGTCTTCCAGGTCTTGCCGTCGGTGGAGAAGCGGTTGAGGTCGAGCAGTTGGGACGGGAAGGCGGTGTCCCAGCCGTAGACCTTGGCGTAGCTGTCCTCCGGCTGGAGAAGACCGGCCTTCACGAAGGCGCCCATGTCGGGGTAACCCTGGTTGGCCTGGACGACGTCCGGCGGGTTCGCCGAGGACAGGGCGAGCTTGAGGGTGGTCTTGAGGTCGGAGAAGGACCGGGAGACCCGCTTGATCGTGACGTTCGGGTACTTCGCCATGAACGCCTTGTTGAGTGCCTCGGTGGAGGCGTCGGTGCCCGGGTCGGTGTTCTGGTCCCACTCGGTGAGAGTGACCTTGCCCGCCTTGGCGACGTCCGTGGACACCGGTCCTGCGGTCTTGTCCGCGCCGCCGGCGGACGAGCCGCCGCTCGGGCCGGGCGAGCAGGCCGCGACGGCCGTCAGCAGGCCGGTGGCGAGCGCGGCCGCGGCGACGACGCGCCGGGCGGAACGGCCTCGGGTTCTCTCGGTCATGGAGTGGTCCTCCTGGTGCTGGTGGAACTGCGGGCGGTGCGGTGTTCCCGAAGGGGCGGGAACCATGCGGCCGGCTTGAGACGGCCGGTGGGGTTTCGGGGTCCGGGTGCGGCGAAGTGGCGGTGCCGGCGAGCAGGGGGCCGAGGCGGGGTCGGCGGAGTCCCGGTGCCGGTGCGCAGCCGGCGTGGGCCGGTCCGGCGGAGTGGCGGTGCCGGGGAGTAGCGGGCCGAGGCGGGTCCGGCGGCGTGCGATCGGCGTGGGCGGGTCTGGTGGAGTGCCGGTGGCGGTGGGCGTGGGCGGGGCCGGCGGGGTGGTCGTGCCGGTGAACGGTCGGCGTAGGCGGGGCCGGTGGAATGCCGGTGGCGGTTTCGGCGCGTTGTCGGCGGAAGCGGGCAGCGGGGCCGGCGCGCGTCAGCGCAGGACCGCGCGCATTCGCTCGATGTCGTCGTCGGGGATGCCGTCAGGGAGGGCATCCCCGGCGCCGGAGATCTCGGTGAGGAAGGCGTCGACCGCCGCCCGGTGCGGGGCGCCGGCCGCGCCGCCCAGGCTCCGCACCGACAGGGCGGCGCACAGCCCGGCGAAGCGGAGGCGGGTGGGCAGCGGCCAGCCATGACCCAGGCCGGCGATGAGGGCGGCGGTGAACACGTCACCCGCACCCGTGGGGTCGACGGCGGACACCCGGGGCGCGGGGACCCGGACCAGTTCGCCGGTGTCACCGGCCACGGCGACCGCGCCCCGCGGGCCGTCGGTCACCACGACCTCCGCCACCAGGTCGTCCAGGACCTTCACGGCCTCCTCGACCGAGCCGGTACGGGTGTAGCTGGTGGCCTCCACGGCGTTGCAGACGAAGACGTCGACCTCGTCGAGACGGGTGAGCACCTCGGGTGACCAGCGGCCGGTGGGGTCCCAGCCGACACCGCCGACGACCCGGGTGCCGCGGGCGCGCAGCCCGGCGACCCAGCCGGGCAGCGGCTTGCCGAGAGTGAGCTGCGCGAAGCGGGCGCCGGGCAGTTCGCCCTCCC
Organism: Streptomyces sp. NPDC048277; assembly: GCF_040652235.1. NCBI lineage: Bacteria > Bacillati > Actinomycetota > Actinomycetes > Kitasatosporales > Streptomycetaceae > Streptomyces > Streptomyces sp. NPDC048277. The sequence goes on from NZ_JBEZLQ010000016.1 coordinate 177,826, forward strand.
AGACGTCGGGGCGCCGGGCACCCGCCTCCTCGTAGGTGATGAAGGTGCGGTCGTGCTCGTTGGTCGCGGCCACGGTGACGGGGGTCTGCACGGCCGGGTCGCGGCGGAGCCAGGCGAGGTCCAGGTTCTCCTCGCGGGCGAGTTCGGTCACGACGTGGTCGCCGAGGAAGTCGGTGCCGATCACGGCGCACAGGCCGGTCCGCAGTCCGAGCCGGGCGGCGGCCACACTCCGGGTGGCGGTACCGCCGGGGACGACGGCGAACCGGTCCGCGTACACCTCACCGCCCGGGGTGGGCAGGTGCGGGATACCGGCGAATACGAGGTCGCAGAAGACTTCGCCGGCGAAGAGCACATCGAGCACGGATACCGCCTCCGTCTGGTGCCGCCACATGAAGTGCTCAACTATGAGCACCGCGCGGACGACATGACAAGAGTCAGTCAGTTACGAGCAAGTTTCTCTTGCTCGCATGACCGAAGTCAGTCATCCGGTGCTATGTTCTCTGCGTGACTTCACGCAATCGACACGCGAAGATCGTGGAATCCCTCCGCACGACCGGGGTGGCCTCGGTGCGCGAACTCGCCGAGCGGCTCCAGGTCAGCGAGTCCACGATCCGCCGGGACCTGATCGAACTGGACCGCAACGGCGAACTGCTGCGCACCTACGGCGGCGCGGCCATGTCCCCGCGCGCCGCCGCGGACGACACGGCCCAGGAGCAGGAGCAGGAGCAGGAGCCGGAGATCCCCTTCGACGTCGTCGTCACCCGCGACCAGGCGCTGAAGGAGGCCATCGCGGAGGAGGCCGTGAAGCTCGTCGAGGACAACAGCGTGGTCGTCCTGGACATCGGAACCACACCCGCGGCGATCGCCCGGCGGCTGCGCGGCCGCCCGGTCACGGTCATCACCAGCAGCCTGGCCGTGCTCGACGAACTCCGTCACGACGACGCCGTACGCCTGGTGATGCTGGGCGGTGTGCTGCGCCGCAACTACCAGTCCCTGGTCGGTTCCCTGACCGAGCAGGCGCTGCGCCAGGTCAGCGCCGACGTGCTCTTCCTCAGCTGCACCGGGGTACGCCCGAGCGGGCACGTGGTGGACAACATGGCGGTCGAGGCGCCCCTGAAGCAGGCCATGATCGAGACGGCCGGAAAGGTCGTCCTGGTCGCCGCCGAGACCAAGTTCCCGGGCTCCGGCTCGCTGCGCGTGTGCCCGCTGTCGGACATCGACGTCCTGATCACCACCGGCGGTGCCGATCCCGACACTCTCCAGCTCTGCCGCGAGGCGGGTGGAAAGGTGATACTCGCATGAAGTTGACCGTCCTCGGCGGCGGCGGATTCCGCGTGCCGTACGTCTACCAGGCCCTGCTGCACGACCAGGGCAGCCCCCGTATCGACGACGTCTGGCTCTACGACACCGATCCCGCCCGCCTCAAGGCCATGGCGGAAGTCCTCGCCCGGTTCGCCGACGGTTCGCCCGACGCCCCCCGGGTGACGGTCAGCACCTCCCTCGACGACGCCCTGGAAGGCAGCGACTTCGTGTTCGCGGCGATCCGGGTGGGCGGGCTCGCGGGCCGCATGTGCGACGAGCGGGTCGCCCTGGACCTGAACGTCCTCGGCCAGGAGACCACCGGCCCGGGCGGACTCGCCTACGGCCTGCGCACCATCCCCGTGATGCTCGACATCGCGCACCGCGTGCGCAGGCTCGCGCCGGACGCGTACGTCATCAACTTCACCAACCCGGCCGGGATGATCACCGAGGCGATGCAGAGCGTCCTCGGCGACCGCGTCCTCGGCATCTGCGACACCCCGTCCGGCCTCGGCCGCCGTATCGCCACGACACTCGGACTCGACCCGTCCCGGGCCCAGTTCGACTACGTCGGCCTCAACCACCTCGGCTGGATGCGCCGGGTGCTGCACGACGGCGAGGACGTGCTGCCCCGGCTGCTCGCCGACGACGAGCGGCTCGGCGGTCTGGAGGAGGGGGTCGTCTTCGGCAAGGAGTGGCTGCGCGACCTGGGCCTGATCCCCAACGAGTACCTGTACTACTACTACTTCAACCGGGACGCCGTACGCTCCATCCTCGACGCCCCGCAGACCCGCGGCGAGTTCCTCGCCCGTCAGCAGCGGGAGTTCTACCGGCGGGTGACCGAGGCCGCCGGAGGCTCCGCCGTACAGCTGTGGCGGGAGACCGTGGCCAACCGCAGCGCCAACTACATGGCCGAGGCCAAGGGAGCGGTCCAGGGCGAGGCCGAGGCCGACGCGGACTTCCGGCCGGACCCCGCGCACCAGGGCTACGCCGGTGTCGCGCTCGCCGTGATGGCCGCGGTCAGCCGCAACGAACGCGCGACGATGATCCTCAACGTGCGCAACGGCACGACCGTGACCGCGCTCCCCGAGGACGCCGTCGTCGAGGTCCCCGTCACCGTCGACGCCAACGGGGTCCACCCGCTCACCATCACCCAGCCCGACCTGCCCCAGGCCGGACTGATGCAGCAGGTCAAGGCGGTCGAACGGCTCACCATCAGCGCGGCCGTCACCGGCTCCCGCGCCGATGCGCGCAAGGCGTTCTCGCTCCACCCGCTGGTCGACTCGGTCACCGTCGGCCGGCAGCTCCTCGACGGCTACATCGACCGCATCCCCGAGGTGGCGGCCGTGTTCACGGGCGGGCAGGGCTAGCGTGGAGATCGTCATCGTTCCGGATGCCGCGGCGGGTGGCGAGCTGATCGCCGAGGCCATGGCCCGGCTGCTGCGCCACAAGCCGGACGCGCTGCTCGGAGTGGCCACGGGCTCGACCCCGCTGCCCGTCTACCAGGCCCTCACCGCCAAGGTCCGCGCCGGCACCGTGGACACCTCCCGGGCACGCATAGCCCAGCTCGACGAATACGTGGGCCTGCCGGCCGACCACCCCGAGTCCTACCGCTCCGTACTGCGACGCGAGGTCCTGGAACCACTCGGCATCGGCATGGACGCCTTCCTCGGCCCCGACGGCACGGCCACCGACATCCAGGCCGCCTGCCAGGCCTACGACACAGGCCTGGCCACCGCCGGCGGCGTGGACCTGCAACTGCTCGGCATCGGCACCGACGGACACATCGGATTCAACGAACCCTGCTCCTCGCTCCGCTCCCGGACCCGGATCAAGACACTGACCCAGCAGACCCGCATCGACAACGCCCGGTTCTTCGACGGAGACGTCGACCAGGTCCCCCACCACGTGATCACCCAGGGGATCGGCACGATCCTGGAAGCCCGGCACGTGGTGCTGCTCGCGACCGGCGAGGGCAAGGCCGACGCGGTCGCCGCGACCGTCGAAGGGCCGCTGGCCGCGGTGTGCCCCGCGTCGGCACTGCAGCTGCATCCCCATGCCACGGTCGTCGTCGACGAGGCTGCGGCTTCCGGGCTCAAGTTCGCGGATTACTTCCGGTACACCTTTGTCAACAAGCCGGAGTGGCAGGGGATTTAGGGGTCGTCGGTTCTCTGCGGGGCGGTGGGGGCTGGTCGCGCAGTTCCCCGCGCCCCTTACGGGGCGCTATCACCTCTGCCGTTACCATAGCGCGCACACCACCGACGGGACGGCTGCCGTGGCGACCGGGTCGCCCAGGGCCCCCGACTCCAGGACCGGCAGTGCGGCCAGTGTGCCGCTGTGCTGGTTGGCTACCAGGAGGTGGCCCGGGACCGGGGTCAGACCGCGCGGCCAGGTGCCGCCCGTGGGGGTCTCGCCGAGGGGCACCAGCGTGGTGCCGTCGACGCGGAAGGCGGCCACCGTGTCGGCACCCCGGTTGGTGACCCAGACGAAGCGGTCCGAGGCGACGATCCCGCCGGGCTGGTTGGGCACGTCGGCCACGGCCGTCGCGGGGACGCGGGAGAGTTCGACGAGGGTGCCGGTCTCCGGGTCGTAGCGGTGGCAGGTCACCGTCGAGGAGAGTTCGTCGGCGCTGAACACCAGGTCGCCGCCGGGCGCGAACGCGAGGTGGCGCGGCCCGGAACCGGGGCGCAGCTGGTTCACCGCCGTGCGCTCCAGGGCGCCGTCGGCGAGACGGTAGGTGAACACCGCGTCCGCGCCCAGGTCCGTGGCGAGCACGAACCGGCCCGCCGGGTCGACCAGGACCTGGTGGGCGTGACTGCCGTCCTGGCGGCCGGCGACCGGTCCCGAGCCCTTGTGCTCGACGACGTCGATGAGGTCCGTGATCCGGCCGGCCGCGTCGAGCCGGTGCACGGCGACCGTGCCGGGGAGGGTGTCGGTGCCGTAGTTGGCGGTGAGGAGCCAGCCGCCGTCGGGGTGGACGGTGAGGTGGCAGGGGTTGGCGCCGCCGCTGGTGATCGGCGCGCCGAGGGCGGTCACCGTGCCGGCGCCGGCCGTGAAGGCCGAGACGGCCCCCTCGGTGGACTCATGGGTGGTGTAGACGACGGGCAGGGTCGGATGGGCGGCCAGGAAGGAGGCACCGCTCGCGGGCACCGCGGGTGCCTCGGCGGTGAACGCCCGGCCGGTCAGGCTCAGCGGGGTGAGACCGACGCCTTCGCCTCCCGTGTCGGGGGTGTAGGAGCCGGCGAGAACTGTGGGCATGGGGGTTCCTCGGGTGGGCGGTCAGCGCAGTACGTCGTCGTGGTGGTCGAGGAGGGCGAGTTCGGTGCGCCGGGGCAGGCCCTCCCAGTCCCCGGTGGTGGCGACGGCGAACGCGCCGAGCCGGGCGGCGGTGTCCAGCCGGCGCTCCGGCGGCTCGCCGGCCAGCAGTTCGGCGAGGTAGCCGGCGACGAACGCGTCCCCGGCGCCCACCGGGTCGTGCACCCGCACGGGCAGCGCGGGCTGCCGGTAGGGCACGCCGTCCAGGAGCGCGTACGCCCCCTCGGCACCGAGTTTCACCACGGCACCGCTCGGCCCCAGCTCGCAGAGCCCCTTGGCGAGTTCCTCGGGCTCGTCCAGGTCGGGCACCGCGAGCCGGGCCTCGTGCGGCCCCGCGAACACCAGGTCGCTGTCGCGCAGCAGCGGCAGTACGGCCCGCCGGGCCTCCTCCTCGCTCCACAGCAGGGAGCGGAAGTTGATGTCGAAGGAGACGAGGACACCGGCGTCCCTGGCGATCCGCACCGCCCGCCGGACGGCGCTCGCGGGATCGTCGCCGAGGGCCGGGGTGATGCCGGTGATGTGCAGGACCGCGGCCCCCGCGACGGCCTGTTCCGGGATGTCCTCGGGGGCGAGCCGGACCCCGGCGGTGGCGGTGCGGTAGTAGCGCATCCGGTGGTGGGTGCCGGTGCGCCGCTCCTTGAGAAGCAGTGAGGTCGGCGCGGGGTCGCGGACGGCCAGCGTGGTGACGCCCTCGGCGCGCAGTTCGCGCAGCACGAGTTCGCCGAGCTGGTCCTCGCCGACCCGGCCGATCCAGGTGGCCCGGCCGCCGAGCCGGCTCACGCCGACGGCGACGTTGGACTCCGCTCCGGCGACGCCGAGGCGCAGCGCGGCGCCCAGGGCGAGGGGGCCCGGCTCGGCGGCGGAGAGGACGGCGAGGGTCTCGCCGACGGTGACGAGGTACGGCTGGCCGGCATCGGCAGAGGTGTTCACGCGTCGCCCTTCCCGGCCCGCGCCGCGGGCCTGACCGTCTCCAGCAGGGCGCGGGCACGCCCGGTGAGCGCGTCGAGGGCCGCCGGATCGTCGGGGGTCCGGTCCGCGCCGCGCAGCAGCGGGGAACCGATGCCCACGGCCCGGGCGCCTGCCGTGATGTACTCCCCGGCCTCGGCGAGGTCCACGCCGCCGACCGCGACGAGCGGGATGTCCGGGAGCGGCGCGCGGAGCTGCCGTAGATGTGCGGGGCCGCCCGTGCAGGCGGGGAAGAGCTTGACGGCGGCGGCGCCGGCCCGCCAGGCCGTGGCCACCTCGGTGGGCGTCCAGGCGCCGGGGTAGCAGGGGATGCCGAGGTCGGCGGCGGCCCGGATGACGTCGGGTTCGACGACGGGGGCGACCAGGAACTCGGCGCCGGCGGCGACCGCGTCGCGCAGGTCGCTGCGGGTCATGACGGTACCCGCGCCGACCGCGACGGCGGAGCCGAGCTCCTCCCGGATCAGGGCGAGTGCGTCGAGGGCGCCCTCGGTGGTGAGCGTGACCTCCAGGCAGGTGACCCCGCCGGCGGCGAGCGCGTCGGCCACGGCGGGCAGTCCGGAGGCGTCGGCGGAGCGCAGGATGGCCATCACGCGGGTGCGGGCCAGCTGGGGGGTGAGGGCGGGGCGTACGGTCACTTGACCGCTCCCGCGGACATGCCGGCGACGACCTGGCGCTGGAAGAACACGAAGATGATCAGCAGCGGCAGCACGCCGAGGAGGGCGGCCGGGAAGAGGGTGGTCGGCTGCACGGTGTGCGGGTCGATGAAGGAGTAGGCGTTCACCATGACGGTGCGCTTGCCCGGATCCTGGAGGAAGACCAGCGGGACGAGCAGGTCGTTCCAGATCTGCAGGGCGATGAAGGTCAGCAGGGTGCTGGTGACGGGCCGAAGCAGCGGCAGGATGACGACGAAGAAGGTGCGGAACGCGCCGCAGCCGTCGAGCGCGGCGGCCTCCTCCAGGTCGGCCGGGACCGAGCGGATGAAGCTGGTGTAGAAGAACACGGCCAGCGGCAGGTTGATCGCGGTGTAGATGAAGACCACGCCGGCGTAGGTGTCGAGCAGGTTCATGTCCCGCATCAGCAGGTACAGCGGCGCCACCACCACGAAGACGGGGATGGAGGTGCCGAGGATGAAGAGCCGGTACACGGCCGTCGACCAGCCCGCGGTGATCCGGGCCAGCGGATAGCCGGCCAGCGAGCCCAGCACGGTGATGCACACGCACGAGAGCCCGGTGATCAGCAGGGTGTTGAGGGTGCTCGGCCCGTAGTGGATCTGGCTGAAGGCGGCGGTGAAGTTCTTCAGGGTGAAGGAGTGCGGGATGCCCAGCGGGGAGCGGGCGACATCCGCCGCGGTGCGCAGCGAGGTGACGACCGTGAAGAGGAAGGGCAGCACGAACAGCACGGTGCCGAGACAGAGCAGGGCGGTGCCCAGGCTGCTTCCCAGGCGGCGCGGGGTCCAGCGGCCCGTCGTGCGGGGCACGGCGCCGGGGCCGGGTGTCCCGGCCTGGCGGCCGGTCTCCCGTGCGGGTGCGGAGAGTTGAGAGGTCATGGTGGCGATCCGTCCGAATCGATCAGGTGCCTACGACGTGAAAGGCGCCGTCAGATGCGCCGTTCGCGCAGCCTGAGCAGGGAGTTGGTCGCGCTGGACAGGACGACCACGGTCACCAGGAGCAGCACCGACAGCGCGACGCCGAGGGCGAACTTCCCGCCGCCGAAGATGTTCCGGTAGACCAGCAGGGTCAGGGTGTCGGTGGCGCCGGCCGGGCCGCCGTTGGTGAGGACGAGCGGGAACTCGAAGACCTTGAGCGAGCCGATGAGGCTGAGGGTGACGTTGACGGTGAGGGCGGGGGCCAGCAGCGGCCACTCGATGCTGCGGAACCGCCGCCATCCGCTCGCGCCGTCCAGCGCGGCCGCCTCCAGGAGTTCGGTCGGCATGCTCATGTAGCTGGCGAGGAAGATCGCGCACGAGTAGCCGGTGAACATCCAGACGTTGACGGCGGCCACCGCGTACAGCGCGGTGTGCGGGTCGCCGAGCCAGACGTGCTGGAGGCTGCCGAGGCCGACGGTGTCGAACAGGGCGTTGAGTCCGCCGGTGGGCGCGAGGAGGTAGGACCAGATGAACGCGGCCATCACCGGGGAGATCAGGGTCGGTGTCAGCAGGACGACGTTGAGGACCTTGCGGACCCTGGGCCGGCGGAACAGCATCGACGCGAAGAGCAGACCGAGGCCGTTCTGTACGACGACGACCACCACGGCGTAGAGCACGGTGTGCCACAGGGCGGCCGAGACGGCCGGGTCGTCCGCCATGGCCTGGTACTGCTGGAGCCCGACGAAGTTCGCGATGGGGCCGCCGAGGCTGTCGGTGAAGCTCAGATAGACGCCCCGGACCAGCGGATACAGCATGAAGACGCTGTACACGGCGATCGCCGGGAGCAGGAAGGCGGCCATGGTGGCGCGCCGGCGGTGGAACACGAGGATCGATCCTCCTTGGCCGGGGGCCGCGGTGAGGCGGGCTCGGGGGGTGGAGCAGGGGCGGGGAAGCGGGCCGCACCCGCACCGCGGCGGTCCCGGGACGAAGACGGGCGGCCGGTCTTACTTGGCGGAGGCCGCCGTCTGGATGTCCTTCAGGGTCTGCGCCTCGGAGGCCTGGCCCAGCAGGAAGGCCTGGATCTTGGAGCCGACCGCGGTCTCGGCGGTCGCGCCGTACCAGGAGTTGGAGGGCAGGACGCGGTAACGGCCCTCGTTGAAGGCGGCGTTGAAGGTCTTGGTCTCCGTGGCGTCCGGGGTCGTACCGCCGGTGAACGGGGACTCGGCGTGCTCGGCGTCCAGGTACTTGGCGAGGTTCTCGCTCTGCGACCAGAAGTCCACGTACGCCTTGGCCGCGTCGGCGTGCTGCGACTGGGAGTTGACGCCCCACATGGTGCCGGAGAAGAGCATCGCGTTGGGCTTGGTGCCGGCGGCGCCGGCCGGCCAGGGGGTGAACTGGACGGGGAAGCCGGCCTTGGCGACGTTGGAGACCTGCCAGGCGCCCTGGTACCAGAAGGCGCTCTTCTGGGCGGTGAAGTCCTGCGGGCCCTGCGACCACTCGTCGACGCCGAGCTCGTTCTTCCAGTTGACGTAACCCTTGTCGCCGAGGGTCTTGAGCTGGTCCAGCGAGGTCTTCCAGTCGGTGCCGAAGGAGGTCTTGCCGGCCAGGAAGTCGGCGTCCCACTGCTTGTTCTTCTGGTAGACGAGCGTGGAGCCGACCGCCTGGAAGGTGGAGCTGCCGGTCCAGCCGGACTTGTCGGGCAGCGCGATCGGGGTGATGCCGGCCTTCTTGACCTTGGCGAGGTCGGCGAGGAACGTCGGCCAGTCCGAGGGGACTTCGGTGATGCCGGCCTTCTTGAGCAGGTCCATGTTGGCGTACAGGCCGATGCCGATCAGCTCCATCGGCATGGCCAGGACCTTGCCGTCGCTGGTCGCGAACGGCTTGGCGGCGTCGGAGATCTTGCTCGCCCAGGACTCCTTGGAGAGGTCGGCGAGGTAGCCGGAGGCGCCCCACTTGTTCATCTTGTCCGTGTCGACCATGATCACGTCGCCGGCCTTGCCGCCCAGCAGCTCGGGCTGGAGCTTCTGGGTGTAGGTGTCGTTCGCGGTGATGTACTCGAAGTCGACCTTGATGTCGGGGTGGGCCTTCTCGAAGGCCTTGTTGATCTCCGCGACGTTCGCGGGCTCCGCGCCGCCGCCCTTCCACGCCTCTACCTTGATGTGCACCTTCCCGTCCGCGGAGGACGAGCCGGAGCCACCGCCACAGGCGGCGAGCGTGGTCGCCAGGGCGGCGACCGTGGTGGCGACTGCGAGCAGTCTCCCGGAGCGCTTCATTGCACACCTCACCCATTCGTCGGCGCAGGCCGACATCTCATGTTTGCGGGGATTGATTGCAGGGATGCGACCCTGTCGATATCTCGAACAGAGTCTGAAATGACGAACAAAGTGGGGGGAGCAGGGGGCGGAGATTCGGAGGGATCGGGATTTCGAACAGTCGGGGCGGTCCGGATCGCGAACCGCTGCCAGTGGCTGGTTTCAGCTCAGCCGTTTCGACCTGGTCTGCATGGATATATCACTGATATCCACTTGAGGAAACCGGTTGACCAAGACTTCGGCGAACGCTAGGTTGCGGCGCCAGAAGGTGTCAAGAGGCCGAACACAACACCCCACTTGGAGGAACCGCAGTGCCCGATCAGCCAGTACGGGCCAGGCTGGTGGATGTCGCCAGGGAGGCCGGCGTCTCCAAGGCGACCGTGTCCAAGGTGCTCAACGGACGACAGGACCTGTCCGTCCGCCCCGAGACCAGAGCGCGTATCCACGAGGTGGCCGAGGCCCTCGGCTACCGCCCGCATTCCGGCGCCCGCGCCCTGGCCGGCGCGAGCACCCACGCCCTGGCCCTGCTGGTCCCGTCTCTCGGCAACCCGACGTATGTCACCATCTCCCGCGGCGCCTACCAGCGTGCCCGTGAGCTGGGCTACCTCTCCCTGCTCGCCGAGGACTTCGACGGGCAGGAGGCCGACGAGACCTTCAACGACCTGGTCAAGGAAGGCCGGGTGGACGGGCTGCTGATCGCCTCCGCCCGCCCCGGCCATCCGCTCCTGGAGACGCTGCGCCGCAGCCCCGTCCCGCATGTGTTCCTCAACCGCGCGGTCGAGGGCTCGGGGCGCAACGTCACCATGGACGTGGCCCGTTCCAGCGTCACCGCGCTCGACCACCTGCACGAGCTCGGCCATCGCGTGGTGGGCCATATCGCGGGCCCGCAAGGCATCACCCCCAGCGAGGACCGCAAGCGCTCGTTCCTCGACCGCGCCGGCGAGCTGGGACTGCTCGCCGCGCCGGTCGCCTCCGGCGAGTTCACGGAGGAGGGCGGCGCCACGGCCGCCCGCGCCCTGCTCGCCCCCACCGACACCCGCCCCCGGGTCACCGCGCTGTACACCAGCTCGCTGGCCCAGGCGATCGGCGCGCTGCACGCGATCGGCGAACTCGGCCTGCGGGTACCGCAGGACGTCTCGCTGGTCGGCAACGACGACCTGCCCGTCGCCGGTTACCTCACCCCACCGCTCACCACCGTCGCGATGCCCCTGCACGACCTGGGCACCGCCGCGGTCGACGCCCTGGTCGCCGAGATCGAGGGCAAGTCGCCCGGGGACGTGGTCGTCCCCACCGAGCCGCGGCTGGTGCTGCGCGGCTCCACCGCTCCCCCCGCACGACCCAGTTGACCTACCTAACGGGATGACCGAGCCGCCGGTCGCACCGAGAGGAACCCCATGAGCCGCACCATCCCCACCCGCTTCGCCGGGCGCACCGCCCTGCTCACCGCCGCCGCCTCGGGCATCGGCGCGGCCACCGCCCACCGGCTGGCCGGCGAGGGCGCGTCCGTCCTGGTCACCGACGTGGACGAGGAGGGCGCCGCCCGGGTGGCCGAGGAGGTCCGCGCCAAGGGCGGCGACGCCCGCCACCGGGCGCTCGACGTGACCTCCGCGGAGGCCTGGCCGGAGGCGGTCCGGGCCGCCGAGGAGTGGACCGGCCGCCTCGACCTCCTGCACCTCAACGCCGGCCGCAACCTGCCCGGCGCGATCCACGAACTGTCCGACGCCTCCTGGCACAGCCATCTGCGCCTGGCGCTCGACTCGGTCTTCTACGGCACGCGGGCCGCGGTTCCTCCGCTGTCGGCCGCCCGGGGCGCGATCGTCATCACCTCGTCCGTGCACGCGGTCCTCGGCTTCAGCGGCTTCCCCGCGTACGCGGCGGCCAAGGGCGGAGTGGCCGCGCTGGTACGGCAGCTGGCGGTCGAGTACGGCGGCCGGATCCGCGTCAACGCGGTGGTCCCCGGGGCGGTGGACACCGGCCTGTGGGTGGACGCCCCCGCGGAGTACCGCGCCCAGACCGCCGCCCGCACCCCGGTCGGCCGGATCGGCGAACCCGAGGACATCGCCGCGGCCGTCGCCTTCCTCGGCTCCGCGGACGCGGCCTTCATCACCGGCCAGAACCTGGTCGTGGACGGCGGCCGCAGCATCAGCGCGTACGAGTAACCGGCATCCCCTTTACGCCTTTTGCTCGCCTTGACAACTTTTCATCACCGCCTCGGGTCGTCGTGCCCGCGGACCCGGAGGTCCCGCACCATGAAAATCACCGGATACGAGCTGTTCTTCGTCGAGCCGCGCTGGCTGTTCCTGCGGGTCGACACCGACGAGGGCATATCCGGCTGGGGAGAACCCATCGTCGAGGGCAAGGCGCACACCACGGCGAGGGCCGTGGAGGAGATGTTCGACCACCTCCTGGGCCAGGACCCCGCCCGGATCGAGGAGCACTGGCAGATGCTCGCCAAGGGCGGCTTCTACCGGGGCGGCCCGGTGCTCAGCAGCGCCCTCGCCGGCATCGACCAGGCCCTGTGGGACATCGCCGGCAAGACCCACGGCGTGCCCGTGCACCAGCTCCTCGGCGGCCATGTCCGCGACCGCGTCCGGATCTACGGCTGGCTGTACGGCGAGACGCCCGAGGAACTCGCCGAGTCGGCGGCGGGCCAGGTGGCGAAGGGCCTGACCGCCGTGAAGATGAACCCCTGCGCCCAGCTGGAGCCGCTGGCGACGCCGGCCGCGATCGCGGCGATCGTGGACCGGGTGAGCGCGGTCCGCGAGGCGATCGGCCCCGACCGGGATCTGGCGCTGGACTTCCACGGCCGGTTCAGCGGGGCGATGTCGCGGCGCGTCCTGCCGTATCTGGAGCCGCTGCTGCCGATGTTCGTGGAGGAGCCGGTCCTGCCGGAGTTCACGCGCGACCTGGGCGAGGTCGTCCGCGCCACCTCGATCCCCATCGCCACGGGCGAACGCCTCTTCTCCCGCTGGGACTTCCGTGAAGTGCTCGGCGACGGCATCGCGGTGGCCCAGCCCGACATCAGCCACGCGGGCGGCATCTCGGAGACGCGTCGCATCGCGTCGATGGCGGAGGCGTACGACGTCCTGGTCGCCCCGCACTGCCCCCTCGGCCCGATCGCCCTCGCCGCGAGCCTCCAACTCGACTTCGCCATCCCGAACTTCCTCATCCAGGAGCAGTCGCTGGGCATCGGCTACGGCGACAGCAGCGGGCTGCTCGGCTATCTGGCCGACGCGTCGCCGTTCGAGGTGAAGGACGGTTACATCGACCGGCTCACCGGCCCGGGCCTCGGCATCGAGATCGACGAGGCGGTGATCCGGGAGGCGGCGGAGAAGGGGCACCGGTGGCGGAACCCGGTGTGGCGGAACACGGACGGGTCACTGGCGTCCTGGTAGCGACGGCAGTGGGCTGACCGCGGCCCGGTGGGGGCTGGTCGCAAGGTTCCCCGCGCCCCTGAAAGAAGGGCGCTACGGCGAGCGCCCCTTTGGGGGCGCGGGGAACTGCGCGACCAGCCACGACGCACCCGCACCCGCAAACGAACCCGCACCCTCTTCTTCGGCCCCACCCCACAGGCCCCGGACGGGCCCGCTGCAACGGACCCGCCCGGTTTTTCGGAGGACACTCACTCTCACCAAGGAGCGTCGCAATGAAGCGTCGCAGATCATCCGCGAGTCCGGCCAGTCGAACAGCCCGCGTGCTGACACTTCTGGCCACCCTCGCGGGAGCCCTGCTCGTCCCGGCCACCGCCGCGCACGCGGCCGGCACCACCTACTACGTCGACTGCTCGGCCGCCGGCAACGGCACCGGCACCCAGTCCAGCCCCTGGAACGCGGTCGGCAGCGTCAACAGCACCACCTTCACCGCCGGGGACAGCATCCTGTTCAAGGCCGGCACCACCTGCACCGGCCAGCTCACCCCGGGCGGCTCGGGAGCCTCGGGCAGCAACATCTCGATCAGCTCCTACGGCTCCGGCGCCAAGCCGGTCATCGACGCGGCCGGTGCCACCGGCGCGGTCATCAAGCTGCTCAACCAGCAGTACTGGGACATCGGCGGCCTGGAGCTGATCGACAACGCCTCCTCCCCCGCCTACCGCTCCGGCGTCCTCGCCGAGAACAGCTCCGGCGGCGTCCTGCACCACATCCGCGTGCACGACATGTACATCCACAACATCGCGGGCTACGGCGGCGGCTGGTACTCCACCAACGCGGGCGTCGGCGTCCAGACCGACCACACCACCCCGGTCTCCACCTGGGACGACGTGGTCGTCGAGAACAACACCTTCGACCACGTCGACCGGATCGCCGTCGCCGTCACCCCGGACGCCGACGGCCAGGGCACCGGCCTGACCACGAACACCGTCATCCGCAACAACACGATGACCTACGACGGCGCCGACGACATCCTCGTCGTGAAGAACGACGGCGCCCTGATCGACGGCAACAAGGCGGGGTACGGCGGCGCCAAGTCCACCTGCCCGCCGTCCGGCCAGTACTGCAACGGCGCGTCCGCCGGTATCTGGATGTCCGGCAGCAGCAACACCGTCGTCCAGAACAACGAGGTGTACTGCCACATCAACGGCGCCGACGGCACCGGCTTCGACGTGGACTGGGGCAACCACAACACCACGTTCCAGTACAACTACAGCCACCAGAACCTCGGCGGCTTCCTGCTGGTGATGCCGCCCTTCACCATCGCCAACGAGCCCACCTCCACCGTCCCCAGCGACGGCACGGTGGTCCGCTACAACATCAGCGAGAACGACGGCAGCAACTCCGGCTGCCCGGCCTCCGGCACCCAGACCCATGGCGGCGGGGTCCTGCACTTCGTGGGCGGTGTCCCGAACCAGAGCGGCAGCTCCGTCGCGGTCCCGCAGTTCTACAACAACACCTTCTCCGTCCGGGACGGCCTGTCCACCCCGATCCTGTACTCCCGCGCCGGCACGTCCATCAGCGGCGCCCTGTCCTTCCAGAACAACGCCGTCTTCAACTACGGCTCCGGCAACTACTTCACCACCACCGGCACCTCGACCTACTCCAACAACCTCTTCTACGGCAACCACCCGTCCCGCGAGCCCGCCGACGCCGCGAAGGTGACCGCCGACCCCGAGTTCCGCAACCCGGGCAACGCGAACACCTCGTCCTCGTACACCGGCAAGAACGCCTACCAGGTGCACGCGTCCTCCCCGGTGATCCGGGCCGGCACGGTGATCAGTTCCAACGGCGGCCTGGACGCCTTCGGCAACACGGTCTCCGCGACGGCCGCCCCCAACATCGGCGCCTACAACGGCACCGGCGGCAACCTGCTCTCCAACGCCGGCTTCGAGACGGGCTCGCTGAGCCCCTGGACCCAGGCCAGCGGCAACGCCTCCTCCGTGACCGCGGCCAACGCCCACACGGGCAGCGACGCGCTGACCACCACCGCGAGCGGCAGCGGCGCCAACCAGGCCCTGACCGGGCTCAGCCCCAGCACCACCTATCTGCTGACCGGCTGGGCCAAGGTCGCCACCGCGGGCGAGACCCTCGCGATCGGCGTGAAGAACTTCGGCGGCACGGAGACGTACACCAACATCGCGACGACGGCGTACAGCCAGGCGGCGGTCCTCTTCACCACCGGCTCGTCGAGCACCACCGCCACCGTCTACTGCTGGAAGAACGCGGGCGGCAGCGGCGCCGGTTACTGCGACGACCTCGCGGTGGAGCCGCTGTCCTCCGCCACCAACGCCGTCACCAACCCCGGCTACGAGACCGGCGCCCTGACCCCGTGGGTCCAGTCGACCGGTACGGCGTCCAGTGTGGTCGCCTCCAACGCCCGCTCCGGCACCTACGCGCTCCAGACGGCGGCCAGTGCCAGCGGAGCCATCCAGACCGTCAGCGGTCTCACCTCCAGCGGCACCTATCTGCTGGTCGGCTGGGCCAAGGTCACCACCGCCGGTGAGGAGGTCGCGGTCGGCGTGAAGAGCTTCGGCGGTACGGAGACGTATCTGCGGTCCTCGACCACGTCCTACGCCCAGCAGCCCATCTTCTTCACCACGGGCGTCTCCACCACCTCCGCCGGTGTCTACTGCTACAAGAACTCCGGTTCGGCGGCCGGTTACTGCGACGACTACTCGCTGATCAAGCTGTCGTAACAGTGGTGACGAGCGGGCGGGCCGGTGTTCCGGCCCGCCCGTTCGGTCATCTCCGGAAGAGCTCGTTGAGGTCCGACTGCGGGATCTGGGCCTCGGCGTACGAGAAGGTGCCGCGGTCCGCCAGCTCCCTCGCCGCGCCCAGCAGATGCGCGTACATCGCCCGCGCGATGCTCCCGCCCACCGTGACCCGGCGCACCCCGAGTTCGCGCAGGTCGGCCAGGGACAGGGCATTGCCGGTCAGCCCCATCACCACGTTCAGCGGCCCGTCGATCTCCCGCACCAGCGTGCCGATCGTCTCCGCGTCGGCCGCGCCCGGCACGAACGCGCAGTCCGCGCCCGCCGCCAGATACGCGTTGGCCCGCCGGACGGCCTCGTCGAGCGGGCCGCCGGTCAGCAGCACGTCGGTGCGGCCGACCAGCACGAACGGCTCGCCGGCCGCGTCGACCGCCTCGCGTGCGGCGCGGACACGGTCGGCCGAGAGGTCCGGGTCGTAGAGCGGCCGGGAGCGGTCGCCGGTGAAGTCCTCGATGTTGCCGCCCGCCGCTCCGGCCGCGAGGGTCATCACGATCGTCTCGGCCACGGTCTCGGGCGACTCGCCGAATCCGTCCTCCAGGTCCGCGCTCACCGGGATCCGCGCCCCGGCGGTGATCTCACCGATCCGGCGGATCATGGTCGCGCGGTCGACCCGCTCGCCTTCGGACTCCTTGTCGAGGTAGTCGTGGTCCGGGCGGCCCAGGGAGAAGGCGACGCCCGCGCTGGTGGTGGCCACGGCCGGGAAGCCGGCCGACTCCAGGACGCGGGCGCTTCCCGCGTCCCAGGCGTTGGGCAGCAGGAAGCAGCCTTCCCGGTGCAACTCGACGAAGCGTGCGGCCAGTTCTCGGCGTTGGGTGTCCACGTCGATCAGTGTGTCAGCCGGCACTGACAACGCGGCCGCCCGACGGGGTGTGTCAGCCCGCGGCGAGATCCAGGGCGATGTCGGTGATCATGTCCTCCTGCCCGCCGACCAGCTTGCGGCGGCCCACCTCGACGAGGATCGCCCGGGTGTCCAGGCCATGCCTGCGGGCGGCGGCCTCGGCGTGCCGCAGGAAGCTGGAGTAAACACCCGCGTAGCCGAGGGTGAGGGTCTCGCGGTCCACCCGCACCTCGCGGTCCTGCAGCGGTCGTACGACGTCGTCGGCCGCGTCCATCAGCGGGAACAGGTCGCAGCCGTGCTCCCAGCCCATCAGGTCCGCGACCGCGACGAACGCCTCCAGCGGGCAGTTGCCGGCCCCGGCGCCCTGTCCCGCGAGGGAGGCGTCGACGCGGGTGACGCCGTTCTCGACGGCGACGACCGAGTTGGCGATGCCCAGGCCGAGGTTGTGGTGGGCGTGGATGCCCAGTCCGGTGGCCGGGTCGAGGACGTCCCGGTAGGCGCGGACGCGGTCGCGGACGCCGTCCATGGTCAGACGGCCGCCGGAGTCGGTGACGTAGACGCAGTGCGCGCCGTAGGACTCCATCAGCCTGGCCTGGCGGGCGAGTTCGGCGGGTTCGGCGAGGTGGGACATCATCAGGAACCCGGCGACGTCCATGCCCAGCTCGCGTGCGGCGGCGATGTGCTGGGCGGAGATGTCGGCCTCGGTGCAGTGGGTGGCGATGCGGACCGAGCGGATGCCCAGGGAGTGGGCCTGCTTGAGGTCGTGGACCGTGCCGATGCCCGGGAGGAGGAGGGTGGTGGGGATGGAGTGCCGTACGGCGCCCACGACCGCCTCGATCCACTCCCAGTCGGTGTGCGCGCCGACGCCGTAGGTGACGCTGGAGCCGGACAGCCCGTCGCCGTGGGCCACTTCGATCGCGCGGACTCCGGCCGCGTCGAGGGCGGCGGCGATGGTGCGGGCCTGGTCGACGGTGTAGCGGTGGCGGACGGCGTGCATGCCGTCCCGCAGGGTGACGTCCTGGACGTACAGACGGGTCATCGGGACGCCACCTCCGAGGTGCGGTGTGCGGCCATGCGTTCCGCGGTGCGCAACGCGGCCGAGGTCATGATGTCGAGGTTGCCCGCGTAGGCGGGCAGGTAGTGGGCGGCGCCCTCCACCTCCAGGAAGACGGACACCTTCACGGCGTCGCCGCCGGGGGCCAGGGTGCTCAGGGGATCGTCGGCGGCGACCCGTTCGAACTGCACCTTCTGCTTGAGGCGGTAGCCGGGGACGTACGTCTGCACGCGCGCGACCATCTCCTCCACCGAGGCCGTCACTGCCGCGTCGTCGCAGTCGCCGACCAGGCAGTGCACGGTGTCCCGCATGATCAGCGGCGGTTCGGCCGGGTTGAGCACGATGATCGCCTTGCCGCGGGCCGCGCCGCCGACCTTCTCGATGGCGGCGGAGGTGGTCTCGGTGAACTCGTCGATGTTGGCGCGGGTGCCGGGCCCGGCGGAGCGGGACGAGATCGAGGCGACGATCTCGCCGTAGTGGACGGGGGTGACCGCGTGCACGGCGGCGACGATCGGGATGGTGGCCTGGCCGCCGCAGGTGACCATGTTGACGTTGGGGGCGTCGAGGTGGGCGTCGCCGTTGACGGGCGGGACGACGTACGGGCCGAGCGCGGCCGGGGTGAGGTCGACGACCCTGCGGCCCAGGGCGCGCAGCACCTCGTCGTGGCGGCGGTGGGCGCCCGCGGAGGTGGCGTCGAAGACGATCGAGACGTCCTCGAAGGCGTCCAGGGCGACCAGGCCGTCCACGCCCTCGTGGGTGGTGGCCACCTTCAGGCGGCGGGCGCGGGCCAGTCCGTCGGAGTCCGGGTCGATGCCGGCCATGGCGGCGATCTCCAGGCTCTCGGAGAGCCGCAGGATCTTGATCATCAGGTCGGTGCCGATGTTCCCGGACCCGATGACGGCGACCTTGGTGGTCATGCTGCTCCCTCGGTGGCGAACGTGACCCCGACCGTGCCGAGGCCTTCGATGTGTGCGGTGAACTCGTCGCCCCCGGCGGCGGCCGCCATCGGGCCGAGCGCGCCGGTCAGGACGATGTCGCCGGCCCGCAGCGGGTCGCCGTGCGCGGCGAGGGTGGCGGCGAGCCAGCGGGCGGCGGTGAGCGGGCTGCCGAGGCAGTCGGCGCCGGTGCCCCGGGAGACGGTCTCGCCGTTCCTGGCCAGCGTCATCCGGACCCCGCGCAGGTCGACGCGGTCCAGCGGAACGGGTGTGCCGCCGAGGACGAACAGGCCGCAGGAGGCGTTGTCGGCGACGGTGTCGACGATGGTGATGTCCCAGTCGGCGATCCGGCTGTCCACGATCTCCAGCGCGGGCAGCGCGAAGGCGGTGGCCCGCAGCAGGTCGGCGACGGTGGGGTCGCGGTGCGGCAGATCGGCGGCCAGGACCAGGGCGACCTCGGCCTCGACCTTGGGCTGCAGCAGCCGGCCGGCCGCGACCGGCTCGCCCTCGCCGACCGCCATGTCCGCGAACAGCGCCCCGAAGTCGGGCCGGCCGACCCCGAGCTGGCGCTGCACGGCGGGCGAGGTCAGCCCGATCTTGCGGCCCACGAGCCGCCGGCCGGCGGCCACACCCCGCTCGACGTGCAGCCGCTGCACCGCGTACGCGGTCTCGATGTCGCCCTCGGGAAGCAGCGCGCGGACCGGGGCACAGGGGGTGCCGGTGCGCACGGCGTCGGCCAGGACGTCGGCCACCTTGGTCACGAGGTCGGTGTTCATGCCGACAGGTATAGGTGTGTGCTGGGGAGTGCGGCAAAATATGTTCCATGACACGGAACAGCTCTCAGGGCAATATGCTCGACAAGGCAGTGGCAGTCCTGGAGTGCTACCGCCCGAACGGCGGTGCGTTCCGCCTGACGGAACTGGCGGCGCGGACCGGGCTCCCGAAGACGACCGTGTTCCGGCTCTGTGCCGACCTGGTCCGGCTCGGCCTGCTGGAGCGGGACGCGGAGAGCTACCGGCTGGGCGGGACGCTGTTCGAGCTGGGGTCGCTGGTGCCGCGCCGGCACGATCTGCGCGAGGCCGCGCTGCCGTTCCTCCAGGACCTCTTCGAGGCCACGCGCGAGACCGTGCACCTGGGGGTGCGCGAGGGCCACGAGGTGGTCTACGTCGAGCGCATCCACGGCCACGACGTACTGCGGCTGCCGTCCCGGATCGGCGGCCGGCTCCCGCTGACCTGCACCGGGGTCGGCAAGGCCCTGCTGGCGTTCTCGGGCGCCGAACTGGTCGAGGAGGTGCTGGCCGCCCCGCTCCCCCGGCTCACCGCGCACTCGATCACCGACCCCGCCCGGCTGCGCACGGCCGTCGAACAGGCCCAGGTCGCGGGCCTCGCCTACGAGGAGGAAGAGGCCGCGCCGGGCGTCAGCTGCATCGCGGCGCCGGTTTTCGACGGGCCGACCGCGGTGGCCGCGCTGTCGGTGGCGGTGCCGTGCGGCCGCTTCCGCCCGGCGCAGCTCGCCCCCGCGGTGCGGACGGCGGCACTGGGCCTGTCACGGGCACTGCGGACGGTTCCCCGCACCTCTGAGAGGGCGCGCTAGGCTGGCCCCCGCAGCTGGTTCGTCCCGTCCTCCAGACGGGACGTCGTAAGAGGGAACCCGGTGGGAATCCGGGACTGCCCCGCAGCGGTGAGTGGGAACGAACGCCGTCATACGCACTGGCCCCGACGTACAGGGGCTGGGAAGCGACGGTCAGTAGGTGTCCTCCGGAGGGAGGGCGTGCCCGCGAGTCCGAAGACCTGCCAACTGCCCGTGCGCGAACCACTCGTGCGCGGACATCCCGGTGACCTCGAGGGCGGGTCGGCGCACACATCGGACGGACGGTCGCGTACGGCCGTTGCCGTTCGGTTCGTCGCCCCTTCGCGCTCTCGTCCCGTCGTCCGGGATCTCAGGGATTCATCTCGCGAAGGAGATCTCCGTGACCAGCAAGTCCGCAGCCGCGGCAGCCCGGGCCACCGTGTACGGCTACCCCCGCCAGGGGCCCGCCCGGGAACTGAAGAAGGCGATCGAGGGATACTGGCAGGGCCGGGTCACCGCCGACGCCCTGCGTGCCACCGCCGCCGAACTCCGCCGCCGCACCTGGCGGCAGCTCGCCGGGGCCGGCATCCACGAGGTGCCGACCGGTGACTTCTCGTACTACGACCACGTCCTCGACACCACCGTCATGGTCGGCGCGATCCCTGAGCGGCACCGGAACGCCGTCGACGCCGACGCCCTCGA
The DNA here is from genome assembly GCF_040652235.1 of Streptomyces sp. NPDC048277. Lineage (NCBI taxonomy): Bacteria > Bacillati > Actinomycetota > Actinomycetes > Kitasatosporales > Streptomycetaceae > Streptomyces > Streptomyces sp. NPDC048277. The sequence continues at coordinate 198,604 of NZ_JBEZLQ010000016.1, forward strand.
CGGCTACTTCGCCATGGCCCGCGGCACCCAGGACACCGCGCCGCTGGAGATGACGAAGTGGTTCGACACCAACTACCACTACTTGGTACCGGAGTTGGGCCCGGACACGGCGTTCGCGGCCGACTCGGCGAAGCAGGTCGCCGAGCTGAAGGAGGCCCTCGCCCTGGGTCTCGCCGCCCGGCCCGTCCTGGTCGGCCCCGTCACCTATCTGCTGCTCGCCAAGCCGGCGCCCGGCGTGGCCGCCGGCTTCGACCCGCTCACCCTCCTCGACCGGCTGCTGCCGGTGTACGCCGAGGTGCTCGCCGATCTGCGGGCGGCCGGCGCCGAGTGGGTGCAGCTCGACGAGCCCGCGCTGGTCCAGGACCGCACCCCGGCCGAACTGAACGCCGCCGCCCGCGCCTACCGTGACCTCGGCGCCCTCACCGACCGGCCCAAGCTGCTGGTCGCCTCCTACTTCGACCGGCTCGGTGGGGCCCTGCCCGTCCTCGCCCAAGCCCCGGTGGAGGGGCTGGCCCTGGACTTCACCGAGGCCGGCGCGGTCAACCTCGACGACCTCGCCGCCGTCGGCGGGCTGCCCGGCAAGCGGCTGGTCGCCGGGGTCGTCAACGGCCGCAACATCTGGGTCAACGACCTGTCCGCGTCCCTCGCCACCCTCGGCACCCTGCTGGGCCTCGCCGACCGCGTCGACGTCGCCGCCTCCTGCTCCCTTCTCCATGTGCCGCTGGACGCGGCGGCCGAACGGGACATCGAACCGCAGATCCTGCGCTGGCTGGCCTTCGCGAAGCAGAAGACCGCCGAGATCGTCACCCTCGCCAGGGGCCTCGACCGGGGCACCGACACCATCGCGGCCGAACTCGCCGCCAACCGCGCCGACCTGGCCTCCCGGGCGGGTTCACCGATCACCCACGACCCCGCCGTCCGGGCCCGCGCGGCCGCCGTCACCGCGTTCGACGCCCGCCGCTCCTATCCGTACCGTGAACGCGCCGCCGCCCAACGCGCCCATCTCCGGCTGCCGTTGCTGCCCACAACCACCATCGGCTCGTTCCCGCAGACCGGCGAACTGCGCGCCGCCCGAGCGGATCTGCGGGCGGGCCGGATCGGCACGGCCGGTTACGAGGAGCGCATCAAGGCGGAGATCGGCGAGGTGATCTCCTTCCAGGAGAAGGCCGGTCTGGACGTCCTGGTGCACGGGGAGCCCGAACGCAACGACATGGTCCAGTACTTCGCCGAGCAGCTCACCGGCTACCTCGCCACCCGGCACGGCTGGGTACAGTCGTACGGCACCCGGTACGTCCGGCCGCCGATCCTGGCCGGCGACATCTCCCGTCCCGAGCCGATGACGGTGCGCTGGACGTCGTACGCCCAGTCCCTCACCGACCGCCCGGTCAAGGGCATGCTGACCGGCCCGGTGACCATGCTGGCCTGGTCGTTCGTGCGCGACGACCAGCCCCTCGGCGACACCGCCCGCCAGGTCGCCCTGGCCCTGCGCGACGAGGTCAACGACCTGGAGGCCGCCGGGACTTCCGTCATCCAGGTGGACGAACCCGCACTGCGCGAGACCCTGCCCCTGCGGGCCGCCGACCGGGCCGCCTACCTCGCGTGGGCGACCGAGGCGTTCCGCCTGACGACCGGTGGGGTGCGGCCGGACACCCAGATCCACACGCACATGTGCTACGCCGAGTTCGGTGACATCATCCGGACCATCGACGACCTCGACGCGGACGTCATCAGCCTGGAGGCGGCCCGCTCGCACATGCAGGTCGCCCGTGAACTCGCCGCCCACGGCTATCCGCGCGAGGCCGGCCCCGGTGTCTACGACATCCACTCGCCCCGGGTGCCGAGCGCGGCCGAGGCTGCCGCCCTGGTGCGGACCGGCCTGGCGGCCATCCCCGCGGAACGGCTCTGGGTGAACCCCGACTGCGGGCTGAAGACCCGTGGCTGGCCCGAGGTGCGGGCGTCCCTGGAGAACCTGGTCGCGGCGGCGCGGGAGGTGCGCGCGGAGCTGTAGCGGCCCTGGTCCGGGTGCCGGACGGCGTACTGTCGTGCGCGTCCTGCACCCGGACCCGGTGCACGGCCCCGGACGGCCCTGGACGGCCCTGGACGACCTAGGAGGAACCACCCCGTGACCTGCCGAGTCATCCTGATAGCCCCGGCGATCACTCCTTCCCTGCGGCGGGCCCGCTTCGACGACGGTGACTCGATCGAGAACCCCGAGGCGGTGGCGCTGTCCCTGCCGGGCGCCGGGCGGGCGGTCTGCTCCCCCAGCGTGCGCTGCCGGGAGACGGCCGCGGCGCTGGGGCTCGACGCCTCGGCGGAACTCGCGTTGTCCGGCCTGGACGCGGGACGTTGGCGGGGCCGGACGCTGGAGGAGGTCGGCGCCGCCGAGCCCGAGGCGCTGGTCCGGTGGCTGTCCGACCCGGGGGCCGCGCCCCACGGGGGCGAGTCGGTACGGGAGTTCCGCGCGCGGGTCACCGAGTGGCTGGACCTGACGGGCAGGACGACGGGCAGGACGGTCGCCGTGGTGGAGCCGGAGGTCGTACGGGCCGTGGTGCTGCACGCGCTCGGGGCGCCCGAGACGGCGTTCTGGCGCGTGGACGTGCCGCCGCTGGCGGCGACGGAGGTCACGGGCGGGTCCGGACGCTGGAACCTGCGGCTCGGCCAGGTGGGCGGCTAGCCGCTCGGGGAGCCTCCGGCGGAGCGCCGGAAATACGGTGGAGTGGCGCGCCCCGCTGTGCCTAGGGTCCACGCATGACCACCCGCACCTTCCGCGTCACCGTCCGCGGCGTCTTCGACGGCCTCGGCACCGATCAGCGCGCCGAACTGCTGTCCCGGGCCGCCGACCACGACGTGCTGCGCGCGGCCTTCACACCCGAGGGCCACCTCACCTACGACATCGCCGCCCGCCCGGCCTTCACCTTCCGTTTCCTGGACACCGGGGAGGAAGAGGAGGACATCCTGGAGGCGACCGAGCGCGCCGAGGAGGCGGCCCGGACGTGGCTCACCGAGCGCGGGTACGGCTACAAGAACCTCAGGTCCAGCGCGGAGGACCTCTCCCAGGCACCGCTGAGCAAGCGGCAGCGCCGCGCGGCCGCGCAGCAGCAGGACTGACCTCTTCCGGAGCCTCCCCGAAACGGCCACGGCGGCCTGAAGTCGCCGTGGTTCAGGTCACGTTGGGATGTGGCCGGTTTATGGAGGCCAGGTGTGTGCGGGCGTGGCATGCTCGGGACCACACCGAGTTACCGGCCAGTACTACCCGCCGGTAGCCCTGATCGGTGTCTCTTCGTCACCCCCCACCCTCAGGACTGACCTTGCGCAGACGCACGAGGCACGGGCATGCCCTCATGCCCGCCTTCGCCGTGACCGCCCTCCTCCTCTCCGCCGGCTGCTCCGCCCCGCACCACCAGACCTCCGCCGGGGACCGCGCCCAGGAGACCGCCCGGGTCTCCGACGACACCACGGCCGCCGCCCGCACGGACGGCCGGGCACTCGCCGTCGCCGCCGCACCCGCCGCCACCGCGACCGCGGCCGCCGGTTCGGCGGGTTCGGGCCGGCCGGCCCACCGCACCACGCTCAGCGTCAGCTCGTACGACAGCAAGACCCGACGGGCCGTCATATCCAAGGCGGACAAGGGAGAAAAGGGGAGAAGGGCAGGAGCGGGGGATTCACCGAGTTCGCCCTCCCCGACCGTCTCCGCCAGTCCCTCGGCGTCGGCCTCGGCCGCCTCCCAGCAGGCCGCCGTCGGTGACGTCATCGCCAGCGCCCCCGCGCCCGGCGCCCCGGACGGGCTGCTCGCCAAGGTCACCAAGGTGATCGGCGAGACCGACGCGGGCACCGAGGTGCAGACCGAGCCCGCCACGCTCGACGCCCTGCTCGGCGACGACACCGCGAAGGGCACCGTACCGGTCGACCCGGACGCCTTCGCCGTGGACAAGCTGCTGCCCGACGTGAAGGTGTCCTGGTCCAGGTCCGGCGATGTGCACGTCGGCCCCGAGGGCGCCACCGTGCCGCTCGGCAGTCTCCGCCTGGACGTCAGCGCCGAGGTACCCACCGCCGAGGGTGCTCCGGCCTCCGCCGCGGCCTCCGTGTCCGGCTTCGTCCAGGTCGCCCCACAGGTCGACTTCGCCTACGGCGGCGCGGGCACCGGAAGCGCGCCCGGCTCCGCCTACCTGGGCGTGTCCGGCGACTGGAACTCGGGCTGGGCGGTCAAGGGCCGGGCCGCCGCGGCCACGGCCACCCCGCTGCGCATCCCGTTCGCCAAGCTGCACGCCGACCCCGTCCTCCAGGTCGGCCCGGTCCCTGTCGTGGTCAACCTCGACCTGACCTGCTACCTCCGGATCAGCGGCGACGGCCGGATCACCGTCGACGTGGAGCAAAGCCTCAAGGGCGGCTTCAAGGCGGGCGGCACCTTCGGCACGGCCCAGGGCTGGACGCCGGTCAGCAGCTCCGACATGACGAGCACGCCGGTGCGCTCCTCGGTGACCACCGCCGGAAGCGTCACCACCGCACTCGGCGCCGAGGCCTCCGTCGGCCTCTACGGCACCGTGGGCGTCACCGCCGACCTGGCCCCCTACCTGCGCGGCGAGGCCACCGGCACGGTCACCGCCACCTCGGCGACCCCCGCCGTGGACGCCCAGGGCGCCTGGAACCTGTACGGCGGTGTCGACCTCTCCGGCACCCTGCGTCTCCAGCTGTCGATCTTCGGTACGCCGGTGGTGCAAAAGAGCATCCCGCTGGGCACCCTGCACCGCGAGTGGAAGCTGGCGGGCGGCACCCTCTGAGCCCGGGTCAGGCCTCGCCGCCGGGTATCCAGCCCTGGCCGCGCAGCACCGCCGTGACGTCCGGCGCCCGGTAGTGCTCGCCCTTGAGGACCTTGCCGTCGGCCCGGCGGGCGACCTGCCCGTCGGGCCCCAGCTTGCTCATGTTCGAACGGTGCACCTCGGCGATCACCGCGTCGAGGTCGATCCCGTGCACCAGCGCCGTGCCGTACGCCACGTAGACCACGTCCGCCAGCTCGTGCGCGAGCCGGTCGAGGGGCCCGGCGACCGCGACCTCGGCGACCTCCGCGGCCTCCTCGGCGAGCAACTCCCCCCGGTGCGCGGCCAGCTCGGCGGAGACCTCCGTCGGCGTGGTGCGGGCGTCCAGACCGAAGGCACGGTGGAACTCCCGGACGAGACCTGCGGGTGAGGCGCCGGCCGGAGAGCTGATCGAGGAGTCGGTCGCAGGGCCGGCCGAGGAACTGGTCGAGGAGCTGGTCGAGGAGCTGGTCATGCGAACGACTCTAGCGGCCGCCACTGACAGTCCCGGTCCGCCGCCGGGCCACCGGCCCTGGTCAGGACGGTGACCGGCTGGCAGGATCGCCCGCATGCCCAAGGTGTTCCCCCGTATCGGCAGGCGCCGCGCGCTCCAGGGCGCGGCCGCCGGCCTCGTCGTGTTCGGCCTGCTGCTGTGGTGGCTGCTCCCGCTGGGCGAGGAGCCGCCGAGAGGGACGATCACCTTCAGCACGGGGACGCTGCGCGGGGTCTACCAGGAGTACGGCGTGCGGCTGCGCACGGAGTTGCGCAAGGACATGCCGGGGCTGAAGGTGAAGCTGGTCCAGAGCGCGGGGTCGTACGAGAACGTGCGGCGGGTGGCGACCGGCCAGGCCGACTTCACCATCGCGGCGGCCGACGCGGTGGAGACGTACGAACTGAACGGCGGCCGGGGCGCCGGACGGCTGCGCGGGGTGGCACGGCTCTACGACGACTACGTCCAGCTCGTCGTACCGCGCGACTCGGGCATCACCAGCGTCGCGCAGCTGCGGCACAAGCGGGTGGCGATAGGGCTGCCCAACTCGGGCGTGCGGCTGATCGCCGACCGGGTGCTCAGGGCGGCCGGGGTGGACCCCAGGAAGGACATCACGCCGGTTTCGGACGGCATAGACACCGGCCCCGACCAACTCCAGCACGGCAAGATAGACGCCTTCTTCTGGTCGGGCGGGCTGCCGACCCAGGGTCTGCTGGATCTCGCGAACAAGTTCAGCTACACGTTCGTGCCGATAGAGGGCACTCTCGTCACCAAGCTGCACACCGAGAGCGAGGCGGCGCTCTACTACCGGGCCACCAACATGCCCGAGTCGGCGTATCCCTCGATACAGGCGGGCACGGCGGTACCGACGATCGCGGTGTCCAACGTCCTGATGACCCGCAAGGACATGGACCCGCGCCTCACGGAGTGGGTGACCCGCACGGTCATCAAGAGCCGCGACGACATCGGCAACCACGTCCACTCCGCCCAACTGGTGGACCTGCGCACAGCGATCTACACGGACCCGCTGCCGCTGCAGGAGGGCGCGAGGCGCTACTACCGCTCGGTCAAGCCGTAACGGCCCCAGCCCGAAACGCCCCTGCCTGCAGCGCCCCGCAAGGGGCGCGGGGCGTCGTCAATCTGCGGCTCCGCCGCGTGGGCGCGATCAGCCCCCACTCCGCGGCACCGAAACAGTCACCCGCAGCCCCCGCCGCCCATCGTCATCAGCGTGCTCATAAGCGATCGCACCCCCACCCGCCGCCAGCAACGCCCGAGTGATCGACAACCCCAGCCCCGACCCCTTCACATTCTGGTGCCGCCCACTGCGCCAGAACCGGTCCCCCACCCGCACGAGTTCCTCGTCGGTCAGCCCCGGCCCCGTGTCGGTCACCACGACCGTGGACACGTCACCGTCCGCGGCCACGGACACCTCCACCGCACCCCCCTCCGGCGTGAACTTCACCGCGTTGTCGATCACCGCGTCCAGCGCGCTGGACAGCGTGATCGGGTCGGCCCGCCCCGTGACCGGCGGGCAGTCACCGGTCAGCCGCACCCCCTTCGCCGTCGCGGCCGGCGCCCACGCGGCGACCCGCTCCGCCGCCAGCCGTCCGACGTCGATCAGCATCAGGTCGGCGTCGGCGTGTTCGGCCAGCGCGAGGTCGAGCAGGTCGTCCAGGACCTGCGCGAGCCGCTTGCCCTCGGTGCGGACCGAGGCGATCTCCTCGTTGCCCTCGGGGAGTTCGAGGGCGAGCAGTTCGATGCGCAGCAGCAGCGCGGAGAGCGGGTTCCGCAACTGGTGCGACGCGTCGGCGACGAACGCGCGCTGCTGCTCCAGCACGTCCTCGACGTTGTCCGCCATCTCGTTGAACGACCGGGCCAGCCGTCTGAGTTCCGGCGGCCCGCCGGCCGCCGCGACCCTGGACTTGAGCCGGCCGCTCGCGATCGCGTGGGTGGTGGCGTCGAGGACCCGTACGGGCCGGAGCACCCACCCGGTCAGCCGGAGCGCCGCGCCGACGGCGAGCAGCATCGCCGCGATCTCGCCGGCGCCGATGAACAGCCAGCCGCGCAGGGTCCGGGAGCGCATCGGCCCGGTGGGCGAGTCGGTGACCACCACGGCGACGACGTCGCCGTCCCGGATCACCGGTGAGGCGACGACGAGCCGGCTGCGCTGCCAGGGCCAGACCTGCTCGGGATCGTGGCTGCGGCGGCTGAGGAGCGCCTCGGCGAACGCGTTCCGGACCTCGCCCGACTTCGGCAGCACCCAGTCGTCGGGGGCGTTGGCCATGGAGGACGCGTTGCGGTAGAAGACGCCCGCGCGGATGCCGTAGACGCCGTAGTAGCTGGCGAGTTCGCGGCGGAGGGTCTCCAGGCGGTCGTCCGTGCGCATGGGGCGCGCGGTGGTGGGCGTGTCGGTGACGAACTGGGCGAGCGCGGCGAACCGCGCGGTGTCGTCGATGCGGTCGACGACGACCTTCTGCTGCTGCGCGGAGGCCGTGCTGACGGCGAGCGGGACGCCGAGCGCGAGCAGCACGGCCGCCATCAGGACGATGAGCAGCGGAAGGAGGCGGGTGCGCACCCGTCCCCGCTACGCGGCCGGGGCGACGAGCCGGTAGCCCACGCCGCGTACGGTCTCGATGAGCGCGGGCATACGGAGCTTGGCGCGCAGGGAGGCGACGTGCACCTCCAGGGTGCGGCCGGTGCCCTCCCAACTGGTGCGCCAGACCTCGCTGATGATCTGTTCGCGGCGGAAGACCACACCGGGCCGCTGGGCGAGCAGCGCCAGCAGGTCGAACTCCTTGCGGGTGAGCTGGACGACCGTGCCGTCCACGCTGACCTGGCGGGTGGGCAGTTCGATGTGGACGGAGCCGAGTCTGAGCGCGCTGTCGCCGCCGGCCGGGCCGTCCTCGTGGTGGGTGCGCCGGCTGACGGCGTGGATCCGGGCGAGCAGTTCACCGGTGTCGTACGGCTTCACCACGTAGTCGTCGGCGCCGAGGTTGAGGCCGTGGATGCGGGAGCGGACGTCGGAGCGGGCGGTGACCATGATCACCGGGGTGCTGGTGCGCTTGCGGATCCGGCCGCAGACCTCGTAGCCGTCCTGGTCGGGCAGGCCGAGGTCGAGCAGGACGACGTCGTAGGCGTCGCTGTCGGGGACGAGCGCCCGCAGGGCCTCCTCGCCGCTGCGGGCGTGGGTGACGGAGAACCCGTGCCGGGCCAGGACCGCGGAGAGTGCGGCGGCGACATGGTTGTCGTCCTCGACGAGCAGCAGTCTCATCCCGGCCCCCTCCGGTTCAGCGGTCGTACGGTCGTGGTTCGTTGTCGGCTTGCCAGTGGAAAACCCGCGCGTTGTAGAAAGCGCGCGCACGCGCGCGTGCATCAAGGCAGTCACGCTGATGGACGATGACGGCGTCAAGTGGGTTCCGGCCACGCGCCGGTTCCGTTACTCGGCCGATATACGGGCAGTACGGCACTGCTACGACACGTGTCCGGATGCTATCGGATCGTGATGCTCAGATCTCCCTCAGATGTAATGACGCTGGTCATCCGCTCTCACTACATTCCTCCGAAACCGAGGAGGACGGAGCCCGATAGCGATGACCGAAGTATCGGTGGCCAAGGAAGACATGGCCGCGACCGGCGAACTGGTCGTCCTGAAGAGCGTCAACAAGCACTTCGGCGCGTTGCACGTGCTCCAGGACATCGATCTGACGATCGCCCGCGGTGAGGTCGTCGTGGTGATCGGGCCCTCCGGGTCCGGCAAGTCCACTCTGTGCCGAACCGTCAACCGCCTGGAGACCATCGACGCGGGAACGATCACGATCGACGGCAGGCCGCTCCCCCAGGAGGGCAAGGAGCTGGCGCGGCTGCGTGCCGACGTCGGCATGGTCTTCCAGTCGTTCAACCTCTTCGCGCACAAGACGGTGCTCGAGAACGTGGTGCTCGGGCAGGTCAAGGTCCGCAAGGCGGACAGGAAGCAGGCCGAGGAGAAGGCCCGCGCCCTGCTCGACAGGGTCGGTGTGGGCACCCAGGCCGACAAGTACCCCGCGCAGCTCTCCGGCGGCCAGCAGCAGCGTGTCGCCATCGCGCGGGCGCTGGCGATGGACCCGAAGGTCATGCTCTTCGACGAGCCGACGTCGGCGCTCGACCCCGAGATGATCAACGAGGTCCTGGAGGTCATGCAGCAGCTGGCCAGGGACGGCATGACCATGATCGTCGTCACCCATGAGATGGGCTTCGCCCGCTCGGCGGCGAACCGGGTGGTCTTCATGGCCGACGGCCGGATCGTCGAACAGGCCGCGCCGGACCAGTTCTTCAGCAATCCGCGCAGCGACCGGGCCAAGGACTTCCTGTCGAAGATCCTGCACCACTGATCGCCACAGCGGTCCGAGTCACGTCACCCGTCCCGCACGGACCTCGTCTTTCACCACTCAAAGGATGATCATCATGCAGCTCCGCAAGGTCACCGCCGCCTCGGCCGCCGTACTCGCCCTCGCGCTGTCCGCCACGGCGTGCGGCGGCAGCGACAAGAACGACAGCGGGTCGTCGGGCGGCGGCAAGATCAAGGTCGGCATCAAGTACGACCAGCCCGGTCTCGGCCTCCAGGAGCCCGACGGTTCCTTCTCGGGCTTCGACGTGGACGTGGCCACCTACGTCGCCGGACAGCTCGGCTACAAGCCGAGCCAGATCGAGTTCGTGCAGACCAAGAGCGCCGACCGCGAGAACGCCCTCGCGCGCGGTGACGTGAAGTTCATCGCGGCGACCTACTCGATCACCGACGAGCGCAAGCAGAAGGTGGACTTCGCCGGCCCGTACCTGCTGGCCCACCAGGACCTGCTGGTCAAGAAGGACTCGACCATCGCCAAGGGCACGGACCTCAACGGCAAGAACCTGTGTTCCGTGACCGGTTCGACCTCGGCGCAGAACGTCCAGAAGACGATCGCCCCGAAGGCGAACCTCAAGGAGGTCAGCACCTACTCGGAGTGCATCGCCGGCCTCCAGAGCGGCTCCGTCGACGCGGTGACCACGGACGACTCGATCCTCGCGGGCTTCGCCGCGCAGGACAAGTACAAGGGCCAGTTCAAGCTCGCCGGCCTCAAGCTGAGCAACGAGAACTACGGCATCGGCGTCAAGAAGGGCGACTCCGCGACCCTCGACAAGATCAACAAGGCGCTGGAGAAGATGGTCGGCGACGGCTCCTGGGAGAAGGCCGTCACCAAGAACTTCGGCCCGGCCGACTACAAGAACGAGCCCGCCCCGAAGATCGGCGTGATCGTCAAGTAAGGCACGGGCCTCCAGGGGACCGTCTCGGGCGCGCCGCCCGCCACCGCTTCCCCGGCGGCGGCGCGCCACGCCCTCCACGTACGCCACACACCCGGAAGCGCGGGAAATCGTGTTCGACTTTCTTCAAGGCTACGACGTCCTAGGGGCGTTCTGGACGACGGTGAAACTGACCGTCTTCTCCGCCGTCGGCTCTCTGGTCTGGGGCACCCTGCTGGTCGCGATGCGGGTCGGCCCGGTCCCGCTGATGCGCGGCTTCGGCACCGCCTACGTCAACATCGTCCGGAACATCCCCCTGACGGTCATCATCATCTTCACCTCGCTCGGTCTCGCCGACATCTTCGGCGTCACCATGGGCGCCCATGACTTCAAGGTGCAGGGCTTCCGCCTCGCGGTGCTCGGTCTGACCGCCTACACCGCGGCCTTCGTCTGCGAGGCGATCCGCTCCGGCATCAACACCGTTCCCGTCGGACAGGCCGAGGCGGCCCGCGCGATCGGGCTGAACTTCACGCAGACCCTGCGGCTGATAGTGCTGCCGCAGGCCTTCCGCGCGGTGATCGGCCCGCTGGCCAACGTCCTGATCGCCCTGACCAAGAACACCACCGTCGCGGCCGCGATCAGCGTCGCCGAGGCCGCGGCCCTGATGAAGACGATGATCGAGAACGAGGCCCAGACGGTGGCCATCGGAGCGGTCTTCGCCTTCGGCTTCGTGGTCCTGACCCTCCCGACCGGCCTGATCCTCGGCTGGCTCGCCAAGCGCCTGGCGGTGAAGCGATGAGCTCCGTCCTGTACGACACCCCCGGGCCCCGCGCCAAGCGGCGCAACCTGCTGCTCTCCGTGGTCTTCTTCCTGCTCCTCGCCCTGCTGGTCTGGTGGGTCTGGCAGAAGCTGGACGACAAGGGCCAGCTGAAGTGGGACCTGTGGCAGCCGTTCACCACCTCCGAGGCGTGGACCACGTACCTGCTGCCGGGCCTCGGCAACACCCTCAAGGCGGCCGCGCTCGCCATGGTGATCGCCCTCCCGCTGGGCGCGGTCTTCGGCATAGCCCGCATGTCCGACCACACCTGGGTGCGGATCCCGGCGGGCTGGGTCGTGGAGTTCTTCCGCTCGATCCCGGTGCTGCTGCTGATGCTGTTCGCCAACGAGTTCTACGTCCGCTCCACCGACGTCGGCAGCGACGAACGGCCGCTGTACGCGGTCGTCACCGGCCTGGTCCTCTACAACGCCTCGGTGCTCGCCGAGGTCGTACGGGCCGGCGTCCTGGCCCTGCCGAAGGGGCAGACGGAGGCGGCGTACGCGATCGGGCTGCGCAAGGGGCAGACGATGACCGGCATCCTGCTGCCGCAGGCGGTCACCGTGATGCTGCCGGCCATCGTCAGCCAGCTCGTGGTGATCGTGAAGGACACCGCACTGGGCGGTGTGATGCTGCAGTTCACGGAGCTGCTCACGGCGCGCGGCACGCTGGCCGCGAACTACGCCAACGTCATCCCCAGCTTCGTCGTGGTGGCGGTCGTCTTCATCCTGCTGAACCTCGCCCTCACCACGTTCGCCTCCTGGCTGGAGCGCCGGCTGCGGCGCAGCAAGCGGGGCACGGGCACGGTCCTGGGCGCGGAGGACGTCGAGGAGCTGAACGCGGCCGAGGTGGGTGGGGCCTTCGCCTCGGGAGCCTCCGCCTGACTCGGAGTCAACCCGCGCGACAGGCCCGGAGGCAGTGGTCGTACGACCGCTGCCTCCGCCGTTTTCCGCTGCGTCACGGCATCCGCGCGCCCGCCATGCTGGCGTGTCCCCGGGTGCGCCGCTTGACCGGGTGGCGCCCAGTCTGTTGCATACGTTCTGTGATCGTGCACCCTGCTCCAACCACTTGTTCATCCATGTCCGTCGGGACTTGCGTACGGGCAGGGGGCGCCGCGCCGTGGACCCGGTGATCATCGTCGGAGCGGGGCCCGTCGGGCTCACGCTCGCCCTGGCCCTGGCCCGTCAGGAGGTGCCGTCCGTCGTCCTCGACGAGGGCCCGGGCAAGGACGAGCCGCGCCCTGCGCGCACGGTGGTGCTGCGCGAGGACACCGCCGCCCTGGTGACACGGCTGAGCGGGGCCCCGCTGGACGACCTGGGCGCCCGCTGGACCGGCTGGCGGTCGATGCGGCGCCGGCAGGTGATGCGCGAGGTCGTCTTCGACGAGGCGGCCGAGCCGTCCCCGCTGCACATCGCGCAGCACGTGCTGACGAACGCCCTGCATGCCGCGATCGCCGACGAACCGCTGGTCAAGGTGGCCACGGACAGCCGTCTGGACACGATCGAGCAGGAGCGCTCCGGCGTCACCGCGCACACCCGCGGCCCCAAGGGGACCTGGTGGCACGGCAGTTACCTGGTGGGCTGCGACGGCCCGCGCTCGACCGTCCGCAAGCTCCTGGACATCCGCTTCCCGGGCCGTACGGCGGTGGAGCGGCACGCGGTCGCCGCGCTGCGCACGGAACTTCCGTGGCCCGGTCAGGCGTTGCTCCATCGGACACCGCCGTGGCGGATGTCCGGGCCCTCGGCCGGGGAGGTGACCGCCCGCCCCCTCCCGGACGGCGCCTGGCGCCTGGACTGGCTGCTGCCGCCCGGCAAGGACCTCGTCACGCCCGAACTGCTCCTCACCCGGATCCGCGAGACCCTCGCGGGCTGGACGGACGGCACCACACCGCCGTACGACCTGCTCGACACCGGTGTGCACACCGTGCACCACCGCCTGGCCCGCCGTTGGCGGGTGGGCCGGGTGTTCGTCGCCGGGGACGCGGCGCACCTGCTCGGCGCCCTCGGGACGCACGGGCTGGACGAGGGGCTGCGGGACGTGGACAACCTCGCCTGGAAGCTGGCCCCGGCCTGGCACCACGGCCCGCACGAGGCGCTGCTGGACAGCTACCAGACCGAGCGGCGCGCGGTGGTGGCCGCCCGGCTGCGCGCCGCCGACCAGGTGCTGCCGGTGCTGCGCGGCGGTGGCGGGCTGCGCGGGTTCGTCCCCGGCGCGTCCCGGGGGCACGACGCGCTCCTCATCGAGGGCCATCTGGGGCACGGCCCGCTCGGTGCGCCGGGGGCGTACGCCGACTCGCCGCTCGCGCCCCGGCACCTGGAGCACGAGGTCCCGGTCGACACCCCGCCGGGGTCGCCGGTCACCGACGTCCGGGTCACCGCGGAGGACGGCACCTTCGTGCAGCTGCGCTCCCGGCTCGGCCGCGGCGCGCTGCTCGTCGTCCTCATCGCGCCCGGTACGGGTGTGTGGGACCGCAAGCACTGGGTCTCCGCCGGGGTCATGCCCCGGCTCGCGGCGGCCGTGGCCGCGCTGCCACACCCCGCCGAACTGCTGGTCGCCGAGGCCTACCCGGGCGCCCCGGCGCACTCGGTACTGCTCGTGCGCCCCGACGGCCATCTGGTCACCGCCCTCAACGGGGTCCGACCGGCCGATCTGTACGCGGCGGCCGAGGCGACCCTGGGCGGAAAGGACACGGAGAAGACGGAAGCGGAAGCGGAAGCAGAAGCGGAGGCCCGGTCCGCCGCCGGGTGACCGCCGTCACCCTGTGGTCCACATAGTGACGGTGAGTTGACCGGCCTGCACGAGCATGGTGTACTCCGCATCGTGAACGACACCACTGTGCGCCTGTGGCGGAAGGTCCATGTGGACCTGGTCCGCTATGCGGGCTGCGTGTGTCTTCCGTCCTGCTGACTTCGCATCTCTTCATTTCTCTCCGGGCGCCGTCTGCGCCCGTTCTGCGAACCCTCATCAGGAACGGTGCACGTGTCTGCCTCTCTCTCCTCCTCCGTTTCTCCCTCCGCCCCCGCCTCCGCGCCCGGCGCCGCGCCCACCCAGGCGGACCTCCTCGACTTCGTCCGGCGTACGGCCGCCGACACCGCGCTGATCGCCTCGCTCCCGCTCGACCCCGAGGGCCGTACCTGGGTACGGCTCGACGGCCCCGGCGGCAGCGAGGCCTGGCTGATCGGCTGGCCGCCCGGCACCGGCACCGGCTGGCACGACCACGCCGAGTCGGTCGGCGCCTTCCTCACCGCCGCCGGCGAACTGAAGGAGAACTCGCTCGCCACCCGGCTGCCCACCGACGGCTGGAAGACCCTGGAGCTCTCCGAGGACGTCGACCGCGAGCGCCGGCTGTCCGCCGGGAAGGGCCGCTCCTTCGGCCGCGACCACGTCCACGAGGTGCTCAACGAGTCCGCCGAGCACCACGCGATCTCCGTCCACGCCTACTACCCGCCGCTGCCCCGGATCCGCCGCTACAGCCGCAGCGGAGCGGTGCTGCGCCTGGAGCAGGTCGAGCGCCCGGAGGACTGGCAGTGAGCGGCACGGAGCGGGTGGAGCCGGTGGAGCAACAGCCGGTGGAACAGCGACCGGAGGAACAACTTCCGGTGGGCATAGACGAGTTGCTGGAGCGGGTCCGCGCGGGCTACCAGCGCATAGGGGCGCACGAGGCATACGACGCCGCGCAGACCGGCGGGGCGCTCCTGGTCGACATCCGGTACGCGGCCCTGCGCGAGCGGGACGGGGTGATCCCCGGCGCCCTCGTCATCGAGCGCAACGAACTGGAGTGGCGGCTCGATCCCCAGGGCAGCCACAAGACCCCCGAGGCCACCGGCCACGACCTCCGGGTCGTCGTGATCTGCAACGAGGGCTACGCCTCCAGCCTGGCCGCCGCCTCCCTGCACCAGCTGGGGCTGCACCGGGCGACGGACCTGATCGGCGGCTTCCAGGCGTGGAAGGCGGCGGGCCTGCCGGTCACGCCCTGACCTCATCGGTTTGGGTGCTCAGTCCTTCGCCGTCGCCACCGTGACCGCGGGCACCCGCAGCGCCACCCGCCCGGGAAGGGCGGCGGCCATCAGCGCGAGCAGTGCGGCGGTCGCGACGACGGTCACGTACAGCAACGGCGTGACCGTCGGGGCGGCGCGGCCCGTCATGCCGACGCTGAACGCGGTCAGGACGGCGAGCGCGATGCCGCTGCCGAGCGCCGTGGCCAGCGTCAGCACCGACAGCACCTCGGTGCGCAGCATCCGCAGCACCTGGCGGCGGGTGGCACCGGCCAGCCTGAGCAGGGCGAACTCACGGACGCGGTCGGTGACCGACATGGCGAGCGTGTTGACGACGGCGATGGCGGTGAAGGCCAGGACCAGCCCCATGGCCAGATAGTCGACCTCGGCGTTGCCCTGTTGCCGGTCGGCCCGGAGAGAGTCGGCGGCGGCCGGCGAAAGAATCCGCAACCCCGGGAACTTACGGAGCGTAGTCGCGAGTTGTGCTTGTGTACGGGCCGTGCTGACGAGGACGGAGGAGGCGAGCGGGTTGTCCACGTGGTGCGAGACGAGGTCGTGGGCGAAGGTGAGGTCGCCGAAGCCCAGACCCCGGGCGTAGACGGCGGCGACGGTGAGCGTGGCGGGCGTGCCGTCGCCGAGGGTGAGTTTCAGGGTGCTGCCGGGCGTCAAGTGGTGCTGATCGGCGGCCAGTTCGCTGACGGCGACGGTGCGGTCGGTGAGCCGGCCGAGGGAGCCGGCGGTGACCTCGGGGTCCCAGGTGCGGGTGAGGCCCTCGGGGGTGACGCCCTGCGCCGCGTACTTGTCGAGTCCGACGCGGACGGTCGTGCGGACCACTTCGGTGACGGCGTCGTGGTGCGTGCGCAACTGGCGTGCCGCTGCGGCCGGTACACCGGGCCCCTGGGCGGCGACGACCCAGTCGGCGGTGACCCCGGCACGGGCCTGGGCGCGGGCGGCGTCGCCGAGGGTCGACTGGACGAACAGCACGGTGCAGGTCATGCCGATGAGCAGGGTGAGGGGGGTGACGACGGAGGCCATCCGGACGGCGTTGCCGCGCAGGTTGGCGGTGGCGAGCCGGCCGCCGTGGCCGGTGAGCCGCAGCGGGCCGGCGAGCACCAGCGCGGCCGCCTTGACCAGCAGCGGGCCGAGCAGCGCGACGGAGGTGGCGAGGACCACGACGGCGAGGAAGGTGACGGGAGTCGAGGCGGGTTCGGTGCGCAGGGAGGTGAGGAGAACGACGAGGACGACTCCACCGGCGAGGAGCAGCAGACCGGCGGCGATCCGTCCCCGGGCGGGCCGGGCGGGCTCGACCCGGGACTCGGCCAGCGCCTCGGTCGGCCGGATCCGGGCGATGCGCCGGGAGGCGATACGGGCGGCGGCCCAGGCGCCGGCCAGGGTCGCGGCGAGCGCGGCGACCGGCGGGAAGACGCCGGTGGTGTGCTGAAGCGTCGCGGGTACGGCGCCCAGGGCGACGAACCGTGAGTGCAGCCAGGCACCCAGCGGAAGTCCGAGGAGGGCACCTGCCGTGCCGGCGGCCGCACCGACGATCAGCGCCTCGCGGCCGAGCAGCCGGCGGATCTGGCCGGGGGTGGCGGCGATGGCGCGCAGCAGGGCGAGTTCGCGGTGGCGCTGCTGGACGGTGAGCGCGAAGGTGCCGACGACCACCAGGACCGCCACGAGCAGTGAGGTCCCGCCCATGGCACCGCCCATGCTGACCAGCCGGACCCGGGCGGCGGCCGCGTCCAGGAACTCGACGGGGCCGCGGGCGTCCCCGGTGGAGACCTGGGCGGTGGTGCCGCGCAGCGTGTTCGTCACGGCCTGCTTCAGCCGGTCCGGGTCGGTGCCATGGACGGGCAGCACGCCGAACGCGGTGACCTGCCCGGGGTGCGCGGCCAGCCTGTGGGCCTCGGCGGCGGAGAAGAAGAGGGACGTCTGGTGGCGTACGTCCGTGGCCGGGGCGGCGATGCCGGTGATCCGGTACGTGCGCGGGGCCTGGGTCGACTGCACGGTGAGGGTGTCACCGGTCCGCAGGCGGGCGCGGGCGGCGAGGTCGCGGTCGACGACCAGGTCGGTGGCGGCCTTCGGGGCGGTTCCGGAGACCAGCCGGTACGGGGTGAGCGCGGCGGACTCCCAGGCATGTCCGTAGGCGGTACGGCCGCCGGTGCCGGCCTGGGTCAACGGCTGGGCGAGGAAGGTCAGTTCGGGCACGACCCGGGCGACGCCGGGGGTGCGGACGAGTGCGGCCTCCAGGCCGGCCGGCAGCCAGGCGCGCTCTGCGATGGGTTTCGCCTTGTGCTTGACCTTGGTCTTGCCGTGCTTGTGCTTGACGGTGGTCCGGTGGACGTACTGGTCGGCGGAGACCACGACGGGGGTCGCCGCGTAACGCTCGGTGCGGATCGTGCCGCGCAGACCGGTGTCGAGGAGGGTGCCACACGCGGAGATCAGCGCGGCCGCGCACAGCAGGGCGAGGAAGGCACCGAGAAACCCGGCCTTGCGGGCGCGGACGGTCTTCAGGGCGTAACGCAGCATCATGGCGTACACGGTCGTCCACGCGCGGGTGCGCGGGCACTGCGGTGGACCGGCGTCTTGGGAGGGGGTTAACCCCACCCTCCTCAAGGCCGTGGGTCCGTCAGAAGTCCCCGCCCTCCAGGAACTCCGTGTCCTCGCCCTCCTCCTCCAGGGCCCGCCGGACGACCCGGAGGGCCATGCCCTCGGAGTACCCCTTGCGGGCGAGCATGCCGGCGAGGCGGCGGATCCGCTTGTCGCGGTCGAGGCCCCGGGTGGAGCGGAGTCTGCGGGCAACGAGTTCGCGGGCCGTCTCCTCCTCCTGGTCGGAGTCGAGCCGGCCGACGGCGTCGTCGATGAGCGTCGAGTCGACACCCTTGGTCCGCAGTTCCTGGGCGAGCGCACGCCGGGCCAGTCCCCGGCCGTGGTGCCGGGACTCGACCCAGGCGTCCGCGAACGCGCTGTCGTCGATCAGCCCGACCTCCTCGAACCGCGACAGCACCTCCTCGGCGACATCGTCCGGGATCTCCCGCTTGCGCAGGGCGTCCGCGAGCTGCTTCCGGGTGCGCGGGGTCCCGGTGAGCAGGCGCAGACAGATCGCCCGCGCCCGCTCAGCCGGGTCCGCTGGGTGCTCCTCCTGCTCGGCCCTCGACGAGGAGGAGGAGCCCCCGTCCTCACCGGACGGCTCCCCGAAGCCGCGCCGACGGCGGGTCCCGGGCTTCCGCGGGCCACGGCCGGGTGACCCGTGCCCGCGGGGCCCGTCCGGGCCGTCGTGCGTGCCGTCGTCGTACGAGCCGCCGTACGAAGCGGGCAGACCGTCGTCCTCGTACGAGCCGTCACGCCCGTATGAGCTCTCGCTCCCCCGTGCGGCACCACCGCGCCGGGTGCCGTAGGCCTCGTCGCCGTCCCCGGTGGAGCCCGGGTCGCCCCCGGCGCCCCTCCCCCGTGGGGCACCGGGGGACGTGTACTCGTGGTCGGCCCAGTCGGTTCGTCGTGTCACGGCGTCAGCTCTTGGCGGTGGCGGCCTTGGGCTTGGTGACCTTGGCGACGGCCGGGGCGGGCACCGTCTTCGCCGCGTCGTCCGTGGCCGCGGTGGTGACCGCCGCGTCCGCGCCCGGCTCGGCGGCGGGCTCCTGCGGGCGGACACCGACGCCCAGCTTCTCCTTGATCTTCTTCTCGATCTCGTTGGCCAGGTCGGGGTTGTCCTTGAGGAAGTTGCGCGCGTTCTCCTTGCCCTGGCCGAGCTGGTCGCCCTCGTACGTGTACCAGGCGCCGGCCTTGCGGACGAAGCCGTTCTCCACGCCCATGTCGATCAGGCCGCCCTCGCGGCTGATGCCCTGGCCGTAGAGGATGTCGAACTCGGCCTGCTTGAAGGGCGGCGCGACCTTGTTCTTGACGACCTTCACGCGGGTGCGGTTGCCGACCGCCTCCGTGCCGTCCTTCAGGGTCTCGATGCGGCGGATGTCGAGTCGCACCGAGGCGTAGAACTTCAGCGCGCGGCCACCGGTCGTGGTCTCCGGGGAGCCGAACATCACGCCGATCTTCTCGCGGAGCTGGTTGATGAAGATCGCGGTGGTCTTGGACTGGTTGAGCGCGCTGGTGATCTTCCGCAGCGCCTGGCTCATCAGACGGGCCTGGAGACCGACGTGGCTGTCACCCATCTCGCCCTCGATCTCCGCGCGCGGGACGAGCGCGGCGACGGAGTCGATGACGATGAGGTCGAGGGCGCCGGAGCGGACCAGCATGTCCACGATCTCCAGGGCCTGCTCGCCGTTGTCCGGCTGGGAGAGGATCAGGTTGTCGATGTCGACGCCGAGCTTCTGCGCGTACTCGGGGTCGAGGGCGTGCTCCGCGTCCACGAACGCGACCTGGCCGCCGGCCTTCTGGGCGTTGGCCACGGCGTGCAGGGTCAGGGTCGTCTTACCGGAGGACTCCGGTCCGTAGATCTCCACGACGCGGCCGCGCGGCAGGCCACCGACACCGAGGGCGACGTCGAGCGCGGTCGACCCGGTCGAGATGACCTCGATGGGCTCCTTCGTCCGGTCACCCATGCGCATGACCGCGCCCTTGCCGAATTGCCGTTCAATCTGTGCGAGCGCGGCGTCGAGCGCCTTCTCGCGGTCGGTTCCTGCCATGGGTTCCACCCGGTTTGCTTGAGTCGATCGCTTCACGTCAAAGACGCTAACGCCTGCCACTGACAATGCGCCCCGACGCCGGTCCGGCCTGTGGATAACTTGGGGACGTATCCGCCGAAACCATGTCCAACTGCTGCTGAGATCCCCGCCGCGAGCCGTGCCGGAGCCTCCATGAGAATGGATGTTCGATTTTCATGTCAAGCACACCACGCGGTACTCCCGCCACTTCCCCGCAGGGTGCTCACCCACCACTCACCGACGGCCTCCGGACGCGGGACCGCGGTACGGCGATCCGCACCACCCGGCAAGGCGTTCACCCGATCGTGAGTTTCCGCCTGCCTGCCCCCTGCGTGCCGCGATGCTCGAAGGGGCGGCCGGGGAACGGCGCCGCCCCTGTGTGCCGTGGGTGGGAGAGCGCATGACACGTGAGACGGGACGACGCGGTCTGGACGAGCAGGCCGTGCTGCTGGCGGCGGGACTGGCCGATCTGGCGGTGAGCACGGTGGGTACCGCCTTCGGGACGTTACGGGGGCTGCTGCGCCGCTCGGACGCCGGCGCGCTGGCGGTGGAGGCCGAGCACGACCTCACCGCGCGGGGGCGCCTGGTCCTGGACCGGTACACGGCCGTACCCCCGGCCCATCTGGAGATCCTCGCCCGGCACGCCCTGGTCCGGCGGACCACCGACGATGACTGACCGGTGGGATCCCGGCGCCTTCAAGAACCGCGTCGACGACGTACTGCGCCGGTTCGTCGCCCAGGAGGCCGATCTGTTCGCGGCGGTCGACCCGCTCCTGGCCCCGGTGGCCGAGCAGCTGGAGGCGGCGGTCGCGGACGGCAAACGGCTGCGGGCGGCCTTCTGCTACTGGGGCTGGCGTGCGGTGGGCCAGCCCGACAGCGACGCGCTGGTGCGGGCGGCGGCCTCCATGGAACTGGTGCACGCCGCCGCCGTCGTACACGACGACCTCATCGACGACAGCCCCCTGCGGCACGGACGCCCCACCCCGCACATCGCCCTGCGGGCCGCCGTACCGGACCGTCCGCACACCGACGACACCGCGCGGTCGCTGGCGATGCTCGTGGGCGATCTGCTGATGTCGCTGGCCGGGCAGCTGTTCGCGACCTGCGGACTGCCCGCCGCCTACCTCGCCCGGGCCCGCCCCCTGTGGTCGGTGCTGGCCCGGGAGCTGATCGCGGGCGAGTGCCTGGAGATCCTGCGCACCGGAGCCGGTCCGGACACCGAGGCCTCGCTGAAGGTGATCCGGTACAAGACCGCGAAGTACACCGTCGAGCAGCCCCTGTTGATCGGTGGCGCCCTGGCCGGGGCCGGCGAGCGGCTGCGCGAGGGGTACTCCGCGTACGGGCTGCCGCTGGGCGAGGCCTTCCAGCTGCGCGACGACCTGCTCGGCCTGTTCGGGGCACCAGGGCAGACCGGCAAGGCCGGCGCCGACGACGTACGCGGTCACCGGCCCACCGCCCTGCTCGCGGAGACCTGGCGCCTCGCCCACGACGACGACCGGGAGAAGCTGGGCACGTTGCTCGGCAGCCGCGATCTGGACGCGGACGGCCTGGACGCGGTCCGTGAGGTGATGTGCCGGCTCGGGGCGACCGACCGGATCGAGCACATGATCGGCGCCCGGGTCGCGGAAGCACTCGACGCCCTCCACGAACTGGCCGTGCCGGCCCCCGCCGCCGGTGCCCTGACCGAGCTGGCCCACGCGGCGACGGTCCGCCTGTCCTGACACCCACCCGGTCCGTCCCGACATCCGCCCGGTGCGCCCGGACGCCACCCGCGAAGACAAGGAGCCCTGCCGTGACCACCCACACCGAGGCCTCGATGGCCCCCCTGCGGCACGCCGGTGACGAACTCGCCGACGCCACGGTCGCCGCGCTCTTCGAGCGTGGGGAGGTGGGCACGTTCAACACCCTGATGCGCTACGTCTCCGCCGCCGGCGCTCCCCTGCCGGACGGGCTGCCCGATGTCGCGCGGGAGTACCTGGAGGCCACCCGGGTCCCGCCGTCCTGGGTGGACTGGGGCGAGATGGAGAAGGCCCGGCTGTTCTTCATCGACAACAACGTGCACATCTCGACCGCGCTGTCCTTCGCCTCCATGCCCGCCTGTTACGTCGTCCCGCGCGTGGCGAAGCTGCTGTCGGCCACCCACGGGCTGCGGTACCCGTCCAAGCGCATGGCGGAGACCGGCCAGTTCACCGTCCATCTGATGCAGCCCGACGCCTTCGAGGCCGGCAGCCGTTTCATCCCCGCTGCCCAGAAGGTGCGGCTGCTGCACGCCTCCATCCGGCACCACCTCATGCGCGAGAACCGCTGGGACACCGAGGCGCTCGGCACCCCGATCTGCCAGGAGGACATGATCGGCGGGCAGATGTTCTTCTCGCTGCTGGTCCTCGACAGCCTGCACCGGCTGGGCATCCATCTGTCCACGGAGGGCGCGGAGGCGTACTACTACGCGTGGCGGGTGGTGGGCGCCATGCTCGGCGTCGACCAGGAGGCCGTCCCGAAGACCCTCGACGAGGCGCGCGCCTTCCTCGACCTGTACATGGTCCGGTACATGGGCCCCTCGGAGGAGGGCGCGGTCCTGACCCGGCAGCTCATCGACCTCTACGAGGAGGTCGTCCCCGGCACCTTCTTCGATCCGGTCGTCTCGGCCCTCATCCGCTACCTGGTCGGCGACACCTGCGCCGACTGGCTGGAGGTGCCGCGCACCCCGTGGGACACCGTCGTCAAGGCCGTACCGCACCTCCTCGGCGTCCTGGAGACCATCGAGGACCGCTCCCCGCTGGGCGCCTGGGCCCTGGACCGCCTCGGCCACCTCACCACCGTGCTCGAACTGTCCTCGCTCACCCGCGGCCGTGTGATGCACTACGCCATCCCCGAACACCTCAAGAAGGACTACGGCGTCCCGGGCACCGTGCCCCGCACCCGGCGGTGGACCCCGCCGGCCGCCACGGTCTCCTGATCGTCCTCCCTACTCCTCAGGGCGTACGGCGGGTGTCTTCGGCCGGACGACGACCGCGCGGGCGGCGCCCGGAAGGCTGGGCGCATGCTCTCGCCCGTGCGGACTCCGCCCCTGAAACCGCTGTCGAACCCCCTGACCGGGGCCCGTCCCGTCGAGCGTCTCTGTCATACGACCGGTGTGCTCCTCGTCCTCTCCGGCCTGGCGCATCTGGTGGTGTTCGCGGTGGACGGCGGCCCCTGGTACGGCCCGGTCTCCTGGCGCAAGCCCGTCACGTTCGGGCTCTCCTTCGGGCTGACGCTGATCGCGGTCACCTGGGTCACGTCGTATCTGAGGATCGGGGAGCGGCTGCGGACCGTACTGCTCCTTGTGTTCGCCGCCGACTGTGTGGTGGAGGTGGGCGGGATCACGCTGCAGGCGTGGCGGCGGGTCCCCTCGCACCTCGACATGGAGACACCGTTCGACACGGCGGTGTCCATGTCGCTGGCGGTGGGCGGCGGGGTCCTCGTGGTGTTGCTCACCGTCTTCGCGGTGGCGTCCTTCCGGCGGCGGCCGGCCGGTCCCGTGGGCATGGCCCTCGCGGTGCGCTCCGGGTTCGCGATCCTGCTGGTGGCACTGGCCTCGGGGGCCGCGATGATCGCGCGCGGGGTGGTGCTCGTCCGGACCGGGCACCAGGAGGCGGCGTACGCCTCGACGGCCCCGCTCAAGCCGCTGCACGGGGTCAGCCTGCACGCGGTGCTGGTTCTGCCGGCGCTCGCCTGGCTGCTGTCCCGCACCTCCTGGCGCGAACAGGTCCGGTGGCGGGCCGTCGCCGCGGCGGTGGGCTGCTACGCGGCCGCGGTCGCCGCGGCCGGGGTGTGGGCGGTGATCGGCTACCGATGACGGCGGCCCTCAGGCAGAGCCCTCCTCCGGCTCCTCGGACTCCTCGGCCGGCCGCTGCCATATCAGCCGTCGCGCGCGGCTGAGCAGTCCGGGGGCGTCCGTGCCTCGGCGGCGGTGCCCGTGCACCCGGGGGTCGTCCGTGACGTCGTACCGCTTCACATAGGCGCCCAGGAACGCCTGGAGCGTGGCGACCGCCGGGATGGCGATCAGCGCGCCGACCGCGCCGAGGAGCGCGGTGCCCGCGATGACCGAGCCGAAGGCGACCGCCGGGTGGATGTCGACGGACTTGGAGGTCAGCTTGGGCTGGAGCATGTAGTTCTCGAACTGCTGGTAGATCACGACGAACACCAGCACCCACACCGCGTACAGGGGGTCGACGGTGAACGCGATCAGCATCGGCAGCGCGCCCGCGAGATAGGTGCCGATGGTGGGGATGAACTGCGAGACCAGGCCCACCCAGACGCCGAGCACGGGTGCGTAGGGCACGCCCAGGGCCGCCAGCAGGACGTAGTGGGCGATGCCGGAGATCAGCGCCATCACACCGCGCGAGTAGAGATAGCCGCCGGTCTTGTCGACAGCTATCTCCCAGGCGCGCAGCACCTCGGCCTGGCGGGAGGGCGGCAGCACCGAGCACAGGGTGCGGCGCAGCCGGGGGCCGTCGGCGGCGAAGTAGAAGGCGAACAGCCCGATCGTCAGCAGCTGGAACAGCCCGCCGAGCACCTGCCCGGACACGTCGAGCACGCCTGCCGCGCTGTTCTGCGCGTACTTGCGCAGCCAGTCGGAGTGCAGCAGCCCCTCCTGGACGTCGACCCGTCTCAGGTGGCTGTGGAAGGTCTCGTTGATCCAGTTGATGACCGAGTCCAGGTAGTCCGGGAAGCCCTCGACCATCTTGATGATCTGTCCGGCCAGCATCGAGCCGAGCAGGGTGACGAAGCCCGCGACGGCGATCGCCAGGCCGAGGAAGACCAGGAAGGTCGCGAAGCCGCGGCGCATGCCGCGAGAGGCCATCCAGCTCACCGCGGGCTCGATGGCGAGCGCCAGGAAGAACGCGATGAGGATGTTGATCAGCAGGCCGGTCAGCTGGTGGAAGGCCCAGCTGCCCAGCTGGAAGGCGGCGACGAGGGCGAGCGCCAGCACCATGGCGCGCGGCAGCCAGCGCGGCATGCGGGCACCCGGCACCGCGGCGCCGGCGGCCGGGGATCCGGCGCGCGGCACCGTGTCGACCTGGGAAGTGTCGACCGGGGCTGTGTTCCGGGCGGTCCGCCCGTCCTCGTCAGTGCGTGCCACGGTGCAAGTCTCGCCCACGCCACTGACAACGCGTGTCCCGTATCCGATCTTCGTACACGGTCAGCGTCTCTCCCCCGGAACGTTCATGACCGTGCAGACCACCCGCCACACGTCCTTGGCCTCCCAGCCGGAGTCCAGCGCCTCGTGCACCGTCAGCCCGCCGAGCTCCGTCATCACATGATCGCGCGCGAAGGTGTCGGCGTACCCGGAACCGAAGTGTTCCGCCATCCGCTGCCAGAAGACCGTCAACCGCATGAAACCAGTATCCCGCCCCTGAGAGTGGGCCCTGCCCGGGACCGCTTTCCGAGACCGCTTTCCGCCCTACGGTCTGACGCATGGCCGAAACCGGAGCTTCCCCACTCCCCCCTACGCCCCCGGCGCACTCCCCGCTGTTCCGCGCCGAGCAGTTCATGTGGCTCACCGCGCGCGTGCTGGAGCAACGTCTCTTCTCGTACCACTTCCTGAACGGCGACCCCGATCCGGTGGAGACCGCGCTGGACGCCTACCGCAACCAGGACGGCGGCTACGGTCACGCGCTGGAACCCGATCTGCGCGGTCCCGTCAGCCAGCCGCTGCACACGGGCCACGCGCTGCGCGTCCTGGACGCCATCGGGCGCTGCGGCGGGCAGCGGGTGGAGCGCGTGTGCCGCTATCTGACGTCCGTCTCCACACTGGACGGCGCGCTGCCCGCGGTCCACCCGAGTCAGCGCGGCTACCCGGCGGCGCCGTTCGTGCCGATCGTCGACGACCCTCCCAGCGAGCTCCTCGCCACCGGTCCGGTGGTGGGCCTGCTGCACCGCAACGAGGTGTGGCACGCCTGGCTGTTCCGGGCGACCGACTTCTGCTGGGAGGCCGTGGAGTCCCTGGAGAAGTCGCACCCCTACGAGATCGAGGCCGCGGTCGCCTTCCTGGACGCCACACCCGACCGCCCGCGCGCGGAGGCGGCCGCCGACCGGCTGGGCCGCCTGGTGCGCGAGCACCGACTGACCGCGCTGGACCCGGCAGCCCTCGACGCGTACCCGGTGGCGCCGGGCTACGCCCCGGGCGAGCACCACTTCCCGCACGACTTCGCGAAGTCGCCGCAGTCGCTCGCGCGCGCGTGGTTCACCGACGAGGAGATGGAGCGCTCGCTGGACTTCCTCGGCGCGGAGCAGGCGGACGACGGCGGCTGGCCGATCCGGTGGCGGCAGTGGGCGCCGACGATCGCCCTGGAGGCCCGCCCCGTGGTGACGATCGAGGCCCTGCGCATCCTGAAGGCGTACGGCCGCTTCGTGGGGTGACGGAGATCTCAGCCGGTGACGGCGCGCAGCACCGCCGTGACCACCACGGCGACGCCGACCACGACCAGGAAGGGCGCGCGCAGCACCAGCGCCACGGCCGCCGCCCCGAGCCCCGCGGCCCGGGCGTCGAGCACGAGCGCGTGCCCGTGGGCGAACGTCTGCTGGGCGGTGAGGGCGGCGAGCAGCGCCACCGGCAGCAGGGCGGCCAGCCGCCGCACCGCCGGCCGCTCCAGGACGCCCGCGGGCACGAGCAGTCCGGCGAGCTTGACGGCGTAGCAGCCGAGGGCGGTCGCGCCGACGGCGATCCAGGTGTTCAACGGGCTTCCTCGGATGTGTTGTCACGGGTACGGCCGGACCTGCGGCCGGAGACGAACAGGGCGGCCGGCGCCGCCAGCGCGGCCACCAGGACCGGCACCCCGGCGGGCAGCACAGGGAGCAGACCGAGCCCCAGCAGCACCGCGAGGGCGGCGACCGCGCGCTCCGTCGTTCCCTTGAGCATGGGGGCGAGCAGCGCCAGGAAGACGGCGGGTCCGGCCGCGTCCAGGCCCCAGGCGTCGGTGTCCCCGATGGCCTTGGCGCCGAGCGCGCCGAGCAGGGTGGTGAGGTTCCACAGCAGGTACAGGGTGAGACCGGTGACGGTGAAGCCGATGCGGGCGGCGCGCCGTGTCGGCTGCGCCAGCGTCACCGCCGTGGTCTCGTCGATCACCCACTGGGCGGCGAACGGCCGCACCGCGCGCGGGAGGGCCAGCACCTGTGAGAGCCGCAGCCCGTAGAACGCGTTGCGCACCCCCAGGAAGAAGGCGCCGGCCGCCGCGGTGAGCGGGTTGCCGCCCGCCGCGAGCGCGCCCACCAGGGCGAACTGGGAGGCGCCGGTGAACACCAGGAGGCTGAGCGCGCAGGTCTGGAGCAGGCCGAGCCCGCTGCCTGCCGAGGTCACCCCGAAGGCGAACCCGGACAGTCCTACGGCGACCCCGACCCCGAGGGCGTCCCGGACGACGGCGGAGTCCGGCTTCGGCCCGCCTTCGCCGTGGATGTCTGCGAGTGCTGTCTGTTGTGCCACCCCCAGGACGCTACGGGCGGCCGTCCCGCACGTCTTGTACGTTCTTGCGCTCGCGCGGGTGTGCCCCAGGACTGCGCTCACGCTGGTACGCCCCCGGCGGCACGCCGACGATGCGGGCGAAGTGCCGGTTGAGATGCGGCTGGTCGGTGAAGCCGACCGCGGCGGCCGCATCGGCGGGTGAGGTGCCCGCGTCCAGCAGCAGCCGGGCGCGCCGCACCCGGGCGTCGGTCAGCCAGGTGTGCGGCGGCATGCCGTAGGCGTCGCGGAACGCCCGCAGCAGTGCGAAGGGGCTGGTGCCCAGGTCGTCGGCGAGCCGTTGCAGGGTCGGCGGCTCGGCCATCCGTTCCTCCAGCACGGCACGCGCGTGTGCGGCGAGCCGGGCGCCTGCGGTGCGGGTCTGGCGCTGCGGCAGCGGGCCGCCGTTCAGCCGCAGCAGCCGGGTCACCGCGACCCGCAGCAGGGTGTCGGCGGCGAGCGCGTTGCCCTCGTCGGCGGCGCGCAGCACGCGGTGCACGAGGGCGACGGAGTACGGGTCGTCGAGCACCGGGCTGACGAAGCCGGGGGTGCCGCGGATCCCGGTGGTCTCGGCGGCGATCCCGGCCACGAGGTCCGGGGCCGGGTAGACCGCCCCGTACCGCCAGCCCTCGGGGACCCCGGCGCGCCCGGTGTGCGGGGTGTCCGGGTTGACCAGCGCGAGCGCCCCCGCTCCCGCGGACACGTCGGAGCCCCGATGGTGGAAGACCTCGACACCGTCCGTGATGGCCGCGATCACGAAGTTCTCGTGGGTGTGCCGGACGAACGTCTTCCGGACATACCGGGCACGCAGCAGATCGACGCCGGGCAACGCCTCGTACCGCCAGTGCCGCGCCCGCTCGTCCGATCCCGCCATACACCCATTGTCGGCCGAACCCGCCCCATCCCCGCCCCTGGCCCACCCCACCCCGTCCTTGCGCGCCGACGCCTGTCCGCGTCGCCGAGTCGTACCCTCTTGCTCCCCTGTGTCCCTGTTTTCGCAGGTCAGCTCGATTGTCAGTGGCCGGGTGCAGGATTGACCCATGGCGAAATCCGCTCACCGGGCCCTCGACGGCTTCTCCCCCGCGACCCGCGGCTGGTTCACGGGGGCGTTTTCCGCGCCCACCGCGGCCCAGGCCGGCGCGTGGCAGGCCATCGGCGCGGGCTCGGACGTGCTGGTGGTCGCCCCGACCGGCTCCGGCAAGACCCTGGCCGCCTTCCTCGCCGCCCTGGACCAACTCGCCTCCACCCCGCCCCCGGCCGACCCGAGGAAACGCTGCCGGGTGCTGTACGTGTCTCCGCTGAAGGCCCTCGCGGTCGACGTCGAGCGGAACCTGCGCAGTCCGCTGACCGGCATCCGCCAGGAGTCCGTGCGCCTCGGCCTGCCCGAGCCGGAGGTGAAGGTCGGCATCCGCTCCGGCGACACCCCGGCCGCCGAGCGCCGCGCCCTGTCCACCCGCCCGCCGGACATCCTGATCACCACCCCGGAGTCCCTGTTCCTGATGCTGACGTCGGCCACGCGCGACGCGCTGACCGGCATCGAGACGGTGATCCTGGACGAGGTGCACGCGGTCGCCGGCACCAAGCGCGGCGCGCATCTCGCGCTCTCCCTGGAGCGGCTGGACGAGCTGCTGCCCAGGCCGGCCCGCCGTATCGGCCTGTCGGCGACCGTCCGCCCGGTCGACGAGGTGGCCTGCTATCTCTCGCCGCACCGCAAGGTGGAGATCGTCCAGCCCAGGTCCGGCAAGGAGTTCGACCTCTCCGTGGTCGTGCCGGTGGAGGACATGGGAGAGCTGGGCGGATCCCCGGCCACGGATGCCAAGGAGGGCGGCGACCGGCCGTCGATCTGGCCGCATGTGGAGGAGCGGATCGCCGACCTGGTGCAGGCCCACCGTTCGACGATCGTGTTCGCCAACTCGCGGCGGCTGGCGGAGCGGCTGTGCAACCGGCTCAACGAGATCGCCTACGAGCGCGTGACCGGCGAGCCGCTGGAGGAGCACCACTCCCCGGCCGAGCTGATGGGCGGCTCGGGCGCGGCCCAGGGCGCCCCGCCGGTCATCGCCCGTGCGCACCACGGTTCGGTCTCCAAGGAGCAGCGCGCCCTGGTCGAGGAGGACCTGAAGGCCGGCCGGCTGCCCGCCGTGGTGGCCACCTCCAGCCTCGAACTGGGCATCGACATGGGCGCGGTGGACCTGGTCGTCCAGGTAGAGTCCCCGCCCTCGGTGGCCTCGGGGCTCCAGCGCGTGGGCCGCGCGGGACACCAGGTCGGCGCGGTCTCCACCGGCGTGGTCTTCCCCAAGTACCGGGGTGACCTGGTGCAGGCGGCCGTGGTCACCGAGCGGATGCGCACCGGCTCGATCGAGTCCCTGAGGGTCCCGGCCAACCCGCTGGACGTGCTCGCCCAGCAGCTGGTCGCGATGGTCTCGCTGGACACCTGGCAGGTCGACGACCTGCTCGCCACGGTCCGCCGCGCGGCGCCCTTCGCCTCGCTCCCGGAGTCGGCGTTCACGGCGGTCCTGGACATGCTCGCAGGCCGCTATCCGTCGGACGCGTTCGCGGAGCTGCGCCCGCGCGTGGTCTGGGACCGGGTCGCCGGGACGGTCACCGGCCGCCCTGGGGCCCAGCGCCTCGCCGTCACCTCCGGCGGCACCATCCCCGACCGCGGCCTCTTCGGCGTCTTCCTCGCGGGCGCCGACCCCAAGAAGGGCGGCGGCCGGGTCGGCGAGCTGGACGAGGAGATGGTGTACGAGTCCCGGGTGGGCGATGTCTTCACCCTGGGCACCAGTTCCTGGCGCATCGAGGACATCACGCGCGACCGCGTCCTGGTCTCCCCCGCCCCCGGTGTGCCGGGCCGGCTGCCCTTCTGGAAGGGCGACCAGCTGGGCCGCCCGCTCGAACTGGGCCGCGCGGTCGGCGCGTTCCTGCGCGAGGTCGGCTCGCTCCCCAAGGACGACGCGCGCCTGCGCCTGCTGGCGGCGGGCCTGGACGCGTGGGCGGTGGACAACGTGCTGTCGTACCTGGACGAACAGCGCGAGGCCTGCGGCCACATCCCGGACGACCGGACGATCGTCGTGGAGCGCTTCCGCGACGAACTGGGCGACTGGCGGGTCGTCGTCCACTCCCCCTTCGGCGCCCAGGTCCACGCCCCCTGGGCGCTCGCCCTCGGCGCCCGGCTGTCCGAGCGGTACGGCATGGACGCGCAGGTCATGCACGCCGACGACGGCATCGTGCTGCGGCTGCCGGACGCCGATGTGATGGGCCTCGACCTGCTCGACCAGGCCCCCATGAAGGCGGGTACCGAATACGACGCGGAGCAGGCGCCGGTCGGCGCGGCGGACGTCGCCTTCGACAAGGGCGAGGTCGACCAGATCGTCACCGACCAGGTCGGCGGCTCGGCGCTGTTCGCCTCCCGGTTCCGCGAGTGCGCGGCCCGCGCGCTGCTGCTGCCGCGCCGCAACCCCGGCAAGCGCACCCCGCTGTGGCAGCAGCGCCAGCGCGCCGCCCAACTGCTCCAGGTGGCGAGCGAGTTCGGGTCCTTCCCGATCGTCCTGGAGGCCGTCCGCGAGTGCCTCCAGGACGTCTTCGACGTGCCCGGGCTCGTCGAGCTGATGGGCGACCTGGAGTCCCGCAAGGTGCGCCTGGTCGAGGTCACCACCCCCGAGCCGTCCCCCTTCGCCCGCTCCCTCCTCTTCGGGTACGTCGCCCAGTTCCTGTACGAGGGCGACTCCCCGCTCGCCGAGCGCCGCGCGGCCGCACTCTCCCTGGACTCCCGGCTGCTGGCCGAGCTGCTGGGCCAGGCGGAGCTGCGCGAACTGCTCGACGCGGAGGTGCTGACCGAGCTGGAGCGCGAGCTCCAGTGGCTCACCGAGGACCGCCGGATCAAGGACCCCGAAGGCGTCGCCGACGTACTGCGGCTGCTCGGACCGCTCACGGACGCCGAGCTGGCCGAGCGGGGCGCCGAGCCGCAATGGGCGAAGGAGCTCGCCGGCGCCCGCCGGGCCATCAGGGTCCGGATCGCCGGTGCCGGCCACTGGGCGGCGATCGAGGACGCGGGCCGGCTTCGTGACGCCCTCGGCACGGCCCTGCCGGTCGGAGTCCCCGAGGCCTTCACCGAGCCCGTGAAGGACCCGCTCGGCGACCTCCTCGCCCGGTACGGGCGCACCCACGGCCCGTTCACGTCGACCACCGCGGCCACCCGCTTCGGCCTCGGGGTGGCGGTCACGGAGGGCGCGTTGCAGCGGCTGGCCGCGAGCGGCCGGGTGGTGCAGGGCGAGTTCCATCCGGCGGGCATCGGCCAGGAGTGGTGCGACGCGGCCGTGCTGCGCAGGCTGCGCCGCCGTTCCCTGGCCGCGCTCCGGCACGAGCTGGAGCCGGTGGCCCCGGCCGCGCTCGCGCAGTTCCTGCCGCAGTGGCAGCACATCGGCAAGGGGCACGGGCTGCGCGGTGTCGACGGACTGGTGCGCGCCGTCGAGCAGTTGCAGGGCGCGTCGGTACCGGCGTCGGCCCTGGAGAAGCTGGTCCTGCCGTCCCGCGTGGCCGACTACACGCCCTCGATGCTCGACGAACTCACCGCCGCCGGAGAGATCGTGTGGGCCGGGGCGGGCGCCCTGCCCGGCAAGGACGGCTGGGTCTCCCTGTATCTGGCGGACGCGGCCCCCGTGCTCCTCCCGCCACCGCACCCCCTGGAGCTGACCGCTCTCCACCAGTCGGTGCTGGACGCCCTCTCCGGCGGCTACGGCCTGTTCTTCCGGCAGATCGCCGACCAGGTCCGCGCCACCACCCACCCGGACGCCACCGACCCCCAACTGGCCGACGCCGTCTGGGACCTGGCCTGGTCGGGACGGCTCACCAACGACACGCTGGCCCCGATGCGCTCCCTGCTGGGCTCGGGCCGTACGGCAGGATCCACGGCCCACCGCGCCAGGCGCACGGTCCCGCGCGGCCGCTACGGCTCCCTGACGGCCGCCGCTCGCACCGCCTCCCGCACCGGCCCGCCGACCGTCGCCGGCCGCTGGTCCCTGCTCCCGCAGCGCGAGCCGGACACCACCGTGCGCGCCCACGCCCTGGCCCGCACCCTCCTCGACCGGCACGGCGTGGTGACCAGGGGCGCGGTCGCGGCGGAGGGCGTCGAGGGCGGCTTCTCGGCGGTGTACCGGATCCTGTCGGCGTTCGAGGAGAGCGGCCAGGCGCGCCGGGGTTACGTCGTCGAGGGCCTCGGCGCTGCACAGTTCGCGATGGACGGCGCGGTCGACCGGCTGCGCGCGGTGTCCAACGCCCGCGAACGCGGCGAGGGCCTGCCGGGCAGCGGCTTCGCGGGCACCGGCGCACCCGCGTTCGGACCCGCAACGGGATCGATCCCGGACCCCTTCGACGGCCCGGCACCCCTGGGCCCCTTCGACACGGCCGGCTTCCCCGACCTCGACGGCGACTTCACCTGGCCCCCCGAGCCCCGCACCGCGCCCGGCGACTACATCTCCCCCAAGGACCTCGCCCCCACCGACCCCTTCACCGCCCCGGGCTACGGCGGCCCGCGAGGCGGCAGCCCCGCGCCCCCCCACACCTACGGCAACCACCACGCCCGCACCCCCGCCGCCCCCGACCCCAGAGCCGTGGTCCTCGCCGCCGCCGACCCCGCGAACGCCTACGGGGCGGCCCTCCCCTGGCCCGAGCCGCCGACCGGTGCCGGGCACAAGCCGGGCCGCAAGGCGGGCTCGCTGGTCGTCCTGGTGGACGGCGAGCTGGCCCTCTACATGGAGCGCGGCGGCAAGACCCTGCTGGCCTGGCCCTCCGCCCCGGACACGGACGCCGGCGACGACCCCCGCCTCCGTACGGCCGCCGAGGCCCTCGCGGCCGCCGCCCGCGCGGGCACCCTCGGCACGGTGACGGTGGAGCGCGTCAACGGCGCCACGGCCCTGACCTCGCCCCTGGGCACCCTCCTGGAAGGAGCGGGCTTCATCGCCACCCCGCGCGGCCTGCGCCTGAGAGCGTGAACCGCCATGCGAACCGGGCGGCCTGAGCGCCCCATGGCCCACCCCGTCTCACCTCTCCCGTGCCCGTGCCACCCTTGAGCCATGCCCGAAGGTGACACGGTCTGGCAGGCCGCGAGGCGGCTGCACGACGCGCTCGCCGGCAAGGTGCTGACCCGCAGCGACTTCCGGGTGCCCCAGTACGCCACGGCCGACCTGACCGGCCGTACCGTCCTCGGCACCACCCCGCGCGGCAAACACCTGCTCACCCGCTTCGAGGGCGGCCTGACCCTGCACACGCACCTGCGGATGGAGGGCGCGTGGAAGGTCTACGGCAGCGGCGAGCGCTGGAAGGGCGGCCCCGCCCACCAGATCAGGGTGATCCTCGGCACCGCCGACCGCACGGCCGTCGGCTATCGCCTCCAGGTGCTGGAGTTCCTGCGCACCGGCGAAGAGGAACGCGCGGTCGGCCATCTCGGCCCCGACCTGCTGGGCCCCGACTGGAACCCCGAGCGCGCCCTGGCCCATCTGCTCGCCGACCCCGTGCGCCCGCTCGGCGAGGCCCTCCTCGACCAGCGCAACCTCGCCGGGATCGGCAACATCTACAAGAGCGAACTCTGCTTCCTGATCGGCGCGACCCCCTGGCTCCCGATCGGCGCGCTCCCCGCCGAGCGTGCCGCGAAGCTCCCGCACCTCGCCAAGCGCCTGCTGGAGGCCAACCGCGACCGCCCGGTCCGCCGGACCACGGGCCTGCGCAACCAGGACCTGTTCGTCTACGGCCGCGCACCGCGCCCCTGTCTGCGCTGCCACACCCCGATCCGTGTCGCCGACCAGGGCGACGGCTCCCGCGAGCGCCCCACCTACTGGTGCCCCGTCTGCCAGACCGGCCCGGCACCGGCACCGGGCTCGCCTCCGGCCCGGAGAACGCGCACGACCAATTGACGACCCGTCAGAAACGCTCGTACCGTCCCTTCATGCCCCTCAAGGCGTACGACCTCACCGGCCGCACCGCATTCGTCACCGGCGCCGCCAGCGGCATCGGCCGGGCCTCCGCCGTCCTGCTCGCCGAGGCGGGCGCGACCGTGCACTGTGCCGACCGGGACGCGGAAGGCCTGCACGGGACAGCCACGCTGATCAAGGACCAGGGCGGCACCGCCCACACGCACACCCTCGACGTCACCGACCGGGCGCAGCTCGGGCAGGCCGTCCAGTCCTGCGGACGGCTGGACGTCATGGCGGCGATCGCCGGGATCATGCACCGCAGCCCGGTCCTCGAGACCCGGGACGAGGATCTCGACCGGGTGCTGAGCGTCAACTTCAAGGGCGTTCTGCACGCCTGCCAGGAGGCGGCGCGGCTGATGCTGGCCCGGCGGACCGGGGGCAGCATCATCACCATGGCGTCCGGAGCGATCGACACCGGCGGCCCCGGACTGCTCTGCTACGGCGCGGCCAAGGCGGCCGTGGTCCAGCTGACCAAGACGCTCGCGGGCGAGGTCGGCGGGCAGGGCATCCGTGTCAACGCGGTCGCCCCGGGCTGGACCCGCACGCCCATGACCGACCGGCACGACAGCGAGGAACAGCGGCAGACGGAGGCGTGGATGGCCCGGATGTCACCCCTGGGCCGGGTCGGCGAGGCGGAGGACGTCGCGCATGCCGTGCTGTATCTGGCGTCCGACGCCTCCTCGTTCACGACGGGCCAGATCCTGCGCCCGAACGGAGGGGTGGCGATGCCTTGGTAGCCCCCTGGGCCCGCCAGGCGGTCCGCCACCGCCCGGGGCCCAGGGCGCCCGCCGCCCGGGTCCTGGGCACGCAGTTCACCGGCAGCAGGCTCAGTCCCCATCCCCCGGCGGCCACGGTCCCCTCCAGCGCCCCGGCGCCGTCGACGAACGCGATCCGCAGCACGGCCCACCACCAGACCGCCGCGAACCCCAGGGCAACCCCCCAGCGCACTATCCGCCCCACCATGGCCGCCACCTCCAGCCGGACGCTAGAACGCCGCCCGGCCCACCGGGGAGGCGCACCGAGGGCTCACCGATGCAACAGCCGCAGGTCGACGCCGGCCACTGCTACGCGTTCTCCGCCTGGAACATCCAGTGATGCTTCTCCAGGTCCGCCGTGATCCCGATGAAGATGTCCTGGGAGACCGGATCGGCCTCGGCGGTCGATGCCACCCGTTCACGCATACGGGTGATCGCCGCGCCCAGCGCGGTCGCCAGGGCCGCCACCGCGTCCGCGTCCTTGACCCAGCCGCCGGCCGCCTCGCCGATGCCGCTGCCGGCGGCCACCGTGGTGGCACGCCCGTCCGGTGAGACACCCAGCGCCGAGGCCCGTTCCGCGACCGTGTCGGAGTGCGCCCGCGCCGTGTCCACGACCTCGTCGAGCTGGAGGTGGACGGACCGGAAGCGGGGGCCGACCACGTTCCAGTGGATCTGCTTGGCGACCAGCGCCAGGTCCACCAGATCGACGAGGGCGCCCTGCAGCGCCTCGGCCACGGTCTTCAGGTCCGCGTCGGACAACGGGCTCTTCACGACGTACATGCGCTCTCTCCGGTGGTCGGTCGGCCCCCTGTCACGTCCCTCCCACCATGACCGCACCACCGGACCCCGGCAAATGGACGCACGTTCCCGCCGGACACACGAAGGCCCCGGCCGCACCCCCCAGGTGTCCCTGGAGGAGCCCCGGCCGGGGCCTCGCACACTTCTGTCGGTCTACGTCCGCGCCGACGTCACGCGGCGACC
The DNA here is from genome assembly GCF_040652235.1 of Streptomyces sp. NPDC048277. NCBI lineage: Bacteria > Bacillati > Actinomycetota > Actinomycetes > Kitasatosporales > Streptomycetaceae > Streptomyces > Streptomyces sp. NPDC048277. The sequence continues at coordinate 234,782 of NZ_JBEZLQ010000016.1, forward strand.
ACGTCCACCGCTTCGGCGGGTGCCTTGATGGTCACCCGTTCCGGTGGCACTCCGGTCACCGAAACGGTGCCCAGCATCGGACGAACCGGCGTGGGCACGGGCTCGGTGGCCCGGGCGGACTGGGCCAGCTCGGCGAGGGCGAGCTCGTCGCTCACTTCCCGCATGAGCTCGGACATCCGTACGTCCAGCGCGTCGCAGATGGCGGCGAGCAGTTCGGAGGAAGCCTCCTTCTGCCCCCGCTCCACCTCGGAGAGATAGCCGAGTGAGACTCGGGCGGACGAGGAGACTTCGCGCAGAGTACGGCCCTGGCGCTGGCGCTGCCGACGCAGCACGTCACCAAGCAGGCGACGGAGCAGAATCATCGGTGGCTCCCTCCTCGGACCGCGTAGCCGCATCCTTCACGCCCCACCGTACCGCCTTGCGCCGCGGCCGTGCGGGGAGCGATGTCGTGTTCACTCAGGGCTGCAAACATCAAAACCCCCCGTTCTGTTCCGTATCCTGTGTCCGCTCATTCCCGGTCTGTTCGCTCGCAAGCTCCGTCAGGAGCAGTGCGAGTACGCTCCGTACACTCTCTCTACGAATTTCCGCGCGGTTGCCGTTCAACCGCAGGGCCTCCACTTTTCCGCCAGCGGCAGAACCGGAACCAGGGCCGAACGGCCCGTCCACGGCCACGAAAACGGTCCCGACCGGCTGGCCGTCCTGCGGATCCGGGCCGGCGACTCCGGTGGTCGCGAGGCCCCAGTCGGCGCCCAGCGCCTTCCGCACTCCGGCCGCCATCTGGGCCGCGACCTGCGGATCCACCGCTCCGCGCTGCTCCAGCAGGGTGGCGTCGACGGCCAGCAGGTCGTGCTTCAGTTCGGTGGCGTAGGCGGTGACCGAGCCCCGGAACACCTTGGAGGCCCCCGGGACCGTGGTGATCTCCGCCGCGACCAGGCCGCCGGTCAGCGACTCGGCGACAGCGAGGGTCTGGCCCCTCACCGTCAGTAGTCGCACCAGTTCGGCGGCCGTGGAATTCACGCTTCCGTCTCCTCCAACGCTGCTGCGCGCTCGGCGATTCCCTGCCTGCGCAGCACAATGGCTTGTCTCACATAGTCGAGGCCGGTGGCGACGGTCAGGACGACCGCCACGGCCATCACCCAGAACCTCAGGGTCGCCAGCCACCCCGTCAGTGCCAGCACGTACATCCCCACGGCAATGCCCTGGGTGAGGGTCTTGAGCTTGCCGCCGCGGCTGGCCGGGATCACGCCGTAGCGGATGACCACGAAACGCATGAGCGTGATGCCGAGTTCCCGGGCGAGGATCACGATCGTCACCCACCAGGGCAGATCGCCCAGCGCGGACAGACAGATCAGCGCCGCCCCCATGATCGCCTTGTCGGCGATGGGGTCGGCGATCTTCCCGAAGTCGGTGACGAGGTTGTAGGTGCGCGCCAGATGCCCGTCGAACAGGTCGGTGATCATGGCGATGGCGAAGGCCGCCCAGGCGAGCGAGCGCCACGCCGGGTCGTATCCGCCGCCGGCGAGCATCAGGGCGACGAAGCCGGGCACCAGGACCAGCCGGAGCATGGTCAGCAGATTGGCGACGTTCCACAGGCTCGCCTGGTTGACGGCGGCTGCGGCGATCTTCCCGCCGCGCGGCGGCCTCTCCTCGTTCTGCGGACCGGCCTGGGAATCACGCTGCGGACCGGAGGTGGCGGCGGAGCCCGGGGCGCCGTGCGCGCCGGAGGTGCCGCCCGCGGCGGACGCCGGGACTCCGGTCATCTGCCGGCCTCCTCACTCCATACGGGCGAGCCCTGCAGCGGCTCGGCCACCAGGTCGACACCTTCCGTACCGACCACCTTCGCCTCGACGATACGGCCGACGGCCAGACCTTCGCCGCTCGTGAGCAGGACCTGTCCGTCCGTCTCGGGCGCCTGGTGGGCCGCTCGGCCGTAGACGCCGTCCTCGTCGTCGACGGACTCCACGAGGACGTGCACGGTCTCGCCGACGCGCTCCTCGGCCCGCTGCGAGACGAGTTCCTCGGCGAGCTGGGAGATGTGCGCGAGCCGCTCGGCGACGACGTCCTCGTCGAGCTTGTTCTCGTACGTCGCCGCCTCGGTGCCCTCCTCGTCGGAGTAGCCGAAGACACCGATGGCGTCCAGCCTGGCGCCGTTCAGGAAGCGCTCCAGTTCGGCCAGGTCGGACTCGGACTCGCCGGGGAAGCCGACGATGAAGTTGGAGCGGACGCCGGCCTGCGGGGCCTTGCTCCGGATGGTGTCGAGCAGCTCCAGGAAGCGGTCGGTGTCGCCGAAGCGGCGCATGGCCCGCAGCACGCCCGGGGCGGAGTGCTGGAAGGAGAGGTCGAAGTACGGGACGACCTTCGGCGTGGAGGTCAGCACGTCGATCAGGCCGGGGCGCATCTCGGCGGGCTGGAGGTAGCTCACCCGCACCCGCTCGATGCCGTCCACCTCGGCGAGCTCGGGCAGCAGGGACTCCAGGAGGCGGATGTCGCCCAGGTCCTTGCCGTAGGAGGTGTTGTTCTCGGAGACCAGCATGATCTCCTTCACACCCTGCTCGCCCAGCCAGCGGGTCTCGTTCAGCACGTCGCTCGGGCGGCGGGAGATGAAGGAGCCGCGGAAGGACGGGATGGCGCAGAAGGAGCAGCGGCGGTCGCAGCCCGAGGCGAGCTTGACCGAGGCGACCGGGGAGCCGTCCAGGCGGCGGCGCAGGGGCGCACGCGGGCCGGAGGCGGGCGCGACGCCCTCGGGGAGGTCGGACGGGCCGTGGCCCGGCAGGGCCACCGTCGCGGCCGAGTCCTGGCGCTCGGCCGGACTGATGGGCAGCAGCTTGCGGCGGTCGCGCGGGGTGTGCGAGGCGTGGATGCCCCCGTTGAGGATGGTCTGCAGCCGGTCGGAGATGTCGGAGTAGTCGTCGAAGCCGAGCACGCCGTCGGCCTCGGGCAGCGCCTCGGCGAGCTCCTTGCCGTACCGCTCGGCCATGCAGCCCACCGCCACGACGGCCTGGGTTCTGCCATGCCCCTTGAGGTCATTGGCCTCCAGGAGGGCATCGACGGAGTCCTTCTTGGCGGCCTCGACGAAACCACAGGTGTTGACGACGGCGACATCGGCGTCCGATGCGTCCTCGACGAGCTGCCAGCCGTCCGCCTCCAAACGGCCTGCGAGCTCCTCCGAGTCCACCTCGTTACGGGCGCAGCCGAGAGTGACTAGTGCGACGGTACGGCGTTCAGGCATGGGCTCAAGACTACTTTGTCTCACTGACAGCCCACGTCGAAGGGGCTGGCCGATCATGGCCAACCCCTTGTGTACGTGCTCAATCGGAACGCTTATCCGACTTCCGGGTCGCCCTTGGTGTACGTCAGGCGCTCCACGGCACCGGGCTGGAACTGGTCCTCGATCTTCTTGCCGTTGACGTAGAGCTGGATGGCTCCGGCGTCGCCGAGGATCAGGTTGATCTTGGAGCTGTCCTGGAAGGTCTTGGAGTCGCCCTTCTTCAGGAGCCCGTCGAAGAGCATCCGGCCGTTGTGGTCCTTGGCCGAGATCCAGCTGCGCCCGTTGACCGCGCTGACCTGGACGGTGACCTTGTCCTGGGGCGCGGCGGCGATCGCGCTGTCGGAGGGCTCGGGGGTCTTGTCGGGCTTGCTTTCCTTCGGGGTCGGCGAGGCCGACTTGCCGGTCGTCGGGGCGGCGCCGCCCTCGGCGACCGACTGCTTGCCGTCGTCGCCGCCCTTGAGGGCGGTGAAGCCGACGAAGCCGACCACGACGACGATCGCGGCGACCATGGCCGCCGTCCAGTTGGGTCCGCGCCGCTCGGGGCGGATACGTTCCGCCTCGAACAGCGGTGCGGCGGGCGTCGGCGCGGGCCGCCCACCACCGTGCTCGGCCGCGAACTGCGCGAGCAGCGGCTCGGGGTCGAGGCCGACGGCCCTGGCCAGGGTCCGGATGTGCCCCCGGGCGTAGACGTCGCCGCCGCAGGGGGCGAAGTCGTCGGCCTCGATGGCGTGCACGATGCCGATACGTACCCGGGTGCTCCCGCTGATGTCGTCGACGGTCAGCCCGGCGGCGATGCGGGCCTGCTTGAGGGCTCGGCCTACGGAGGGGCGGTTTTCCTCGGACTCGTCTTGGAACGGACGCTCGTCTTCAGGGGAGTTGCTGCCGATGGACACGGGGGCGCCTTTCGAGCGTGTAGCCACCTGTGCTGGAGGTTCAGTCTAGGGGGGGTGCAAAAGAGTGGGGCAACCGGATGGTACGACTTTGTACGCCATCGATATGGTCGGACATTCCGATGACGGGTCAGGTGTGCGCCCCAGGGTGGGGTACACACCTTTCCTTTCGCTCAACTTGACGTGCGGCAAAGGGAAACGGTTGCCCGACGGTCGCTAACGGGTGGATCACGACAATGCCTCCACCCGGCCTACAGGCGCCCCTGCCCCTGGGACGGACCTACCCCTCGGACTCTCCGCGGATCACGGCGAGCACGCCGTCCAGCTCATCGGGTTTCACCAGAACATCACGCGCCTTGGAGCCCTCGCTCGGGCCGACGACCCCACGGGACTCCATGAGGTCCATGAGCCGGCCGGCCTTGGCGAAGCCCACGCGCAGCTTGCGCTGGAGCATCGACGTGGAGCCGAACTGGGTGGAGACGACCAGCTCGGCCGCCTGGCACAGCAGGTCGAGGTCGTCGCCGATGTCCTCGTCGATCTCCTTCTTCTGCTTGGTGCCCACGACGACGTCGTCCCGGAAGACCGGTGTCATCTGGTCCTTGCAGTGCTGGACGACGACGGCGATCTCTTCCTCGGTGATGAACGCGCCCTGCAGACGGGTCGGCTTGTTCGCCCCCATCGGCAGGAAGAGCCCGTCGCCCTTGCCGATGAGTTTCTCGGCGCCGGGCTGGTCGAGGATGACGCGGCTGTCGGCGAGCGAGGAGGTGGCGAAGGCGAGCCGGGAGGGCACGTTCGCCTTGATGAGGCCGGTGACGACGTCGACCGACGGGCGCTGGGTGGCGAGCACCAGGTGGATGCCGGCCGCGCGCGCGAGCTGCGTGATGCGCACGATGGCGTCCTCGACGTCGCGCGGGGCGACCATCATCAGGTCGGCGAGCTCGTCGACGATCACCAGCAGGTACGGGTACGGCTGCAGCTCCCGCTCGCTGCCCGCGGGCAGCTTGACCTTGCCCTCGCGGATCGCCTTGTTGAAGTCGTCGATGTGCCGGAACCCGAACGCGGCCAGGTCGTCGTAGCGCAGGTCCATCTCGCGGACGACCCACTGGAGCGCCTCGGCGGCCCGCTTCGGGTTGGTGATGATCGGGGTGATCAGGTGCGGGATGCCCTCGTAGGCGGTCAGCTCGACGCGCTTGGGGTCGACGAGGACCATCCGCACGTCCTCGGGGGTCGCCCGCATCATGACCGAGGTGATCAGGCAGTTGATGCAGGACGACTTTCCGGAGCCGGTGGCGCCCGCGACGAGCATGTGCGGCATCTTCGCCAGCGAGTGCATGACGTAGCCGCCCTCGACGTCCTTGCCGAACGCGACCAGCATGGGGTCGTCGTCCTCGGCGGACTCGGCGAGCCGCAGCACGTCACCGAGGTTGACCATCTCCCGGTCGGTGTTGGGGATCTCGATGCCGACCGCGGACTTGCCGGGGATCGGGCTGATGATCCGCACGTCCGGGCTGGCGACGGCGTACGCGATGTTCTTGGTGAGCGCGGTGATCCGCTCGACCTTGACGGCGGGGCCGAGCTGGACCTCGTACCGGGTCACCGTCGGACCGCGCGTGAAGCCGGTGACGTCGGCGTCCACCTTGAACTCGGTGAAGACGTTGCGCAGGGAGTCCACGATGGCGTCGTTGGCCGCGCTGCGGGCCTTGCCGGGGCCGCCGCGGGTGAGGAGGTCGAGCGACGGCAGGGAGTAGGTGATGTCCCCGGACAGCTGGAGCTGTTCGGCGCGCGGCGGCAGGTCGCGCATCGCGTCGGGGGCCGCCTTGGTGAGGTCGGGGACCTCGACGTTGAGCTTCTCCTGCTTGAGCTTCTCCTGCTTGGGGCGCGCGGCCGGGACCGGGCTCGGGGCCGGCACGGGCGTGGGCGTGGTGTCCTCGCGGTCGCCGACGCTGACGCCCTGGGTGAGGTCGGCGACGAGCGGCGAGGGCGGCATGCCGTGCAGGACGGCGCCGTCGAGCGCGGCCGCGGCGGCCGCGGCGACGTCCACGGCGTCCATCTGACGGCCCATCTCGGGCTGCGGCACGGCGGAGCGCCTGGGCCGGCCACGGCGCTTGGCGAGGGCCTCCTGCTCGGCGCCGTCGGGGTCGTAGTCCTGGGGGGCGCTCGAACGCCTGCGGGGGCGCGCGGGCAGCGCCTCACGCCACTGGTCGTCGTAGCGCTCGTCGTCCTCGGTGTACTCGCCGTACTCCTCCGGTTCGGGGTCGTGCAGCACCCCGAGGCGCACGCCGAGCGCGCGCAGCCGCTGCGGGATGGCGTTCACCGGGGTCGCGGTGACGACGAGCAGCCCGAAGATCGTGAGCAGCGCCAGCAGCGGTACGGCGAGGACCTCGGTCATGGTGTAGGTCAGCGGGGTCGCCGCCGCCCAGCCGATGAGCCCGCCGGCATCCCTTATGCCCTGCATGCCGTCGCTGCGGGCGGGCGAGCCGCAGGCGATGTGGACCTGGCCGAGCACACCGATGATCAGCGCGGACAGCCCGATCACGATCCGGCCGTTGGCCTCCGGCTGCTCGGGGTGGCGCATGAACCGTACGGCGATGACCACGAGCAGTATCGGCACCAGCAGGTCGAGACGGCCGAAGGCGCCGGTGACGAGGATCTCCACCAGGTCGCCGACCGGGCCACGCAGATCCGCCCAGGTACCGGCGGCGACGATCAGGGAGATGCCGAGCAGGAGCAGCGCGATGCCGTCCTTGCGGTGGGCCGGGTCCAGGTTCTTGGCTCCCTGTCCTATCCCGCGGAAGACGGCGCCGACGGCGTGCGCGAGGCCCAGCCAGAGGGCGCGCACCAGACGGTAGACGCCCCCGGTGGGGCTGGGCGCCGGCTTGGGCGCCGGCGCGGACTTCTTGGCCGCGGTCCTCTTGGCAGGCGCCTTCTTGGCCGGGGCTTTCTTCGCGACGGCCTTCTTCGCCGGAGCCTTCGAGGGAGCGGCCTTCTTCGCGGGCTGCTTCTTGGCTGCCGAGGAACGTGAGGCCATGGGTGTGAGATTACCGGGGGATGCGACAGGGGACACGTGTGCCCGCTGCTTCACCCGTTCGTGTCGCCCTTGCAAGGGCGCGGAACTGACGCGCTCTCATGGGCACCGATGGCCGCCGTCTCGGTCAGTTCTGCGACGGGAGCGGTGTGCTGCCGCTGCCCGTACCCGGTTCGAGGGCGTCCAGCGCCCGGCGCAGGCCGGTCAGTTTCCGCTCCAGATGGGCCGCCGTGGCCACCGCCGCCGCGTCCGCGGACTCGTCGTCCAGCTGCTTGGACAGCGCCTCGGCCTGCTCCTCGACGGCCGCGAGCCGCGCGGACAGCTCGGCGAGCAGCCCCGCGGACTCCTTGCCGGCCACCGCGCTCTTGCCGCCGCCCTCCAACTGGAGCCGCAGCAGCGCCGCCTGCTCACGGAGCTGGCAGTTCTTCATGTACAGCTCGACGAACACCGAGACCTTGGCGCGCAGCACCCACGGGTCGAACGGCTTGGAGATGTAGTCGACCGCGCCCGCCGCGTAGCCCCGGAACGTGTGGTGCGGGCCGTGGTTGATGGCGGTGAGGAAGATGATCGGGATGTCCCGGGTCCGCTCCCGCCGCTTGATGTGCGCCGCGGTTTCGAATCCGTCCATGCCCGGCATCTGGACGTCCAGCAGAATGACCGCGAAGTCGTCCGTGAGCAGTGCCTTGAGCGCTTCCTCCCCGGACGATGCCCGTACCAGTGTCTGATCGAGCGCAGAGAGGATGGCCTCCAGCGCCAGCAGATTCTCCGGCCGGTCATCGACCAGGAGGATCTTGGCCTTCTGCACCATGGCCCGCCCTCCTCGCCCCGGCGGTACACCGGGCGCCGCCCCAGGGGACGACTCCCTTTCGCCGCCCGTCCTTGTGCCGGTCATGGTAGCCGCACCCCGCCCGTCGCCACACCCTGTCACCGCGATGTCACTGTGCACGTAGCAGAAACGCAGCCGGAGACCAGAAGGTTCCCCCAATCCCGCACTTCTACACGGGTCCGGCCACCCTGAGTCAGCAACTTCCGGTGCACACGGAAGGTTCCCGCAACGTTCACATCACAGCTGACCGTTCCTGTCACTCCGCGCGCATCCACTGTTCCATCACCGCCAGAAGGTGATCGGGGTCGACCGGCTTGGTGACGTAGTCGGAGGCGCCCGACTCGATCGCCTTCTCCCGGTCGCCCTTCATCGCCTTCGCGGTCAGCGCGATGATCGGCAGCCCGGCGAACTGCGGCATCCGCCGGATCGCAGTGGTCGTCGCATAGCCGTCCATCTCGGGCATCATGATGTCCATCAGGACGACCGCGACATCGTCGTGCTGTTCAAGCACCTCGATGCCCTCACGGCCGTTCTCGGCGTACAGCACCGACAGGCCGTGCTGCTCCAGGACGCTGGTGAGCGCGAAGACGTTGCGGATGTCGTCGTCGACGATCAGCACCTTCTCGCCGCCGAACCGCACGCCCCGGCGCGGCTGCGGGGCCGTCGCCTCCTGCTCGGCGAGCACCGGCCACGCCTCCGCCACCTGGGGAGCGCCCCGGCGGCGGCGCCGGAAGAGCGCGGCGGCACCGTTCTGGGTCTCCTGGTACGACTTCACCTCGGCCGGTGTCTCGATCTCCACGCCGGACAGCTCCGAGCTGTGGTTCTGGGAAGCCACCAGGTCGCCGGCCTCCAGCGCGGGCAGGGACTGCTGGTAGCCCTGGGGCGGCAGTTCGCTGGGGTGCAGCGGCAGGTACAGCGTGAACGTCGAACCGCGGCCCGGCTCGCTCTGCGCGTGGATCTCACCGCCGAGCAGCTGCGCGATCTCCCGGGAGATCGACAGCCCGAGGCCCGTACCGCCGTACTTGCGGCTGGTCGTGCCGTCGGCCTGCTTGAACGCCTCGAAGATCACCCGCATCTTGCTGGCCGCGATGCCGATGCCGGTGTCGGTCACCGAGAACGCGATCAGCGGAGCGTCCGGATCGCTGAGCGAACCGGCCTCCAGGAGCTGCTCCCTGATCCCCACCGGCACGGCGCTGCCGGCCGGCCGGATCACCAGTTCCACCGAACCGGAGTCGGTGAACTTCACCGCGTTGGACAGCAGGTTGCGCAGCACCTGGAGGAGCCGCTGTTCGTCGGTGTGCAGCGTGGCGGGCAGCTCCGGCGACACCCGTACGGACAGGTCGAGGCCCTTCTCCGCGGTCAGCGGCCGGAAGGTGGCCTCCACGTAGTCCACGAGCTGCACGAGCGCGATACGCGTCGGGGAGACGTCCATCTTCCCCGCCTCGACCTTCGACAGGTCGAGGATGTCGTTGATCAGCTGGAGCAGGTCGGAACCGGCTCCGTGGATGGTCTCGGCGAACTCCACCTGCTTCGGCGAGAGGTTGCCCTCGGCGTTGTCCGCGAGCAGCTTGGCCAGGATCAGCAGCGAGTTGAGCGGAGTGCGCAGCTCGTGCGACATGTTGGCGAGGAACTCGCTCTTGTACCTCATGGAGACGGCGAGTTGCTCGGCGCGCTCCTCCAGGACCTGGCGGGCCTCCTCGATCTCGGTGTTCTTCACCTCGATGTCCCGGTTCTGCTGGGCCAGCAGCTCGGCCTTCTCCTCCAGTTCGGCGTTGGACGCCTGGAGGGCCTTCTGCCGGTTCTCCAGCTCGGCCGACCGCTCCTGCAGCTGTTCGGTCAGCTCCTGCGACTGCTTCAGCAGCAACTCGGTCTTGGTGTTGACGGAGATGGTGTTGACGCTGGTCGCGATCATCTCGGCGATCTGGTTCAGGAAGTCCTTCTGGATCTGCGTGAACGGCGTGAAGGACGCCAGCTCGATCACGCCGAGCACCTTGCCCTCGAACAGCACCGGAAGCACGATCACCTGCGCCGGCGGGGCCTCGCCGAGCCCGGAGGAGATCTTCAGATAACCGGAGGGCGCCTTCTCCACCAGGATCGTCCGCTTCTCCTTGGCGGCCGTGCCGATCAGCGCCTCACCGGGCCGGAACGACGTCGGCATGGAGCCCATCGAGTAGCCGTACGACCCCAGCATGCGCAGCTCGTACGCGTCCTCGTTCTCGGCGCTCGCGTCCTTGCCGTCGACCAGCGGCATCCCCAGGAAGAACGCGCCGTGCTGCGCCGAGACCACGGGCGTCAGCTCGCTCATGATCAGCGAGGCCACGTCCGCCAGGTCGCGGCGGCCCTGCATCAGCGCGGAGATACGCGCCAGGTTGCCCTTCAGCCAGTCCTGCTCCTGGTTGGCGACGGTGGTGTCGCGCAGGTTGGCGATCATCTTGTTGGTGTAGTCCTGGAGTTCCTTGATCTCGCCGGACGCGTCCACGTCGATCTTCAGGTTCAGGTCGCCACGGGTCACCGCGGTCGCCACGCGCGCGATGGCACGCACCTGCCGGGTCAGGTTCCCGGCCATCTCGTTCACGGACTCGGTGAGGTCCCGCCAGGTGCCGTCGACGTCACGCACGCGTGCCTGACCGCCCAGCTGCCCCTCGGTGCCCACCTCGCGGGCCACACGCGTGACCTCCTCGGCGAAACTGGACAGCTGATCGACCATCGTGTTGATCGTCGTCTTGAGTTCGAGGATCTCGCCGCGGGCGTCGATGTCGATCTTCTTGGTCAGGTCGCCCTTGGCGATGGCCGTGGTGACCATCGCGATGTTGCGCACCTGACCGGTCAGGTTGGACGCCATCTGGTTCACCGACTCGGTGAGGTCCTTCCACGTACCCGCCACACCCGGTACGTGCGCCTGACCGCCCAGGATGCCGTCCGTACCCACCTCACGGGCCACCTTGGTGACCTGGTCGGCGAACGAACTCAGCGTCCTCACCATCGTGTTGATGGTGTCGGCGAGCTGCGCCACCTCACCGCTCGCCTCGATGGTGACCTGCCGGGTCAGGTCGCCGTTGGCGACCGCCGCCGAGACCTGGGAGATGTTCCGCACCTGCATGGTCAGGTTGTTGGCCATCAGGTTCACGTTGTTGCTGAGGTCCTTCCAGATGCCCGTGACACCCGGAACGTGCGCCTGACCGCCCAGGATGCCCTCGGTACCCACCTCACGGGCCACCCGGGTCACCTGCTCGGCGAAGCTGGACAGCTGGTCGACCATGGTGTTGACCGTCGTGACGAGTTCGAGGATCTCGCCCTTCGCGTCAACGGTGATCTTCTTCGACAGGTCGCCCTTGGCGACACCGGTCGTGACCTCGGCGATGTTGCGCACCTGGATGGTCAGGTTGTTCGCCATGAAGTTCACGGACTGGGTGAGGTCCTTCCAGGTGCCCGCGACCCCCTGCACCTCGGCCTGGCCGCCGAGGATGCCCTCGGTGCCCACCTCGCGCGCGACGCGCGTGACCTCCTGGGCGAACGACGACAGCTGGTCGACCATCGTGTTCAGGGTGTTCTTCAGCTCCTGGATCTCACCGCGCGCGTCCACGGTGATCTTCTGGGAGAGGTCACCGCGCGCCACCGCGGTGGCGACCTGGGCGATGTTGCGCACCTGGGCCGTGAGGTTGCCGGCCATGCCGTTCACGGAGTCCGTCAGGTCCCGCCACACACCGGCCACACCGGGCACCTGCGCCTGACCGCCGAGGCGGCCCTCCGTACCCACCTCACGGGCCACCTTGGTGACCTGGTCGGCGAAGGCGGAGAGCTGGTCGACCATCGTGTTGATCGTGTTCTTCAGCTCCAGGATCTCGCCGCGCGCGTCGACGTCGATCTTCTGGGACAGGTCGCCCCGCGCCACCGCCGTCGTCACCTGGGCGATCTGCCGCACCTGCGAGGTCAGGTTGCCGGCCATGAAGTTGACGGAGTCCGTGAGCTCCTTCCAGGTGCCCGAGACGCCGTCCACGCGGGCCTGACCGCCGAGGCGGCCCTCCGTGCCCACGTCCCTGGCCATCCGCGTCACCTGGTCGGCGAAGCTGGACAGCTGGTCCACCATCGTGTTCACGGTGTTCTTCAGCTTGAGCATCTCGCCGGAGACGTCGACCGTGACCTTCTGCGAGAGGTCGCCGTTGGCCACCGCCGTCGTCACCTGGGCGATGTTGCGCACCTGACCGGTGAGGTTACGGAACGCGGTGTTGACGGAGTCGGTCAGGTCCTTCCAGGTACCCGCGGCTCCGGGCACCTGCGCCTGGCCGCCCAGCTCACCCTCGACACCGATCTCCCGGGCCACCCGCGTGACCTCGGCACCGAACGACGACAGTTGATCGACCATGCCGTTGACGGTGTTCTTCAGTTCGAGCATCTCGCCGGCCACGTCCACGGTGACCTTCTGCGACAGGTCACCGCTGGCCACCGCGGTCGTCACCGCGGCGATGTCGCGCACCTGGATCGTCAGGTTCCGGAAGACCGTGTTGACGGAGTCCGTCAGGTCCTTCCAGGTGCCCGCCGCACCCGGCACGTTCGCCTGACCGCCCAGCTGCCCCGCCGCGCCGACCTCGTTGGCCACACGCGTGACCTCGTCCGCGAAGATCCGCAGCGTCTCGGTCATCTGGTTGATCGTGTCCGCGAGCTGCGCAACCTCACCGCGCGCCTGGACGGTCACCTTGCGCGACAGATCACCGTTGGCGACCGCGGTGGTCACCTCGGAGATCCCGCGCACCTGGGCCGTCAGGTTGCCGGCCATCGTGTTGACGGAGTCGGTGAGTTCCTTCCACGTGCCGTCGACCCCCGGCACATGCGCCTGGCCGCCCAGGATGCCGTCCGTGCCCACCTCGCGGGCCACCCGGGTCACTTCGGAGGAGAACGCGGACAGCTGGTCCACCATCGTGTTGACGGTTTCCTTCAGCTCCAGCATCTCGCCCGCGACCTGAACGGTGACCTTCCGCGACAGGTCACCCTTGGCGACCGCCGTCGTCACCAGCGCGATGTCCCGCACCTGTGCCGTCAGCCGGTACGCCATCGTGTTGACCGAGTCCGTCAAGTCCCGCCACGAACCGGACATACCGCGCACCCGGGCCTGCCCGCCCAGCTTGCCCTCGGTACCCACCTCGCTGGCCACGCGCGTGACCTCGTCGGTGAACGTCGACAACTGGTCGACCAGGTTGTTGACGGTACGGCCGACCTTCAGGAACTCGCCGCGCAGCGGATGCCCGGCCCCGTCCGGCGACGGCGACCGCAGCTCCATCCGCGGCGACAGATCACCCTCGGCCACCGCCGTCAGGACCCGGCCCACCTCGGAGACCGGCCTCACCAGGTCGTCGACGAGCGCGTTGGAGTTGTCGATGGCGGCCGCCCAGGAACCCTCACAGGCGCCCGTTTCCAGCCGTTCTGTGAGCTTTCCCTCACGTCCGACCATCCGCCGCACCCGTGACAGCTCACCCGTGAGGTGGAGATTTCGGTCGGCCACCTCGTTGAAGACCGCCGCGATCTCCGACATCACGCCGTCCCCGGACACCGTGAGCCGCTTGCGGAAGTTGCCCTCCCGCATCGCCACGAGAGCCACCAGCAGCCGGTTCAGGGCGGCCGTGTCCACCGCGGTGGTCCCACCGCCGCCCCGTTGCCTGCTCAGGGACGGTCCGCCCTTCGCGCGCGCCTTAGTGCCCCGCGCCGCTGCGCCAGACTCCACTGTGTCCCTCCCGCAGGGGTCGACCGTTACTGCTGTGCTCGGGTACCGCCATACTCGACGTACCGCTTACTTCGGCGTACCAGTTACTGCTGCGTATTTCTGCCAGACGGGATCCGACCACACCAGGGGCTGTTGCCCGCCGTAGACGGAACGCACTCAGCCTGACCGGACCTTCACCAGAAGCTTGCCCAGTGTTTCACCCTGGCCGAACCAGGCCATAACAGTTCGGCAGCTTCGCACATCGTCCGCACACCCTGGGGGCGTAAACACTGGCGACCGGCATCCGCTCGGACCGCGAAGGTAAGTAACCTTGCATGCGGCTGTCCAGCCGCACCGGTCCGTCCGGCCTGGGCGGTGGCACGAGAACGAGCGGGCATTCGGAGGGGCGGCCGCAGACCATGACCACCGGAGTGATCCCCGGGGGACACAACCCGGAGCCACGGCCCACGGGCGAGCGGATGCCGCAGCAGCGGCACGACCCGGCCGGCCGGGGAAGCCCGCATGTCGAGACACGGTCGGGGAGTTCTGTGATCACCGCGCGCGCGGACGCCAGCTTCGAGCCCGTCGGGCGATCGGTCGCGACCGCCCGGTCCTTCGTCCGCGACACGCTCCAGGGCTGGGGCTTCGCGGACGTCGTCGACGACGCCGTGGTCCTCACCAGCGAACTGGTGACCAACGCGGTGGTGCACGCCGGCACCCACGCCGACGTCCTGTGCCTGCGCGCGGACGACGGGGTGCGCATCGAGGTCGCCGACCGCTACCCGGAACGCGAAGTCCCGCTCCAGGGCTCCCCCGTCAACATGGGCAGCCCCGACCGCGAGGGCGGCCGCGGCCTCCAGCTCTGCGCGGCCCTCGCCGCCCGCTGGGGCGTCGAGTACACGCCCACGCACAAGAACGTCTGGTTCCAGCTCGACCTCCCCGAGCGCCCGGTCGGCACCCGCGCGGCCGGACCGTCCCTCCCCGCCGACCTGCTCCCCCTCGCCGACGGCCGGGTCCGCGTGGCGGTCGTCCAGATCGACCGCAAGGGCTCTGTGACGGCCTGGAACGAGGACGCCGAGGAACTCTTCGGCCACACCTCCGCGGACGTCACAGGCAAGCCCCTGACCGACCTCGCGGCCTGGCCGCACACCCCGGGCACCGGCACCGGCATCGTGGAGGCCCTCCAACTCTCCCGCTGGGAGGGCAGTTACGGCATCCGCGGCGCCGACGGGCGCGTGACGTCCGTCTACGCCTCGCACCTGAGAGTCCGTGACACCGGCGGCGAGCCCTCCACGGTCTGCCTGCTCGTACGGGACGACGAACGCGCCGTCCTGCAGACCCCGTTGCGCGTGCCCGCCTCCGACGCCTCCGGCACCTCCGACGGCCAGAGCACGGACCCCTTCGAGGTGTTCATCGGCTCCCCGGCCCCGGACGACCTCGACGGCCTCCTCCAGCGCACCGTGGAGCGCGCCCGCGACATGCTCGACGGCGACTCCGCGTTCCTGCTCCTGGCCACCGACGACGAGACCGAGTTGGAGGTCCGCGCCTCCACCGGCCTGCCCTCCGCCCGGCAGCGCTTCGCGCGCGTGCCCGTCGAAGCCGGCCCCGGCCGCTACGGCTCGGCCCGTATGCCGGCCGTCCACGACGACCTGGCGGCCGTACCGGGCGCGGTCCCGCTCCTGAGCGGCACCGGCATGCGCTCGGTCGTCACGGTCCCGCTGAAGGTCGAGGGCCGTCTGACGGGCTCCCTCGGCGTCGCCGCGGAGGCCCCGGGCAGGTACTCCAACGAGGAGGCGCTGCGCCTCCAGTTCGCCGCCGACCGCATCGCCCTGGCCGTCGAGTCGGCCCGCCTGGGCGAGCTGGAGCGGCTGCGGCGCGGCTCGCTCAGCTTCCTGGTCGAGGCCTCCGACCTGCTCGCCGGCACCCTGGACCGCGACCAGACCCTCGCCCTGATGGCACAGATGACGGTCCCGACCCTCGCCACCTGGTGCGCGGTCTACACGATCGCCGACCAGGCCTCCGACCCGTACCTGTCGTACGTCCTGCACGAGGACGAGGAACTCATCGACGGCATCAAGTCGTTGCTCTCCAAGGTGCCCCCGCCGGACCCGGTACCCACACCCGGCGCGCGCGTCTGGACCGCCCCCGGCGAACACGCCCACCAGGCCGCCCTGCGCAGTTCCATGCGCAGCCTCGGCCTCACCGGCGGCCCCACCCGCCAGGTCTCCTCCGGCATCGGCCCGACCCTCGCCACGGCCTCCGCCGTCGGCGGCGAGACGGTCGTCCTCCCCCTGGTCGCCCGCAACCGCGTCATCGGCATGCTGACCCTCGGCAAGCCCACCGACGAACACTTCCGCCAGGAGATCCTGGAACTGGCCGAGGACCTCTCCCGCCGGGCCGCCCTGGCCCTGGACAACGCCCGCCTGTACTCGGAGCGCACGGCCATCAGCCAGGCCCTCCAGCGCAGCCTCCTGCCCCCGGGCACCCCGCACATCGAGGGCGTCGAGGTCGAGGTCATCTACCGCGCGGCCGGCGAGGGCAACGAGGTGGGCGGCGACTTCTACGACGTCTTCCCCATCTCCGACGGCGCCTACGGCTTCGCCATCGGCGACGTCTGCGGTACGGGCCCCAACGCGGCCGCCGTGACCGGCCTCGCCCGGCACGCCCTGCGCCTGCTGGCACGCGAGGGCCTCAGCGGCCCGGCGGTCCTGGAGCGCCTCAACTCCGCCATCCTGGACGAGGGCGCCCGCAGCCGCTTCCTCACCCTCCTGTACGGCGAAATGCGCCCCCAGGAGGACGGCAGCGCCGAGATGAAGGTCGTCTGCGCCGGCCACCCGCTCCCGCTCCGTCTGCGCCAGGACGGCACGGTGGAGGCGGCGGCCGAGCCCCAGCCCCTGCTCGGTGTCATCGAGGACCTCGAACTGTACGAGCAGACGGTCACCCTCGACCCGGGCGACGTCCTGCTGTGCGTCACGGACGGTGTGACGGAACGCCGGGAGGGCACGCGCATGCTGGGGGACGACGGCCTCGCGGACGTCCTGACGACGTGTACGGGCCTGACGGCGGGCGCGGTGGCGGCTCGCATCATGCGCGCGGTGGAACGCTTCGCGTCCGACGCTCCGTCGGACGACATGGCGATTCTGGCCATGCGGGTCCCCGGCCTTCAGAAGGACTGAGGGCGGGGACGGAAGAGGACATGAAAATGCCCCGCCCGAAAGGGCGGGGCATTTCTCGATGGAGCCCCCAAACGGAATCGAACCGTTGACCTTCTCCTTACCATGGAGACGCTCTGCCGACTGAGCTATGGGGGCCTGTCGCCTTTTCGAGGTTTCCCCCGTGGCAACGGAATAGATCATACCCCGAACAGACCCGGGTTCCCAAACTCGTTCAGAAGGCGGGCTGAAGCAGTCCGCCGAGGGCGTTGCAGGCGGACACGACCCGCTGCATCTCCCGCTTCGTCAGGGAGGCGTCCACGGGCAGCGCCAGGGTCTCGTCGGCGGCCCGCTCGGTCTCCGGCAGCGAGACACAGCGCCGGAACTCCGGCAGCCGGTGCACCGGCGTCTTCACCGGCACCCGGCAGTCAACTCCCTTGCCCCGCAGGGCCCGGGCGAAGGCGTCCCGGTCGGGCCGGCCGTTTCCCGGCACCCGCACGACGTACTGCTGGAAGGTGTGCCCGTCACCGCCGTCGGGCGTCCGCACACCGCGCAGCTTCGCATCGAGATAGGCGGCCCGCTGGCGACGCTGCGCGATCTCGTCGTACGGCGCCTCGGACTCGCCCTGTTCCAGCACCAGCAGCCCGTGCCGCTGCCCCAGCTCCCGCAACCCCCTGACGTCGGCCCACCGTCCGAATCGGTGGACGACAACTATGGCCGCGGAACGGGCGGTTACCCCCGCTTCCACGGCGGACACGTCCAGGCAGTAGCTGACCGGATCTATGTCGGCGAACACCGGAAGCGCACCGGCCAGTGTCACGGCCTCGGCGACTTCGACGTTGCCGAAGGCCGGCACGATGACCTCGTCACCGACTCCGACGCCGGCGGCCCTGAGCATTGCAGCAGTACCCATGCTGGGATGCTCGGCGCGGAACGTGAACGACACGTTACGCAAACCAAAAAAGGGTTGGACCCGGAACCGAAGTTCCAGATCCAACCCTTTCAATATTTGTTCGGCGGCGTCCTACTCTCCCACAGGGTCCCCCCTGCAGTACCATCGGCGCTGTGAGGCTTAGCTTCCGGGTTCGGAATGTAACC
>NZ_JBEZLQ010000017.1:0-187668 GCF_040652235.1 Streptomyces sp. NPDC048277
GCGCGACCGACCGGCTGCACACCTACGTCAACCGCGTGGACGAGGGGCACGCGGTGCTGGACGCCGTGCGCGCCGCCCGCGCGGTCGACGGGGCCTCCGTCACCGCCGCCTCCCGGGTGGGACTGTTCGGCTACAGCCAGGGCGGCGGAGCGACCGCCGCCGCGGCCGAACTCCAGGCGTCCTACGCCCCCGACGTCACCCTCTCCGGCACCTACGCGGGCGCGCCGCCCGCCGACCTGACCTCCGTCACCAAGGCCATCGACGGCAGCGAACTGGCCGGCGCGCTGGGCTGGTCGCTCAACGGCTTCCTCCAGTCCGACCCTTCGCTGAAACCCATCGCGGAGGCACATCTCAACGCCGCCGGAAAGGCCGCCCTCGCCGACCTGTCGACCATGTGCGTCGGGGACGCGCTCCTCGGCTACGGCTACTCCAAGAGCACCAAGTGGACGACCGACGGCCGGTCCATCAGCGACATCATCGCCGGCACGCCCGCGCTCCAGGCCTTCCTGGACAGCCAGCGCATCGGCACCCTCAAGCCGTCCGGACCGGTCCGCCTGGCAACAGGCGTCAGCGACAACCTCGTTCCGCACGCCCAGGCACGGCAGCTCGCCGTCGACTGGTGCGGCAAGGGAGGCGACGTCACCTACAAGCCCGTCATCCTGCCCAATGTCGGAAGCGCGCTCCTGAACCACTTCGCGCCGCTGCTCACCGACCAGGGCGACGCCATCGGCTGGCTGACCGACCGGCTCGCGGGCAAGGCGGCCACCTCCAACTGCTGGAGCATGCCCCTCCAGCCCTGACCGGGCCACGGGAAGGGGGGCTGCCGGAAGCGGTACCTCCGGCAGCCCCCTTCAGGCGCGGGAGGGCATCTGCGCAGAAGCGACACACAGACTGCACACTGCCTGGCCAAAGGCTCGCTACCGTTCTGGCCGTTCGATCCCACGTGCGAACGAGACCAGGCCACGGCTCATGAGGCCGCTGGCGCAGTCGAGTCAGGAAGACCGCGGATGGACTACTGCTCCTCGTGCCGTCGGCACCTCAACGGCGCCCTGGTGTGCCCCGGATGCGGCGCCTACGCCCCGGACATCGCGCCCCGCGCCGCCGCGCCTTCCGCGCCTTCCGGTACGGCGGCCGCCTGGCAGTCCCCGGTCGGCCACGCCTGGCACGACACCGAAGCGTCCGACGCGTACGCCGAAGAGGTCACCGAGGATCCGTACGACGGCCGCCCGGACGCCGCCCAGCCCGGGCCGCCCGGCCGGGCGGCCCGGCGGCGTCAGCGGGCCCGCTGGAAGAAGAACCAGCGCCGGGCCGTGGTGGCCACCGCGGTCGCCCTGGTCGGCGGCGGTCTGACCGTCGCCTCGCTGGACCGGCACTCCACGGACCGGACGCAGGCGGCCACGGCCCCGGACAACACGACCATGGGGGTCGCGGACGAGGAGGCCACCGTGCCCACCCCGTCGGCGTCGGCTCCGACCGGCCGACACCGGGCCCCGGACTCCACACCCTCAGCCGGCTCGGTCGCGGCGAACGCCCCGCGGGAGCAGACCGCCGGCACCCCCCGGGCCACACCGACGGCCCAGCGGATCACGGTCACCGCGCCACGGCCCACGGCGACGTCCGCCGCCCAGCCGCAGTCCGCCGGCACCACCGCGCAGTCGCAGCCGACGGCGAGCCCCACACCCACCGCCTCCGCCTCCACACCCGCATCGACGGCGACGGCGACGGCGAGCCCCGCACCGACCGCGACCTCGCCGTCGCAACTGTGCCTGCTCGTCATCTGCCTCGGCTGACCGCCCGGGCCGGTACCGGCCGGGAGGCTCTGCCGAGGCCGGTACCGGAGGGGCGGGGCTCTGCCGGGTTCAGGTGATCCCGAGCTCCGCAGAGTTTCTCGGGCAGGACCGTCGACTCCGTGGGGTCGTTCACATGGCATCTCTGTCGATGGTCCCGCGGATCTCCGCTGCCCGTGGGGAGCCGAGCGCCGTGTAGAGCTCCAGGGCCCTGCGCAGATGGCCGGCGGCCCGGTCCGGTTCCTCGCCCGCCCGCAGTACGGCGGCCGCTCCGACGTGGGCGCGGGCCTGCTCCTCCTGTTCCCCGATCTCGCGGGCCACCTCGAGCGCCTCCGCGTGCGCGTCGAGTGCCTCGGCGGCCCGGCCGAGCCCGTGCAGGGCCTCACCGAGGCCGTTGAGGGCGCCGGCCTCGCCGTACCGCTCGCCGGTCCGGCGGAACAGTTCCAGTGCCTCGCGCTGGTGTCCGGCCGCCTCCTCGTGCCGCCCGAGACCGCTGAGGGCGTTGCCCAGGTTGGACAGGGCATGCCCGGTTCCGGCGGCGTGCGCCAGCCGCCGGAACAGCGCCAGGGCTCGCTCGAAGTGGCCTGCCGCCGCCGCGTGGTCGCCCAGCCGTGCCACCAGGATGCCGAGGTTGCCGAGGGCGCTGGCCTCGCCGAAGGGGTGGTGTACGGCCCGGTACAACTCCAGGGCCCGCTCGTAGCGTTCGATCGACGCCTCGAACTCCTCCAGCAACTCCAGCACGATGCCCAGGTTGTTGAGGACGTCCGCCTCGCCGAGCGCGTCGCCGACCGAGCGGAAGAGGGCGACCGCCCGCTCGTGCTGTTCGGCGGCCTCCCGGTAGTTGCCGCGCAGTTCGAGCAGGACCCCCACGTTCGTCAGGTGCCGGGCCTCGCCCGCCGGGTAGCCGATACGGCCGCACAGCGCGAGGGCGGTGTCATGGAACCGCCGTGCGCTGTCGTAGTCCCCGAGCCGCCGGTGGACGGCACCGAGGCAGGCGAGAACGTCGGCCTCGCCACGGGCGTCCCCCACCGACCGCGCCGCGCGCAGCGCGTAGGTGTGGACGGTCAGGGCGTCCGTGTAGTGCCCCGAGCGCTCGTAGTGGCGGTGCAGCGTGGTGGCGATGCGCACGGTGTGCCCGGACGGGCCGGGCTCGTCGGTGCGCGAGCACAGCGCCACCAGCGTGGGCTGCGCGGCGGCGAGCCAGCTGCGGGCCTCCTCGGTGGTGCGCAACGGCGGCAGCCCGGCGCCGGGCCGCTCGACGGCGGGACGCAGATGGCGTTCGGCCGGGTAGAGGACGTCCATGGCCGCCGCCGACGCGGCCAGGCAGTGGTCGAGAAGCCGGGTGAGGGCGGCCGCGCGTCCGGCCGCCGGGTCGTGCCGGGCGGCCAGCTCCGCCGCGTACACCCGCAGCAGGTCGTGCATGCCGTACCGGCCGGCCCCGGTGCGGTTGAGCAGGTGCGCGCCGGCCAGTACGTCGAGCGCCCGCCGTACGGCGTCCACGGACTCGCCGGCCAGTGCGGCGGAGAAGTGGACGTCCGTGTCGGGTCCGGGGTGCAGGCCCAGGAGCCGGAAGAGCCGGGCCGGCAGCTCGGCCAGCCGGGCGTAGGACCAGGAGAAGACCGCGCGTACCGCGGCCCGGGGATCGTCGCCGGAGTCCAGCAGGTCCAACCGCCGCTGATGGTCGTGGAGTTCGGCCACCAGGCGGGCGAGCGGCTCGTCCGGCCGGGACAGCACCAGCTCCGCCGCGACGCGCAGGGCCAGCGGCAGCCGCGCGCACTGCTCCGCCAGATCGGCGGCGGCGGAGCGCTCCGCGTCGAGCCGCTCACCGACCAACGCCCGCAGCAGGTCCAGGGAGTCGGCGTGGGAGAGCGCGTCGAGCACCACGCGGTGCGCCCCGTGCACCGAGACCAGACCGCCCAGCGAGTCCCGGCTGGTGATCAGCACCCGGCAGTCCGGGCTGCCCGGCAGCAGCTGCCTGACCTGCACGGCGGACGCGGCGTTGTCCAGGACCACCAGCAGCCGCCGTCCGTCGAGAGCCGTCCGGTAGCGCGCCGCCCGGTCCTCCAGCCGCAGCGGGATCTCCTGCCGGGGAACCCCGAGAGCGGTGAGGAAGCCGGTCAGCGCCTGGCCCGCGGACACCGGCTTCTGCGGGTCGTAGCCCCTGAGGTCGACGTACAGCTGGCCGTCGGGGAAGGCGTCCCGCGAGCGGTGCGCCCAGTGCACCGCGAGTGCGGTCTTGCCGACGCCGGCGGTGCCGGAGACGGCGGACACGACCGCCGCGGTGGCCCCCTCCGTGCCGTGCGCGGGGAGCAGGGCCCGGGTCAGGTCGGCGAGTTGTTCGCCACGGCCGGTGAAGGGCCGTATGTCCATGGGGAGTTGTGCCGGGACGGGGGCGGCGGCAGGCAGCCGCGGCGCCGGTCGCTGCCGTAAGGCGGCTCCGCTCGACAACTCCTCGTACGCCGCTCGCAGTTCGGGACCCGGTGGTACGTCCAGCTCGTCGGCCAGGTGCTGTCGGATCCCGGTGTAGACGTGCAGCGCGTCGGCGGTCGAGCCGAGGGCCGCGTGCGAGCGCATCAGGAGTGCGGCGAGCTGCTCGGACAGGGGGTGGTCGGCCAGCAGGGACCGCAGCAGCTCGGGCACCTTCTCCGGGCCGCCCTGCCGCAGACAGGCCCGTGCCCAGACGAGGGCGGCCTCGATCCGCTCCTGGCTCCATGCGGTGCGCATCCGTTCGGCCCAGGCTCCGGGCAGGCCCGGCAGCGGAGCGCCCCGCCACAGCCGTAGCGCCTCTTCGAGGAGGGCGGTGCGCTCCGCGTCGGAGCACAGCGGCTCACGTCCGCGCGCGACGAGGGAGCGGAATCGTGCCAGGTCGACGGTGCCGTCGTCGGCCTCCAGCACATACCCGCCGGAGACCTTGCCCAGTCGGATCGACGCCTGCGCCGCTCCCCCGCCGCGCTCCTCGGCCGCGGCGTCGTCGAGGAGCCGGCGCAAGCGGCTGATGTGGGAGTAGACGACGGAGCGTGCGCCGTCCGGCGGTTCGCCGTCCCAGAGACGGTCGACCAGCGTCTCCACGGCGACGGGCCGGCCGGTGTCGGCCGCCAGCGCGGCGAGGACCGCCCGTCTGCGCGGCTGTCCCAGGTCCAACCCGGCTCCTGCGACACGCAGTTCCAGTGGACCGAGCAGAAGCAGCTTCAACAGCCCTCCGTCACAAGGTTTTCGCAAGACCGATCCTAGATCCTCACATCGATGGTCGTCAGGCGCACGGCGGGACCAACTTCCGTGTCCGTCGACGTCGTTGGAGAGGAGGCAGCCGGTGAAGGCGCACGCCTGGGCGGCACCGTCGACGACCCCGGTCCGCGAGCCCGGCCGCTGCCTCGCCGCGGGTGTGCGACGGGCGGGGCGCACGGGGGTCGCGCCGCCCGCGCACAGGCCTCCACGGGGGTGACCGGCCCCCGTGGAGGCGCACACCCGCGCATCCCACGGCCCGCTCGACGGTCCGGGAGCCGCGGTCAGAAGGCTCCCGTCCGAGAGAGCGGCACGCTCTCGGCCGTGACCGGGTCAGCCGGCCGAACGGCCGCCGAGTGACTGCAGTGCCGCGGTCACCGTCGCGCGCAGCGAACCGGCGTCGGCACCCGCGCGGGAGCGCAGGTTGACGCCGTAGGCGAGCAGGGCGAGCAGGTCGGCCGCCGTGGCCGGATCGGTGCCGGACGCCAGCCGGCCTTCGGCTCCGGCGACGACGAGCACCGCGTGCAGGGCCTCCCGCAGTTCCTCGTGGTGCTGGTCGAGGAAGGCGCGTACGTCGGGGTCGCCGTTCTCCGCGCCGGCCTGCGCGTTGGAGACCATGCAACCCCAGCGCGCGTACTCGCCGGAGCAGCGGACCCCGATCAGCGCGTCGAAGAACTCCGCGACGGCGGGCAGTCCCCGGCCGTCCTCGGCGAGCCCGCGGAACGCCGGCCGGGACCACTGCTCCCGGTAGCGGTGCAGCGCGGCGAGGTAGAGCTCCTGCTTGCCGCCGAAGGTGGCATACAGGCTGGAGCGGTTGAGACCGGTCGCGGTCACGATGTCCTGGATCCCGGTCGTGGCCACGCCCTGCCGCCAGAACAGCCGTACCACCGTGTCCAGGGCCGTGTCCGGATCGAAGTGCTTGATGTCCGGCATGCGTCACCCCATCAACTTGAAACAACAGTTCCAAGATACCTGGCGCCCGGCGGGGCCGGTCGCTATCTTGAAACGTTCGTTCCAAGTAGTTTGTCTCGCGGATGGGGAGAACGCCGATGACCGACCTCACCACCGAACTGCGCGCGCTCGGCGAAGCCCGGGACCGGCACATCCCTGCCGAGATGCGCCAGGTCATGGACCGGGCGGCCAGGGAGCTCGCCGACTCCGGGCAGGCCGGGCGCGCCCGCGGCGTCGGCGACCGGGCCCCGCGCTTCACCCTGCCCTCGGCGACCGGCGCCGCGCTGGCCCTGGACGACCTGCTCGCCGAGGGTCCCGTCGTCCTCACCTTCTACCGGGGCGCCTGGTGCCCGTACTGCAACCTCGCGCTGCGCGCCCTCCAGCAGCGGCACGTCGACATCACCGCACGCGGCGCCCGACTGGTCGCCGTCTCCCCGCAGATCCCCGACGAGTCCCTCACCCTCGCCGAGAAGCACGGCCTCGCCTTCGACGTCCTCAGCGACCTCGGCTCCGACACCGCCCAGCAGTACGGCCTCGCCTTCGACCTCCCCGACGACCTCGCGGCCGTCTACGACAAGCTCGGCTTCGACCTCCAGCGCGTCAACGACGGCCACCCGCGCACGCTTCCGCTGCCGGCCACCTATGTCATCGACCGCGACGGCGTGATCCGCTGGGCCTTCGTCGACACCGACTACACGGCCCGCGCCGAGCCCGCCGACGTCATCGCGGCCCTGGACGCCCTCGGCGGAATCCGCTAGCGCGCCCCGGCCGGCGGACCACGCCCCGAGAGGCTTCTTCCGGATACCCACGAACGCATCGGCCACCCGAGTGGACGCCGGGTGAGCGGCCGCGCCGACCGGTTATCTCTCACGAGCGAAGTCCGGAAACGCCCCGACCGCACCTCCTCCATAACCTTTCAAATCATCTTGACAGGTTAGATCCAGCATGCTCGACTGAACACATAACCACATAAGCTCAATGAAGGGGTTAGAGTCATGGCCTCCGCAGTCCACCACCGCACCACCACCGTCAACGGCCTGGACGTCTTCTACCGGGAGGCCGGTGACGCCAAGGCGCCCGTCGTGGTCCTCCTGCACGGCTTCCCGACCAGCTCGCACATGTTCCGCAATCTGATCCCCGCGCTCGCCGACCGCTATCGCGTGATCGCCCCCGACCACATCGGGTTCGGCCAGTCCGCCATGCCGGGCCTGGACGCGTTCCCGTACACCTTCGACGCCCTCACCGACGTCACCGCGGGCCTGCTCGACCAGTTGGGCGTCGACCGGTTCGCGATGTACGTACAGGACTACGGCGCCCCCATCGGCTGGCGCCTCGCCCTCCGCGCCCCGGACCGCATCACGGCGATCGTCACCCAGAACGGCAACGCCTACGAGGAGGGCTTCGTCAAGCCCTTCTGGGACGGCGTCTTCGCCTACACCGAGGCACCGGGGCCGGCCACCGAAGCCCCCATGCGCGGCGCCCTGACCCTCGAGGTCACCCGCTGGCAGTACCTCAACGGGGTCGCCGACCCCAGCCTGGTCAGCCCCGACAACTGGGTCCACGACCAAGCGCTGCTGGACCGCCCCGGCAACGACGAGATCCAGCTCAAGCTGTTCCGCGACTACCCCACCAACGTGGACCTCTACCCGCAGGTCCACCAGTACTTCCGCGACTCCCGGGTCCCGCTGCTCGCGGTCTGGGGAGCCAACGACGAGATCTTCGGCCCCGACGGCGCCCGGGCGTTCGCCCAGGACCTGCCCGACGCCGAGATCCACCTCGTCGAATCCGGGCACTTCGCCCTGGAGAGCCACCTGGACACCATCACCGGCCACATCCGCGACTTCCTCGCCCGCGTCCTCGCCTGACACACACCCGCCGCCGAGTTGAAGGGGGGCCGTCGCCGGGGTGCTGCGGGTCCGGCCACGTGACCTTCACGGCCGCAAGGTCGATACTGCGGTGAACGACAACTGCGACCCCACCGCCACCTCACCCGCCCGAACCCGGCGAACCGGCTCTGACCTGCAAAGACACAGGTCAATAGCTACTCTGCTAGTGTCAGTAGGAGGCACCCATGAAGATGCTCATCAACGTCCCGGAGACCGTGGTGTCGGATGCGCTGCGGGGCATCGCGGCCGCGCATCCCGATCTGACCGTGGACGTGGAGAACCGGGTGATCGTACGGCGGGACGCCCCCGTCGCAGGACAGGTCGCACTGGTCTCGGGTGGGGGTTCGGGGCACGAGCCGTTGCACGGCGGGTTCGTCGGTCACGGGATGCTGTCCGCCGCGTGTCCCGGTGAGGTGTTCACATCTCCCGTGCCCGACCAGATGGCCCGGGCCGCCGCGGCCGTGGACAGCGGTGCCGGGGTGCTGTTCATCGTGAAGAACTACACGGGTGACGTGCTCAACTTCGACATGGCCGCCGAACTCGCCGAGGACGAGGGCATCCAGGTCGGGAAGGTGCTCGTCAACGACGACGTCGCCGTCACCGACAGCCTCTACACCGCCGGCCGCCGCGGTACCGGCGCCACCCTGTTCGTGGAGAAGATCGCGGGCGCGGCGGCCGCCGAGGGGCAGCCGCTGGAGCGGGTGGAGGCCATCGGCCGCCAGGTGAACGAGAACTCCCGCAGCTTCGGCGTCGCGCTGAGCGCCTGTACGACCCCGGCCAAGGGCACCCCGACCTTCGATCTGCCGCCGGGCGAGCTGGAGTTGGGCATCGGCATCCACGGCGAGCCGGGCCGGGAACGGCGCGCCATGATGACCTCGGGCGAGATCGCCGACTTCGCGGTCAACGCCGTCCTGGAGGACATGCCGCCGCGCAACCCGGTGCTCGTCCTGGTCAACGGCATGGGCGCGACCCCGCTGCTCGAACTGTACGGCTTCAACGCCGAGGTCCAGCGCGTGCTCGCCGAGCGCGGTGTCACGGTGGCCCGCACCCTGGTCGGCAACTACGTCACCTCCCTGGACATGGCCGGCGCCTCGGTCACCCTCTGCCAGGTCGACGAGGAGCTGCTGCGACTGTGGGACGCGCCGGTGAGGACACCGGCCCTGCGCTGGGGGATGTGAGCGACACACACAGCACCGACCCGCGTCCGTACCGCAACGCAAGGAGATCCAGTGCTCGACGCCGACTTCTTCCGCCGCTGGATGGCGGCGACCGCCGCCTCCGTCGACCGCGAGGCGGAGCGGCTCACCGCCCTCGACTCCCCCATCGGGGACGCCGACCACGGCAGCAACCTCCAGCGCGGGTTCAAGGCGGTGGTGGCCGCGCTGGAGAAGGACGCGCCGGACACTCCGGGTGCCGTGCTGACGCTCGCCGGGCGCCGGCTGATCTCCACGGTCGGCGGCGCCTCCGGACCCTTGTACGGCTCGCTGCTGCGCAGCACCGGCAAGGCCCTCGGCGAGGAGGCGGCCGAGGTCAGTGAGGCGCAGTTCGCCGAGGCGCTGCGGGCGGGGGTGGACAAGGTGATGGCGCTCGGCGGGGCCGCGCCCGGGGACAAGACGATGATCGACGCCCTGGTGCCGGCCGTCGACGCGCTCGGCGAGGGTTTCGGCGCGGCGCGGGCCGCCGCCGAGCAGGGCGCCGAGGCGACGATCCCGCTGCAGGCCCGCAAGGGCCGGGCGAGCTATCTCGGGGAGCGCAGCATCGGTCACCAGGACCCCGGCGCCACCTCGTCGGCGCTGCTCATCGCGGGACTCGAGGAGGCGGCCGGTGAGTGACGACAAGCTGGTCGGGATCGTGCTGGTGTCGCACAGCGCGGAGGTCGCCGCGGCCGTCGCGGAGCTGGCCAAGGGGCTGGCGGGCGGCGCCACGGCGGTGCCGATCGCCCCGGCGGGCGGCACCGAGGGCGGCGGGCTGGGCACCAGCGCCGAGCTGATCGCCGCCGCGGCCGCGGCCGTGGACCGCGGCGCCGGGGTCGCCGTCCTCACCGACCTGGGCAGCGCGGTGCTCACCGTGAAGGCGCTGCTCGCCGAGGGCGACGAACTCCCGGACGGCACGCGCCTGGTGGACGCCCCGTTCGTCGAGGGCGCGGTGGCCGCGGTCGTCACGGCGGCCACCGGGGCCGACCTCGGCGCGGTGGAGGCGGCGGCCGCCGAGGCGTACACCTACCGCAAGGTCTGAGCACCCGTCAGGACAGCCCGCCCGCCACGATCGCGAGGGCCGAGCGCATGGTCGCCGCGAGCTCGGACTGCGCCGTGGCGGGGTCCGTGGTCGCGTCGGCGACACGCCAGGCGTAGTGCTCGGCGGCCGCGCGCAGCGCCGCGTTGACCATGGCCGCCTGGATGGCGGGCAGCAGATCGCCGGGCGGGAGCCCGGCGCGTTCGGCGAGGGCGCGGGCGAACGCCGGTTCGGCCTCGTCGTAGGACTGGAGCCATTCCGCGCGCAGGCCCGGTTCGTCGCGGGTCAGCCGGACCAGGGCGCCCATGGTGACGCGGTCCGGACTGTGCGCCAGGCGGCTGTCCGTCGGTACGGCGTCCCCGACCGCCTCCTCCAGGGCCTGGCCGGGGCGCCAGGCGCGCAGGCTGTCGGCGATGGCCTCGATGCCGGCCGCGAACAGCGGTCGTACACAGGCCTCCTTGCTCGGGAAGTAGCGCCACACCGTGCGCGCCGAGACGCCGACCGCCTGCCCGATCTGCTCCCCCGTGGTCGCGGCCACCCCCTGGGCGACGAACAGGTCCACTGCGGCCCGGGCGATCTCCAGTCTGATCTCGGCCTTGCGCTCCTCGGTCAGGGGCGGCCGTCCGGTGCGTCCCCCTGCGGTCATCTGTCCCTCCGGTGCCGGTGACTGCTGCACCGGGATTCTCGCCGAAGTCGCGGAAAATTCCCCCATCGAATTTATGTCACTCAAAGACATTAAGTCGTATGGTGTGCCGAGCAACGGGCGCCGAGCGCCCACGAACCACCTGATGGGAGCACCACATGGCCAGCGGACTCGACGGGCGCAGCGTCATCGTCACCGGCGCGGGATCGGGGATCGGGCGTGCCGCCGCCCTGGCCTTCGCGAGGGAGGGCGCCCGGGTCGTGGTCGCCGACCTGAACGCCGAGGGCGCGGGCGTGACGGTCAAGGAGATCGAGGAGGCGGGCGGTACGGCCGTGGCCGTCACCGGCGACCTCAGTGAGCAGTCCGTGGTGGACCAGGTGGTCGCGACCGCCGTCGAGCGGTTCGGCGGGGTGGACGTCCTGGCGAACAACGCCGGGATCATGGACCGCATGTCGGCGCTGGGCGAGGTGAGCGACGCGGAGTGGGAGCGGGTGATACGCGTCAACCTCACCGCGCCGTTCCTGCTCACCCGGGCGGTGCTGCCGCACATGCTGGCGGCGGGCCGGGGTGCGATCGTCAACACCGCCTCCGAGGCCGGTCTGCGCGGCAGCGCGGCGGGCGCGGCCTACACGGCCTCGAAGCACGGCGTCGTCGGGCTGACGAAGTCCCTGGCGGTGATGTACCGCAACCAGGGCATCCGGGCCAACGCGATCGCCCCCGGCGGCACCAGGACCGGGATCCAGATCGACCTGGAGGACGGTGCGCACGGTCCGGCCGCACTCGGCCCCTACTTCGGCAACGTGGGCCAGGTCTCCGAGCCCGAGCAGCAGGCGTCGGCGATCGTCTTCCTGGCCTCGGACGCGGCCGCCAACATCAACGGCGCGATCCTGCCCGTGGACAACGGCTGGTCAGCCGTCTGACCGGGGGCACAGACGGCCGGCCCGCCTCCCACGCTGAACACGTCGGCCGGACCGGCCGAACGGCCGCCGGCGGCCGAGCAGGGGACGCCCAAAGGGTGATCACCCGGTCCGGCCCCGAACAAGCCATCCACTTCCGACGGACGACCTGTTTCCCCGGGCTCACGGATGGAAAGGGTCACGACCGGAACGGACCGCGGCCAGCACGACCGCAGACGGCTCGGGTCGCGGACGGCACGGATCGCCGCCGTCTTCTGGCCGCCGCACGGCTAACCCGCGAGGCGGGTCCGTGCGGTCGGCCGCCGGGCCCCCGCTCCGGAGAACCCGCGTGGTCGGCGGTCGGCCCGTCCGGCGTCTCCGGCCGCCGGGATCGGTCAGTCGGTCTCGGTGAAGAGTGCCGCGAGTCGCTCGCCCTCCGCCTCCGCCTCCGCGTGGTCCTCGATGGGCTTGATCTCCGAGTCCTTGAAGACGATGTACGTGACACCGGAGGGGACCCCGCCGGTGCGCGGGTCGGGGTTCACGCCGAGGCCCTGGGCGGTGGCGTAGGAGGCCTCGCCGATGATGTCGCGCGGTCCCGTGTCGCCGACGACGGCGTACTGCACCCGGCCCTTGTAGATCACGGCGGCGACCGCACCGCCCCGGATGCCGGACGCGCGGTGGTCCCAGCGGCCGCTGGGCGCGGGTACGACGATGTAGGGCAGCGTCTCCGCGTCGAGGTGCCGGCCGTCGGACTGCTGGTAGGCGGTGGCGGCGGAGAAGGCCGGGTCGGCGGCGCGGTTGCAGTGGGCGGTGGGCCGGCCGTCGCAGTCGATGTCGAGGTCGGCCTTCCAGAAGACCGCCTGCTCGGTGCCGCACACGGGAACGGTGGCGGCGGTACCGGCGTCGGTGCGGTAGCGCCCCTTCGACACCTGGGTACAGTCGCGCACCCGGGCCAGCAGATCGGTGGCGGTGATCCGGTTCCGGTCGCCGGGAGCCGTGAGCGGGACCGCGGGGGCGGGCAGCGTGGTCGGGGCGAGCAGGGCGGCACAGGCCGCGGCCAGCGTCAGCGACTGGACACGCACGATGGGAGACCCTCTCCGTGGGAAACGTGGAGTCACCCAATGTGGTGCTGGTGCGGCGGCCGGGCCAGGAAGAGAGGGCCCTTCAGGGCCGTACGGAGCAACAATCTGACACTCCGTGAGATTCCGCCAGGGGGCCGGGGGGCTGAGCCGGTGTCGGCCCAGGCCGCCCCGGCCGCCCGCGTCGGCGCGGGATCAGCGACGACAGCGTTCCGCGCCACAGGCGTGAACTCCCCTGCTCTCTCGGGAAGTTCGGCCGCAGGACCTTCAGCATACGTAACTCTCCCCCGGCGTCTCCCATACGGCCCTCTTGATGTCCGCATCCCGGGCGGCCATATTGGTCCGGACCATTGCCGTGCTGCCGTCCCCGGGGAGGCGGAACCGTGCGCCGAGCCGTCGTCGTGGTCTGCGCCCTGCTGTGCGTGACGTCCTGCGGACGGGGCGGTGCCGCCGACGGCGACAGCGGCCGGCTGCCCGGCGCCCCGACCGGGGTCACCGCGGCGGCAGGGAGCGCCACCAGCGTGCACGTCATGTGGAACGCGCTGCCGGCCGGTTCCGGGGTCCGTGCCTACGAGGTGTATCGCGGCACCACGAAAGTCGATGAAGTGCCTGGGTCGCAGCACATGGTGGAGGTCACCAGGCTGAGGCCGTCCACGGTGTATGTGTTCACCGTGCGGGCGCGGGGCGGCGACGGCAGCCTCGGCCCGCGCAGCCGCGCGGTGCGGGCGGGGACTCCGGCACTGGTCACGGCGGACCGCTCGGCGCCCACCCGTCCGGCGCACCCGCGCGGCCGGGCCGTGGGCAGCCGTGCGGTCCAGCTGTCCTGGGGCGCGTCAGCGGACGACCGGGCGGTGTTGTCGTACGACATCTACCAGGGCGATGCGCAGATCCACAGTGTGGGCGGGAACCAGACCGCGACCGTGGTGACGGGGCTGCGGCCGGGCACGCGCTATGTGTTCACCGTCCGGGCCCGGGACGCGTCGGACAACCTCTCGCCGGCGAGCGCGGCCGTTCGTCTGACCACGCCGGGCAGTGGCGACGGCCGGGGCACCGCGCCGACCGGGTTCACCGCACAGAGCCACGAGGAGGCGGGCGCGTACTACCTCGATCTGGCCTGGGATCCGCCGCGCGTGGACGGGGTGGTCACCGAGTACCGGATCCAGCTGGACGGCGGTACGACCACCTCGTTGGTATGGGGCGGCACCCCACCAAAAGGCCGCTCGACGTACAGCTTCTATGTGGGGCGAGACCATGGCGTCGTACACCATGTGCGGCTGCGGGCGCGGTTGCCGGACGGGACCTGGGGCGGGTGGTCGGCGGAGCGGGCCGTGACCACCGGATCGTGACCCGCGCCCCGGCACGGGCCGGACGCGTCACCTGACCGGGTGCCCTCCGCATGCGGGGCGGGCCGGGGCCGCTTTCCCTGAACCTGAGGCAGCACGGGAGTCTCCCGATCCTCGGCGGCGCAAGGGACGTTCCGCCAACCGTGCCGCCGGAGGGCAGCCCATGCGCACTACACGACTCCTCGTCCGCTCCGGCCTGACCCTGGCGGCCGCCGCCGCGCTCCCGACCTGGCTCGCCGGCCCGTCCGGCGCGCTCTCGGGCATCTCGGTGAGCACCATCGGCACCACGGTCTCGGTGGTCACCAGCGCCTGCACCCAGGCCAACGGCAGCTGGGGCAACGCCTCCCTGCTCAACAGCAGTCAGACCGCCTTCGCCCAGGGTCGGCAGGTGGCCCTGTCCGGCACCACGATCAGCCAGTCGGCCGCCTGGTCGGGTGTGTCGCCGGGCACCTACACGGTGGTCGTCGTCTGCTCCAACGGCGGTACGGCCGGCACCCAGTCGGTGATCGTCTCCCCCGTCGGCGCGGCCCCCGCCGTCCCGACGACCTCCTCCACCACCAGGTCGGCCGCGCCCGCCCGGGGCGTGGCGGGCGGTCTGGGCGGTGCCGCCCGCGACTACGGACCGCTGACGCTGGGCATCGGCGCCGCGCTGGTCGGCACGGGTATCGTCGCCGCGGGCTGGTATCTGCGCAAGCGTTCGAAGCCGTACCGCCTCTAGGGCCTCAGGACCTCTCGGGGAGTTCCTCGAACTCCTCCAGGGCGTGGGTGAGCCACTGCGTCCAGAAGGTCTCCAGGTCGATGCCGGCCCGTAGCACCAGGTGCCGCAGCCGGTCCTCGGGGGTGTCCTTGCCCGGCGGGAAGTCGCGGCGCTGGATCTCCTCGTACTCGGCCAGCTGCCGCCGGTGCAGTTCCAGGTGGCGGAGCAGGTCGGCGCGGAGTCCGTCCGTGCCGACGACCGCCGCCGCGCGCAGCCGCAGCAGGAGCACGTCCCGCTGCGGCTTGGGGTCCTGGGGGGCGGCGGTCCAGCGGGCCAGTTCGGCGCGGCCCGCGGGCAGGACCTCGTAGCTCTTCTTCTGCCCGCGGGCCGGCTGTTCGGCCGGCAGGGTGCGGATGTGGCCCTCGGCCTCCAGTCTGCCCAGCTCGCGATAGATCTGCTGGTGCGTGGCCGACCAGAAGTACGCGATCGACTTGTCGAACCTGCGGGTCAGCTCGAGGCCCGACGACGGTCGCTCTAGCAGGGCGGTGAGGATCGCGTGCGGGAGTGACATGGGCTCATCCTAGGGACGGCCCCTACAGGGCGGCGGCCAGCTCGGTGCCCTGCTTGATGGCCCGCTTGGCGTCCAGTTCGGCGGCGACGTCGGCACCGCCGATGAGGTGCGCGCTGCAGCCGGCGGCGACCAGCTCGTCGTACAGGTCCCGGCGCGGTTCCTGCCCGGTGCACAGCACGACGGTGTCGACCTCCAGGACCGTGCTCTCGCCGTCGACGGTGACATGCAGTCCGGTGTCGTCGATCAGGTCGTAGCGCACGCCCGGGACCATGGTGACACCCCGGTGCTTCAGCTCGGTGCGGTGGATCCAGCCCGTGGTCTTGCCGAGGCCCGCGCCGACCTTGGCGGCCTTGCGCTGCAGCAGGTGGACGGTGCGCGGCGGGGCGGGGCGCTCGGGGGCGGTCAGGCCGCCGGGGCCCCGGTAGTCCATGTCGACGCCCCAGTGCCTGAAGTACGTCGTCGGGTCCTCGCTCGCCTTGTCGCCGCCGTCGGTCAGGAACTCGGCGACGTCGAAGCCGATGCCGCCGGCGCCGAGGATCGCGACGCGGTCGCCGACGGGGGCGCCGTCGCGCAGCACGTCGAGGTAGCCGAGGACCCGGGGGTGGTCGACGCCGGGAATGTCGGGGGTGCGCGGGGTGACGCCGGTGGCGACGACGACCTCGTCGTAGCCGGTCACGTCCTCGGGTTCGACGGTCGTGTTCAGGCGTACGTCCACGCCGTGGGCGTCGAGCCGGTTGCGGAAGTAGCGCAGGGTCTCGTCGAACTCCTGCTTGCCGGGGACCTTGCGGGCCACGTTCAGCTGGCCGCCGATCTCGCCCGCGGCGTCGAACAGGGTGACGTCGTGGCCGCGTTCGGCGGCGGAGACCGCGCAGGCGAGGCCGGCCGGGCCGGCGCCGACGACCGCGACGCGCTTCTTCCGCCGGGTCGGGGCGAGGACCAGCTCGGTCTCGTGGCAGGCGCGCGGGTTGACCAGGCAGGAGGTGATCTTCCCGCTGAAGGTGTGGTCGAGGCAGGCCTGGTTGCAGCCGATGCAGGTGTTGATGGCCTCGGGCGTACCGGCGGCGGCCTTGGCGACGAAGTCGGGGTCGGCGAGCATCGGGCGGGCCATGGAGACCATGTCCGCGCAGCCGTCGGCGAGCAGTTCCTCGGCGACTTCGGGGGTGTTGATGCGGTTGGTGGTCACCAGCGGGACGGACACCTCGCCCATCAGTTTCTTGGTGACCCAGGTGTAGGCGCCGCGCGGCACGGAGGTGGCGATGGTGGGGATGCGGGCCTCGTGCCAGCCGATGCCTGTGTTGATGATGGTCGCTCCGGCCGCCTCGACGGCCTTGGCGAGGGTGATCACCTCGTCGAGGGAGGAGCCGCCGGGCACCAGGTCCAGCATGGACAGCCGGTAGACGATGATGAAGTCGTCGCCGACGGCCTCGCGCACGCGCCGGACGATCTCGACGGGGAACCGCATCCGGTTCTCGTACGAGCCGCCCCAGCGGTCGGTGCGGTGGTTGGTCCCCGCGGCGATGAACTCGTTGACGAGGTAGCCCTCGGAGCCCATGATCTCGACGCCGTCGTAGCCGGCCTGCCGGGCGAGGCGGGCGGCGCGGGCGTAGTCGTCGATGGTCCGCTCGACGTCGTCGTCGGTCAGCTCGCGGGGCGGGAAGGGGCTGATCGGCGCCTGCAGCGGGCTGGGGGCGACCAGGTCCCGGTGGTAGGCGTAGCGGCCGAAGTGGAGGATCTGCATCGCGATCCGGCCGCCCTCGCGGTGGACGGCGTCGGTGACGGCGCGGTGCCGCCCGGCCTCCTCCTCGGTGGTGAGCTTGGCGCCGCCCTCGTACGGCCGTCCCTCGTCGTTGGGCGCGATGCCGCCGGTGACGATGAGGCCCACTCCCCCGCGGGCCCGGGCCGCGTAGAACTCGGCCATCCGCTCGAAGCCGCGCTCGGCCTCCTCCAGGCCCACGTGCATGGAGCCCATGAGCACGCGGTTGGGCAGCGTGGTGAAGCCCAGGTCGAGGGGTTTCAGCAGGTGCGGGTAACGGCTCATCGGGGCCTCCGTGCGCGGTGTCGTCACCGTAGTTGTAGAGGACCGCGCACGGTTTATGCAACTAGTTGCACAACAGCTCGACCTTCAACCGGTACGCTCACCGGCTCCCGAGCAGCACATGCAGCTCCCTCTCCTGGTCGCCCGAGGCGGACGACAGGTTCCGTACCGCGAACAGGGAGTCGAGGGTCGTACGGAGCCGGTCGATCGCCCAGTAGCCGCCCTGCGCGTCGGCCTCGACCGTGGCCGAGAGCCGGGGCGGCGGGGTGCACTCGTGGGCGTCGGTGACCTCGAACGTGCCGAGCCACACCATCGGGCGGGTCTCGTGGAGCTGTTGCGGCACGTCCTCGGCGGCCCGGTCGGACTCGAAGCACTGGCACAGCGCGTCGAACACGATCCGGGCGTCCTCCTTGCTGCATCCGCTGATCTCGAGGGAGACGGGTTCCTCGTGCAGTCGCTCACGGACCATCGTGATCGCTCCTCTCATGGCGATGGCGCGGTGTCACGGGTTCCCCCGCGAACCGCGCCATGCCAACAGAAAAGCACCGATTTCCGGGCGGTGCACCACCCGCGCGGCGGCTCAGCCGCGCGTGAACTTGTACGTCTTGCTGTCCGTGAGGACGCAGAACCCGGGCGACATCACGATGACGCGCAGGGTGCCGGTGCGCCGGTCGTAGTCGATGCCCTCGGCCTCGAAGGTGCCCGAGCAGGAGCTGCGCAGCGGGAGCTGGCGCAGCGCGGTGACATGACCGGTGACGTCGCTCGTGCCGGGCTGGGCGGACAGGTCGATCTGCAGGAGCGGCTTGGTGTAGCCGAAGAGGCTGCCGTCCGGGTCGTCCGAGGAGCACAGAAGCGTGGTCGCACCGGAGAAGTCGCAGCCCTGGACGTCGCGCACGGCATGGTCCAGGTTCACGACGGAGGCCAGCGGGAGGTTCGCGGAGGGCGAGGTGCTCCTGTTGGCGCCCGGCGTCGGGAAGACCAGGAAGCGGGTCATCGTGCCGTACTCGCCGGAGAGCATGTACTGGCTGTCGGGCGAGATCGCGTCCCAGGAGTTGTTGAGGGCCTCGCCGGAGGCGAGCGTGTGGACGTACTCCGACCAGGTGCCGTCGGGGGCCTGCACCCGGTACATCTTGGCGGTTCCGGAGTCCGCCTGGTACGGCTCGACGTAGTAGCCGTCGTAGGACTCGTCGGGGTCGCCGACGTGGTTCCAGCCGCGGCTGGAGACGCTGACGGGGATGGTGCCGATGCCGGTGTACCGGTTGGGGCTGTTGGCGGGGACCTCCACGGAGGTCAGGCCCTGGCTCTCGGTGAGCGCATCGGCATGGTCGGAACCGGTCTCGGTCCAGGTGTCGGCGGCGGCGGCCGGACCGGTCGACAGGGCGAAGGTCGCGGCGAGGGCGATCAGGGCGGTCAGGCCTGCGCGACAACGTTGCCGGGTGGACGCGGGCATCGAAGCCTACTCCTCGGTATCTGGGGGGTGGGACGCGCGTGCGGCGGCCAGTCTGTCGCGTACCTGACAGGCATGTACAGACCGGCAACGGGGACGGGAAGGTGAACTCACGCCCCGGCCGCCCCTGTGGTTGCTTCGCCGTACGGATGCCGTCGTGTTGAGAGAGGGTGGAAAAGTCGGCGGCGACGTCGGAGAGTCAGGTGTGAGCGCGGTAGAACAAGGGGAGTCGGCACGGGGGACGACGTGCCGTGCGAAGGTTCGAAGGCGGTGCGTGCGATGAGTCCAGCCGAGGCTTCGGTGGCCGAGGACGAGGGACCGGTGCGCGGACCCGTGCGGCCGGGCGGACTGCTCGACGTCCTGGGCATGGCCTCGGTCGTGCTGGACGCCAAGGGCCGCATCGTGCTGTGGAGCCCCCAGGCCGAGGAGCTGTTCGGCTACTCGGCCCGCGAGGCGCTGGGCCAGTACGCGGCCCGGCTGATGGTGCACGAGCGCCATGTCGAACTGGTCGGCAAGCTGTTCGCGGACGTGATGAGCACCGGCCAGAGCTGGGCCGGCGGCTTCCCGATCCGGCACAAGGACGGCACCACCCATGTGGTGGAGTTCCGCAACATGCGGCTCATGGACGACAACGGCGACGTGTTCGCGCTGGGCCTCGCCGCCGACCAGTCGACGGTGCGCCGGCTGGAGCAGGACGTGGCCCTGTCCGAGCGCATCGTGAAGCAGTCGCCGATCGGGCTGGCCGTCCTCGACACGCAGCTGCGGTTCGTGTCGGTCAACCCGGCGATGGAGCGTATGAACGGTGTCCCGGCCGCGGAGCATGTGGGGCGGACGATTCGCGAGGTGCTGCCCTCCCTGGACGCCGACGCCCTGGAGTCGGCCTACCTGCGGGTGCTGCGGACCGGCGAGCCGGTCATCGACGAGTCCGCAGTGGGCCGTACGCCGGCCGACCCGGACGAGGAGCACATCTGGTCGGTGTCGGTCTACCGGCTGGAGGACGCCCTCGACAACGTGCTGGGCGTGGCGGCCTCGGTGGTGGACATCACCGAGGCGTTCCGGGCCGGTGTCGAGG
This sequence comes from Streptomyces sp. NPDC048277, assembly GCF_040652235.1. Lineage (NCBI taxonomy): Bacteria > Bacillati > Actinomycetota > Actinomycetes > Kitasatosporales > Streptomycetaceae > Streptomyces > Streptomyces sp. NPDC048277. The sequence continues at coordinate 19,862 of NZ_JBEZLQ010000017.1, forward strand.
CCGAGAACGCGCGCCGCCGCCTGGCCGTGATCGCCGACGCCTCCGCCCGTATCGGCACCACCCTGGACCTGGACCGCACCGCCCGTGAGCTGGCCGACGTGGCCGTGCCGGAGCTGGCGGACGTGGCCTCCGTGGAGCTGCTGGACGCCGTGGTGGAGGGCCGGCGCAGCACGCTGGGCCCTGCCGAGCCGGCCGTGATCCGCGCCCTCGCGGTGCGCGCGGAACAGGCGGCGGACGCGGTCCGGGCCGCCGACGCGCCGGGCACGGTCGCCCGGTACGCGCCGGACCGGCTGATCACCGCGTGCGTACGTACCGGGGAGGCCGTCGTCGTCCCGCAGGTCGAGGACGAGGACATGCCGAGGATCGCGGCCTCCCCCGAGGCCGCCGTGCTGCTGGGCCGGGCCGGGGTGCACTCCTACCTGGCCGTGCCGCTGATCGCGCGCGGCGAGGTGCTGGGCGCCCTCGAACTCAAGCGCACCCGCAATCCGTCGCCCTTCGACGACGACGATCTGCTGCTGGCCCGGGAACTGGCGGCGCGGGCGGCCGTGCAGATCGACAACGCCCGCTGGTACCAGAACGCCCGCACCACCGCGCTGACCCTCCAGCGCAGTCTGCTGCCGACCCATCCCCGGGTGACCACGGGCCTGGAGGTCGCCTCCCGCTACCAGCCGGCGGGCGAGACCGTCGAGGTGGGCGGCGACTGGTTCGACGTGATCCCGCTGGAGGGCGGCAGGACGGCGCTGGTGGTGGGCGATGTGATGGGCAGCGGCATCAACGCGGCCGCGACCATGGGCCGGCTGCGCACCGCGACCACCACCCTGGCCTATCTGGGCCTGGATCCGGCGGTGCTGCTCGAACACCTGGACAAGACCACCTCGGGCCTCGACCACTCCATCGCGACCTGCGTGTACGCCGTGCACGACCCGCGTCTGCGCCAGTGCCGGATCGCCAACGCCGGCCATCTGCCCCCGGCCCGGGTCCGCCCCGGCCGGCCGCCGGAACTCCTCGACCTGCCCACCGGGGTGCCGCTGGGCGTCGGCGGAGTCCCGTTCGCCACGACCACCGTGGACTTCGAGCCGGGCGACGAGCTGGTGTTCTACACCGACGGTCTGGTCGAGACCCGCAGCCACTCCCTGGACGAGCGGCTGGACGCGCTGCTGGCCCTCCTGGACGACCCCGCCCGCCCGCTGGAGGAGGCCTGCGACCTGCTGCTGCGGGAACTGCACCACCCGGACAACCACGACGACGTGGCGCTGCTCATCGCGCGGGCGCAGGAACTGGCCTAGCGGAACGGATCGGCGGCCCGTTCGGCGCAGGTGCGTTCATCGGATTCACAGGGACTGATTACCAGGTTCTTATCGGCGGGCTCCCACAATTCACAGAGAGGCATGCACCGCGCGATGCCGTGTGCCGTTCGCCGATGGGAGCGAGCCGTGACGCACGAACCGGAGCAGGAACACCGCCGTGACGGCGACGGAACCGACCCGTCGATCCCGCCGATGCCCGACCGTCCCCCGCAGGCCGCCCCGGAGTGGGAGGTGCTGTCGGGGGTGGGACCCGACCGCGAGCCCGGCGCGCCGCTGCGCGACCGCTGGCGCCGTCAGTCGGTCCGTACCCGCGCGGTGACCGTGGCCTTCGTGGCCGGAGCACTCGCCCTCGGCGGGACGGCGGCGTTCGCCGCCGGTTCCGGCGGAAGCGGCCCCGCCGCCCCGGCCGCCTCCGGCGCGCCGTCGGCGCCCTCGGCACCGGGCGGGCGCAGCCCCGGGCACGGCTGGTTCGGCATGGGCGGCATGGGAGTGCACGGCGAGGCGACGGTCAAGGATCCGGACACCGGCAAGTACGTCGTACGGGTCTGGCAGCGGGGCACGGTCGAGAAGGTGGACGGCGACCAGGTCACGGTGAAGAGCGACGACGGTACGTCGTGGACGTGGACCGTGGGCTCGGACGTCAAGGTGCGCGGCGATGCCGGCTCGCTGAAGAAGGACGCGAAGGCGTTCCTGGTCGGCACACGCGGGAGCGACGACAAGCTGACGGCCTCCGGCGCGTTCTCGGGCGACTTCATGGGCATGGGCCGCGGCGGCGCCATGCACGACCGCGGCGGCCCGTGGCACCGCCCCGGCAACCCCTCCCCGGCCCCCAGCCCCTCGGGCAGCGGGGCGACGACCTAGTCGCGTACTCCGATCACGACGTTGGCGTACAGCTCCTCCGAGACCGCGAGCCGGGTGGTCAGTCCGGCGTGGCGGAAGGTGTCCACGGCGGCGGCGGCCTGACGCTCGCTGGTCTCGACGAGGACGCAGCCGCCCGGCGCCAGCCACCGGGGTGCCCCGGCGGCGACCCTGCGCAGTATGTCGAGCCCGTCGCCGCCGCCGTCGAGGGCGACCAGCGGCTCGTGGTCGCGGGCCTCGGCGGGCAGCAGTCCCACCTCGCCGCTGGGGACGTACGGCACGTTGGCCGCGAGGATCCCGACCCGGCCGCGCAGGTCGGCGGGCAGGGCGTCGAACAGGTCGCCGGTGTGGGCGTGGCCGCCGTAGGGAGCGATGTTGTGGCGGGCGCAGCCGACCGCGGCCGGGTCGATGTCGGCGGCGTGCAGCTCGACGTCCCCGAGGGCGGCGGCGAGGGCAGCGCCGACCGCGCCGGAGCCGCAGCACAGGTCGACGACGACGGACGCGCCGGGGGCCCGGTCCAGTGCCTGGTCGACCAGGAACTCGGTACGGCGGCGGGGCACGAACACGCCGGGTTCCACCAGCACCCGCAGGCCGTGGAACCCGGCCCAGCCGAGGACGTGTTCGAGGGGCTGTCCGGCGGCGCGCCGGTCGACCATCGTGGCCAGTTCGTCCGGGGTGCGGGCGGTGGCGAGGATCAACTCGGCCTCGTCCTCGGCGAAGACGCAGCCCGCGGCGCGCAACGCGGAGACGACGGCGGTGGTGGAGTCGGAGAGTGAAGGCATCGCCGAGAGCCTATCCGGAGGCCGGGCAGGCGGTCAGACGCCGACCGTCTCCTGGGCCTCCTCCTCGGCCTCCTCCTCGGCGTCCCGGGCCGGTTCGGCAGGTGACTCGGGTACGGCCACGGCCGCGGCCGGAACCGCCCCGCGCCGCTCGTACGCCGCCGCGATCGCGGTGACCGCGAGGCCGGCCAGCAGCCAGACCGCCAGGGTCCACACGTTCCGGTTCAGGCCGTCGCCGCCGAAGTACAGCAGACTGCGGGCGCCCTCGACGAGGCCGGCGCCGTTCCAGAAGGCGTGCAGGGCGCCGAAGAAGCCGTTCTGCAGCTCGGGGCGGAACAACCCGCCGGAGCTGGTGAAGTTGAGCATCACGAACAGCACCATCATGGTCAGCGTGGTCCACCGCTTGAGGAAGGTGTGCAGGCCCACGCCGATGAACAGGATGCCCGCGGAGTAGAGCCAGGCCATGCCCCAGACGCCGGCCAGGTCGTGGTGGGCGAGGTGGAACACCGGGCCGGCGAGCAGCGCGCCGATGCCGCCGACGACGGCGGAGACGCCGAGTGCCAGCAGGGCGCGGATCCGCATGGGAAGCGTGCCGCCGGCCGCGCCGAGGGCGGCGACGGAGGCGTAGGAGCCGATGCTGACCGCGATGAGAAGGAAGAACAGGCCCTGTCCTGTGGGGTCGTCGGCGACGGGCTCGGCCACGTCGGTGACCTTGAGCGGGACGCCCGCCTCGGCTGCGACCGGGATGAAGACCTTCTCCACGGCGGTGGCGCCCATGTCGGAGGCGGCGCTCGCGACGAGCAGTTCCGGTGTCCTGGCGCTCGGCACATACGCGCCGGTCACGGTACGGGCCCTGAGCAGGTGCACGGCCTCGGCGCGGGTCGGGACGGTACGGACGTCGAGCTTGTCACCGGCGGTGTCCTTGACGGTCTGCGCGAACACCTTCGCCTTCGGTCCGGCGCCGACCACGGCCACGGGCAGGTGGTTGGGCTCCGGGTGGACGAACGCTCCCATGTACGCGAGCCCCATGCCCAGGCACATCAGCAGCGGGGTGATCAGGTGCGTGAGCACATGGCGCAGTGCCGGTGACCTCATCGCGTACGACCTCCAGATCTTCCGATTCTCCCGAAATCATTCGAGCGAACTAGTTGGCTTATACAACTCACATTCAAGTTGTACTGTACAACTAGACCGTCGGAGGAGGTATTCCCGTGAGCGCGTTGCCGGTGCAGGTACCGCCGTTGAAGGTGTTCCCGTGACAGCCGCGGAGACGGCCGTCGAGACCATCCAGCGCGAGATGACGATCTTCGCGCGCCGGGCCCGGGCGTCGGCCGGGCGCATGCACCCCGAGCTGTCGTTGGTGTCGTACACGCTGCTCGGGCATCTGGAGGAGAGCGGTGGCTGCCGGGCGACCGACCTGGCCGCGCACTACGCGCTGGACAAGTCGACGGTCAGCCGGCAGGTGGCGGCGCTGGAGCGGGCGGGGCTGATCGAGCGGCGCCTGGACCCGGAGGACCACCGGGTCCAGGTGCTGCATCTGACGGAGGCCGGGCAGGAGATCCTCGCCCAGGTCACGCACAGCCGCCGGGCCGCCTTCCGGGAGCGGCTGGCGGACTGGCCGGAGGAGGACCTGGTCAGGTTCGCCGGGTACCTGGAGCGCTACAACGCCGGGACGTCGGCGGGCACCGGCGAGGACTGACCGAGCGGCTGCGGCACCCGGGCCGCGAGGAAGGCGGTACGGCGGCGCAGCCGGAATCCGAGGGACTCGTACAGCCGGATCGCGGTGGTGTTCTCGGCGCCGGTGTGCAGGAACGGGATCTCACCGCGTTCCCGGATGCCGTGCGCGACCGCGCGGATCAGCCGGGTCGCGAGGCCCTCGCCGCGGTACGCCGGGTCGGTGCAGACCGCGCTGATCTCGGTCCAGCCGGGCGGGTGCAGCCGCTCCCCCGCCATCGCGATCAGCCTGCCGTCGCGCCGGATGCCCAGATAGGTGCCGAGTTCGACGGTGCGGGGCAGGAACGGTCCGGGCCGGGTGCGTTCGACCAGGTCGAGCATCTCGGGCACGTCGGCGTGGCCGAGCCGGACCGCCTCCGGCTCCGGGACCGCCTCCATGCCCTCGTCCACCAGCTGCACGCCCGCGATGTTCATCGTCAGCTCCCAGCCGAACGGGAGCTCGCCGCGGAAGCCGGGCAGGCCGACCTCCGTGCCGGGCCCGGACAGCGCGGCGAGATCCGCCCAGTCGCCGGCGTCGGGCTCGCCGGGCAGGGCCAGCCACGGGGAGACGTCGACCGGGTAGCGCAGGATGCGGCCACGCCGTTCGGCGAAGTGGGCGTGGGGTCCGGTGAGCGAGGCGAGGGCGGGGTTGTCCAGGATGTGCGGGGCGTGCCCGGCACCCTCGGCGGGGCCCGGAAGGCTCATATCGCGACCTCGATCACGATCTTGCCGCGGGTGTGCCCGCCCTCGACCGCGCGCAGCGCCCGGTCGGCCTGGTCGAGCGGGAAGGTCCCCGAGACATGCGGGTCGAGTTCACCGCCCACGACGAGCTCGGCCACCTCGTCCAGGACCGCGGCGGTACGGGCCCGCGCGACCCGGGCGCCGCCCAGCGCGGCGACGGTCTCGGGCGAGGCGCCCGCGGTGATCAGCCCGGTGCGGTCGGCGAGCAGGGTGGCCGCCTCCGCAAGGGCCTCTCCGCCGACCAGGTCGTAGACCCCGTCCACGCCCTGGGGTACGGCCGCCCGTACCCGCTCGGCCAGGTCGGGACCGGAGGCCACGTGCACGGCGCCGAGCGACTCGACGAAGTCCTTCTTGGCCTCGCTCGCCACGCCCACGACCCGCAGCCCCCAGGCGCGGGCGATCTGCACGGCCGCCGCGCCGACCCCGCCGCCTGCGCCCACGACCAGCAGGGTCGCGCCCTCGGGCAGGTCGAGCTGGCGCACACCGTCGTAGCCGGTGGCCGCGGCGACCGGCAGGGTGGCGGCGTCGGTGAAGGAGAGCGCGGCGGGCTTGTGCGCGGTCACGGCCGCCGGCAGCAGGGCGTACTCGGCGAACGCGCCGCCGGGCGTGTTGCCGAAGACCTCGTCGCCGACGGCGAACCCGGTCACGCCCTCGCCGATCTCCTCGACGACACCGGCGGCCTCGCTGCCGAGGACGACCGGGAAGCGCGCCTCGCCCTCACCCGGGCGTCGGAAGCCGTTGCGCAGCTTCCAGTCCACCGGGTTCACCCCCGCCGCGCGCACCGCGATCAGCAGCTCACCGGGGCCGGGACTCGGCCGGTCCACGTCGGCGAAGGCCTCGGTGTCGGGCCCGCCGTGCCTGGTGTAGACGTACGCCTTGGGCATCGTGTTTCCTCGCTCTCTGGTGCTGTCACCGGTGTCCCGGCAGCGGCACTCAGCGCCAAGGACGAGCGCGCGGCCGCTATTCCCGGGCCCGCGGATCGTTCATACGGCTGCAATGATCGGGGCCCTGACCTGGTCCGGAGCACTCGGTGGGACGTCGTACGGTTGAACCATGAACGTCACCCGGGGCTTCACCGGCCGCCCCCGCACACCCAACGCCGGGCTGCCCCCGGGCCAGTACGACGCGGGCGACGACTGGCCGGTGCTCTCCGCCGAGGTGACCCCGGAGCTGGCGCCGGCCGACTGGTCGTTCCGGATCGACGGACTGGTGGCCGAGCCCCGCACCTGGGACTGGGACACGGCGCGGGCGCTGCCCGCGACGGCGTACGAGGGCGACATCCACTGTGTGACCAGCTGGTCGAAGTTCGGGGTGCGGTTCGGGGGCGTCTCACTGGACGCGTTCTTCGATGTGGTCCGCCCCCATGGGTCCGCCACACATGCCGTCGCCTACTCGCACACGGGTTACACCACGAACCTGCCGCTCGCGGACCTCACCGGCGGGCGGGCCTGGATCGCCTTCGAGTACGAGGGCGAGCCGCTGCCCGCCGAGCACGGCGGACCGGCCCGGCTGCTGGTGCCCCACCTGTACTTCTGGAAGAGCGCCAAGTGGATCGCGGGCATCACCCTCCTCGACCACGACGAGCCGGGTTTCTGGGAGCAGAACGGCTATCACGCGCGGGGCAACCCGTGGGAGGAGCAGAGGTACTCCGGTGACTGATTCGGCGACGGAGCCTTTCACTCCCCGCACCCGTTTCGCGGTGCCCGGGCGTATCGCGGTCAGCAACCGGGCGGCGGCGGTGTGGCAGTCGGCCACCCTCACCGCGATACGGCGCGAGACCCCGCACGCGGCGACCTTCCGGTTCGCGGTGCCGGCCTGGGCGGGGCATCTGCCGGGACAGCACCTGATGCTGCGGCTGACCGCCGGGGACGGCTATGTGGCCCAGCGCCACTACTCCCTCGCCTCGGCGCCGGACGACTCCGGGCACATCGAGCTGACGCTGGACCATGTGGAGGGCGGCGAGGTGTCCGGCTGGTTCCACACGGTGGCCAGGCCCGGTGACACCGTCGAGGTGCGCGGCCCGCTGAGCGGCTTCTTCGCCTGGCCGGGCGACCGGCCCGCGCTGCTGGTCGGCGCCGGTTCCGGGGTCGTACCGCTGATGTCGATGGTCCGGCACCACCGGGCCCGGGCGCTGGACGTGCCGCTGCGCCTGGTGGTGTCGGCACGCTCCCCCGAGGAGCTGATCTACGCGCGGGAGCTGGGCGCGGAGACCACGGCCGTGTTCACCCGGACCGCGCCGGAGGGTGTGCCGGTGGGACGTATGGCCGCCGCACATGTGGCCCCGCTCCTGGCCGAGCAGCCAGCCGGTGGGTGGGAGGCCTATGTGTGCGGCTCCAACGGGTTCGCGGAGCATGCCTCGCGGCTGCTGGTGGCGGCGGGCCAGCCGGTGGACCGGATCCGCATCGAGCGGTTCGGCTGAGCGACCGTCCCGGGGGGAACGTCCCGGGGAGTGACCTGCCCGGGGTGACCTGCCCGGGGGCGTGCGGTGCGGGTACCCCGGGGCGCCGGGGCCTGGTGTGCGGCGCGCGCCGGAACGTGTGCTTCGGCCGATGTGCCGTCCGCGGCCCCGGCAGGTGAGCCAGGTGCTCCGTACGGGGTACCACACCGATGTGGACGCTCGCGTGCAGGCGGGGCACGCTGGGAGCTGCGGACCGGCTGTCCGGCCCTTCGGCTCCCGTTGCGGCGAGGAGGTCGACATGCGTACCCGGATGCGTGGCTGGCGCTGGCGGCAGAACCCGCTGCGGCGCAGTTCGGACGTGGTCGAGGCGTGGACCGCACTGGTCGTCGCGGTCCTGCTGTGCGTGGGTGCGCCCCTGGTCGGGGCGATGGCGGGCCTGTGGGCCCACGACCAGGCGCGGGCGGTCGCGACGGTCGAGCGGGCCGAGCGGCACAGGATCCGGGCCGTGGTCGTCGGCGACACGCCGCAGCAGCTGCCGTCGGTGCAGGGCGGCGACCGGGAGCAGGCCTACCAGGCGGACGTCCGGTGGACCGAACCCGGCAAGGGGACGCGGACGGCCCTGGCCCGGGTGCCGGCGGGGACCCGGACCGGTGACGTGGTGGACGTGTGGTTCGACCGTCAGGGGCACGGTGTCGCCCCGCCGCCGAACGAGGTCGCCGTCTGGCAGCACGCGGTCACCGTGGGCCTGTGCGGGGCGAGCGGCGCGGCGGCCGTGGTCCTGCTCGGCCACGGCGTCGTGCGCCGGGTCGCGCTGCGCCACCGGCTCGCCGAGTGGGAGCAGGAGTGGGCACGCACCGGCCCGGACTGGACCCGAGGGCGCGCCTGACACCCCCTAGGTGTGCGCCGATGCCCGTGCGGGGTCGGTGAGGGTTCCGGCTCCGCCGTGCCGGTCGAAGACGGAGCCGGCCGCCCGCCGCCCGCCGCCCGCCGCCCGCCGCCCCGGCCGAGGTGACCCGACCACCCGCCGTGGCCACCCAGCCGTCCGGGATCTCCCGCCCGTCGTCCACGACGAGCGACCCGGCGTCCTTGACCAGCAGATCAACAGCAGCCGGCATGGGGTCACCGTAGAGGCCGGAGGCCGCACAGGCCTGGCGAGTCGTCGGACCACCCACGTACGGTGTGATCATCCGCACCTACCCTTCGCAAAGGCGGTCGTTGATGGCCCTGTTCGACCTTCCTCTCGACGAACTCCGTGAACACCGCAGTGCGTCGGTGGCGCCCGAGGACTTCGACGCCTTCTGGTCCAAGACGCTCCAGGAGGCCCGCGAGCACGATCTGGACGCCCGTTTCGAGCCGGTCGACACCGGGCTGTCCACGGTCGAGGTGTACGACGTGACGTTCGCCGGGTTCGGCGGCCACCCGGTCAAGGGCTGGCTGCGGCTGCCGGCCGGCGCCACCGGACCGCTGCCGCTGGTCGTGGAGTTCATCGGGTACGGCGGCGGGCGCGGGCTGCCGCACGAGAACCTGCTGTGGGCGTCGACCGGACGGGCGCACTTCGTGATGGACACCCGCGGCCAGGGCAGCGCCTGGGGCGGCGGGGGCGGCACCGCCGACCCGGTGGGCGGCGCGCCGGCGTATCCCGGGTTCATGACGCGGGGCATCGACACGCCCGAGAACTACTACTACCGCCGGGTGTACACGGACGCGGTCCGCGCGGTCGAGGCGGCGCGCTCGCACCCGCTGACGGACTCGGCGCGGACCGTGGCGCTCGGCGCCAGCCAGGGCGGCGGCATCACCATCGCGGTCGGCGGTCTGGTCCCTGACCTGGTCGCGGTCGCCCCGGACGTGCCGTTCCTGTGCGACTTCCCGCGTGCCACCGTCCTGACGGACCGCCACCCGTACCGTGAGATCGGCCTGTTCCTCAAGACGCACCGCGGCCGCTCGGCGGACGTCCAGCGCACCCTGTCCTACTTCGACGGCGTGCACTTCGCGGCGCGCGGCAGCGCCCCGGCGCTGTTCTCCGCGGCCCTGGAGGACCAGACCTGCCCGCCGTCCACGGTCTACGCGGCCTTCAACTCCTGGGCGCACGAGGACAAGGCGATCGAGGTGTACGACTTCAACGACCACGAGGGCGGCGGCCCGTACCACGAGGCGGCGAAGGTGCGCTGGCTGCGCGCGTACGCCTGAGGGGCCGGCGGACATGGACACGCGTGAGGCCGCCGAGCGGTTCGTCCGGGTCTGGGAGCGGGGCTGGGCCGCGCACGACGTGGACGCGCTGCTCGCCCTGTACGCCGAGGACTGTGTGCACCGTTCGATGCCGTTCCGCGCACCGCACCGGGGGCGGGACGAGCTGGCCGCGTATCTGCGCCGGTCGTTCGACGGGGAGCGGGTGACGGACGTGCGGTTCTCGGCCCCGCTGGTCGGCCCCGACGGGGTCGCGGTGGCCGAGTTCCGGGTGTTCTCGGAGGAGGAGGGTGCGGCGGCCACGCTGGCCGGGTGCGTGTTCGTGCGCTTCGACACGCGGGGCCTGGCGGTGGAGACCCGGGACTACTGGCACACCGTCGAGGGGCATCGGGAGCCGTCCGGGAACCTCTTCTTCCGCTGACCTTCCCTCCAGTCCGACCAGTCGGTACGTTCGGGGTGCCCGGGCCGCAGCGTCGCGGTCCGGGTTTCCGGCGTACGACGGAGGGCGCATGTCCGAGCACGAACCCCAGGTCCACGGCCACTGCGAACCGCGTTTCGCGGCGGTGCGGGAAGCCTTCGAGGAGAACTTCCGCGACCGGGAGGAGCTGGGTGCCGCCGTGGCGGTGACGGTCGGCGGCGAGACGGTGGTGGATCTGTGGGGCGGCTGGGCCGACCCGGCGCACAGCCGGCCGTGGGAGCGGGACACCGTGGTCAACGTCTGGTCGACCACCAAGGGTGCGGTGGCGCTGTGCGCGCACATCCTGGCCGACCGGGGGCTGCTCGACCTGGACGCGCCGGTCGCCGACTACTGGCCGGAGTTCGCCGCGGCCGGCAAGGAGCGGGTCCTGGTCCGTCATCTGCTCTCACACCGCGCCGGGCTGTCCGGTCTGCGTGAGCCGCACTCGCTCCAGGACCTGTACGACTGGGAGTCGACGACCGCGCGGCTGGCGGCGACGGAGCCCTGGTGGGAGCCGGGGACCCGGTCCGGGTACCACGCGCTGACCTTCGGCTTCCTGGTCGGCGAGGTCGTGCGGCGGGTGTCGGGGCTGATGCCGGGGGCGTTCCTGGAGCGGGAGGTGACCGGGCCGCTGGGGATCGACTTCACCGTGGGACTGCCGGAGAAGGAGTCCGGGCGGGCGGCGGAGCTGGAGCACCCCCGGGTCGTGTCGGACAGCGAACAGGCCGCGATCTTCAGCCAGTTGGCGCCCGCTGCGGTCGCCGCCCTGGCCAATCCGGGGGTGGGCGCGAGCGCGGCGAACACACCCGAGTGGCGGGCGGCCGAGATCCCGGCGGCCAACGGGCACGGTACGGCCCGCGCGGTCGCGGCGCTGTACGGCGTGTTCGCGGGCCGGGGCGAGTACGGCGGCCTGCGCCTGCTGTCGCCGGAGGCGGCCGAGCGGGTGCGCGAGGGGCAGGGCAGCTGCCGTGACCTGGTGCTCGGGGCGGGTTTCGAGCATGAGACCGAGGTTGCGCTGGGGCTGTGGCTGAGCGGGGCGAACGGCTCGTACGGGCCGAACCCACGGGCCTTCGGGCATGACGGATTCGGCGGTTCCTGCGGGCTGGCCGACCCGGAGGCGGGGGTGTCGCTGGGCTATGTGATGAACCGGATGGGGCCGCGGATCGCCGATGACCCCCGCAAGACGGCCCTGGTCGAGGCCCTCTACGCCGGTCTGTGAGGCCCGCCCGGTGCGGTGGACGCCCAGCAGCACACGCTGGTCCACGAGTTCACGGTCCCGGCCGCGGGCTGATCTTCCTGGCCGCGACCAGCCGGGCACGGGGGCTGCCGTCGCCGCGGTCGCCGAACTCGGGCAGCGGGTACAGGTCCGTCGCGAACCCGGCCCGTTCCAGTTCCCGCAGTACTTCGCCGAGCCGGAAGGCGCGGTAGTACATGACGAACGGCGGGCGCCACAGGGCGTTGCGCACCCGCATCACGGCGTCGAAGCCGAGCAGCATCCAGAATCCGGGGCTGGTGGGGCGCGGCGGGGCGAGGACCGGGAAGGCGAAGGTGCCGCCCGGCCGCAGGACCGAGTGGACCTGGTCGAAGAGGCCGGGCAGCTCGCGGGGCAGGAAGTGCCCGAACGCCCCGAAGCTGACGACCAGGTCGAAGGCGGGCCCGAACGGCAGGCTCCGGGCGTCGGCCTGCACCCAGTGGACGTCCGGCCCTTCGGGCGGGGGCAGCCGCCGGGCGACGTCGAGCATGCCGGCGCTGAAGTCGACGCCGGTGACGCCGTTCCGGCACACCTGGGCCAGCACGTCCAGACCGGCGCCGGTGCCGCAGCACAGGTCGAGGCCGTCCTCGAACGGGCCGAGCGGGGTGAGCGCCTTCGCGGCCGCCTCCAGGACCGAGTCCGGTGTCCGGAAGGGGGTGTGGTCGAACTTCGGGGCCAGCAGGTCGTAGCCGTGCTCGACCGAGGACAGGGCCTGGACGGCGAGTTCACGGAGGCTGGGGCCTTCGGGGCTGAACATCCGGCCAGCCTACGGGAGCGGCCGGCGCCGGACACGGCGGAGGCGCGGCCCGTGGAAGGGACCGCGCCTCCGGCCGGGTGTCACGCCACGGCGCCGGATGTCACGCCACGGTGAGCGTGAGGGCGCCCGTGTAGCTGGAGCCGGCGGTGAGGGCCGTCTCGGTGCCGTCCACGGTCAGCTTCACGGTCCTGCCGCGGGGCGCCTTGACCGACGCGTCGGCGGCGAGGGTGAGGCTGGTCAGGTACGACGTGCCGGTGACCGTCCAGGTCGAGCCGCTGTTCAGCTGGACGACCACGCCGTTGTTGACGGCGGCCTGCACGGTGTTGGTGACGATGCCGAGCTCGTAGAAGGTGGACGAGTCGATCGAGGACACCCGGTGCTTGGCCTTGGTCGCCGAGATGACGCCCTCGACGCTGGAGCCCTCGAAGGTGAGGACCATGTTCTTGCCGTTGCGCACGCCGTTGTAGAAGTCGCCCTTCAGCTTGATGGCGCTGAAGGTGGCGGCACCGTCGGTGGAGTGGACGGCGGTGACGTCGAAGGACGAGTTCTTCGTGGGGTCGGTGGTGGGCTCGGTGTAGACGCCGACGTTCATCATCTTGCCGTTGACCATGACCGGGCCCGGGTCGTCCAGCTCGATCATCTGCAGGATGATCCCGTCGCGCGGGTTGAGCCGGGCGCCCTTCGAGCCGTCGACCTTGATGGTGGTCTGCTGGCCCTTGTTGAGGAAGGTGGCCCGCTCGGAGTTGATGACCGTGCCGCCGTCGAGGGTGAGCTGGCCGGCGCCGAAGAACATGTAGCCGAAGTGGCCGGAGTTGACCACCGTGCTGCGCTCCGGGATGCTCCGCAGCTCGGCGTTGGACAGGCCGAGCGACAGCTCGGTGTTGAGCGCGGCGACGGCGTCGCGGGTGCTGTCGCCGTAGTGCACGACGGCGGCCGGGCCGGCGATGATCGTCGCGTAGGAACCGACGTCGAAGCGGGAGCCGAGCACGCGGACGGTGGCGTCGCCGATGGCGTAGGTGCCGTAGCCGTAGTCACCGGTGTTGCCGACGTGGCTGTTGATCGCGGTGAGCTTCAGGCCGCTGCCGCCCTCGACCGACAGGGCGCCCCAGGTCTCGGAGAACACGGTCGAGTTGAGGTAGGTGGCGATGCTGTTCTTGCCGATGAGGTTGGTGGCGCGGACGTTGCCGTCCAGGCCCAGCATCCACGGTACGGACTCCATGTACGGGGTCTCGACGGTGGCCTGGTAGTCGGAGGGCAGGACGCCGTTGCGAGCGCGCAGGAAGGAGTCCTTGACGAGGACGTTGGCGCCGTTGTTGGCGATGACGGTGGTGCGGACCACGCCCTTGTTGCTGACCCGGGCGCCGTCCACGACCAGGTTGGCCGAGGAGCCGTCGCCGACGATGGCGGCGCCGTAACCGGCGAAGTCCGAACGGCCGTTGCCGGTCAGCTTGATGGTGGGGTTCTGCAGGGTGTAGCTGCCGCTCTCGACGTAGACGCCGTTGAAGCACTCGCCGGTGGAGGTGATCGACACGTTGCGGGCGGCGGCGTCGGTGACCTTGCCGCCGCGGACGGCGGACAGCACGGACTTCGCGGAGTCGACGCCGTCGGAGCCGACGTACAGCGCCTGCCGGAACGGGAAGGTCAGCGTCTGGTAGGTGACGTCGTTGGACTCGGCGACCGTGAGGACGACGTCGCCCCGGTAGGTGCCGGCCTGGATGAGGGTCGCGGTGCCGCCGGTGGCGGTGAGCAGCTGGCCGGTCTCCACGCCGTCGACGGTCAGGCTGATGTCGTAGCCGTCGGGGGCGACGATCTTGCCGCCGGTGCCGATGGTGAGCTGGCCGACCTGGGTGGTGGCGGCCAGTTCGTACGTCTCCCCCGCGGCGACGGAGATCGTCTTGCCCGACGCCTTCGGCGCGGCGGTGGCGGTGCCGGAGGCGGCGACCGGAACGAGTACGGCCGCTGCTGTGGCGGAACCGGCGATCAGGAACGAACGTCGGGATGTCAGCGTCATTGCAGGCCTTTCCACGGGTGGAGTGCGCCGTCGCGCAGAGTTACTGGCCGCCGGCCCGAGCCAAGGCGGCGAAGGCACCTGAGGTGCTGAGGTGGGAGTGAAGCAGCCTTGGGAAATCGGGGACAGACTTCGCACACACGCATCCCGGAACCCGATGGCTTCGATCGTGACGCCTGGTTCATGGCGATCACACAGAGTCGCCACAGTCGTGGACCGCGGGCAGGCACGACGGCGAGGCGGACGGCCCGCATGCCGTCCACCTCGCCGTGTTCCCCTATGCGGTTGTGCTCGTCGTGGCCCCCGGGGTGCTCACGCCGGTGCGATCATCCCCGCCGACAGGTCGATGTCCGCCCCGCACAGTCCGGGCATCGCGACCATCGCCACCAGGGCCTGCGCGACCTCGTCCTCCTCCACCAGCCGTCCGAGTGCGGCCCGGGAGGCGAAGTCCCGTTCCGCCTCCTCGACGGTGCAGCCGGTGAGTTCGGCGGTGAGCCGGAAGTTGCGGTCCATCCGCGGACCGCGCACCGGGCCCGGGGAGAGGGAGTTGACGCTGACCCCGTGGGGGCCCACCTCGCCCGCCAGCGTCCGCGTGAGGCCGATCAGCGCCATCTTGGAGGCGGTGTACGGCGTGCGGTTGAGCAGCGGGCGCTTGCCGCTGACCGAGGCGACGTTGACGATGTCGCCCCGTCCGGCGGCGAGCATGGGCGGCAGGAACGCCCGGCACATGAGGTAGACGCCGCGGACGTTGGCGGCGAACACGTCGTCCCACTCGCCGGGTTCGATGTCGACGAGCGGCCGGACCGGCCCCGCGACACCGGCGTTGTTGACGAGCAGCGACACGTCCTCGTCGGCGAGTCCGTCGGCCAGGGCGCGCACGGAGCCGGGCTCCGAGACGTCGCACACGGCCGTGCGGGCCGCGCCGCCCTCCTTCGTCACGCGAGCCGCCGCTTCGGTCAGTGCCTGCTCGTTCCGCCCGACGAGGATCACCCGGGCCCCGGCGTCGGCGAGCGCCAGCGCGAAGGCCCGGCCCAGCGGGCCGCCCCCGCCGGTGACCAGCGCCGTACGGCCGTCCAGGCTCACGCCTCGTTCCAGGGCAGCTCGTCTCCGGCGGCCTTCGCGGCCCGTACGTCACCGGAGCGGGCGTGGCCCTCGAACAGTTCGACCCGCGAGGCACGCCCGCACAGCCGGCCGAGCAGGGCCTGCGACCCGGTGTCGGTGACCTCCTGGTAGGTGACGGTCTTGAGGTACTTCCCCACCCACAGGCCTCCGGTGTAGCGGGCGGCACCACGTGTGGGCAGCACATGGTTGGTGCCGATGACCTTGTCGCCGAAGGACACACAGGTGCCCTCGCCGAGGAACAGGGCGCCGTACTGGGTCATCTTCTCCAGGGCGAGGCGCGGTTCGGCCGTCAGCACCTCGACGTGCTCGAAGGCGAACGCGTCGGCGAGCTCGTACAGCTCGTCGATCGAGTCGACGACGTGCACCTGGCCGTGGTTGCGCCAGGCGGGCTCCGCGTAGTCGCGGGTGGGCATGCCGGGCAGGATGCGCTCGACCTCGGCGACGGTCTTCTCGGCGACCTCGCGGGAGGTGGTGATGAGGACGGCCGGGGAGTCCGGGCCGTGCTCGGCCTGGGAGAGCAGGTCGACCGCGCAGACGAACGGGTCCGCCTGGTCGTCGGCGAGGACCAGGATCTCGGTGGGTCCGGCGAACAGGTCGATGCCGATCTCGCCGAAGAGCTGGCGCTTGGCCTCGGCGACGTACGCGTTGCCGGGTCCGGCGATCAGGTTGACCGGCTCCATGGTGTCGGTGCCCACGGCCATCGCGGCGACCGCCTGGACGCCGCCGAGCAGCCAGATCTCGTCGGCGCCGGCGAGGTGCATGGCGGCGACGGTGGCGGCGGGGATCTCGCCGTGGATGGGCGGGGTGCAGGCGACGACCCGGGGCACCCCGGCCACCTTGGCGGTGACGATGGTCATGTGGGCGGAGGCGGTGAGCGGGTAGCGGCCGCCGGGGATGTAGGCGCCGGCCGCCTGCACCGGGATGTGCTTCTGGCCGAGCTTCACACCGGGCAGCGTCTCGACCTCGAACTCGCCCATGGAGGCCAGCTGGTGGCGGGCGAAGTTACGGACCTGCTCCTGCACGAACCTGATGTCGTCGATGACCTGCTGGGGCACCGAGGCGACGATCTTCTCGACCTCCTCCGCGCTCAGCCGGAAGGAGTCGGGGCTCCACTTGTCGAACTTCTCGGAGTACGCGCGGACGGCGGCGTCACCGCGTTCGCGGATGTCCGCGATGACGCCCGCCACCGTCTGGCGCACCTGGTCGAGGGAGGCGGCCACCTCGGACTTGGGCACGGCGTGCTTCAGGATCTCTGCCACAACTGCGGCCTTTCTGGGGAGTGTTCGGCTCGGAGGATCAGACGGGGGGCGCTTCGAAGAGCACGTCGGGGTCGTTGAACTGCTCCTTGGCGACCGACTCGCTCATCGGGTCCGCGGTGCCCCACTGGTCCTGGGTGATCGGGTCGTCGACGTCGTGCCGGCCGGGGTGCCACAGGTCCTCTTCGAGGACGGCGAGTTCGGTGGTGTACTCGACGGTGTTGCCGTGCGGGTCGTGGAAGTAGGAGAAGGTGTTGTCGCCCGCCAGGTGCCGGCCCGGGCCCCAGGTGAGCCGGGTCCCGGCGCGCAGCGCACGGCCGGTACCGCGCATGTACTCCTCCACACCGCGCATCTCGAACGAGGCGTGGTGCAGCGACACATGGGGCCCGCGCGCGATGGCGAAGGAGTGGTGCAGCGGGCTGCACCGCAGGAAGTACATGAGGTCACCCATGTGCGTGGAGTACAGGGTGTCGGTGAGCCGGAAGCCCAGGTGCTGGATGTAGAAGTCCCGCAGGCCCTCCGGGTCCTGGGAGTTGACCACACAGTGCGAGAGCCGTACCGGGATGGCCTCGCGTTCCTCGATCTTGCGGTGGGTGCGGGTCTCCACGTCCGCCGAGACCTCCACGACCCGGCCGTCCGGGTCGAAGAACCGCAGGCCGTAACCGCCGCCGGGGGTGTCCAGCGCGCGGGGCTCGTGGATGATCCGCACCCCGGCCCGGCCCAGCCGTACCGCCAGTTCGTCGACCGCCGCGGGCGAGACCGCGCCGAAGGCGACGAGGTCCATGCGCTTCCGCTCGTCCTTGCGGATGCGGACGATGTACTGCTCGGGGCTGCCCTCGGCCGCGAAGAACGCGACGCCGCTGTCGTCGGCCACCTCGGTCAGGCCCCAGGTGGTGCCGTAGAAGGCGCGCTGGGTGTCGAAGTCGGGTACGGCCAGGTCGACATGGCGCAGATGGGTGATGGGCTGGAAGCTCATGCGTGGCTCCTGACGGTGTTGCGCTGATGGCCGAGGCCGGTGATCTCGGCGTCGATCACGTCACCGGGCTTGAGGAAGACCCCCCAGTGCGCGCCGTTGCCGGCCGGTGAACCGGTGAGCAGCAGGTCGCCGGGGCGCAGGGTGGTGGTCGTGGAGGCGTAGGCGATCAGCCGGGGGATGTCGAAGATCATGTCCTTGGTGGACTCGTCCTGCCGGACCACCCCGTTGTGCCGCAGCGTGATCCGCAGGTCGCCCGGGTCGCCGACGAAGGCCGCCGGGACCAGGAAGGGGCCGGTCGGCAGGAAGGTGTCGGCGTTCTTGGCGGTGAACCAGTCGGTGCCGATGGCCTTCAGGTCGGGCCGGTACAGCCGGTCACGGGTCGTCAGGTCGTTGCTGATCGTGTAGGCGGCGACGTACGGCATCGCCTCCTCGGCCGGGATGTCCCTGCCCGGCCTGCCGATGACGAGGGCGAGTTCGAGTTCCCAGTCGTGCTGTTCGCCGAGTGCGGGCAGCACCACGTCGTCGTAGGGCCCGCACAGGGCGCGGGGTGAGCCGAGGAAGATGTACGGGACGCCGTTGCGGCTCCGCTCGTCCATCATCTTCTCGGCGTCGGCGCGTGCCTCCTCCGGTGTCGCGCCGTGCACGCTCTCCTTCTCGGCGGCGACCAGATCGACCACGTGCTTGCGGTAGTTGGCGCCGCTCTGCAGGATCTGGCCCGGCTCGATCGGCGTCAGGACCCTCAGGTCCGCGAGGTCGTGCCAGGTGCCGTCGGCCGAGGCGGCCAGCTCGTGCAGCCGGGGCAGCCAGGCGTCCCAGTCCTCGAAGAGCTCACGCACCGACTCGGCCCGGTCGGAGAGGTCGCGGACCCGCGTGCCGGCGACCAGGCCGGGGAAGGCGGCTGCGCCGCCGCGGAAGGTGCCGAGCGCGAAGGGTCCGGCATGGGCGGGGGAAGGTTCGGGCACGGGCGGCTCTCCTCGTACGGGTGGGGGCTCGCCCTCGACGCTAGGCATCGCACGCGGTCGGCGGAAATGGCCGTTCACGATGCCTGCCATCGCCTGCGGTTTCCCGCCCTGCCTGCGCATATGCGGTTTCGCCGCGCGGGCGGCTCCATCGCCGTCGGGGATGGATGACGTCCCCCTTCCCGATGACTCGATCCGTTGACCCTGTACCTGCCGCCGATCAGGCTCGATGCCACCCCGAACCCGAGGAGAACACCGTGGTAGTCGAGCACGCCGAGCTGACCGTCGAGGAAGGCCGGGAAGCGGAATTCGAAGAGGTCTTCGGCAAGGCCCGCGAGGTGCTCGCCGGGGCAGACGGGTTCCGCTGGGCCGAACTGCTGCGCTGCGACGAGCGGCCCCGGACGTTTCTCCTGCTGGTCGGCTGGGAGTCGGTCGAGGCGCACACGGTCGGGTTCCGGGAGTCGGAGCGGTTCGCCCGCTGGCGTGCCCTGGTCGGCCCGTTCTTCGCTGCCCCGCCGGCCGTCGAGCACTACCACGAGCTGGGCCCCCGCTTCACCGGCTGAAGGCTGCCGAGACCCCCACCGTCTTTCTCTTTCTACTTTCGCAAGGATCGCTCATGCCCGTTCAGAAGGTGCTCATCGTCGGCGGCGGCATCACCGGCAGTGTGCTGTCCCTCGCCCTCGCCCAGCGCGGTGTCGAGGTGGAGCTGGTCGAGATCTCGCCCCAGTGGTTCGGGGTGGGCCATGGCATCACCATCCAGGGCAACGCGCTCAAGGCGCTGCGTTCGGTCGGTGTGCTGGACCGGGTGCTGGCCCGGGCGGTGCCGTTCGACCACATGCGGCTGCGCCGGGCCGACGGCGGTCTGATCACCGAGCTCGAGACCCCGCACACCGGCGGCGAGGACCTGCCGTCGACGGCGGGCGCGCTCCGCTCGGACCTGCAGGACGCCCTGTGCGACGCGGTGTACGCGCACGGCGTCACCGTCCGCCTCGGCCTGAGCGTCGACCGTCTCGACCAGTCCCCCGGCCATGTGGACGTCACCTTCACCGACGGTGCCACCGGCCGCTACGACCTGGTGGTCGGCGCCGACGGCATCAACTCGGCGATGCGTGCCCTCATCGGCATCGAGGCCAGGCCCCGCCCGGTCGGCATGTCGATCTTCCGGGTGGTGGCGCGGCGTCCCGCCGAGATGGACTGCGCCGAGGTGTACTACGGCGGGCCGCGCTACAAGGCCGGCTACAGCCCGATCTCCGACGAGCAGTGCTACGCCTACCTCCTGGACGAGAACCTGGACGCCTCCCTGATCGGCCCGCGGGCCTCGCTCGACCTGATGCGTGAGCGTGGCGCCGGCTACGGCGGCACCTGGGGGAAGATACTCGCCGCACTGCCCGACGACACGGCGGTCGACTACCGCTGGATCGAGGCGGTGCTGGTCGACGAGGACTGGCACCGGGGCCGGACGATGGTGATCGGCGACGCGGCGCACGCCTGTCCGCCGCTGATCGCGCAGGGTGCCGCGATGTGCATGGAGGACGCGGTGCTGCTGGCCGAGCTGGTCACCGCCGACGAGCCGGTGGACAAGGCACTGGAACGGTTCATGTCCCGGCGGCTGCCGCGGGTGCGCATGGTGCTGGACAACTCCCTCCGGCTCGCCGAGTGGGAGATCCACCCGGACACGCCGGGCGCCGACCCGGCCCGGATCATGTCGGAGACGCTCTCCTCGCTGACGGTGGCCGCATGAGCACGCCCGTCGTCGACTTCCACGGTCATCTCGCGGTGCCGGAGGCCGACGCCCTGGTGGCCGGCACCGAGGGCTTCGCGGCGGAGCTGGCCGCCGAGCAGCGCGCCCACTCCCCCGAGTCGCTGGCCGCCAACCGGGCCCAGCTCCAGCGCCTGGCGGGGAAGCTCACCGACGTCGGGGCCCGGCTCGCCGACCTGGACGCGATGGGCGTCGACATCCAGGTGGTCGGCCCGATGCCCATGCACCACTACTGGGCGGGCCCCGGCCTCGCGGTGCAGCTGGCCCGTACCGTCAACGAGGCCGTGGCCGCGCACTGCGCCGCCGCGCCCGAGCGGCTCCACGGCCTGGGCACGGTGCCGCTCCAGCACCCCGACCTGGCGGTCGCCCTGCTGGACCGGGCGGTCACCGAGCAGGGTCTGTACGGCATCAGCGTCTCCACCACCGTCGAGGGCCGCGAGCTGGCCGACCCGGCGCACGACGAGGTCTGGCGCAAGGCCGAGGAACTGGGCGCGGTCGTCTTCGTCCATCCCTGGGGCTGTTCGCTCGGCGAGCGGCTCGCCTCCAACTACCTGGGCAACACGGTCGGCCAGCCCACCGAGACCACGGTCGCGCTGTCCCGTCTGATCTTCACCGGGGTCCTGGACCGCTTCCCCCGGCTGAAGCTGGTGGCCGCGCACGGCGGCGGCTATCTGCCGACGTACATCGGCCGCTCCGACCACGCCTGGGCGGTACGGCCGGACGCGCGCGGCTGCGCCGAGCCGCCCAGCTCCTATCTGCGGCGGATGTGGTTCGACGCCCTCGTCTACACCCCTCGCGCGCTGCGCCATCTGGTCGAGGAGGTGGGTGCGGACCGGGTGGTGCTGGGCACCGACCACCCCTTCGACATGGGCGTGACCGATCCGGTGGCCCGCCTGGACGCGGCCGGACTGGACCCGGCCGCCCGGGACGCGATCGCCGGGGGCAACGCTCTCGGACTGCTGCTGAAAGGACACGCGTGATGCCCCCGACACGTCTGGGTCCCGTCGAGGAAGAGCTCGCCAAGGCCCGCGCCGCCTACCGGAACTGGGGCCGCTGGGGCGCGGACGACGTGCTGGGCACGCTCAACTTCATCGACGACGCGATCCGCGCGCACGCGGCCAGTCTGGTCCGGCGCGGCCGCTCCTTCTCGCTGGCCCAGGAGTTCAACGAGTCCGGTCCGCAGCGCGGCTTCCGGGGCCGGATCAACCCGGTGCACTACATGAAGGACACCGGCTCCGACGCGGCCGCCGGCACCCAGGGTTTCCCGCACGGCTTCGGCGGCGCCGACGACCATGTCGTCATGCCGCTGCAGGCCTCCACGCAGTGGGACGGGCTGGGCCACATCTACGACAACAAGCAGGCGTGGAACGGCCGTCCGTGCACGATCGTCAGCGGCGACGGCGACTCGGTGACCGGCATCGAGCACATGCGGGACGCGTTCACCGGCCGTGGGGTGCTTCTCGACGTCGGCCGGGCCGTGGGGGACGCGCGGGGGGAACTCCCGGACGGCTTCGCGATCACGGAGGAGCATCTGCGCGCCACCGTCGAGGCGCAGGGTGCCACGTCGGGGGTGCGGCGGGGGGACATCGTCCTCGTCCGCACCGGTCAGCTGGGCCGGGTACGGCGGCTCGGCGAGTGGGGCGGGTACGCGGCCGGGCCCGCGCCCGGCCTGTCCTTCACCACCCTCGGCTGGCTGCACCGCACGGAGATGGCGGCCGTCGCCACCGACACCTGGGGCCTGGAGGTACGGCCCCACGAGTTCGCCGAGCCGGCCATGTCCCCGCTGCACCAGATCGCCATCCCCAACATGGGCCTGCCGCTGGGCGAGATGTGGGATCTGGAGGCCCTCGCGGAGGACTGCGCGGCCGACGGCGTCCACGAGTTCCTGCTGGTCGCCGCGCCCCTGCCGGTCACCGGCGCGGTCGGTGCCCCCGTCAACCCCATCGCCGTCAAGTGAGCTGTTAAGTGAGCCCCCACGTGAACACGAACCGTTTCTCCGGCACCCTCCACCTCCCCGGCGACGAGGACTTCGAGGAGGCCTGTCTCGGCCGGGTCTTCAACGCCCGCCGCCCGGCCGACCGCACCCCCGCCGCCGTGCTCAGGGCCGCCACCGAGCAGGACGTCGTCGAAGGCGTGCGGCTCGCCCTGGAGCGCGGCTGGCAGGTCGCCGTCCGCTCCGGCGGGCACAGCTGGGCCGCCTGGTCGGTGCGCCGGGACGCGCTGCTGATCGACCTCGGCGGCCTCCACGAGCTGTCGTACGACGAGACGACCGGGATCGTGACGGCGACGCCCGGCGTCAAGGGCGGCGACGAACTCAACCCGTATCTCGGCGGGTTCGGGCGCTTCTTCAACGGCGGGCACTGCCCCTCCGTCGGGATCGGCGGCTTCCTGCTGCAGGGCGGGCAGGGCTGGAACGCGCGCGGCTGGGGCTGGGCGGCCGAGAACATCGTGGCGATCGACGTCGTCACGGCGGACGGCGAGCTGGTCCGGGCCGACGAGACGCAGCACAGCGACCTGTTCTGGGCGGCGCGCGGTGCGGGCCCCGGCTTCTTCGGGGTGGTCACCCGCTTCCACCTGCGCACCCGCCCCCTCCCCCGGCACCTGGCGCACACCGTGCACGCCTATCCGCTCGACCTCTTCGACGAGGTCATGACCTGGCTGCACGAGACGCACCACACCGTCTCGGACCTGGTGGAGATCGTCGCGGTGACCCAGGCGCTCCCGGAACAGGACGAGCATGTCCTGCTGGTCACAGGCGTGTCCTTCACCGACACCCCCGAAGAGGCCGCCGAGGCACTCGCGCCGCTGCACGCCAACCCGTACGCCGACCGGGCCCTGTTCCGCGTCGAGGCGCAACCCACCACGCTCGCCGAACAGTTGGCGGGCCAGCGCACCGCCAACCCGGAGGGCCACCGCTACTTCGTCGACAACGCCTGGCTGACCGGCAGCGCCGAGGAGGTCGTCCCGGCGATCCGCAAGGCGTTCACCGAGCACCCCACCCGGCAGACCTTCACCATCTGGTTCTCGATGGCCCCGCTGCGCCGGCTCCCCGACATGGCCTTCTCGATGCAGTCGGAGATCTACAGCGCCACCTATGTCGTGCACGACGACGCCACACGGGACGCCGAGCTGCGCGCCTGGCTGGACGAGGCGATGGCGGCCATGCAGCCGGTGACCGCGGGCCAGTACCTGGGCGACTCCGACTTCACCGTACGGCAGTTGAGGTTCATGGGTGACGAGCAGTGGCGGCGGCTGAACGAGATCCGGGCCGTCCGCGATCCCAAGGGCGTCTTCGCCGGCCATCTGAGCGCCGGGACCGTCACCAACACCAACCACTGGGAGCAGTGAGGCATGCGTTTCGCGACATACGAGCACGAGGGCGAGGAGCGCGCCGGTGCGGTGCGGGACGGGGTGATCCACCCGCTGCCCGAAGGCGTGACCCTCCTGTCCCTCGTCGAGGACGGGGTGCTGTACGCGGCCGGCATCGAAGCCCTCAACTCACCGGGTGAGTTGACGGTGGATCAGGTACGGCTGCTGCCGCCGCTGAAGCCGCCGTCCATCCGGGACTTCGTCGGGTTCGAGGCGCACATCGAGGGCGTCTCGAAGTCGCTGGACGGCCTTGAGCATGTGCCCGAGGAGTGGTACCGGGCGCCGAACTTCTACTTCACCAACCCCCACGCCGCCTACGGCGCCCATGACGACGTGCCGGTCCCGGCGGGCTGCTCGGTGCTCGACTTCGAGCTGGAGGTCGGCGCGGTCATCGGCCGCAGCGGCCGTGACCTCACCCCCGAGCAGGCGAAGGACCACATCATCGGCTACCTGGTCTTCAACGACTGGTCGGCCCGCGATCTCCAGAAGCCGGAGAAGAACCTCGGGCTGGGCTTCTCCAAGGGGAAGGACTTCGCCAACACGCTCGGCCCGTATCTGGTCACCGCCGACGAGGTGGAGGACCGGCGGGATCCGGACGGCTTCCTGGACCTGGAGATGACGGTCACCCTGAACGGTGAGCTGATCGGCCGGGACACCCTCGCCAACGTCTCCTGGACCTTCGAGGAGATGATCGCCTACGCCAGCCGGGACGCCTGGGTGCGGCCCGGTGACATCCTCGGTTCGGGCACCTGCGGCTGGGGCGCGCTGGCGGAGCACTGGGGCCGTGTCGGGGAGCGCACGCCGCCTCCGCTGCGGCCCGGGGACGAGGTGACGCTGACCGTCGAGGGGATCGGCACGGTGTCCAACAAGATCGTGCCCGGGCGGGCGGACGCCTATCTTCCGCGGGCCCGCAAGAGGGGCCGCACGCCCCGGCCCTAACACGGGAGCCTGTGGGGGGCCTGTGGTGCGCGCACGCCCCCCACCTGCGTGTATCCCCAGACCGGATGCCTGGCATCACATCTTCCTGAGAGATGGGCGGACCCCCTTCCTCGACGGCCGTCCGCTGGTTAACCTCACGTTTCACCGAAGCTTCAAGGACGTGGCCGGCCGGAAGGGGACATCCGTGGGTCTCGGAGCGATCGATCTCAATCTTCTGGTGGCACTGGAAGCACTCCTGGAGGAGAAGAACGTCACTCACGCGGGCGTCCGGCTGTCCACCAGCCAGTCGGCGATGAGCGGCTCGCTGGCCCGGCTGCGCCGGCACTTCAACGACGAGCTGCTGATCCGGGTCGGCCGGGAGTACGAGCTGACGCCCCTGGCGGAGCGGCTGCTGCCGGTCGTCCAGGGCTCGCTGCAGAAGGCCGAGGAGGCGCTGTCGCTGACCCGGCACTTCGATCCGGGGCGCAGCCGCCAGCGGTTCTCGGTGGTGATGTCGGACTACGTGATGACGGTGTTCGTGGAGCCGCTGCTGCGGGTCATCGCCGCCGAGGCGCCGGGCATCCGGATCGACTTCCATCCGATCGTCGACGGGCAGCTGGAGACCGAGACGCATCTGCGCTGCCACGACCTGATGATCGTGCCGCTCGGCTACCAGCTCCCCGGGGTCAGCGAGGCCGTGATGCACGACCGGTTCGTATGCATCGTCGACCCGGACAACCCGCGTCTGGTGGACGGCCGCCTCACCCTGCGGGACCTGGCGGAGATGCCGCACGCGGCCTGCGCCATCGGCAAGAGCCACACCCCCGCCGAACGTCAGCTGGAGACCCTCGGGATCACCCCGAAGGTGCAGGTCAGCACGCCGGGCTTCAGTGTGCTGCCGTTCCTGGTGAGCGGCACGGACCTGGTGGCCATGGTCCCGGAGCGGCTGGGCCGGCGCTTCGAGAGTTTCGCGCGCTGTGCGGTCGTACCGGCGCCGTTCCCGGACGTGCCGTTGGTGGAGGCCATGTACTGGCACCACAACCGGCACGGCGACCCGGCGCACCGCTGGCTGCGGGACACCGTGCGCAGGGTCGGGACGGCGCTGGGCGAGGACACGCCGCTGGAGATCGCCGGGGCGGATGCCACCCATTCCCAGAGCGCGTTTCCGGAGCTGTCGGCGGCTTCCTAGCGTGGACGGGAGACATCCCGCACGCCCACCTGGGAGGAAACCGTGGAAGCCGTGAGCCGCACGCGTCTGGCGGGCCGTACCGTCGTCGTCACCGGAGCCGCACAGGGCCAGGGAGCCGCGGAGGCGGCCGCGGCCGCCCGGGAGGGCGCCACGGTGATCGCGACCGACGTGCTGGACGAGGCCGGCGAGAAGCTCGCCACGGCCCTGCGCGCCGACGGCCTCGACGTCCGGTACGTCCACCTGGACGTGACCTCGGCCGAGGACTGGGCGTCGCTGGCGGACTCCCTCGACGTCGTGCACGGCCTGGTGAACAACGCGGGCATCCCGATGCGGGCCCGGCTCGGCCAGGTCGAGCTCGCCGACTGGAACCGGGCCTTCGCCGTGAACACCACCGGCGCCCTCCTCGGCATCCAGGCGCTGGCCCCGCTGATGCCGGCCGGTTCCTCGATCGTGAACGTCGGCTCGGTCGCCGGGCTCACCGCGCACCACGCGGTCGCGTACACGACCAGCAAGTGGGCGCTGCGGGGGCTGTCCAAGGTGGCGGCCCTGGAGCTGGCCCCGCGCGGCATCCGGACGAACATCATCCACCCCGGGTACATCGAGACCCCGCTGATGGCCACCGCCAACCCGGTGTTCGTCGCCGCCCACCTCGCCATGACGCCCCAGGGCCGCCCGGGCACGGTCGACGAGGTGGCCCCGCTCGTCGTCTACCTCCTCTCCGACGAGGCCTCGTACGTCAACGGCGCGGAGATCACCGTCGACGGCGGCTACTCCTCGCACGGCCCGGTGAAGGCCATCACCAACGCCCTCGACCAGGACTGAGCGTCAGCCCTTGAGCTGCTCCAGCGTGGCCTTGGTGTCCGCCTTCAGCCAGCCCGTCACGTTGTCGAGGGTCGGCGGGTTGGTGTCGCTCTCGTACGTGGAGAGGTACGCGCTGTAGCTCATCGTGTACGTCATCCAGCCGTCCCGGACCGCGAGCGTGGCGTACCGCGAGCCGCTGGTCGTGGAGCCGTTGCTGGTGTCCTCGGTGACCAGGTAGGCCTCGTCGCCGATCCCGCTCACGGGGCTCACGTCGTAATCGGTGTGGCTGTCGCCGTAGTTCTTCCAGGTGGCCGTGAACTCCGGCCCCGGGTCGGTCTTCCTGTGCAGGTCGACCTGCATGGTGAGATAGGCGTCCGCGTAGCTGGACCCGGTCTTCTTGAGGCTGAGACTGCAGTAACTCTCGTCCAGGGCCGGGTCCTTGAGCGCGTTCTTGGTCGGGGCCGAGTCGTCCTCGGGGTACTCGTCCTTGAACGAGGAGTAGTCCGCGCCGGAGCAGAGGTTCGCGGGCGCCTGGTAGCCGCGCAGGTCCGCGCCGCTGCCGAACCCGCCGGTGAGGAAGATACCGGCCGCCCAGGCGGCGGAGGCGACCACCGCTCCCACGGCGGCCCACAGCACGGCCCGTCCGGCCGCACCGGCACCGGCGGGCCGCGGGGCGGCCACCGGCGGGTAGCCGTAAGCGGGTTGCGGGGCATAGGGGTTGGCCTGCTGCGGCTGGCCGGGCTGGTTGACGAGGGTGGGCTGCGCGTAGGGGTTCGGCGGGGCCGGCGACT
Source organism: Streptomyces sp. NPDC048277 (assembly GCF_040652235.1). Taxonomy (NCBI): domain Bacteria; kingdom Bacillati; phylum Actinomycetota; class Actinomycetes; order Kitasatosporales; family Streptomycetaceae; genus Streptomyces; species Streptomyces sp. NPDC048277. Next base: position 47,456 of record NZ_JBEZLQ010000017.1, read on the forward strand.
GCGGGTTCGGATACGGGTAAGCGGTCGGCTGCGGCGGCACCGCAGGCGGCTGCTGCCCGGGTGCCGGTGACTGCGGGGCGGGCGGCACGGCCTGCTGCGGCTGCGGGGGCGGCGCGGCCTGCGGGGGCGGCGCAGCCTGCGGGGGCGGGGAGGCGGCGGCGTCCTGCGGGGTGGGCTCGGGTTGCTGCGGAGTGGAAGGGGGCTGCTGCGGTGGCGTGGACATGTCGTGAAGATAAGGCATAACAAGGCATCAAGTCCCGTCCCGCCAGGGACCGTTATCGATTGCGGATATTCGTGGCGAGCATGGCACTTGTCCGGACCCGTCGTGACTCGTCGCCACACCGGGCACATCGGTGGAGCCCGTGCCGGGTGTCCTCGTTCCTCGTGGGGCGGCACGGCAGAAGGCCGGGGCACAGGCCCCGGCCTTCTCAGTGCGCGTGGGATCAGGCGGACGCCACCGGCACCGGCGCCCCCACCGCCACGCGGGCGGTGTTCCTGCGGACCAGCAGCAGGGTGACCACCGCGCCAAGGAGCGAGGCGCAGCCGCAGATCACCACGCCCAGGGACATGCCGTGCGCGAGGGCGTCCTGCGCGGCGGCCCTGGCGCTGTCGCTGCCCGCGTTGACCACCGCGAGCGGACCGGCCGCCGCCTCCATGCCGGCGTCGGCGCCGCTCAGCTTGCCGACCAGCGCGGAGGACGCCGCGCTCATCGCGACCGTGCTGATCACGGCCGGGCCGAGGCCCTGGCCGAACTCGCGGACCAGGCTGGTCGCGCCGCTCGCCATACCGGTCATCTCGATCGGCACCGCGTTCACGGCGGCGGACGTCAGCGAGGAGACCACGCAGATGAAGCCGACGCCGAGCAGCAGCACCGGGCCGATGAAGGCCGCGAGGGAGGTGGTGGTGATCGGCAGCGCGGCGATCCAGAACTGGCCGGCCGCCATCGGCAGCAGGCCGCCCATCAGCAGCCAGCGCGGCTCGACCCGGGTAAGCATCCTGCTGAGGACCGGGGCGAGGAGCAGCGGGATCAGCTGGAGAATCACGAACGGCATTCCGGCGCGCAGCGCGCTGAGGTGCATCACCGCACCCAGCCGGATGGAGACGACGTAGGCCGTTCCGATGAAGCCGAACATGCCGGTCAGCGCGACCACGGCGGCCGCCGCGAACGACGGGATCCTCAGCAGGTCCAGGTTGAACATGGGGGACTCGGCGCGCTTCTCGGCGACCACGAAACCGACCAGGGCCACGGCGGCCAGGACCAGCGCGAAGACGATCGACGGGCTGCTCCAGCCGCGGTCGCCGCCCTCGATGATGCCCCACAGCAGGGCGGTGAGGCCGACGGCGACGGTGATCTGGCCGGGCCAGTCCAGGGCGCGGCCCTCGGGTGCCCTGGAGTCGGTGACCAGCGCCCAGCCGGCGATGCCGACCGCGATGCCGAGGACGACCGGCGGCACGAACGCCCAGCGGAAGTCGGCGACCGTGGCCAGGACGCCGGAGGACAGCGGGCCCACGGCGGAGGCGAGGGAAATGCTCAGCGCCCAGGTCGAGACCGCCTTGGCGCGGTCCTTCTGGTCGGGTGTCGCGGCGGCGATCACGGCGAGGGAGCTCGGGAACAGGGCGGCGGCGCCGACGCCGGCGAGGGCCTGGCCGGCCCAGAGCATGGTGATGTTCTGCGAGGTGGCGTTGAGGAGTTCACCGAGCGCCAGCACGAATCCGCCGAGGACCAGCAGCCGCTTGCGGCCGAACAGGTCGCCCACCACACCGAAATTGAGTTCCAGAATGGCGGTGGGGAGAATGAACGCGGAGGTGACCCAGGCGACCTGCGATCCGGAGGCCCCGAATGCGGTCTGGATTTCCCCGTTGATGGGCGAGGGAACGGTAATGCACAGCTGTGCGGCGGCAACTGCCAGACAACAGGCTATGAGCGTGCCCACGTCCAGCTTTTTCACTGCGTTGGTCATTCCGTACTCCGTATCACGGGTTGACAGTGGTGCCGCGTTCGGTCGGTTCGCCGCGTTCTATGAGTTCGATGAGATTTCCCTCGGGGTCCTTGACCCAGGCCATCCGCACGCCCGGTTCGGGGGACGGGCCGGGGGCGAGTACCTCGCTCGCTCCGTGGTCCATCAACACGGAGTACACGGGGTCGAGTTCGGGGGTGGTGACCGCGAAGTGCCCGTACCCCTCGGTGAGGACGGCGGTCATCGGGTCCGGTGCCCGGAGGCCGGGCGCGGACCCGGGCCTGGCGAGCAGCTCGATGCGCCAGCCGTGCGGGTGTTCCAGGACGACACCGGTCAGCCCGGGGCCGTCGAGATGGAACTCGAAGACGGTCGTCAGTCCGAAGACCGTCCGGTACCAGGTGAGTTGGGCGGGCAGGTCGCGTACGTTGACGCCCACGTGGTCGAGTCGTGCGTGCATCCGCGCTCAGCCCGCCATCGCGCTGTCGCCGCCGTCGACCATGAGGTTGGCGCCGTTGACGAAGGCCGCCTCGTCGGAGCAGAGGAAGGCCGCGGCACGCGCGATGTCCTCCGGCTGTCCGACCCTGCCGACCGGGATCCGGGCCTCCAGCTGGGCCTTGGGGCCGTTCGGGTCGTCGAGGAAGGGGGCGGTGGCGGAGGTGCGGGTCATGCCGGGGGCGATGGTGTTGACCCGGATGTGGTGCGGGGCGCCGGCCGCGCACAGGTGCTTGCTCATGGCGAGGACCCCGCCCTTGGCCGCGCCGTGCGGCACCATCGGCATGAACGGCGCGCCGCGCACGGCGGCGACGGAGGCCACGTTCAGGACGGCCCCGCCGCCGCGCGCGATCAGGTGCGGCCAGGCGGCCTGGGTGCAGAAGTAGGGGATGTCCAGCTCGTTCTTGATCGTGAAGTACCAGTCCTCGGCCGGCATCGTCTCGAACGGTCCGTTCCGGAGGGCGGAGGCGTTGTTGTAGAGGATGTCGATGCCGCCGAATTCCGCGATCCCGGCCTCGATCCACTCCCGTGCCCCGGCCTGGGTGGACAGGTCGACCGGTGCCAGCGAACGCATGACACCGCCGGCCTTCTCGACGAGTTCCACGGTTTCGGCGGCGTTCTTCTCGTCGATGTCACAGCCGAATACGGTGGCGCCCTCGGCGGCGAATACCTGTGCCGCGGCCCGGCCGATTCCTGCCCCCGTCCCACTGATGAAAGCGATTTTTCCGGCCAATCGACCCATGATTGCCAAGCCCCTTGTCCCATGCCGCCGAAGTGCGGTGCTGGCAGCGTAGGTAGCGACTTTACCCAGTACAAGAATTGCGCAGGTGAAGGGTCATCGGGGGTTCGTATGGCTGGTATGCGCCTCAGGCGCCGAGCCGCACCGGGAGGGCGCGGACGCTGTTGCCGACGAAGCCGGCGGGCCGGGAGAGGGCGTCCTCGGGCACGGCGAGGTCCAGGGCGGGGAACCGGTCGAAGAGCCGCTCCAGGGCCACCGTGGCCTCCAGCCGGGCCAGCGGGGCGCCCAGGCAGTAGTGGGCGCCGTGGCCGAGGGAGAGGTGGCGTACGGCGTCGGGGCGGGCGGGCCGGGTGACGTCGAACCGGTCGGCGTCGGGGCCGTGCGCGGCCGGATCACGGCCGGCGGCGGAGTAGCCGGCCAGGACCGGGGTGCCCGCGGGGATCACCGTGCCGTCGACGGTCAGGTCCCGCACGGGATACCGGAACGGGAAGTAGCTGACCGGCGCGTCCCAGCGCAAGGTCTCCTCGACCACGTCCGCCCAGCCCGCCTCACCTTCGAGGACGAGTGCGAGCTGGTCGCGGTGGCCGCACAGCGCGCGGACCGCGTTGGTAATCAGGTTGAGGGTGGTCTCGTGCCCGGCGATGATCATCAGCACCAGGGTGCCGATCAGCTCCTCCTGCCCGAGCCGGTCGCCGCCCTCGTCACGGGCGGCGATCAGGGCGCTGGTGAGATCGTCGCCGGGCCGCTCGGCCCGGGCCGCGGCGACGGCGGCGAGTACGGCGACCAGTTCCCGGTTGGCGGCGACGGCCTCGGCCGGCTCGATGCCGGTGGCCACGACCTGGCTGGACAGATGGTGCAGCCGGTGCCGGAACTCGGTGTCCACGCCCAGGAGTTCGCAGATCACCTCCATGGGCAGCGGCAGCGCGAAGTGTCGACGCAGATCGGCGACCCCGTCGCCCGCCGCCGCGGCCCGCTCCAGTCCGTCGAGCAGTGTGGCGGTCAACTCCTCTATCCAGGGTCGCAGTTCTGCCACCCGGCGGGGGGTGAAGGCCCGGCTGACCAGCCCGCGCAGCCGGCGGTGGTCGTCCCCGTCGGCGGTGGTCATGCCCCGCACGGTGGCGAAGGTCAGCAGCGGCCACCCCGCGGGGATGCGCCCCTCCCGCAGTTCGGTGAAGTGCCCCGCGTTCTTGGCGACTTCGGGATGCTGGAGGAACTCCCTGAGTGCCTCGTGCCCGAGGACGGCCATGCCCTCGACGTCCCCCGGCAGCACGACCGGGGCCACGGCACCGCGCGCCAGCAGCGCGGCGTTGCCGGCGTGCGGGCAGCCGCCGGCGGGGTTCAGGCGGTGGGGCACGGGCGGGGTCTCCACCGGGGGCTCCTGACGACCGAACGACGCGGACACGGCCGATCGTAGGCGCCCGCGGGCCCGGCGGACCGAGGGTCCGGAATACTCGCGGACCAAGGGTCCGGAATATCCGTGACCGGCGTCATGTTGACCGACACGGAACCCCGGGTATAGTGCGATCAGCACCTGTGGCAGCCCCTCTCGGGCGCCGAGTGCCGGTTCCCCTTCTTCCAGCCGCACCGCCCGTCGCTTGCCGACCGGCCCGCAGGCTTCTCAGCACCACCTCGTGACCTGGGCTTTCTCCGCCCGTCGAGCGTCGGCTCCCGAGGTGTCGTTCCCGCCGCACGGAGGCATGCGTGTACGCCCTCCCGCTCGCGGCCCACTCCCCCCTTCCCTCATGTCTTCCGTCCTCGAAAGGACCACCCCTCATGACCACCACACTCGAACCTCCCGTACAGCACCAGGCCCGGCCCGACGCCCGGCCCGTCACCGGTGTCCTCGACATCGACGCGGGCGGGAAGGGACAGCTGCGGGCCCCGAGCTGCCTGTCCTCCCCCGCCGACCCCCAGGTCTCCGCCGCGCTGATCCGCCGTCACGGCCTGCGCAAGGGCGACCTCGTCGAGGGCGTCCGGGGCAGCCAGCGCGCACTGACCGAGGTCACGCGCGTCAACGGCCGTACACCGGAAGAGCTCCGCGGCCGCCGTCACTTCCGGGACCTGACTCCGCTGTTCCCGTACGAGCGGATCCGCCTCGAACACCCCGCCTCCGGGCTCGCCGGGCGGGTCGCCGACCTGTTCGCGCCGGTCGGCAAGGGGCAGCGCGGGCTGATCGTGGCCCCGCCGAAGACCGGCAAGACCGTGCTGCTCCAGCAGCTCGCGGCCGCCGTCGCCGGCAACCACCCGGAGTGCCGTCTGATGGTGCTCCTGCTCGACGAGCGCCCCGAGGAAGTCACCGACATGCGGCGCTCGGTCCAGGGCGAGGTGTACGCCTCGACCTTCGACCGGCCCGCCAAGGAGCACATCGCCCTCGCCGATCTCGTCGTCGAGCGGGCCAAGCGGCTCGTCGAGGACGGCCAGGACGTCGTCATCCTCCTGGACTCCCTGACCCGGCTGTGCCGGGCCCACAACAACGCGGCCGCCTCCAACGGCCGTACCCTCAGCGGCGGTGTCGACGCCGGCGCGCTGCTCGGCCCCAAGCGGTTCTTCGGCGCCGCCCGCAAGGCCGAGGAGGGCGGCTCGCTCACCATCCTGGCCACCGTCCTGGTGGACACCGGCTCCCGGGCCGACGGCTACTTCTTCGAGGAGCTGAAGAGCACCGGCAACATGGAGCTGCGCCTGGACCGCGAACTGGCCTCCCGGCGGGTCTTCCCCGCCCTGGACATCGCCCCCTCCGGCACCCGCCGCGAGGAACTCCTGCTCACCCCGGCCGAGTTGACCGCCGTACGCGGGCTGCGCCGGGCCCTGCAGAGCCGGGAGGGCACCCCGAGCGGTCTGGAGACGCTCCTGGAGCGGCTGCGCGAGACCCCGGACAACGCCGCCTTCCTGCGCCGCGTCCAGCCGACGCTGCCGACGGGCTGACGCCGCGTCCGAGCCGGCGCCTCAGGCGGACGGGCCCCGTGCCCGGGCCCGTGCGGCATCCGGGTTGCTCGCGTCGCCCGACCGGCCCGGGCAGCGCGCCGTACACCGCCTCCGTTCCTACGTTGATCGTATGACGTTCGGATTCCCTGACCGCTTCTCCCGTGGAGCGGTGGTGTCGACCTGCTCCCTCTGTCTGGCGGGCCTGCTGGCGCTGACGCCCGGTACGGCCGCCGCCGGTACCGGGGCGCTGGATCCGGCTCCGCCCCCGCGGACGGTGGTGCCCGGGCCGTCGCTGCTCTACCACTCCGGCACCCAGGTGCGTCCGCACCCCGGGGCGCCCGGGGTCCCGGACGTCTCCGCGCTCTCCTGGCTGGTCGCCGACGCGGACAGCGGCCAGGTGCTGGCGGCGAGCCAGGCGCACCTCAGACTGCCGCCGGCCAGCACGCTCAAGACCCTGTTCGCGCTCACCGTGCTGCCCGCCCTCCCGGCCGGTCTGGAACACCGGGTGAAACCCGCGGAACTGGCGGACGTCGCCGAGGGCAGCAGCCTGGTCGGGATCGAGGAGGGACACACCTACCAGGTGTCCGACCTGTGGCGCGGGGTCTTCCTCAGCTCCGGCAACGACGCCGTGCACGTCCTGGCCGCGCTCAACGGCGGCTGGGACCACACCGCCGCCGGCATGCAGGCCAAGGCCCGCTCCCTGGGCGCCCTCGACACCCACGTGGAGTCCCCCGACGGCTACGACACACCCGGGCAGGTCTCCTCGGCGTTCGACCTGGCGGTGTTCGGCCGGGCCGGGCTGCACAACCACGACTTCGCCCAGTACTGCTCCACCACCCGGGCCAGCTTCCCCGCCGGCGACGGCTGGTCGTTCGGCATCGAGAACACCAACCGGCTGCTGACCGGCGCGGACGGTGTGGCCCGGTACCCCGGCCTGATCGGGATCAAGAACGGCTACACCACCAACGCCGGCAACACCCTCGTCGCCGCCGCCCGGCGGGGCGGGCGCACCCTCCTCGTGACGGTGATGAACCCCCAGGACGGCGGCGTGTACGACGAGGCCCGTCAGCTGCTGGACTGGGGCTTCGACGCGGCCGGACGGGTCGATCCGGTGGGCTCGCTGGACGCGCTGCGGCCCGCCCCGCGGCCGGGACCGAGCACCGTACCGATCGCGGCGGCCACCACGCCGGAGGACGACTCCGGGTGGTCCGACACCGCCATCGCCGCGGCCTTCGCGGGTCTCGGCGTGGGCGCCGTGACCCTGGCGATGAGGCTCAAGGGCGACCGCTCGGACCGCTCCGGCCGGTCCGACCGGTCCCCGCGGGACTGAGCGATCGGCAGACCGAACAGCAGGCCCAGTGTGATCCAGGTGTAGATGTTGCTGCCGAGGAACCCGTCGACGCCCGAGGCGTCGTCGAACCACAGCCACACCACACTCGTGCACATGACCGCGTACAGGGCGCCCGCGATCCGCGGGCGCCCCGCACGGGCCAGGATCACGAACGACGGCAGCAGCCACACCAGGTGGTGCACCCAGGTGATCGGGCTGACCAGACAGGCGGCGAGACCGGTGAGCGCGAACGCGGCCGTCCAGTCGCCGGCCGCCACGGCCCTGTGGGTCCGCCATGCCCACACGGCGAGCGTCAGCAGTACGGCCGTCGCCCACAGCGGCTTGTCCGGGTGCCCGAGCCGGGCCAGTACGCCCTGCAGGGACTGGTTCGATACATAGTCGAGCCGGCCGACCCGGCTGGTGTCCCAGAGCGCCTGCGTCCAGTAGAAGCGGGACGCCCGCGGGTCGGCCCAGGCGGCGAGCCCGGTGGCGGCGAGCGCCACGGCCGTGGCCGTCGCGGCCGCCCGCCATCTGCGGGCCAGCAGCAGCATGCCGATGAACAGCGCGGGCGTGAGCTTGACCGCGGCGGCCAGACCGATCCCGGCCCCCGCCCAGCGCCCGCGCCCGCTGCGCAGCAGGCAGCAGTCGCCGAGGACCAGGGCGAGGAGTATCACGTTCACCTGGCCGAAGCTGAAGGTGTCCCGCAACGGTTCGAACAGCGCCAGCGCGCACAGGGTGAGCGCCCAGCGGTACCAGCCCCAGCGCCGCCATCCCGGCCCGGCCAGGATCCGCAGCACGAACGCCAGTGCGGCCAGGTTGAGCAGGAGCGAGGCGGCGATGGCCAGATGGAGCCCCACCACCGCCATGGGCAGCATGCCGAGGGCGGCGAACGGAGGATAGGTGAAGCCGTACGTCGTCCCGGGCACCCGGTAGTCGTAGATCCGCCCGCCGTGGTGCACCCAGGTGTGCACGGTGCCGTAGTACACGCGCAGGTCGAACCAGTCGCGCAGCAGCGGCACGGTGGCCGTGAACACGGTCACGGCGGCGACGAGGACCAGGACGAGCAGCGCCCTCCCCCGGTCGGTCCGCGGTCCTGTCAGGCTTGTCATGCCGTACGTCCCAAGGCCGGGGCCTGCGCGGCCTGGTGTGCCTGCCACAGCACGACCACGCCGAGCACCCCGCCGGAGACGGCGAGGACCAGCTGGCCGATGTCGGCGGGGCCGCCGCTGGGCAGGACGGCGAGCGCGAGCACTCCGGTGACGGCGGCCACCCGGTGCCGTACCGAGGTGCTGGGCGCGGCGGCCGCTATCAGGAACAGGCCCCAGATGGCGTACCAGGGCCGGATCGCCGGCCCGAAGGCGGCCACCGCGGCCAGGCTCAGGCCGAGGGCGTAGACCGGGCGGGGCCGCAGCCGGAGCCATATCAGCAGCACGGTCACGGCGGTGAGGGCGAGCCCTAGCAGATGCCAGGCCGGGACGGCCAGCGGTGCCAGGTCGCTGCCGAGGTGTTCGAGGAGCGCGCCGGTGGCCCGGCCGAGGAGGCTGCTGAGCGCCCAGTTGTGCGCGGAGACCGGAGTGTCGAGCGCTCTTATCCACCCGTACCCGGTGCCGGCGATCGCGGTGGCGACCACCGTCGTGGCACCGGACGCGGCCGCCGTGATCAGGGTGGCGCGCACCGGACTGCGTCCTCTGCGTGCCTGTACGACGACGATCGCGAGCAGCCCGAGCGCGGCGGGCGCCTTGACCAGCGCCGCGAGCGTGACGAGCACGGCGCCGAGGATCGGCCAGCGGCCGAGCGCGGCGACCAGGCCGAGGCCGAGCAGACCGAGCATGATCGCGTCGTTGTGGGCGCCCGCGACCAGGTGCAGCAGCACGAGGGGGTTGAGGGCGCCCAGCCACAGGGCGGCGGCCGGGTCGGCGCCGCTGTGCCGGGCGAGCCGGGGCAGCGCGGCAGCCATCAGGCCGACGCCGAACAGGGCGACCAGCCGCATCCCGAGGAGGCCGGCCGGGAGTTCGCCGCGGGTCAGCCCGGACAGGAGCGAGGCCACGGCCATGAACGCGGGGCCGTACGGGGCCGCGGTGTTCTGCCACACCGGGGCGACCTCGTCGGCCAGCGGGCCGCCGAGCTGGGCGGGTCCCGAGGTGTAGACGTCCATGTGCGCGTCGACCATCGCGCCCTGCGCGAGGTAGCTGTATACATCCCGGCTGAACAGCGGCGGCGCGAGCAGCAGCGGGGCCGCCCAGACGGCGAGGACCAGCAGCAGCTGTCGCGGGGTGGGCGGCTCGGCGCTGCGCACGAGGCGGCCGAGCAGCAGCCACGCCGCTATGAGGAGCACCACGCCGAAGTAGACGCCGACCAGGCCGAACGCCGCCTGAACGGAGCTCGGCGCGAGCAGATCCTCCACGGGCAGGGCGCCGGCTGTCTCACCTCCCAGGGCGAGGAAGGCGGTGCCGGCCAGGCCGAGAACCTGGCAGCGGCGTAGATCGACGGGGAAAGCCATGGCCAACACTGGGTCAGCGTGTCAATGGTGGGTGGCCGGAAAGCGACGGGGCGATTTCTTGGGAGCGGCCTACTTGTTACCTGTGTGTGGTGCGTTGTTGGGTGCGGGGTCCGGTGGGGGCTGGCCGCGCAGTTCCCCGCGCCCCTTGCGGGGCGCTGCAGAGAGAACCCCTAGAACACCGACAAGCCCGTGAGTGTCGTGAATCTGTCCAGCGCCGCCACTCCCGCCACCGAGTTGCCCCGTTCGTCCAGGCCCGGGCTCCATACGCAGATCGCGCAACGACCCGGTACCACGGCGATGATGCCGCCCCCGACCCCGCTCTTGCCCGGCAGCCCCACCCGGTACGCGAAGTCGCCCGCCGCGTCGTAGGTCCCGCAGGTCAGCATCACGGCGTTCACCTGTTTGGCCTGGCTTCTGGTCAGCAGGCGGGTGCCGTCGGCGCGGATGCCGTGGCGGGCCAGGAACGTCGTCGCCAGGGCGAGGTCGGCGCAGGAGGCGGCCACCGAGCACTGGCGGAAGTACTGGTCGAGGAGGACCGGGATCTCGTTGTCGATGTTGCCGTAGGAGGCCATGAAGTGGGCCAGGGCGGCGTTGCGGTCGCCGTGCTGGGACTCCGACGCGGCCACCTCGCCGTCGAAGTCCAGGGAGGTGTTGCCGCTCTCGGCCCGCAGGAAGGACAGCAGCTCTCCGGCCGCGTCCCCGGTACGGGTCTGGAGGCGGTCGGTGACGACGAGGGCGCCCGCGTTGACGAAGGGGTTGCGCGGGATGCCCTGCTCGTACTCCAGCTGGACCAGGGAGTTGAAGGGGTTTCCGGAAGGCTCGCGGCCGACGTGCTCCCAGAGTTCGTCGCCCTCGCGGGCGAGGTCCAGGGCGAGGGTGAAGACCTTGGTGATGGACTGCGTGGAGAACGGCTGCCGCCACTCCCCCACCCCGTAGACCGTGCCGTCGAGCTCGGCGACCGCCATGCCGAAGCTGCGCGGATCGCAGGCGGCGAGGGCCGGGATGTAGTCGGCGGGGCGGCCGCGGCCCGGCGTGCGGCCTATCTCCTCGGCGATGCGCTCCAGGACCGGCAGGAAGGCGGGGGACGACGTCATTGTCATGATCACCATTGTGCCTCCGGGCCGGTCCTGGTGCGTAGTCGCGGCAGGTCAGACGAGGGGCGAGCCGCTCCCGGCGACGGCCTCGGGACGCAGCAGGGCGGCGAGCCGCTCGGCGGGCAACAGGCCCTTCTCCAGGACGAGTTCGGCCACACCGCGGCCGGTGACGAGGGCCTCCTTGGCGATGTCGGTGGCCGCCGTGTACCCGATGTGCGGGTTGAGGGCGGTGACCAGGCCGATGGAGTTCTCGACGGTGGCGCGCAGGGCGTCGATGTTGGCCGTGATGCCGTCGACGCACCGCTCGGCGAGGGTGAGGCAGGCGTTGCGCAGATGCGTGATGCTCTCCGACAGGGAGTGCAGGATGATCGGCTCGAACGCGTTGAGCTGGAGCTGCCCGGCCTCGGCGGCCATGGTGATGGCCACGTCGTTGCCGATGACCTCGAAGGCGACCTGGTTGACGACCTCGGGGATCACCGGGTTGACCTTGCCGGGCATGATCGACGATCCGGCCTGCACGGGCGGCAGGTTGATCTCGCCGAGTCCGGCACGCGGTCCGGAGGACAGCAGCCGAAGGTCGTTGCAGCTCTTGCTCAGCTTGACCGCGATCCGCTTGAGCACGCCGGACATCTGCACGAACGCGCCGCAGTCCTGGGTCGCCTCGACCAGGTTGGCGGCGGTGACCAGGGGGAGCCCGGTGATCTCGGCGAGGTGCCGGCGGGCCGACTCGGCGTACCCGGCGGGCGCGTTGAGGCCGGTACCGATCGCGGTGGCGCCCAGGTTGATCTCGTGGATCAGCTCGACGGCCTCGGCGAGCCGGCTGCGGTCCTCGTCGAGCATCACGGCGAAGGTGGAGAACTCCTGCCCGAGCGTCATGGGAACCGCGTCCTGCAACTGCGTACGGCCCATCTTCAGCACGTCACGGAACTCGACGGCCTTGCGCCCGAACGAGTCCTGCAGGACCGCCATCGCCTTGAGCAGCCCACGCACCGCGAACACCGTCGCGATCTTGACGGCGGTCGGGTAGACGTCGTTGGTCGACTGACCGAGGTTGACGTCCTCGTTGGGGTGCAGGTACCGGTACTCGCCCTTCGCGTGCCCCATCAACTCCAGGGCCCGGTTGGCGACGACCTCGTTGGCGTTCATGTTCGTGGACGTCCCGGCACCGCCCTGGATGACGTCGACGACGAACTGGTCGTGCAGCTTGCCGTCCCGGATCTCCCGGCAGGCGGCGACGATCGCGGCGGCCTTCTCGGGCGCCAGCAGCCCCAGTTCCTCGTTGGCGAGGGCCGCGGCCTCCTTGACTGCGGCGAGGGCCTCGATCAGATGCGGGTAGGCGGAGATCGTCATACCGGTGATGGGGAAGTTCTCCGTCGCACGCAGGGTGTGCACACCCCAGTACGCGTCGACGGGCACGTCACGGTCGCCGAGCAGATCGTGTTCGCTACGGGTGACGACAGTCATGAAGGAACGATTCCTCTTTCAAAGGAGGTGAGGGTGAGCGCGCCCCAAAGGGGCGCGGGGAACTGCGCGACCAGCCCAAACCGGCCCGCAGCCGCCGAACGACAAGTCCGCGCAGACGACTAGGCGCAGGCCGAAACAGCAACCGGCTCCAGCGAACGGACGGGCCGCACACACCCGACCGCCCGCCCACCGCCGAGCAACGCCTCACCGGCGAACTCGGTGAGCAGTTCCGGAGAGACCCCCGCCCGCGCCAACGCCGCCGCGGCCACCGGAACCCGCGCCCGGTTCGCCCCGTCCGCGATCTTCACGGCGACGGCCCGGCCGTCCGGCAGCGCCGCGACCTGGACGCCCTCGAAGCCGTCCTTGGCAAGCAGCCCCGGCACGGCCCGCATCAGCGCGGCCACGTCCCGGCCCGCGCCGGACGCCATCTCCGCGTGCTCCCGCATCGCATCGGCGACCCGCGCCTCCGGCGTACCCGGTGCGGCGGCGACGATCCGCGACACCGCGCGGGCGAGCCCGTGCAGGGAGACGGAGAACAACGGGGCGCCGCAGCCGTCCACCGTCGTACGGGCGATCCGCTGCCCGGTCAGATCCTCGACGATCTCGGCGATCGCCTGCTGCAGCGGATGCTCCGGCGCCAAGTAGTCCTCCAGCGACCAGCCGTTCAGCTGCGCGGTCCACAGCATCGCCGCGTGCTTGCCGGAGCAGTTCTGCGCGAGCCGCGACGGCTGCCGGCCCTCGCGGATCCAGTGGTCGCGGACCGCGGGGTCGTACGGCATGTCGGGGACGTTGCGCAGGTCGTCCTCGGTGAGGCCGGCGAGGTCGAGGATGCGCCGGGCCCCGGCGAGGTGCCGCTCCTCGCCGGAGTGGCTGGCGGCGGCCAGGGAGAGCAGGTCGCCGTCGAGGGGCAGCCCGGCCCGCAGCATGGCCACGGCCTGGACGGGCTTGAGGGCCGAGCGCGGGTAGAACGCGGCCTCGATGTCGCCGAGCTGGAACTGGACCTCTCCGTCGGCGCCGAGGACGACGACGGAGCCGTAGTGGATGCCCTCGACGACCCCGCCGCGGATGAGGTGGGCGACGGGGGCGTGCAGGGGTTCACGGACGATGGGTGCGTCCGCGGGGGAACTGCTGTACATCACTGCCTGGTCTCGGGTGAGTTGGGAGGGACCGGTACGCGGTTCACGCGTCGGTTCCGGCGGACGGGCGCGCGATGCGGCCGCGGATGGCGTACCAGCCGGCGACCAGCGCGGCGACGATCAGCGGCAGGCACAGCACGGTGGTGCGTCCGGCGCCGCCGTCGGCGTACATGAGGACCAGGACGGAGGCGAGGAACGCCAGCGTCACGATCTCGGTCCAGGGGGAGCCCGGCAGTCGGTAGCCGGGGCGGGTGAGTTCGCCGTTCTGGGTCTTCCGCCAGAACAACAGGTGACAGAGCATGATCATGCCCCAGGTGGCGAGGATGCCGATCGCCGCGAAGTTGAGGACGATCTCGAACGCGTCGGCGGGGACGACGAAGTTGAGGCCCACGCCGAGGACACAGATACCGCTGGTGAGCAGGATTCCGCCGTACGGCACCTGGGTGCGGCTCATCTTCGCGGTGAACTTCGGGGCGGAGCCGTTGACGGCCATGGAGCGCAGGATGCGGCCGGTGGAGTAGAGGCCGGAGTTGAGCGAGGACATGGCCGCGGTGAGGACGACGAGGTTCATCACGCCGCCGGCCGCCGGGACGCCGATGTGGGAGAGCACGGTGACGAAGGGGCTCTGTCCGGCCGTGTACTTGTTCCAGGGCAGGAGCATCGAGAGCAGGACGACCGAGCCGACGTAGAACAGGCCGACGCGCCACATGATCGAGTTGATCGCCTTGGGCATGATCTTCTCGGGGTTCTCGGTCTCGCCCGCCGCGACACCGACCAGTTCGACCGACGCGTAGGCGAAGACGACACCCTGGATGATCAGCAGCATGGGCAGCAGGCCGTTGGGGAAGATGCCGCCGTTGTCGGTGATGAGGGACGGGCCGGGGGTGGCGCCGTCGACCGGGTGCTGGGTGACCAGCAGGAAGATGCCGATGACCATGAAGATGACCAGGGCGCTGACCTTGACGATGGCGAACCAGAACTCCAGTTCGCCGAAGATCTTCACCGAGATGAGGTTCACGGTGAGGACCACGGCCAGGGCTATCAGGGCGATCACCCACTGCGGGATGTCGGAGAACATTCCCCAGTAGTGGGTGTAGGTGGCGACCGCGGTGATGTCGGCGATGCCGGTGGTCGCCCAGTTGAGGAAGTACATCCAGCCGGCCGTGTAGGCGCCCTTCTCGCCCAGGAACTCACGGGCGTACGACACGAAGGCGCCGGAGGACGGGCGGTACAGGACGAGTTCGCCGAGGGCGCGTACGACGAGGAACGCGAAGATCCCGCAGACCGCGTACGCGACGAAGAGGGAGGGGCCGGCGTCGGCGAGGCGGCCGCCGGCGCCGAGGAAGAGGCCGGTGCCGATGGCGCCGCCGATGGCGATCATGTTGACGTGCCGGTGCTTCAGCGACTTGCTGTAGCCGTGGTCCCCGGCGTCGACGTGACGGGACGAGGGGCGCGTCTCGTCTTTGAGGTGCTGTTCGCTCACGCCTCGGTTCCGCCTTCCTGGTGCTGGTCCGTGCGCGCGGGGCGCACGATGTGGGTGAGGGTCGTCTCGACGCGGTCGAGGTGGTGGCTCATGGCCTCCACGGCGTCGGGTTCGGAACCGTCGATCAGCGCTTCGACGATGGCCCGGTGCTCCCGGTTGGACTGCTCGCGGCGGCCGCCCAGCTCGTTGAGGAAGGCCGACTGACGCGCCAGTGCGTCCCGGATCTCCTCGATGACCCGGCGGAAGACCGGGTTCTGGGCGGCCTCGGCCACGGCCAGGTGGAAGAGGGTGTCCATCGCGACCCACGCGGTGGTGTCCGTCTCCCGCTCCATGCGGTCCAGCAGATGCGCCAGGTGGTCCAGGTTCTCCGGGGTGCGGCGCAGCGCCGCGTACCCGGCGACCGGGATCTCGATGTGCCGGCGCACCTCGAGGAGGTCGCTCGCCGCGTAGTCGCCGAAGGTGGGGTCCTCGACGGCGTTGGCGACCACGAAGGTGCCCTTGCCGGTCTTGGAGACGGTCAGGCCCATCGTCTGCAGGGCCCGCAGGGCCTCGCGCAGGACGGGCCTGCTGATCTCCAGGGTGCGGCAGAGCTCCGCCTCGGAGGGGAGCTTGTCGCCGATGGCGTACTCGCCGCGCTCGATGGCACCGCGCAGGTGCGCCAGTACCGCTTCCATGGCGCTCACGCGCCGCGGAGGCTGTCCGGCTGTCGGGCTGTCTGACAGGTTCACGGGTGAGATGTTCCGGGTTGCGGGACGAGGCTGTCAAGGTTTCCGGAAAGGAAACATTCACGGGGTGCGGCGCCTGAATGCAGGCATCGCACCCCGTGGTGGAGCGGTCACTCGTGGAACGGCGACCGGTCAGGCGTTGATCGTGCCCGTCGCGAGCAGGCCGAAGACGGCGAGGCCGATCACGATCCGGTAGATCACGAACGCGTTGAAGGAGTGCTTCGCCACGAACTTCAGCAGCCAGGCGATGGAGGCGTAGGCGACCACGAAGGAGACGATGGTGCCGACGGCCAGCGGAGCGGCGCCGACGCCCGCGCCCAGGGCGTCCTTGAGCTCGTAGATACCGGCGCCGGTCAGGGCCGGGATGCCGAGGAAGAAGGAGAGGCGGGTGGCGGCGACGCGGTCCAGGTCGAGGATGAGCGCGGTGGACATGGTCGCGCCGGAGCGGGAGAAGCCGGGAAAGAGCAGGGCGAGGATCTGGGAGCAGCCGACCAGCATCGCGTCCTTGAAGGAGGTGTCGTCCTCACCGCGCTTGTGGCGGCCCATCTGGTCCGCGCACCACATCACACCGGAGCCGACGATCAGCGAGCCGCCGACCACCCAGAGGGAGCCGAGCGCGCCGTCGATCAGCGGTTTCGCGGCGAGGCCCACCAGGACGATCGGAATCGTCGAGTAGATGACCCACCAGGCGAACTTGTAGTCGTGGTGGTAGCGCTCCTCCCTGTTGGCCAGGCCGCGGCCCCAGGCGGTGACGATCCGCTTGATGTCCTTGAAGAAGTACACGAGTACGGCGGCGATCGCGCCGACCTGGATGACGGCGGAGAACCCGACGACGGACTGGTCGTCGACGGGGATGTTCATGAGCCCCTCGGTGATCTTGAGGTGGCCGGTGGAGGACACCGGAAGGAACTCGGTCACCCCCTCGACTACCCCGAGGACGGCGGCCTGACCGATGGAGATGGCGCTCATGGGATCCAGTTCTGCAGAGTTGGTCGACAATGCTGTAGACAGTCTTACTACGGCCGGGCGGGAGGCAAGTACCGCGCCCGCGCGGCTCGGGTCCTAGGCCCACACGGACCGGGCGATCGCCACCCCGGCGAAGGCTGCCCCGAGACCCGCCACGAGGCTCGCGACGACGTTGGCGGCAGCGTAGAGCCCCGCGCCGGTCTCGGTCAGCCGGAGGGTCTCGTACGAGAACGTCGAGTACGTCGTCAGCGCCCCGCACAGGCCGGTGCCGAGGAGCAGCTGGAGATGGGGTCCCGCCGCGCCCACCGAGACCGCGCCGGTCAGCAGGCCCAGGATCAGGCAGCCGGTGACGTTGACCGCGAAGGTGCCCCAGGGGAAGACGGAGTCGTGCCTGGCCTGTACGGCGCGGTCGGTGAGGTAGCGGAGTGGAGCACCGACCATGGCGCCCAGGACGACCAGCAGCCAGTTCACAACGACTTCTTACCTTCCGCGTCCGGTTTGCCGGGTTCAGGGTCCCGGCCGACGTATCGGATGACCTCGCAGTCGTCCAGGGTGACGAGTCCCTCGGTCACCAGTTCGTCGAGCTGCGGCAGGAACGCCCGGATCCGCTCCTCCGTGTCCACGACCACGACCGCCACCGGCAGGTCCTCGCTGAGGGACAGCAGCCGGGAGGTGTGGATACGGGAGGAGGCGCCGAAGCCCTCGATGCCCCGGAAGACGCTGGCGCCCGCGAGCCCGGCGCGGTGGGCGCGGTGCACGATCTCCGTGTAGAGGGGCTTGTGGTGCCAGATGTCGTCCTCGCCGATGTGGACGGTCAGGCGCAGGGCGCGGCCGGTCAGTCTCGTCATCGCTGCCTCCGGGAGAGGACTCGGCGGGTCGCGGCCGCCGCGCACCACACTGCCGCCATGGCCGCGCACAGGGTCGCGGCGAGATAGGCCAGGCCCGTGCCGGGGCGGCCGTGGGCGACCAGTTTCTGGATGTCGACGGTGTAGGTGGAGAAGGTGGTGAAGCCGCCGAGGACGCCGGTGCCGAAGAAGGGGCGGACGAGGCGGTGCGCGGGGAGTACCTCGGTGATCAGGACCAGGAACGCGCCGATCACCGCGCAGCCGATGACGTTCGTCCAGAAGGTCGCCCAGGGGAATCCCCCGGCGGCCGTGGGCAGGGCCAGGGCGAGTGCGTAGCGGGCCACGGCGCCGATCGCGCCGCCGGCGGCGACCACGGCGACGACCGGTGCCTGGCTACGCCACTCGGGCCGGCGCCGGGGGGTCGGCTGGACACGGAGGCTCTCGGCTTCCGGGGCTGTCATCGGTCGTGGATCTCCTGTTCGGCACCGCCCCGACGGGTGCAACAGGGTACCGCCGGGCGTACCCGCCGGTCACTTCGCGGTGGGGGCCGCGCAGACCGCGACGCCGGGCTCCCGGACACTGCCGAGGACCAGATGGCGGCCGGTCCGGCAGACGCTGGTGACCATGCGGAAGCCGGAGTGGTGGCGCGCGAGGTGGTGCACGACCCGGCCGTGGTCGTCCAGGGCCACGACGGCGACGGTGCCGACGGGCCGGTAGGGGGCGTGCACGGCGGCGCGCGCGGCCGCGCGGCGGACGGCGGGCGGGGTGCGGTGCAGGAGGTCGAGCGGTGGGTTGCGCGGGGCGGCGAGCGCGACCCAGATCAGGTCGCCGTCGCGCCACATGTTGTCCGGCATGCCGGGGAGCTCGGCGAAAAACTCGGCGCGGCCGGAGCGCGGTCCGGTGAGCCAGTAGCGGGTGAGGCGGTACGCGCCGGTCTCGGCGACGACCAGGAAGGTGCCGTCGCGGCTCGCGGCCAGCCCGTTGGCGAACTGGAAGCCGTCCCAGGCCACTTCGGGGGTGTCCGCGCCGGGCGCAAGGCGCAGCAGGCGGCCGGTGCCGCTGTGCTCGACGATGTCGCCGATCCAGTGGTCGAGGGGGAAACGGCGGCTGGAGACGGTGAAGTACAGGGTGCCGTCGGGCAGGGCGACCACGTTGCTCGCGAACCGCAGCGGCTCCCCCTCGACCGAGTCGGCGAGCACGCGCACGGTGCCGTCGGCGAGACCGACGCGCAGCAGGCCGCGCTCCGCGTCGCACACCAGCAGGTCGCCGTCCGGGAGGAGTTCGAGGCCCAGCGGGCGGCCGCCGGTCTCGGCGAGCACCCGGACCCTGGCGGTGTCCGGGTCGCCGAGCCCGTCCAAGCGCAGGATGCGGCCGTCCTGGACACCGGTCAGGACCCGGCCGTCCGGATCGGTCACCACGTCCTCCGGGCCCTGGCCGCCGATGGCGACGTAGTGGAGGGGGACGAGGCGCTCGGGACGGTCCATGAGCCCCATGGTGACAGGCGGAACCGGTCTCACCAGCCCTTCTCGAACATCCGGGCCACCTCGGCGATCCGGATCTCGTCGCGCCGGTAGTAGGTGCGGTGCCGGATGCGCTTGGTGCGCAGCAGGCCGAGGCGGGTCAGCAGGGCCAGATGGGTGCCGGCGACCTTGCGGGAGACGCCGAGCCTGGCGGCGACGGCCCGGACGGTGACTCCGTCCTCGACGAGGTCCGCGTGGCGCTGGGGCGGGAAGTGGGCCGCCGGGTCCTTGAGCGAGTCCAGAATGTCCAGGCGACTTACGCTCTTTGCGCTCCTCAGCATCCGACCGGCCTCCGTCCCTGCCTCCTCGTGGTTCGTTTTTCCCACTGTCCCGCAGCCGAAGCCCCCACGTCGGGGACTCGGTGAGCGTTGTCCGAGATCCCACGGCCCTACGAGATCGACCGGCGGGGTACTTGCCTCCGCAACATGCCGCGGGCAGGGAGAAGGGGCCCGGCCGTCCCCTTACGGCCGGGCCCCCGTCAGTGGTGGTTCAGCGGTGGCTGAACCACGCCATGGAGGACAGCGCCTTGTCGTCGTAGCCGAACAGGGCCTGGTTCTCCCAGCCGTTGCCGGAGGAGGCGTCGGTCGGGTCCCAGCCGTTTCCGGTGACGGCGGTCCAGGTCGCCTCCCAGTAGAAGACGCCGAGCCCGCGGCCGTTCGGGACGGCCTCGACGATGTTCGCGACGGCGTTCATCCAGGCCAGCTGGCCTGCCGCGGTGGCCGGGTAGCCGGTGACCAGTTCGCTGCTGGTGTCGATCTGGTTCTCCAGCGAGTCGTCCTGGGCCAGGGTGAACGGATAGGCCGTCTCGGCGATGAAGACCGGCTTGCCGTAGCGGGAGGCCGCGTCGTCCAGGGTGGTCTGGGCGGCGGCCAGCGAGCCGTGCCAGTAGCCGTAGTACGACAGCCCGATCACGTCGTAGTTGATGCCGTAGGTCTTGGCGTTGTCGAACCACCAGCGGACCGTGGCGTCGTCACCCGCGTTCGCGAGGTGCAGGGCGACCTGGGTGCCGGAGGAGACCGCCTTGACCGCGCTGTAGCCGGAGTTGATCAGGCCGGCGAGCTGCGACCAGTTGTCCGTGGAGCCCTCGGACCACAGCATGCCGCCGTTGATCTCGTTGCCGACCTGGACCATGTCGGCGGTGGTGCCCTGGGCCTTCAGCGCGTTGAGGACGTCGTAGGTGTGGTTGTAGACGTCGGTCTTCAGCTGGCTGTAGGAGTGGCCGGACCAGGCGGCGGGCTTGGTCTGCTTGCCCGGGTCGGCCCAGCTGTCCGAGTAGTGGAAGTCGACCAGCAGCTTCATGCCTGCCGCCTTGATGCGCTTGGCCATGGCCAGCACGTGCGCCTTGTCGTTGTAGCCGTCGGCCGGGTTGACCCAGACCTTCAGGCGCGCGTAGTTCATGCCGGCGTTCTTCAGGATGGTGACCGCGTCCCCGGTGGTGCCGGAGCTGGTCTTGTAGACGCCGCCCTTGGCCTCGCTCTTGGCCAGTGACGATATGTCAGCGCCCTTGATGGAAAGCCCTGTCGAGCCGGACGCGAAGGTCAGGTCGTCGACGTTGATCCAGTTGCCCGCGTTGGCGTCGGAGTTGATGCTGATCGTGCACTGGTTGTTGGTCACCGCGATCGAGGTGACGATCCGGACCCAGCTGCTGGTGGAGACCGGCAGGTCGGTCCGCTGCTCCGAACTGCCGCAGTTCTTCAGGGACATGTAGGCGGAGTTCTGCCCGCCGCTGGAGCGGACCCAGGCGGTGAGCGTGTAGGTGCCGTTGGTCAGCCCCGACAGGTACTGGTAGGTCTCCACCTTGTAGGCGGAGGCCGAGTAGTGGGTCAGGCGGTAACTTCCGCTGTGGCCACCGGACTCGGTGTACGAGGCGGCGTTCTGGCCGGCCGCCGAGTACGTCGACCAGCCGGTCGGCGTCGCCGTGCCGGTGCCGTCGGCCTCGAACCCGCCGTTGGTGAGCGTGCTCGCCGCCTGGGCGGTCTGCGCGGGAAGGGTGATCAGGGCGAGCCCGGCCGCGAGCGGCAGCAGCAGGGCTCTGATGGTGCGTCTGGGATGGAACATCATCGTCCGTCGTCCCTTCGACGTGACTGGGGAGGGGGTTCCTCCGGTGGGGCCGGAGGTGTGCCCCTCCGCCCGCGGCTCTCGTGGCACGCGCGGACGGAGGGGAGTCTCGGCGGAACCGGGCCCGGCGGCCCGGTCCTCGACAGGGGCGCTCAGGCGTCGAGTCGTACGACCCGCACGGCGCCCGCCGGGACCGCCAGACGGCCCGCGGCACGCTCGCCCGTCAGCAGTTCGGTGCCGTGGGCTTCCAGGGGCACCTTGGCGTCGGTGGCGGTGTGGTTGATGGCGAAGAGGAAGTTCCCGGAGTCTCCGGCGCGGCGCACCACCTCGACGTCGCGGGGCAGTTCGGCGCGGGGCGCGATCCGGGCGTCCTCCGCGGCCCAGCCGATCAGGGCGTCCAGGCCGTGCGCGTCGAGCCGGGTGGACACGTACCAGGCGGTGCCCTCCCCCAGCTGGTGCCGGGTGACCGCCGGGCGGCCGGCGGTGAGGCCGTCGGCGTAGGTCCAGACGGTCTCGGCGCCGGCCGGGACGACGAACTCGGTCCACACGTCACCGGTCAGCTCGGAGCCGTCGGGGCCGGTCAGGCGCACCCGCTGGTTCTGCAGCAGCGGCGAGAACTCCTCCACGGTGAGGCCGAGGACGTCGCGCAGGGTGCCCGGGTAGGCGCCCTCGTGGACGGCGTCGTGCTCGTCGACGATCCCGGAGAAGTACGAGACGACCAGCGTGCCGCCGTTCTCGACGTACTCCCGGAGGTTGTCCCCGGCTGCCTCGGTCATCAGGTAGAGGGCCGGTACGACGACAAGGGGATAGGCCGACAAGTCGCTTTCCGGGTGGGCGAAGTCGACCGTGAGGTGGCGGTCGTAGAGGGTCTCGTAGAAGGCGTCGGCGCGCTCGCGCGGGTCGTGGTCCTCGCTGGGGCGCCACTGGAGGTTCTGCGCCCACCAGGACTGCCAGTCCCACAGGACGGCCACGTCGGCCCGGGTGCGGGTGCCCTGGATCTGGCTCAGCGAGTCGAGGGAGGCGCCGAGTTCGACGACCTCGCGCCACACCCGGGTCTCGGTGCCGCCGTGCGGAAGCATCGCCGAGTGGAACTTCTCGGCGCCGCGCCGGGACTGGCGCCACTGGAAGAACATCGCGCCGTCGGAGCCGCGGGCCACGTGGGCCAGGGAGTTGCGGGCCATCTGGCCGGGGGCCTTGGCGGGGTTGCGGGGCTGCCAGTTGACGCCCGAGGTGGAGTGTTCGAGCAGCAGCCAGGGGGCGCCGGAGGCCACGGAGCGGGTGAGGTCGGCGGCCATCGCGAGGTTGACATGGGTGCGGCGGCCGTCGGTGATCAGGTAGTGGTCGTTGGTGACCAGGTCGACCTCGCGGCCCCAGGCCCAGTAGTCCATGGAGTCGCACTGGCTGAGGGCGGTCATGAAGTTGGTGGTCACCGGGACGCCGGGCGACAGGCGGTGCAGGATGTCCCGCTCCGCGCGGAAGTTCTCGCGGATGGTGGCGTCGGCGAACCGCTTGTAGTCGAGGGCCTGGCCCGGGTTCACCACCGTGGGGGTGACGCGCGGCGGGTTGATCTGGGCCAGGTCGGTGTAGTGCTGGCCCCAGAAGGCCGTGCCCCAGGCCTCGTTGACCCCGTCGACCGTGCCGTACGTGCCGGCGAGCCAGCGGCGGAAGTGGGCGGCGCAGGAGTCGCAGTAGCAGGCCGAGACCGGGACGCCGTACTCGTTGTGGACGTGCCACATCGCGAGCGCCGGGTGGTCGCCGTAGCGCTCGGCGAGCCTGGTGGTGATGTCCGCGGCGGCCGCGCGGTAGTCGGCGTCGGAGTGGCAGATGGCGCCGCGCGAGCCGAACTCGTAGCGCACGCCCTCCGCGGTCACCGGCAGGGCCTCGGGGTGCGCCCGGTAGAACCAGGCGGGCGGCGCCACGGTGGGCGTGCCGAGGTCGACGCGGATGCCGTTCTCGTGCAGCAGGCCGAGGATCCGGTCCAGCCAGCCGAAGTCGTACTCGCCCGGCGCCGGCTCCAGCAGGGCCCAGGAGAAGATCCCGACGCTCACCATCGTGACCCCGGCCTCGCGCATCAGCCGGACGTCCTCGTGCCAGACGGATTCCGGCCACTGCTCGGGGTTGTAGTCCCCACCGAAGGCGAGCCTGGTCAGGCCCTTGGGGGTGGTCTCCGGCATGGATCTCTCCCGTTTAGTCGATCATTTGGGAACGTGCACAGACATGATTGGCGGCGCGAGCCCAACATAACCGCACAGCAACAACCATTGACAAGTGTCCGGGATGTTTCTCTACTGTGAACGCTCACAGAGCAGAGCACGGACGGACACGGACTCGCGACGGGCGAGAATCCGGGTCTGCACTGTCCGGAAAACTCACACATCTGCATGGCAGGTTCCCGCGACGGGCGGGGACCCAGGTCAGGGGAGAGATCCATGCCCAACACGAAGCGCAGTCGCCTCGTGGCATCCATCATCGCCACCGCCCTCGGCGCCACCGCCCTCGCCGCCTGCGGCTCCTCCGGCGACAGCAAGGCCGACTCCGGTCCGGTCAACCTGACGTTCTGGAGCTGGGCGCCCGGCATGGACAAGGTCGTCGACCTGTGGAACAAGGGTCCGGGCAAGAAGGACCAGATCACCGTCACGTTCAAGAAGCAGGCGTCCGGCGACACGCTGGTCACCAAGATCCTCACCGCGCACAAGGCGAAGTCCGGCCCCGACCTGGTCCAGGCCGAGTACCAGGCGCTGCCGACGCTGGTCAGCAACGGCGCCGTCGCCGACATATCGAAGGAGGTCGGCGACGCCAGGAGCAAGTTCGCCGACGGCGTCTGGCAGCAGGTCACGCTGGGCACGAACGCGGTGTACGCGGTGCCGCAGGACATCGGGCCGATGATGTTCTACTACCGCGCGGACCTCTTCAAGAAGTACGGCCTCAAGGTGCCGACCACATGGGACGAGTTCGCCCAGGACGCCCGCCAGCTGAAGAAGAAGGCACCGGCTCTCAGCCTCACCACCTTCTCCGCCAACGACGCCGGCCTCTTCGCCGGCCTCGCCCAGCAGGCCGGCGCCAAGTGGTGGACCACCTCCGGCACCAAGTGGAAGGTCGGCATCAACGACGCGGCCACGCAGAAGGTCGCCAAGTTCTGGGGCGGCCTGGTCAAGGAGGGCGCCATCGACAACCAGCCGATGTACACCCCGGCCTGGAACAAGGCGATCGACACCGGACAGCAGATCGCCTGGGTCTCCGCGGTGTGGGCGCCGGGCACGCTCACCACTGCCGCGCCGGACACCAAGGGCAAGTGGGCGATGGCCCCGCTCCCCCAGTGGTCCGCCGGCGACGACGTCACCGGCAGCTGGGGCGGCTCCTCCACGGCCGTCACCACCGACTCCAAGCACCAGGCGGCCGCCGCCAAGTTCGCGGCCTGGCTGAACACGAACGGTGACGCGGTCGACACGATGGCCAAGGAGGGCGGGATCTACCCCGCCTCCACCTCCGCCCAGGTCAGCGGTGCCTTCTCCACCCCGCCGGCCTACTTCTCCAACCAGGCGGACTTCTACACCAAGGCCGCCGAGATCGCGAAGACCACGGCAGCCTCCGCCTGGGGCCCGAACGTGAACGTCGCCTACACGACCTTCAACGACGCGTTCGGCACCGCGGCCAAGAACAAGTCGGACTTCGTGACCGCCCTGAACACCATGCAGGACGCCACGACCGCCGACATGAAGAAGCAGGGCTTCGAGGTCTCTCAGTGACCAGCCCCGCACGCCGGAGGTCGTACGGGGTCAAGGGGGCCCCGTACGCCTTCCTCCTCCCCGCGACCGCCCTCTTCGCACTGTTCTTCGTGCTGCCCATCGGGTACGCGGTCTGGCTCAGCTTCCGCAAGGTGCATGTCTCGGGCCTCGGCCTGGGCTCGGGCGCCCGCACGGAGATCTGGGCCGGCCTGGAGAACTACAAGGACGCCCTCACCGACAACGAGTTCTACAACGGTGCGCTGCGTGTCCTCGGCTACGGCTGCATCGTCGTCCCGGTGATGCTCGGTCTCGCCCTCCTGTTCGCGCTGATGCTCGACTCCGAGCGGGTCCGCCTCGCCCCGTTCACCCGGCTCGCGATCTTCCTGCCGTACGCCATCCCCGGCGTGGTGGCCGCGCTGCTGTGGGGCTTCCTGTACCTGCCGTCGGTCAGCCCCTTCTTCTACGTGCTCGACAAGCTGCACCTGCCGCAGCCGAACCTGCTGGACGGCGGGCCGCTGTACCTGGCCCTGTCGAACATCGCGGTGTGGGGCGGCACCGGTTTCAACATGATCGTCATCTACACCTCGCTCAGGTCCATCCCGGCCGAGGTGTACGAGGCGGCGAAGCTGGACGGCGCCACCCCGCTGCAGGTCGCCCTGCGGATCAAGATCCCGATGGTGGCGCCCTCCCTGGTGCTGACGTTCTTCTTCTCGATCATCGCGACGCTCCAGGTCTTCAACGAGCCGATGACCCTCAAACCCCTCACCAACTCGGTCAGCACGACCTGGAGTCCGCTGATGAAGGTGTACGTCGACGCCTTCGGCAACGGGGACATCTACTCGGCGGCGGCCGAGGCGACACTGATCGCCATCGCCACGCTGGTGCTGTCCTTTGGGTTCCTGCGGGCCGCGAACCGCCGCAACAAGCAGGAGGCAGCACCGTGAGTTCTCTTGCCGTCCGCAAGGCCGCCCCGGCGGCCGGTACGACGCCGGGTACCGCCCAGGGGCCGCCGCTGCGCCGCCGTGTCGCCCTGGTCCCGACGATCACGCTGCTGCTCGGCGCGATCTACACCCTGCTGCCGGTCGCCTGGGTGGTGATCGCCTCCACCAAGTCCGGCAGCGAGTTGTTCTCCACCTTCACCTTCCTGCCCGGCACCGGCTTCGCCGGCAACCTCAAGGACCTCAACGCCTACCGCGACGGCATCTACTGGAAGTGGATGGGCAACTCCGCCCTGTACGCCGGTCTGGGCGCCGTGCTGTCGACGGGCGTCTCGGCCTTCAGCGGGTACGCCCTGGCGACCTACCGTTTCAAGGGCCGCGAGGCGATCTTCAACGTACTGCTCGCGGGTGTGCTGATGCCCCCTATCATCCTCGCCGTCCCGCAGTACCTGCTGCTCGCCAAGGCGGGCCTCGCGGACTCCTACCTGTCCGTGCTGCTGCCGCAGATCCTCTCCCCGTACGGCGTCTACCTCTCGCGTGTCTACGCGGCCGCGGCCGTGCCGTCCGACGTGGTGGAGGCCGGGCGGATGGACGGCGCGAGCGAGTGGCGGATCTTCACGCGGATCGCGATGCCGATGATGATCCCCGGCATGGTGACGGTGTTCCTGTTCCAGTTCGTGGCGGTGTGGAACAACTTCCTGCTGCCGTACATCATGCTGAGCGACGACGAGAAGTTCCCGCTCACGCTCGGCCTGTACACACTGCTGTCCCAGGGCTCCAACCAGCCGGCGCTCTACACCCTGGTGATCACCGGCGCCTTCCTCGCGGTGATCCCGCTGATCGCGCTCTTCCTGGTCATTCAGCGCTTCTGGAGCCTGGACCTGCTGTCCGGGGCCGTAAAGTCATGACCATGAGCAGCAATGCGGGGGGCCGGCGCAAACCGCCGACGATCCACGACGTGGCGCGCGAGGCAGGCGTCTCACGAGGCACTGTCTCGCGTGTGCTCAACGGCGGGCACTACGTCAGCCCCGCCGCCCAGGAAGCGGTCAACGACGCCATCCGCCGGACCGGGTACGTCGTGAACCGGCACGCCCGCTCGCTGATCACCGGGCGCTCGGACTCCATCGGCTTCCTGCTGACCGAGCCCCAGGAGCGGTTCTTCGAGGACCCCAACTTCAATGTCCTGCTCAGCGGTTGCACCCAGGCGCTGGCCGGGCACGACATCCCGCTGCTGCTGATGCTGGCGGGCACCAAGGACGAGCGGCGGCGCATCACGCGGTACATCACCGCCGGGCACGTCGACGGGGTGCTGCTGGTCTCCAGCCACTCCGGTGACCGGGTCGCCGAGGAACTGCGCGAGGCGGGTGTGCCCCTCGTCCAGTGCGGCAAGCCCATGGGGCCCGGCTCCAAGGTGAGCTACGTGGCGGCGGACGACCGGGACGGCGCCCGGGACATGGTCCGGCATCTGCTGGACGTGGGGCGCCGCCGGATCGGCATGATCACCGGCCCGCTGGACACCCCGGGCGGTGTCGACCGCCTCGCCGGCTACAAGGAGGTCCTCACGGAGGCGGGGGTCGAGGTCGACGACCGGCTCGTCGTCTCCGGCGACTACAGCCGGGCCAGTGGCGAGGCGGGCGCCGAGCGACTGCTGGCGCGGGCCCCTGACATGGACGCCCTGTTCGTGGCCTCCGACCTGATGGCGCAGGGCGCCCTGACAGCGCTGCACCGGGCGGGCCGCCGGGTGCCGGATGACATCGCTGTCGGCGGTTTCGACGACTCGGTCGCGGCGACGGAGGCCACCCCCGCGCTCACGACGATCCGCCAGCCCTATGACCGCATCAGCGCCGAGATGGTGCGGCTGCTGCTCGCGCAGATCGGCGGTGAGGACCCGGCGGCGGTGATCCTGCCGACGGAGTTGGTGCGGCGCGAGTCTGCTTGAACCGGGCGCGGTCCGGGGTGCCGGGGGCTGCCGCCGGGCGACTGCGGGTGTGTGGGGGCTGGTCGCGCAGTTCCCCGCGCCCCTTTGGGGCGCGTTATCGCACCCCGGGTCTCACCAGGCCGGTCTCATAAGCGACGACGACCGCCTGGGCGCGGTCGCGCAGGCCCAGCTTGGCGAAGATGCGGGCCACGTGGGACTTGACCGTGGCCTCGCTGAGCGTGAGTGCGGCGGCCAGCTCCGTGTTGGACAGGCCGCGGCCCATCAGGGTCAGCACCTCCCGTTCGCGGGGTGTGAGCGCGGTCAGGTCGGCGGGCACGGTCTCGGCCGTCCGCTCGGCCGTGGCCGCGTACCGCTCCACCAGGCGCCGGGTGATCTGCGGCGCGAGCAGGGCGTCCCCGGTGCCGACGAGCCGTACGGCCGCCGCCAGGTGCTCCGGGGTGACGTCCTTGAGCAGGAACCCGCTGGCCCCGATGGCGAGCGCCTCGTACACATACCGGTCCAGGTCGAACGTGGTCAGCATCAGCACCCGGCAGCCGGGGGACTCGGCCAGGATCCGGCGGGTGGCCGCCAGGCCGTCCATGGCCGGCATCCGGATGTCCATCAGCACGACGTCCGGCTTCAGCCCCCTGGCCGCGGCGACCGCCTCGGCGCCGTCGGCGGCCTCGCCCACCACGTCGAGGCCCCGGGCGGTGAGGATCAGCCGGAAGCCGGTGCGGATGAGCGTCTGGTCGTCGGCGATCAGCACACGGGGCGCGTCCGTGGTCATGGGCGGTCCAGGGGGATGCGGGCACGGACGCGGTAGCCGCCGCCGAGTCTTCGCCGGGCGTCCAGGTCACCGCCGTGGACGGCGACCCGCTCGCGCAGGCCGAGCAGACCGCGCCCGGTGCCGCCGAACCGGCGCCCCGGGGCGGCCGGGGCGGTGCCGGTGAGCACGCTGGGGCCGGTGTTGAGCACCTCGACGCGCAGGGCGTGGTCGGCGTAGCGCACGGTCACCTCCGCCCTGCCGCCGTCGCCGTGCCGGAGCGCATTGGTCAGGGCCTCCTGGACGATGCGGTAGGCGGTCACGTCGATCCCCTGCGGCAGCGGGCGCGGTTCGCCGGAGATGCGGACCTCGACGGGCAGGCCCGCGAACGATATCCGGTCGACCAGGCGGCCGAGCCGGTCGAGGCCGGGCTGCGGGGTGAGGTCCGGGCCGGGGGCGCCGACGGACTCGGTGCCGTCCGTTCCGTCCTGTGCGGGGGCGAGCAGCCCCAGCAGGTGCCTGAGGTCGGTCATCGCGCCCCGCCCGGCGTCCTCGACGGCCCGCAGCGCGGTCGCGGCCTCGTCGGGCATCGTGCCGAGCACCTCGCGGGCGGCGCTCGCCTGGACCACCATGAGGCTGACGTTGTGACTGACGATGTCGTGCAACTCGCGGGCGATCCGGTCGCGTTCGGCCGTGACCGCGGCCGCGGCGGCGCTCTCCCGCTCCCGCTCCAGGAGCCAGCCCCGCTCCCCCACGGCCGCCCGCCAGCGGCGCCGGGTGCGCACCAGCGCCACCATGAGCACCACGACGGCCGCGCACGCCACCGCGAGCGCCGTCGCCACCACGTCGTCTCCCCCCATGGCCACACTGTCGCAGACGGCACCGACATCCGCATCGACCTGTGGATTCAGCGGTCTGCATCCCTGGGATGAGACCGGTCCCCGGGTGCCATCCGCGGACGGATGCCCGGGGCCCGGCCGTGGCTCTAGCGTCCTGTCCATGGTCACTGAGGTGGGAACGGGAGACCCCGCCGTACGGCTCGACGGGGTGCGCAAGGAGTACGGCGAGACGGTCGGCCTCGACGGGGTGTCGCTGGAGATCGGGGCCGGGGAGGCGGTCGCGGTGATGGGGCCCTCGGGGTGCGGGAAGTCCACCCTGCTCAACATGATCGCCGGTCTGGACCGGCCGTCGGCCGGAACGGTCGTCGTCCACGGGGAGAACGTCGGGGAGTTGGGCGAGAAGGGGCTCGCGCTGTACCGGCGGCGGCGGATCGGCATGATCTTCCAGTTCTTCAACCTCATCGACGATCTGTCGGCCCTCGACAACGTGGCACTGGCCGCCCAGTTGACGGGCACCCCGGCACGATCGGCCCGGCGGCGGGCGCTGGAGCTGTTCGAGGAGCTGGGCATCGCCGGCCGACGCAACGCCCATCCGGCGGTGCTCAGCGGCGGCGAGCGCCAACGGGTCGCCGTGGCAAGGGCGTTGATGAACCGTCCGGCGCTGCTGCTGGCGGACGAGCCGACCGGCGCCCTGGACAGCCGGGCCGGGGAGCAGGTGATGGACCTGCTGATCGACCTGAACCAGATCGGGCAGACCCTGGTCATCGTCACGCACGACGAGCAGCTGGCGCAGCGCTGTGCGAGCCGGCTGGTGCGGCTGGCCGACGGCCGGGTGACCGGCGAGCACACTCTGGAGCCGTCGGCATGAGGGCGGTGTGGACGGCCGCGCGGGCGGCGGTGCGCAGGCGCAGGCTGCAGACGCTGGTGATCTGGCTGGTCACCCTGGTGTCGACGGGGTCGATCGTGGTCGCGCTGGGGCTGGTGGACGCGGCGTCGGCGCCGTTCGACCGGGTCTTCGGGCGGCAGCACGGGCCGCACGTGGTCGCCGAGTTCGCTTCGGGCAGGTTGACGGACGCCCAACTGGTCGACGCGGCACGGAAGTCCGAGGTGGAGGCGGTGGCGGGTCCGTTCCCGCAGGCGACGGTGAACGTGCCGCGCGACGCGGCGGACCTGGGGCTCGGCGGCGAGATCACGGTCGTGGGCCGTCCCGGGCCGGGCGGCGCGGTGGACCGGGTGGACCTGTGGGCGGGCCGGTGGCCGGCCCGGCCTGGCGAGATGGTCCTCGACCGGGAGTCCGGCTGGACCGGCAACGACATCGGCAAGAAGATCCGTCTGCCGTCCGGGCCGACCCTCACCGTCGTCGGATTCGCCTTCGACCTGAGTGACACGGCGGACGTGTGGGTGTCCCCGGACCAGATCGCGGCCCTGCACCCGAACACCACGCAGATGCTGTACCGGTTCCGGGACGCGTCCTCGCAGGGCGCGCTGCGGGCGGGGCTGACCCGGGTGACCGAGGGACTGCCCAAGGGCTCGCTGAGCGGATCGCAGAGCTATCTGACCGTCAAGGACCGGATCGGCAGCGGTGCGCGCGCGTACGCCCCGTACCTCATGGCCTTCGGCGTCCTCGGCATCCTGGTGGCGGTGCTGATCGTCGCCAACGTGGTGGGGGGCGCGGTGGTGTCGGGTTTCCGGCACATCGGCGTCCTCAAGGCCCTCGGGTTCACTCCTGGGCAGGTGCTGGGCGTCTATCTCGTGATGGTCTCCGTACCGGCCGTGCTGGGCTGTGCGCTGGGCACGCTCGCCGGCAACCTGCTGGCCAAGCCGTTCTTCCGGTTCGTGTTCACGGGGCCCGACTCCGGAGTGCTGCACGACAGCATCGGTATCGCGCCCTGGGTGAACGGGCTGGCCCTGCTCGGCATGCCGCTGGTCTGCGGGCTCGCCACGCTCGGCCCGTCCGTGCGCGCCCAGCGGCTGTCCGCGGCGCGAGCGATCGGCGCGGGCAGCGCACCACGTACGGGGCGGGCGCTCGCCGTCCAACGGCGGCTCGCGGGGCTGCGGTTCCCGCGGTCGGTGAGCCTGGGGGCGGGGCTGCCGTTCGCCCGGCCCGCGCGCAGCGCGCTCACGCTGGCCGCGGTGGTGCTGGGGGTGACGACGGTGACGTTCGCGACGGGGCTGGCGACGACCATGACCCTCTTCGGCAACGGAGGCAAGGACGCCTACGACGTCACGGTGTACGCGGGCGACACCGTGCGCGGCAAGGAGGTGCTGCCCGTCCACGGGGACCGGGAACTCCAGTCGCTGCTGGGCTCGGTGCCCGGTGCGGCCCGGGTGACGGCCCGGGGGGACGAGACCGCCGTGCTCGTGGGTACCACGCAGAAGGTCTTCCTGGAGGGCAGGCGCGGGCCCGACCCGCACCTGGAGGACGTGCTCGTCCGGGGCCGCTGGATGCGCCACCGGGGAGAGGTCGTGGTCGGCTCGGCCTTCCTGCGCCGCAACGGCGTGCACGTCGGTGACCACCTCCGGCTGCGCAGGAGCGGCCGCGAGGAGGAGGTCACCGTGGTCGGTGAGCTGATGCAGTCGAACGACCGGGTGGTCGCCGGCACCTGGCCGACGTTCACCGCGCTGGTCCCGGGCGGAAAGGCGATCGCCTATCACGTCAAACTGCGCGAGGGCGCCGACCCGACGGCGTACGCGCGTGCCGCCCGGGCCGTCGACAAGGGGCTCAGTACCCAGCTGTCCGGCCCGAGCGGCGGCGCGGAGACCGTCATCGGCTCGGCGACCGCCCTCACCCTGATGCTGGCCCTGGTCGCCTCCCTCGGCGTGTTCAACACGGTCGTGCTCAACACCCACGACCGGCGCCGCGACCTCGGCATGCTCAAGTCGATCGGCATGACCCCGGGCCAGGTGACGGTGATGACGGTGACGTCGATGGCCGTGCTCGGTGCGATCGGGTCGGTGCTGGGCGTCCCGCTGGGCATCGCCGCCTACGAGGTGGTGGTCCCACGCATGGCCGCGGGAATCGACATCACCCTGCCGGCGTACATGACGGACGTCTGGCACGCGCCGAGGCTGGCCGGACCGGCGCTGGCGGGGCTCGGGATCGCCGTCGTGGGCGCGTTGGTCCCCGCCCGTCGTGCGGCCCGCCTCACCGTCGCGGAGGTGCTGCACAACGAGTGACGGGCCCGGGGCCCGCAACCGGTCAGGATCGGAGAAGCCGCCGCGCGCTCCCCCCGCCTAGCGTGAGACCACCGGCGGGAAACCCGTCGGATCACGCATCCCAGAAGGAGAACGTCCCATGACCGCAGGCCTGCAGACGATCATCTACCCCGTCAAGGACCCGGCGCGGGCCAAGGCCCTGTTCAGCGCACTGCTGGGCGTCGAGCCGTACGCCGACGAGCCGTACTACATCGGTTTCAAGGCCGCCGGGCAGGACGTCGGTCTTGACCCGAACGGGCATGCCCAGGGCCTGACCGGGCCGACGCCGTTCTGGCACGTGACCGATCTGCGGGAGCGGCTCGCGGCCCTGCTGGAGGCGGGCGCCGAGCTGGTCCAGGACGCGCGGGACGTCGGCAACGGCCGGCTGGTCGCCTCGGTGAAGGACGCCGACGGCAACATGGTGGGCCTGCTCCAGGACCCGGTCTCCTGACCCCCGCAGAGCCGCCGTAGAACCGCCGCAGGACGGCCGTGGAACCGTCGTGGAACCGCCTCGGATCCGTCGTACGACTGCTTGCACCCGCACTAGTTGCACACTCAACAATTGGCTGGATCGGTGCTACGGTGCGGGTATGGCAGTCAAGACGGCCGAGGCCCGGCTCGAGGAACAGTGGCGGGACATCCTGTCGGTGCACGCGCGCACGATGTGCGAGATCGACCGGGCGCTGCATCCGTACGGGCTGGGCGCGAGCGACTTCGAGGTGCTCGACCTGCTGGCCGCCGAGTCCCCCGCCGAGGGCGACCACTGCCGGGTGCAGAACCTGGTGGGGCGGGTCCATCTGAGCCAGAGCGCGCTGTCCCGGCTGATCGGGCGGCTGGAGAAGGACGGCCTGGTGGAGCGGTCGGTCTGCGTCGAGGACCGGCGGGGCGTGTGGGTGGCGCTCACCCCCAAGGGCCGTTCCCTGCACACCGAGGTACGGCCGCTGCAGCGGGCCGTGCTGGGGCGGATGCTCGAGGGTCCGGTCGGCTGAAGGCCTGCTAGAGCAGGAACTCGATGCCGTCCGGGAGGACCTCGACCCCTTCCTCGGCCACCTGGGCGCGGGCCCGGGAGGCCGGGTCCACGAGGGGGTTCGTGTTGTTGAGGTGGGTGTAGATCCGGCGGGTGCGGGGATGCTGGGCCAGGGCGGCCAGGCTGCCCTGCGGGCCGGAGACCGGGAGATGGCCCATCGCCGCCTGCCCGGGACCGGAGCGGACCGTGGTGCCCATCTCGTCGGCGGTGAAGAAGGTGCCGTCCAGCAGGACGCAGTCGGCCTCCGCGCACAGGTCGTCGAGTGCGTCGCTCCAGGCGCCGACGCAGGGGGCATAGAGCAGGACTCCCCCGGTGGCCAGGTCCTCCACGCGGTAGGCCGTGACCCAGCGGCCGTCGGCCTCGGCGAGCGGGGCCGGGACGTACTTCGGGGCCTTGGCGCTCACCGGGTGGGCGGTGACGACCAGGCCGCCGGCCAGCACGAAGCCACCGTCGGCCATGCTGTCGGCCCACTGCCAGGCGGCGTAGCGGTCGAGGGCGCCGCGGGCCGGGGTCAGTACCGCCTGGACGGGCGGGGCCGCGTACACCTTGAGATCCGGTGCCCCGCGCAGCACGGTCAGGCCGGTGACATGGTCGGCCTCGGCGTCGGTGAGCAGCACTCCGCGCAGCGGGGTGTCCCGGGGGCCCGGTCCGGGCCACAGCACGGCGGTGGCGGTGAGCTGGGCGCGGATGTCCGGGGAGGCGTTGAGCAGCCACCAGTCCCGGCCGTTGCCGGTCAGGGCGACGCACTCCTGGGTACGGGAGGGCAGCTTGCCGTCCCGGGCGGCCGCGCACAGGGCGCAGGCGCAGTTCCACTGCGGGAATCCGCCACCGGCGGCGGTGCCCAGCAGGACGACCCTCACGACGATCCGCCCCTCTCGCGTGCCTCTCCCCGCCCCTCGGTGGGATCTTCCCTCAGGATGCGCCGCGCTACCCGTGCTCGGGGGGAACTTCCGGCCGACCTTCGGGGGGCTGCCGGTCCGCCGGGCGCAGCGGTGGGATCGGTTCCGACGGGAAGTCGCGGGGACCGGTCCACACGGCGGGTACGGCGTCGCAGCGGCGGCACAGCTCGTAGGCGACGGCCTCGTAGTTGACCCGCCAGCCGTGGAAGTGCGGCCAGGCCTCCTCGGTGCCGCGTTCGGCATGGAAGCCGGTCTTCTCCAGCATGGCCGCGGCGGCCGCGAACTCGGCGTAGGTCAGCTCGATCGGGGCGTCGGGGGGCGGATCGGAGTCGAAGGAGGCGCGCACGGAGCGCGCGATGTCGCGCAGGGCGGTGAATCCGGCGCGCAGCACCAGGCGGGCCTCCGGCGGGGCGGCCCGCGGCGCGAGCGCGAGCTGCATGGCGGCCGCGTCCATGACGGCGATCAGCCCGACCAGCCAGCTGCGGTACGGGCGGGGGGAGCGGAACGCCAGCAGGACCGGATAGGTGGCGTGGCTCTCCCCCATGTCCGCGGCCAGCCGCTCCCAGGACCGGTACAGCTCGGGCAGCGCGGTCTCGGTGTCGACCAGCCACTGCCGGGCGAGGATCTCCGGGCCCCAGGCGGGCTCGCCGGCCCGGGACTGGAGGAGGGTGACCTCCAGTTCGCGGCGGTTGTAGGCGGCGTACAGGGTGGGCAGGTAGGCGATCTGCAGGGCGATCACGACGGGGCCGGTGGCGGCGGCCACGAAGTCGAGTGCGGACAGCCGCAGCCGGGCGCCGCTGGCGAACCCGAGGGTGAACAGGCTGGAGCCGGCCTCCCGGAACGCCGTGCTCCAGGACAGCGGGGAGAACGCGTACAGCAGCAGCCCGAAGCCGAGGAACGCCCCGCCGAGCCAGGCGGCGAGCATGCCGACCAGCATCAGCGGGGCGAGCCAGGTCTGGGCACGGTCGATGGACCGGTAGCCGCCCCGGTGTGCGAAGAGGCAGAGCAGCCGGCGCAGGCCCCACCACAGCCGGTACACCAGCAGGGAGTACAGCCCCCTGGGGACCACGAGCGTCCGCAGGATGCTGCGCAGGACCAGGATCAGTACCAGGCCGCCGGCCACCCCGGAGATCCATTCCATGGCGCCATTCTGACCCGCACGGAGACCTCGCGGTGACCGGAACCCTTCGGTCAGCCCGTCGGCCGGGCCAGCAGGGTGCGCACGCCCTCCGAGGTGAGCGTCAGCGCGTGCGCCGAGCTGCCGTCGATGGCGAGCGAGAGGTTCTCCTCGGGCCACTGCGAGGCGAGTGCGCCGAGCGGCACCATGCGGTAGCGGGAGACCGTCGGCAGCAGGCCGGTCAGCTCCCCCTCCGAGGTGAACACCGGGACTACCGGATCGCCGTCGGGCCGTTCCAGGACGGGCAGGGCGATCATCGAGGGGTCGGCCGTCTCCGCGGCGTCGTCCGGCACCGGCACCAGCACCTCGCTGTGCGCGAGCGTGTCCAGCGCGGCGCGGTCCTCGGCGTTCACGGCGAGCGTGTCGAGCGCCCGCTGGGCCGGCGTCGGGAAGTCGTCGTGTGCGGGTGTCTCCATGGCAGGTCCCCAGGTATCGGTGACGGTACAGGCCAGAACCGGCGGGACGCCGGACGGCCACGGCACGCGTACCCGGTCGACGCCGGGGCATGCGCCCGCAACGGCCGCTTTCGAGAGCCCCCGGCCTCCGCCGAACCGGGAGGCGACGGGCTGCAGAGGCGGAGAGCCCTGTCCCCGGCAGACCCGATGGGCACGGGCTCCGGGAAACCCGAAGACCACGTCCTGGCAGCCCCCGACAGCGCAGGCTCCGGTGGGCCCGAAGGCCACTTCCCGGCAGCCTCGAAACGCGCAGACTCGCGGAGACCCTAGGCCCCTCCCCGGCAGCCTCGAACAGCGCAGACTCGCGGAGACCCGAGGCCCCTCCCCGGCAGACCGAAGACCGCAGGCTCCGGGACTCCGGGAAGCCGAGGCCCCTCCCCCGCAGACCCAAACGGCGCGGCAGCAAGGGGCCGGGAGAACAGTCCCCCCGGCACCCCCACGGGACCGGGCCTCGCCGGACCGGGGGCCTGTCGGTGACCGGTCCGGGAGGGCCGAGCCTCAGGGGATCAGCGGAATGTCGTCCGAGGGGAGGCCCAGGCGGTCGCGGCCGACTCGGTGGGCCAGGGGTTCGGCCATGCTCGGGCCCACGTGGGTCCAGTACGTCGCCGCGTCGCGGAAGTAGCGCTGCATCCGTTCGCCGTCGCGGGCGTGCCGGGAGCCCGCGGTGCGGAAGAGGATGCGCTGGAGGACGTCCCAGGCCAGACGGCCGGCGTTGAGGAAGGTGAGGGCGAGGCGGTTGTCCTCGGCGGTGGTGAAGGGCGCGTCGCCGACGGCGTTGCGGTGGCAGGTCTCCATCCAGTCCTCGGCGGTGCGCCTCAGGGCGGCCTCCGCGGTGCCGATCACGCCGAGGGCCTCGCCGAGGTGGCGCTGGTAGTCGTCGAGTCCGGCGCGGGTGCGGCCGGGATCCAGGGCCAGCGGGCGGGTCGGCAGGATACGGGCGTACTCGTCGGCGGCCGCGTACGCGATGCCGATCATGATGGCGGCCAGTTCGGAGTGGTAGAAGCTCGGCGCACGCCCGGCGTACATCGGGTTGCCGTGCAGGGTGGAGCCGGCCGAGCCGCCCTCCACGGGGAGGTCGAGCAGGCCGGCCCGGAGGGTGAGGTGCTCCGGGATACGGGCCTGGTCGAGGCGGATGCTGTTCGAGCCGCTGCCGCGCAGGCCGAGCACGCCGTGCCAGTCGTCGAGGACCGTCCAGACCCGGCGCGGGGCGACGAACAGCACCGGCGGGCCGGGCGGGTCGCCGGGCCGCTCCGGGGCGCTCAGGGTCTGGCCGACGTAGTGCGTGGAGTAGGGGGCGCCCGAGGAGTACGGCCAGGTGCCGTCGAGGACGACGTGTCCGGTGCCGTCGGGGCGGGCGATGCCGACCGGCGCGACCGTGGAGGCGGCCCGGAAGTCGCCGTCCGGGCCGAAGATATCGTCCTGCGCCCGTTCCCCGAAGACGCTCGCGACCTGGAGGACGTGGGCGGCGGTGAGGGACAGCGCCCAGCCGGTGGAGGGGCAGCCGCGGGCGATCTCCGTGACCACGCGCAGGAAGACCGGCAGGCCGAACTCGTGGCCGCCGTAGCGGCGCGGCTGGAGGATCCGGTAGAAGCCGGCCCGCAGGAAGTCCTCGTGGGTGGTCTTCGGGTAGTGCGTCAACTGTTCGGTCTCCGCCTGGCGTT
The DNA here is from genome assembly GCF_040652235.1 of Streptomyces sp. NPDC048277. NCBI lineage: Bacteria > Bacillati > Actinomycetota > Actinomycetes > Kitasatosporales > Streptomycetaceae > Streptomyces > Streptomyces sp. NPDC048277. The sequence goes on from NZ_JBEZLQ010000017.1 coordinate 85,285, forward strand.
CGCGCAGGGCGGGCCGCAGCGCCACGGCCCGTTCGATGATGTCGCGTGCGCTGAGACCGGGTTCGGGAGCTGCGATCACGGTGCCTCCTGATCTCCGGGGCCGTGTTTGCCGGGTTTGCCGGCGCGATAGGGCGATTGAACACGGCGCGCACGGCGGGCGTCCCGACCGGAAACCGCCAACCGGGTGGCGACGGCGGAACTGGGGGTGGTGCGGGGGCAGTTCCCCGTGGCACGTGCCTCGCGCTCCGTCCCGTGGCATCACTCGCCGCGCATGGACAGGGGTAGGGGTAGCCGCGGAAGGTGACGGTCCGCATTTGCCCCGTCACCCGTGCGACACGAGAGAAGGAAAGCGATGTCGGTCGAGACCGGTACGGCGCCCGCAGCGGGCGCCGAGGAACGGGAGCAGCAGAGCCTCGGTACCGCCGCGGCACGGAATCTCACGACGACGACCAAGTCCGAACCCCAGATGCAGGAGATCAGCTCCCGGTGGCTGACCCGCACCCTGCCCTGGGTGAACGTGCCCGGCGCCACGTACCGGGTCAACCGACGGCTGTCGTATCTGGTCGGCGACGGCCGGGTGACCTTCGTACGGACCGGCGCACAGGTCACCGTGGTCCCCGCCGAGCTGGGCGAACTGCCGTTGCTGCGGGGCTTCGAGGACGGCACGGCGCTGCAGGCGCTGGCGGCCCGGTTCGAGCAGCGGGACTACGCGCCGGGGCAGGTGATCGTGACGGCGGGGCGCCCGGCCGACCATGTGTATCTGATCGCGCACGGCAAGGTGGAGCAGATCGGCGAGGGCCCGTACGGCGACGAGGCGGTCGTCGGGCTGCTCGCGGACGGCGACACGTTCGGCGGCCAGGTGCTCGCCGGGCTCGACGGCGCCTGGGACTTCACCGCGCGTGCGGCGACGGCCACCACCGTGCTGGCGCTGCCGCACTCGGCGTACCAGGAGGTGGCGGCGCAACACGCCGAGCTGCGGGCACACGTCGAACTGGCCGGGCTGGACGGGCACCGCGGGACGAACGACTTCGGCGAGGCCGAGATCGAACTCAGCGCGGGCCATGTCGGCGAGCCGGACATCCCGCACACCTTCGTGGACTACGAGCTCGATCCGCGCGAGTACGAACTGAGCGTCGCCCAGACCGTGTTGCGCGTCCACTCCCGGGTGGCCGATCTCTACAACCGGCCGATGAACCAGACCGAGCAGCAACTCCGCCTCACCGTCGAGGCGTTGCGGGAGCGGCAGGAGCACGAGCTGGTCAACAACCGGGACTTCGGGCTGCTCCACAACGCCGACTACGACCAGCGGATCTCCACCCACGCGGGCCCGCCGACCCCGGACGACCTGGACGAGCTGCTGAGCATGCGGCGCGACACCACGCACCTGTTCGCCCACCCGCGGGCGATCGCCGCGTTCGGCCGCGAATGCAACAAGCGCGGCCTCTACTTCGGCGGCATCGACGTGGGCGGCCACCATCTGCCGGCCTGGCGCGGTGTCCCCCTGCTCCCCTGCGGCAAGATCCCGGTCAGCGAGGCCCGCACCTCCTCGATCATCGCGATGCGGGCCGGCGAGGAGAACCAGGGCGTGATCGGCCTGTTCCAGACGGGCCTGCCGGACGAGGTGGAGCCGGGTCTGAACGTCCGTTTCATGGGCATCAACGAACAGGCGGTCATCTCCTACCTGGTCAGCACCTACTACTCGGCCGCCGTCCTGGTCCCCGACGCCCTCGGCATCCTGGAGAACGTGGAGGTGTCCCGCCGGGACTGAGCCGGCTCACCCGGGGTGAGCAGCCGACTCGGCTCGGGCCGCCCCCACACACCGCCCGAGCCGTCCGGCGACACCCGGCACACCTGGGCGCCGGGCACCCGGCCGACCGTCTCCGTGGACTCCCCGTCGTCCAGCGCCGTGGAGAAGCCGCCGCCCTGGAGGATCAGCCGGCGGGGCATGTGCCGGTCTCCGCGAGGAGTTCGGCGACCGTCGTGACCCGGATCAGGGGGCGGTAGAGGTCGAGCAGGTGCAGGGCCTTCGCGTGGGAGTCGTCGTCCGCGCCCGCGCAGGCGTCCGCGACGACCACGACCTCGATCCCGGCGTCGGCCGCCGGCAGTGCGGTGGACAGGACGCAGCAGTCGGTGCTGACGCCGGTCAGGACCAGACGGCCGTGCGGGGCGGTGCGGGCGGCGAGTTCGGGGGTCCATTTGCCGAACGTCGCGGCGTCCAGGACGACTTCGGCCCGGTCGGCGAACTCGTCGGCCAGGCGCCAGAGTTCGGCGTCCGGGGGCTGGCGGGCGAACGGCCACCGGTCGTAGTAGGCCTGCCAGGCTCCGGTGGGGTGCCCGGGGGCGACGAAGCGGGTGAAGACCGTGCGGCCCGCGAAGGCCGGGAGCAGCCGTCGTACGCCTGCCGCCGCCTCGCGGTAGCGCGGGACCGCCCAGGGACTGGCGGGGTCGGCGAAGACGTGCTGCAGGTCGATGACGGCCAGGAGGCCGGGCGGTGTGGTCATGTGGAGACCCGGCGGTGTGGTCATGCGGTCGTCGCCGGGACGCTCGGGGTCGCGGTCTCCTGGGCGCGGACCCGGCCGCGGGCCAGGAGCAGGGTGCCGAGGAAGCCGAGCGCCAGGGCCGCCAGCACGCCCAGGTTGGCGTAGGCCCAGGCGCCGGACCTGCCGCCGAGGCCGAGCGGGCCGAGCAGATAGCCCTGCCAGGTGAGCCAGTTCGCCGCGGTGTTGGTGACCAGGCCCCAGCCGAGGGCCGTGGCGGCCAGGGTGAGGAGCAGCGGCAGGAGCGGTACGTCGCCGTAGCGGCCGTCGGGGCGGTAGAGGTCGGCCTCGTCGTAGTCGCGGCGGCGCAGTGCCAGGTCGGCGAGCATGATCCCGCACCAGGCGGCGATCGGCACGCCGAGTGTGGTGAGGAAGCCCATGAACTGGCCGAGGAAGTCGTCGGCGAAGAAGACGATGTAGACCGAGCCCGCGATCATCAGGACGCCGTCGGCCAGGGCGGCGAGGTGGCGCGGGACGCGCAGGCCCGCGGAGAGCAGGGCGAGGCCCGAGGAGTAGATGTCCAGGACCGCGCCGCCGACCAGGCCGAGGACGGCGACCAGGGCGAAGGGGACCAGGAACCAGGTGGGGAGGATGGTCGTCAGCGCTCCGATGGGGTCGGCGGCGATGGCCTTGTCCAGGGTGTCGGAGGAGCCCGCGAGCAGGAGCCCGAAGACCAGCAGGAGCAGCGGGGCGACCGAGCCGCCGAAGGTGGTCCAGCCGATCACACCCCGGCCGGCGGAGGTGCGGGGCAGATAACGGGAGTAGTCGGCGGCCGCGTTGACCCAGCCGAGGCCGAAGCCGGTCATCATGAACACCAGCGCGCCGATGAACTCCTGGGCCGAGCCGGAGGGGATCGCGTTCACCGTGGCCCAGTGGATGTGGTCGGCGACGAGAACGACGTAGACGACGGTGAGAACGCCGGTCACCACGGTGATGACGGTCTGCAGCCGCATGATCAGGTCGAAGCCCGCCACCCCGCCGGCCACGGTCAGGGCGCAGACCACGATCAGGGCGACCACCTCGGTCCCGGTGCCGCCGCCCCAGCCGAGCCGGGTGAAGACGGTCGCGGTGGCCATGGTGGCGAGGGCGATCAGGACGGTCTCCCAGCCGACCGTGAGTACCCAGGAGACGACCGACGGCAGCCGGTTGCCGCGAACGCCGTACGCCGCGCGGCTGAGCACCATCGTGGGTGCCGAGCCGCGTTTTCCGGCGACCGCGATGAAGCCGCAGAGCAGGAACGAGGCGAGGATGCCGAGGACTCCGGCGGCCAGCGCCTGCCGGAAGGAGATGCCGAAACCGAGCGCGAAGGCACCGTAACTCAGGCCCAGGACGGAGACGTTGGCGCCGAACCACGGCCAGAACAGGGTGCGCGGGGTGCCTTTGCGCTCGGTGTCGCCGATGACGTCGAGCCCGTGCGTCTCGACCTGGAGCTGTCTGCCCGGTTCCCGTGTGTCCACCGTCGTCGACCCATCCGTCCAGGTGTGTTGGCTGGAGGCTAGGTCGGCGGATGCCGGGGGTCAAGGCGAATTGATCAGGCGGGAGCCGGGGCGGCTGCCCGATCGGCCCAACCCGATTTGACAGCTCCGGCAGCCCCCTCCAATCTATGGATCATGAAATCCATTTTCAAAAGGAGGGGCGACTGACGATGCGTGTGGCTTTCGTCGGCAAGGGCGGCAGCGGCAAGACGACGCTGTCGGCCCTCTTCACCCGCCATCTGGCGCGGTCCGGTGCGCCGGTCGTCGCGATCGACGGCGACATCAACCAGCACCTGGCCCACGCCCTCGGTCTCGACGAGGACGAACTGTTCACGGCGCCGCCGCTGAGCGCGCGGACCGGTGAGATCAAGGACTACCTGCGCGGCACGAACCCCCGGATCACCTCCCGGGCGGCCATGGTCAAGACGACCCCGCCGGGGCGCGGCTCGCGGCTGCTGCGTCTGCTCGGGGACGACGAGGTGCACTCCCACCACGTCCAGGAGGTCGGCGGGGTGCCGCTGATGGTCACCGGGGCGTTCGCCGAGAGCGACCTCGGGGTGGCCTGCTACCACTCCAAGCTCGGCGCGGTGGAGCTGTATCTGAACCATCTGGTGGACGGCCCCGGCGAGTACGTCGTCGTCGACATGACGGCGGGCGCGGACGCCTTCGCCTCCGGCCTGTTCACCCGCTTCGACATGACGTTCCTGGTGGTCGAGCCGACCCGCAAGAGCCTGTCCGTGTACCGCCAGTACCGGGACCACGCGGCCGAGTTCGGGATCCCGGTCGCGGTGGTCGGCAACAAGGTCACCGGCGCGGACGACCTCGCCTTCCTGCGCGAGCGGGTGGGCGACGACCTGCTGGCCCACTGCGAGCTGTCGTCGCACGTCCGCGCCCAGGAACAGGGCCGGTGCGGCGGCGAGCTGGAGGCGCACAACTCCCGGGCCCTGGACCTGCTGCGGGACGCCGTGGACGCGCGGGGCAAGGACTGGGAGACCTTCCAGCGGCACGCGGTGGAGTTCCATCTGCGCAACGCCACCGCCTGGGCCGACGCGGCCACGGGCCAGGACCTGGCGACACAGGTCGACCCGGACTTCCGGCACGGCCCGGCGGCCCTGCCCGCCTTCGCCTGAGACCTCGATCCCTCCGAGAGCTCATTTTCCCTTCGTACAGCACCCCTTGAACAGAACAGGACACCATCACATGTCGCTCGACGTCTCCCCGCAGCTGCTCGCCGAAGCCGAGAACGGCGCGGTGCGGGAGGAGGACTTCGTGGAAACCGTCCGTACGTCGCTGCCGTACGCGTACGACCTCGTCGCCCGGCTGACCGGCGAACTGCGGGACGGTTCCGCCGAGTTCGCCGACAACCAGACCCCGCCGCCGTCGGAGAAGGAGCGCGGTCAGCTGCTGCGGGCGCTGTCCTCCGACGCGATCCGGGGCAGCCTGGAGCGGCACTTCGGGGTCGCCCTCGCCTTCCAGAACTGCCACCGGGTCGCGGTGTTCCCGCCGGAGGCCCGGGGCGGGGAGACGCACACCCGCTTCACCTCGACGCGCTCGCAGATCCTCAACCAGTCGCCGGAGTTCCGCGACTGCTGATGCCCTGCCGGGTGTCGCACGCCCGAAGCGCGTCCCGTCGCGCCGGCTCGCCCTCCCGGACCATGCGCCGCGGCGCCATCGGCGCGGGCTCCGGGAGGGCGGTCGACCGGACGGGGATCAGCCCGCGATGATCTCGGCGAACCGGTCCGCGCCCACGTTGCCGCCGGACAGGACGACCCCGATCCGGCGCGGCAGCGGCGTCACCCGGTGGGCGAGCAGCGCCGCCAGGCCGCTGGCGCCACTCGGCTCCACGACGGTCTTCAGGCGCTCGAAGGCGAACCGCATCGCGTCCCGGATCTGGTCGTCGCTCACCAGTGAGATGTCGTCCACCAGACGCTGGTTGACGGAGAAGGTGAGCTCGCCGGGGATGTCGGCCGCCTGGCCGTCGGCGATGGTCCTCGGCACCGGGATGGAGACCCGCCGGCCCGCCTCCAGGGAACGCCTGGTGTCGTCCCCGGCCTCCGGCTCGACCCCGACGACCCGGATCCCGGGCAGCAGCCCCTTCGCGGCGGTGGCGCTGCCCGCGATCAGCCCGCCACCGCCGACCGGCACCACCAGGGCGTCCAACTCGCCCACTTCCTCGATGAGTTCGAGAGCGGCCGTGCCCTGCCCCGCCATGACGTGCGGGTGCTCGTACGGCGGCACCAGCGCAAGTCCGCGGTCCGCCGCGAGCGCCCTGCCGATCGCCTCCCGGTCACCGGTGTAGCGGTCGTACGTCACGATCTCCGCGCCGTAGCCGGCCGTCGCCTCCAGCTTGGCGCGCGGGGTGTCCTCCGGCATCAGGATCACGGCGGTGGTGCCGAGTTCGCGGGCGGCGAGGGCGACGGCCTGGGCGTGGTTGCCGGAGGAGTAGGCGGCGACGCCCTTCGCCAACTGCTCGGCGGACAGCCGGGATACGGCGTTGTAGGCGCCGCGGAACTTGAAGGCGCCGATGCGCTGGAGGTTCTCGCACTTCAAGAAGACCTCGGCGCCCACCAGTTCGTCCAGGGTGCGCGAGCGCAGCACGGGGGTGCGGTGGGCGACCCCCTTGATCCGCGCGGCCGCGTCGTGCACGTCCTGGAGGGTCACGGGCGGGGTGTCGGTCATGTTCGTCCTCCGTTCCGGGCGCCGTGGGCGCATCAACCGTCTGGACTTATTGTCTACCACCTGGACTCAATGTCCAGATGCGTTCATCCGACCTCGACCACCCTCGCCCACGCGGGCGGTGCGTCCGGCACGTAGTCGGGATCCTCCTCGTCCCACGACGTGCCCGAGTACTGCCGGGGGAACAGGCCCACCACCGTCCGGCAGGGCGGCTGTGCCTCGGGCCAGGGTGTCTGGCCGTCGGTCAGGACCACCACGACGTCCGGTGCCGGGCGCGTCCGCAGCGCCCGGGCGAAGCCCGCGCGCAGATCCGTGCCGCCGCCGCCCATCAGCGCGATGCCCTCCGCTCGGCACAGCGGCTGCACGGTCCGGGCGGCCGCGTCGCAGGACAGCACGCCGACCAGGTCCCGGCGGCCGCCGACGGCACGGGCGATCGCGGCCACCTCCAGCAGGGCACTGCCCAGTTCGGCGTCGCTGACCGAGCCGGAGGTGTCGATGACGACGCTGACCCGCGGCGGGCGGCGGCGCAGGCTCGGGAGGACCACCCCGGGCAGACCGGCCGAGCGGCGGGACGGGCGGCCGTAGCTGTAGTCGTCGCCGGCGCCCGCGGCCGAGGTCGCCGAGCGGACCGCCGCACCCAGCAACTCCCGCCACGGCTGCGGCGGATGGAAGGCCTCCTCGGCCCAGCGCCGCCAGCCCTCCGGGGAACTGCCCGGGCGGCCGGTGATGGCCTGCGCCACCCGGAACCGGACGCCGTCCCGCTCCTGCTCGCCGAGGCCGTGCGCGCCGTCCGGCCCGAGGTCCCACTCCCGGTCCCGGCCGTCGGCGCCGCTGCCGCAGTCCAGCCAGGTGAGGTCCTGCGTCAGCGGCCCGAGCCGGAACTGGCGCAGGTAGTCCTCCATCAACTGCCCCTCGGGCAGCCGCAGCATGACCGGCCGGACGGCGCCCCTGGGCCGGACCAGCCCGTCGCCGTACACGTCGTCGTTGATCTCCAGGTCCGCCGCGATGTTCATCCGCAGCCGCTCCCCGGCCCCGGTCAGCCCGCGTTCCCTGGCGACCCGGTCGCTGCGCGCATGGTGGTCACGCAGCAGGTGGGACACCTCGTGCACCCACACCCCGGCCAGGTCCTCCTCCGGCATCCGGTCCACGAACGCGGGCGAGACGTAGCACCGCCAGTGCTTGTCGACGGCCATGGTCGGCACCTGCCGGGACTCCACGACGTGCAGGGCGAACAGGGCCGTCGCGAGGTAGGGGCGGGCCCGGGCGGCCTGCAGCCGGGCGGCGTAGAGCTTGTCGAGGTCCAGTGCCCCGGCCGGTTCCGTGGTCATCGGCCCGCCTTCGCCGGGGCGCGCCCGGCGGCCCGCTCCGCGGCCCGGTCGGCGCGCCGGGACACGGACACGGCTCCGGCCAGGCGTTCGATCGCCGCCGGGACGTCCCAGTCGTCCCGGCGGAGCGAGGCCAGAGTGGTGGCGGGGACCACCACCAGGTCGGGGGCACCGGTGTCCAGGGCGCGGACCAGCAGCGCCCAGGCCGCGTCCCAGCGGGCCCGGTCCGGCCGTTCGCGGACCGCCGCGACCACGCCGTCGAGCACGGCCTGGCGCAGATCGCCGCGCTCGGGCAGCTCGGCCGCGTCCGGGTCGGCGAGCAGGGTCTCGGGGGCCGGGAGCTCCATCAGGTCCACGCTCGCCAGCAGTTCGAGCCCCGGGCCGTCCCCGACCGTGCCCCTGACCAGCAGGGAGAGCACGTCCCGGGAGGAACCGGCGGCGTGCGCGAAGGCGACCAGGCGCAGGGTCATCTCCCAGCTGCGGGGCGACGGCCAGGCCCCGCCCCGGCGCATCTCGCCGCTGGGCAGCCGGTGGACGAGCGTGGGGCGGGTGGCGAGCAGGCCGCACACCGCGCGGCGCGCGAAGTCGACGGCGGCGGGCAGCCGGTCCGGGTCGAGCCGGGGCAGGGTCGCCCGGGGCCAGGTGCCGCCGAGGCCGCGTACGACGACCTCGTGGTCGTGGGCCCACCGCAGGTGCACGAAGCGGTTGGCCAGCGGTGGGCTCAGCTCCCAGCCGTCGGCCGCCGACGAACGCGGGTTGGCCGCGGCCACGATCCGTACGCCGGGCGGGAGTCGAAGGGCGCCCACCCGGCGCTCCAGGACCAGCCGGAGCAGAGCCGCCTGCACGGCCGGTGGCGCGGTGGACAGTTCGTCGAGGAAGAGCAGGCCCCGGCCGGCCCTCACCAGCCGCACCGCCCAGTCCGGCGGGGCCATCGGGACGCCCTGGACGGCGGGGTCGTCGCCCACGACGGGCAGCCCGGAGAAGTCGGACGGCTCGTGGACACTGGCGATCACGGTGGTCAGCGGCAGATCGAGGGTCTCTGCCAGCTGGGTGAGGGCGGCGGTCTTGCCGATGCCGGGCTCGCCCCACAGGAGGACGGGCAGGTCGGCGGCGACGGCGAGGGTGAGCGCCTCCAGCTGGTCGTCGGGGCGGGATTCGGTGGTCGAGTCGCCGAGCAGCGTCAACAGGTCGTCCGCGACATCGAGTTGGCCGGCCATGTGGGCAGCGGTGTGAGTGGGCATGTCTGATCACCTTGGGGTGTGAGAGGGAAGGCAAGGGGGTGGAGGCAAGTGGGTGTGGGTCAGCGCCAGGTGGCGGGGCGTGGTCCTGGGCGCGGGTCGCGGCGCCGGCGTTGCCGGGTCCGGACCGGCCCCTTGCGGGATCCGGCGAGGCCCGCCCGGTAGAGGCCGTACGCGATCCGCCGTCGCGCGGCCGACTCCAGTTCGTCCTTCAACGGGCCGTCACGCAGCACGGCTTCCGGGCCCAGCAGTCCCTCCACGACGGCGAGCGCACCGGCGATGTCCCCGTGGTCGAGACGTTCGCGTACGCCGGTGAGGCAGTCCGGGCGGCGGTGCGCCTCGTCGACGACCCGCAGACAGGGCAGCGGCGGGCCGCCGAGCGCCACCAGCAGTTCCTCGCGCCGGAGTTCGTCCGGGGAGTGGTCCAGCGGGGACAGCACCCCGTCGACCATGCCGATGCGGTGCCGGGCGCCCCGGCATTCGACGAGGCGTGACTGCCGGGCCGGGTCCGGGGCCGGGTCCCGGGCGGTCGGCGCGTGACCGGGGACGAGCGCGGTGGCCACCAGCGGGTGCAGCCGGTCGGCGTCGATCAGCCCGGCGCGCAGCAGCTCCAGATCGGGCGGGGTCCAGGTCGCCGCGTCGGGCAGGACGGGCAGCGCGCCCGTGTCCTTGCCCGGCCGGCTCGTGGTCACCGTTCCGTCGGCCGCGACATGCAGTGCGAGCCGCTGCCGGCCGTCCAGGCGCACGACGACGGTTCCGCTGTCCCGTCCTTCGGCACGCAGCACGATCCGGGCCTCGTCCGCCCATCGGTCAGTGGCACACGACGACTGCGCGTCACCGGGGTACCGGTCGATGCCCGAGCGGGGCCGCGGCAGGTCGGCGACGCCCGCCTCCCACACCGGCCGGTCGATGCCCGAGCAGGGCCGCGGCAGGTCGGCGACGCCTGCCTCCCGCACCAGCCGGTCGGCGCCCGAGCGGGGCCGCAGTTCGTCGGCGACGCGCGCGTCCCACAGATGGCGGTGCAGGTCGAAGCGGAACCGACGGCTGGGACGCGGATGCGGATGCCCCCGGGCGGCAGGCTCGTCCAGGGTGCCGTCCCAGAGCGCGAGGCTGATCCGCTGCCCGGCGTCCGCCCAGGCCGGCGGTGTCCGGGCGACGAGGCACAGGGAGCCGTCGCCGAGGTCGTGGCGGGCGAGCGCGACGGTCAGCCCGGGCCGCAGCAGCCCGTCGGGGGCGACCCTCGGCAGGTGCCAGCGCAGCAGGTCGGGAGCGAGCCCACGCAGGTCGGCGCGGATCCGTTCCCCCACCTCCCGGCCCCAAGTACGGGTCAGGGCACGCAGGTTGAGGTCGACGTCGAGACCGGCGGCGGCACACGCCCCCGCCCAGTCCCCGGAGTTCCGGCGGGCGGTCGCGGTCTCGATCATGGTGGGCGGCACGGCGAACTCGCGCACGCGCTGCCAGAGGAGGAGTCGGGAGTCCCCGGTCACGGGGTGAGTGGCCATCAGCACTCACCTTGCGTGGTCGGGACCCCCCATCCGTGAACGGAGTGAGTGGTCATCGCGGGGAGCTTACGACTCCCCCGCCCCGGTCGGCCAGGCATTTACGGCCCCGGCCGCGACTCCGGCAACGGCCCCGGCCACGCCCCCGGCCCGCACGTGACGCGGATCACCTTGATCAAGTGCAGCGTTCTGCGGGTCCCAGGGCCTTCTCCCAGGTGTAGGCAGCCGGGGAGAGCGGGGACCGTGAGGATGGAGCAGGCTCGGGCCGGTGAGTACGACGAGTTCGTGGCGGCCCGTTGGTCGGGGTTGTTCCATCTGGCACGTCTGCTCACCGGTGGCGATCGGCATCGGGCCGAGGATCTGTTGCAGGAGTCCTTGGTCAGGTTGTGGTTCGTCTGGCCGAAGATCGCCGACGAGGCGCCGGAGGCGTACGTCCGCAAGGTCCTCGCCCGCGCGGCGGCCCGCTCGGCACGGCGGCGCTGGTGGGGCGAGCGCCCCGTGGAGGAGCTGCCCGAGGTCGCGGCGGCCGGCGACATGTCGGCAGTCGTCGCCGAACGGTCCCGGCTGGAGGGCGCGCTCGCGCTGCTGACCCCGCGCCAGCGGGCCGCGGTCGTCCTGCGCTACTACCAGGACCTGCCCGACCGGCAGGTGGCCGAGGTACTGGGATGCCCGGTGGGCACCGCCCGGTCGCACGCGGCGCGCGGTGTGGCCCGGCTGCGTGAGCTGTTGGCCGACGTCATCGAGCCGGTGGGGTGAGGGAGAAGCCATGGATCACTTCGAGCGGCAGTTGACGCAGTTGATGCACGACGACCGGGAGACGACGGCGTTCGAGCCCAGGCACCGGGACCGGCTGCGGGCCGGTGTGCAGGTGCGGCGGCGGGTCAGGGCGGCACAACAGGCGGCGGGCGGTGTCCTCGCGGTCGCGGGGCTCGGCCTCGGTCTCCTCCTGTGGCCCCATTCCGGCACCCGTGACGAGCCCAGCGCGCCGCACCCGTGGCCCGCGACCAGCCCCGGCCCGAGCACGAGTACGACAGCGGGGCCGAGCCCCTCCTCCACCGTCCCGCCCTCCGCCGCCGCGACCTCGGCCCCGCCGTCCGCCGGCACCTCCGGGCCGCCCGCCACCGAGACCGCCACGAGCGGCCGTTCGGATTCCTCCTCGGCGCCCCCGTCCTCGACGGCCACCCCGGGCGCGGGCACGACCGGGGGCACGTCGAACGGCTCGTCCGGAAGTACGGCCGGGAGCACGTCCGAGGGGACGACCGCCACCACGTCCCCGCCGTCGGCGCCCTCGACCGAGACGGCCGACCCGTCGGGCCACGCGTCGGCGTCGACCGGCTCGGCCGGATAGCGAACGGTTCCTTCTTCACCCACCCACCGCCGGGTGTGCCCTCGGCACGCCCCGAGGACGAGTACGAATGCGACCAAACGCCATGAAACACGCGCAGTCCACGCTACCGAACCCGGCTCCCCCGACTCCGCCGCGGCACGACGGTCCGGTCCTGGACCTGGCCGTGCCGGTGTTCAACGAGGAGACCGACCTGGAGCCGAGCGTGCGGCGGCTCCACGCCCACCTGCGGGAGACGTTCCCGTACCCGTTCCGGATCACCGTCGCCGACAACGCCAGCACCGACGCCACTCCCCTCATCGCGGCGCGGCTGGCCGGTGAACTGCCCGAGGTGGAGTGGATACGGCTGGCCGAGAAGGGGCGCGGCCGGGCGCTGCGGGCCGCCTGGTCGGGATCGTCGGCGCCCGTGGTCGCCTATCTCGACGTGGACCTGTCGACCGGGCTCTCGGCGCTGCTGCCGCTCGTCGCCCCGCTGCTCTCGGGCCACTCCGACCTCGCCATCGGCACCCGGCTGGCGCCCAGCTCCCGCGTGGTGCGCGGCCCCAAGCGGGAGTTCGTCTCCCGCTGCTACAACGTCCTGCTGCGCTGCACCCTCTCGGTCGGGTTCTCGGACGCGCAGTGCGGTTTCAAGGCCGTACGACGGGAGGTCGCCGGGCAACTGCTGCCGCTGGTGCGGGACTCCGCGTGGTTCTTCGACACGGAGTTGCTGGTGGTCGCGGAGCGGGCCGGGCTGCGGATCCACGAAGTGCCGGTCGACTGGGTGGACGATCCGGACAGCCGGGTGGCGCTCCTGTCCACGGCCCTCGCCGACCTGCGCGGTATCGCGCGGGTCGGATGGGCGCTGGCCCGGGGCGCGCTGCCGCAGCGGCACCGGGGGTTCGCGGTTCCGGCGGCCGTAACGGCTCTCGCGCATCTCCTCCTGTACACGGCGGTGCGCCCGGCCGCCGACGCGGAAGTGGCCAACGGCCTTGCCCTGCTGATCTGTTGGGTCGTGGGACAGACGGTCTTCGGCGTGCTCCCGCTGCCCGCCCTGGCCGTCCGGCTGGCCCTCACCGCCGGTTCGCTCGCCGCCCTGCGGCACACGGTGTCCGGCGCCGGTCACCGCGCCGAACTCGCCGTACTGGCCGCCGCCCACCTGTCCCTCCTGCTGGCGCGGTCGGCGTTCGGGCGGAACCGGACGGAGTCCGCCGCCTCATGACCACGCCCTTGACGACCACGGCCCAGGAGATCACGCCCCCGGCCGCCCCGCCCGTGGTCTCCGGCCCCGAACTGCCGGAGACGCCCGGCTTCCGGCAGCGCGTTCGCCGCTACGGCCCGGCCCTCGCGATGTACGGCGTCCTGAAGCTCATCGGCTTCGGCTCGTTCATGTATCTGCTGGACTCGGCCGGGGACTTCCGCAAGAAGCATCCGCGTTTCGGGGGCGGCGCGCGCACCTGGGACGTGCTGGGCACCTGGGACGGCTGGTGGTACCAGCAGATCGCCCTGCACGGCTACCACCCCGAACTGGTCCCGGTTCCCGGTGCCACCGGGCTGATCACCCTGCAGGGCAATTCGGCCGCGTTCTTCCCGCTGTACCCGGCGCTGATGCGGGTCGCGATGGAGGTCACGGGTCTCGGCCCGTTCGGTGCCGGGCTGCTGGTGTCGGTCGTGGCCTCGTTCGCGGCGGCGCTGGGGATCTTCGCCGTCGCCGCGTGGTTCGGGGGCCGGCGGGCGGGGCTGGCGGCGGCCGGGCTGTGGGCCGTGTGGCCGGGCTCCGGCGTGGAGTGGGCGGTGTACTCCGACTCGCTGTACGTGGCGCTCGCCGCCTGGGTCCTGTACGCCGTGCTGACCCGCCGCTGGCTGACCGCGGGGGTGCTGGCGTTCGCGGCGGGACTCAACCGCCCCACCGCAGCCGCGCTGACAGCCGCGCTGGCCCTTGCCGCGCTGCTCGCGCTGCGCCGCCGCGAGGACGGCGTCGCACGTCCGCTGACCGCCCTGCTCGTCGCCCCGCTGGGCCTGCTCGGCTATCTGGGCTGGGTGGGCCACCGCATGGGCGACTACGGCGGCTACTTCAAGCTCCAGTCGGGCGCCTGGGGGCACGAGTTCGACTACGGCAAGCAGACCCTGGACGTCCTGACGTCCGTCCCCGTGGGCCACTTCTCCTATCTCTTCGCGCTCCCCTTCGCGGACGTCATCGGGGTCGGCGTCGTGCTGCTGGACCTCGCGCTGCTGCCGCTGCTGTTCCGGCTGCGGCCGCCGGCGGTGCTGGTCGTCCACACGGTGCTCACCCTCGCCCTGGTGCTGGGCAGCCAGCAGTACTTCGCGAACGTCTCGCGCTATCTGCTGCCCGCCTTCCCGCTGTTCCTCCCCCTGGCGGTTGCCCTGCGCCGCGTCAGCCTGCCCTACCAGTGCCTCCTGCTGGGCATCGCGGCGCTGGCCTCCGGCTCGTACGCGGGCTACGCCCTGTTCGAACTCGGGGTGCCGTAGGGCCTGTCGGCTCAGCTCTTCTTGACCGCCACTCCGCCGTAGAAGCCGATCTCCTCGGACCCCTGGGGCGGGGTGGTGTCCGGGCGCCAGAACGGGACCTGGGCCACGCCGGGTTCGATCAGCTCGAATCCCTCGAAGAACCGCTCGATCCGGTCGCGGGGGCGCAGGTTCATCGTCGCGGTCGCGTTGTTGTAGACGGCCTGGGCGTCGCTGCGGTCGTCGGCGAAGTCGTCCGTGGCGTGCGAGAGCACCAGGAAGCTGCCGGCCGGGAGCGCGTCGCGCAGGGTGGCCACGATCCGCTCCGGCTCCTCCGCGTCGCGGATGAAGTGGAGGATGGCGACGAGGAACAGGGCCACCGGCTGCCCGAAGTCGATGATCCGGCGGACCTCGGGGTGGTCCACGACGGACTGCGGGTCGCGCAGGTCGGCGAGGACGATGCTGGTGGTGCCGGCCCGGCTGAGCAGCGCGTCGCCGTGGGCCTTCACGATCGGATCGTTGTCGACATAGGCGACGCGGACGTCCGCGGCCAGCTCCTGGGCTATCTCGTGCACGTTCGGCGAGGTGGGCAGACCGGTGCCGACGTCGAGGATCTGGCGGACGCCGCTGTCGATGACGTGCCGCACCGCCCGCTGCAGAAAGCCGCGGTTGGCCCGTACGGAGATCCATACCTCGGGCGCGGCGGCGGCGAGCTGGTCACCGGCCTTGCGGTCCACCTCGTAGTTGTCCTTGCCGCCCAGCAAGTAGTCGTAGATCCGGGCCGGATGCGGCTTGCTGGTGTCGATCTCCACGGACCCGATGCCGTCCTGCGTCACGTGCGCTCCTCTCAACGACCGCCCCGGCCCCCCTTGGCACACCGACGGCTGGCGACAGCTTTACATATCAACTTCGGTACTTGCGCACCGAGTTCCCCGTCCAGAAGATCGCGGGGCCCGCGCCCGCGTCACCGTCCGGTGGGCGGAGTCGCTCGAGGGGGCGTACGTGACTACCATCGGGCCCAGGTGTCCGGGCAGGTGGCCCGGTTTGGTTGGGGGTTTCACATGGTTACCGGTCGTGTGGTGCGGTTCGACAGCTCGCGCGGGTACGGGTTCATCGCTCCGGACGGTGGTGGAGAGGACGTCTTCCTGCATGTGAACGACATGCAGATGCCGGAGTCGTACGTCCGCCCCGGTGTGGCGGTGGAGTTCGAGATCGAGAGCGGCGAGCGCGGACCGAAGGCGTCCGGTGTCCGGCTCTCCCGGGGCGCCGACGTCCGGACGCTCGGCCCCGACGACGACTCGCTGTGCGACCTGCTCAGCGCGGACGAGTTCACCCGCGAGGTCACCGAGACGCTGCTGGCGTCGGCGCCCACGCTCACCGCCGAGGAGATCGTGCGGGTCCGGGGCGCACTGGCCCAGTTCGCCAAGAACCACGGGTGGATCGAGGGCTGACCCGGCGTCGGCGGCCGGCCTCGGCCCCGGTTGTCAGGACAGGGCCGGGCCGGTCACGTACCGCCCCTTGTCGTCGTACGGCCAGACGTTGGGCAGACAGCCGTGCATGCCCTTGATCTGCTGCATCATCACGGGGGCCGGCTGTCCCGCGCCGGGGCAGCCGACGTGGCCGTGGCCGAGGAAGTGGCCGACCTCGTGGTTGATGATCAGGGCCCGGTAGTCCTTGACCCGGTGGGCGTAGACGGGGGTCGCGAGCAGCCAGCGCCGGAGGTTCACCATGACGTGCTGGGCCACGTTGCAGTTGACCTCGCCCCCGGTGTCCAGGCCGTACTCCCCGCAGATCTTGTCCACCGTCCCGGGGGTGGCCACCTGGACCACGAAGTCGGTCGGACCGCTCGACACCCGTTCGAACGCCGAGTGGCCGTCGGCGGTCCAGCCGCGCGGGTCGGCCAGGATCCGTTCGACCTGCCGGGCGACGTCGGTGGCCGACAGGTCGATGCCGGTCTCGACGTCGACCCGGTAGCGCAGGACCGTTCCCGACCCGACCCTGGCGCTGCTGCCGGCCGCGGTGACGAACGTGCCCGGTCCCGTGGCCGGGATCTCGGGCGTGCGCGAGGTGCGGGGGCTCGGGGAGGCGGAGGTGGTGGCCGGACCGGGCGACGGGGACCGGGAACCGGCCGACGGGGACCGGGGGCCGGGCGACGGCGTGGTGGAGCCGAGGCGGCTGGACCGAGCCCGCTCCGTGGGCCCGCTCGGTGCTGCGCCGGCGTGGCCGGTGTCCGCGCCGGACGAACCTCCGCCCACAGCCACGAACCCGGCGGCGCCCAGGAAGGCCAGCGCGGCCAGGCCCACCCAGAGCGGTCCCCTGCGCGTCCGCCCGCGGGCGACGGCGTGCGAGGGGCCGTTTCGGCGACGGCCACGAGAGGAACGTGCTGTGCGCGTGGTCATGACCGTCAGGTTGTGATCGGAATGTGATCGGACCTGGCGCAGATAATAACGAAGCGATAACGGACGTCACGTCGAAGGTTTATATGATCATCCCGTAACAAACGCACAGCTGTGCGGATGCCATACGGATACTGAGCGCATGCCACGCGTTCTGCTGATCGAAGACGACCGTGCCGTGCGGGAGGGAGTGGCCCTCGCCCTGCGCCGCCAGGGTCACGAGCTCGCCGCCGTCGCGACCGGGGAGGACGGGCTGGAACGGGTGCGGTCCTTCCGGCCGGACGTCGTGGTGCTGGACCTCATGCTGCCCGGACTGCCCGGACTTGATGTGTGCCGGCGGATCCGCGCCCTCGACCAGACCCTGCCGATCGTCATGGCGACCGCGCGCGGCGACGACGAGGACATCGTCGTGGGACTGGAGGCGGGCGCCGACGACTACGTGGTCAAGCCCGTGCAGGCCCGGGTGCTGGAGGCGCGCATCCGCGCGGTGCTGCGCCGAGCGGGCGGTGCGCCCGCCGAGGGCGGGATACCGAGGATCGACACCTACGGGGAGCTGTCCGTCGACCGGGCCGGGCTCTCGGTCACCCGCGACGGTGTGCCGGTCCTGCTCGCGCCCTCCGAACTCCGGCTGCTGCTCACCCTGTCCGCGTCCCCCGGTCAGGTGTTCAGCCGGCAGCAGCTCCTCGAAGCGGTCTGGGAGCACAGCTACCACGGGGACGCGCGGCTGGTGGACGCCTGCGTCCGGCGGCTGCGCGTCAAGATGGGCGAGCCACCGCGCGAACCCCGCTACATCCAGACGGTGCGCGGCTTCGGCTACCGGTTCGCGGCCCGGTGAGGCGTCCCAGGCTCCCCCAACTGCGCGGCCTGCGCGTCCGGTTGGTGCTCGCCTTCACCCTCGTCGCCGCCGTCACCGCGGCCACCACCGGCGCCCTGACCTTCCGTGAGGCCCGCACGGGCGTGCTCCAGCAGAGCCAGGACGCCGTGATCCAGCAGCTGCGCACCCAGGTCGGCCGCCTCGCCCCGGATCTCTTCTTCCCGCCGGCCGAGGGTGAACTGCAGCGGTTCGCGGCGGACGTGGCCCGCGCCGAGCCCACCGGCAACTGGCGGGTCATGGCCACGTACGGCCGGCTGAGCGCCACCTCCGTCCAGGACGACTCCTTCAAGGAGCTGACCCCCGCCCTGCGCGAGTCCGTCGGGTCCAGCATCGCCACCGTGTTCCAGCGGGTGGCCGTCGGCGACGGCACCGCGCTCGTCGTCGGCATGTCGGTCACCTTCGCCGATCCCCCCGCCAAGGGCGTGTACCCCTCCGGGGTCCATGTCTTCCTGACGGTTCCGCAGACCACGGAACGTGCCTACGTCGACGCCCTGGTCACCGCCGCCGAACGGGCCGCCGTGCCCGCGCTGACGCTCGCCGTGCTGCTGGCGCTGCTGGCCGCCCGCGGAGTGCTCCGCCCGGTCCGGGCACTGCGCCGCGCCACCCGCAGCATCGCGGAGGGACGCCTCGACACCCGGCTCTCCGTCGACGGATCCGACGAACTCGCCGATCTGTCCCACACGTTCAACGAGACGGCCGCCGCGCTGGAGAAGTCGGTGACCGAGCTGCGCGGCATGGAGGCCCGGGCCCGCCGGTTCGCCGCGGACGTGTCGCACGAACTGCGCACCCCGCTCGCCGCCATGTCCGCCGTCACCGACGTCCTCGACGAGGACGCCGCCCGGCTGGCCCCGGACACCGCCACCGCGGTCCGCCTGATCAGCGAGGAGACCGTGAAACTGGCCCGGCTGGTGGACGACCTCATGGAGATCTCCCGTTTCGACGCGGGCGCCGCCGTGCTCCACCTGGACGAGATCGACCTCGCCGAGTCGCTGCGGCGCACCCTCGACGCCCGCGCCTGGAACGGCCTGGTGGACTGCGACCTGCCGCCGCCCGGCACCCTGCGCGGCCGGGTCGACCCGCGCCGCCTGGACGTCGTCGTCGCCAACCTGGTCGGCAACGCGCTGCGGCACGGCGCCCGGCCCGTGGCACTGTGCCTCTACGACGGCGGGGAGGTCGGCGGTACCCGGCTCGCGGTGATCGAGGTGCTGGACAGCGGGCCCGGCATCCCGGACGACGTCCTGCCGTACGTCTTCGAGCGGTTCTACAAGTCGGACGCCGCCCGTGCCCGCACCGAGGGCAGCGGCCTGGGTCTCGCGATCACCGCGGAGAACGTCCGGGTGCACGGCGGCACCGTCCGCGCCGCGAACCGGCCCGAGGGGGGCGCCGTGTTCACGGTGCGGCTCCCCCTGCCCGCCGACGAGGGAACCCAGGGGGACCGATGGTGACAGTGCGGCGCAGGGCCCGCTCCGCGTTGCCGGTCCTCGCGGCGCTGTGCGCGCTGACGTCCTGCGGTATCCCCACGACCGGTGTGGTGCAGGCGGGCGGTCCCGCCAGTGGGGTCGTGCCTATGACGCGGGTGTACTTCCTGCGGGGCGACACCCTGATCGGCGTCCGGCGCGAGACCGCCGTGCCGGGCGACATCGAGTCGGCGCTGCGGGAACTCGTGCTGGGCCCGACCGAGGTGGAGCGCGGCACGGGGCTGACCACGCGGCTGCCGCTGCTCACGGGGCTGCCGACGCCGGTGCCCGCGGTGCCGGCCACGGACGGCGGCCCCGTCGCCGCGCCCGAGGCGACCGACGCCACGGACCTGCTGACGGTGACGGCCCGGGACCACCGGATCTCCGTCGAACTGTCCGCGTCCGCAGGTGAGTTGACCGATCCCGGCCTCGCGGTGGCGCAGATCGTCTGCACGGCCGACGCGGCACAGCGGGTGGCCGCCCCCGGCTACGCACCCGACCCGGTGACGGTCACGGCCCCTAACGGCCGGCCCATCCGGGGTGCCTCCGCGCGCTGCCCCGAGTCCTGACCGGTCCGGGCGCTCATCGGCCGCGTCGCCCCGGGCCCCGCTACCCGCCCCGTCCGGGCCTCCGGACCCACCTCGTGGAAGGCAACGGCATCGCACGAGCGGTGGGACCGGCCTGAACCACGGTCCGGACGGCCTCGCCGCCCTCGCGCACCTCGCCGACGGCGCCGTCCGATCAGGACGCGAACGGCACCAGTCCCGACGGTGCCTCGCTCCGCCCGGCGGGGTGCCGCCAGACCCCCTCCGCGGCCAGCCGGGGCAGGACCCCCTCCCCGAACCAGTAGGCCTCCTCCAGGTGCGGATACCCGGAAAGCACGAACTCCTCGATGCCCAGCGCCGCGTACTCCCTGATCCGCGCGGCGACCTCGTCGTGCGAGCCGACCAGCGCGGTCCCGGCGCCACCCCGCACCAGCCCGATGCCCGCCCAGAGGTTGGGATGGATCTCCAGCGCGTCCCGTCGGCCCCCGTGCAGCGCCAGCATCCGGCGCTGCCCCTCGGACTCGCTGCGCGCGAGCCCCGTCTGCACGGATTCCACGGTCGCCGGATCGAACCCGTCAAGGAGCCGTTCCGCCTCCGCCCAGGCCTGCTCGGAGGTGTCCCGGGTGATGACGTGCAGCCGGATCCCGAACCGCAGGGTCCGCCCCTCCTTCGCCGCCAGCCCCCGGATCCAGGCGATCTTCTCCGCGACCTGGGCCGGCGGCTCCCCCCAGGTCAGGTACACGTCGACATGGCGGGCCGCGATCTCCCCCGCGACCGGCGAGGACCCCCCGAAGTACACCTCGGGCACCGGATCCGGCACCCGGGCCAGCCTGGCGTCCTCGACCCTGAGGTGCTCCCCCTTCAGATCGACGGTCCCGCCCTCCCACAACCCCCGTACGACTTCCAGGAATTCACCGGTACGGCGATACCGCGCGTCCTTGTCGAGGAAGTCCCCGTAGGCCCGCTGCTCGTGACTCTCGCCCCCGGTCACCACATTGAGCAGCAGCCGTCCGCCGGACTGCCGCTGGAACGTGGACGCCATCTGCGCGGCGAGCGTGGGCGAGACGAAGCCCGGCCGGAAGGCGACCAGGAACTTCAGCCGCTCGGTGTGCCGGCTGACCATGGCCGTGGTCAGCCAGGCGTCCTCGCACCAGGCGCCGGTGGGGGTCAGTGCCCCCACGAACCCGAGGTCCTCCGCGGCCTTGGCGATCTGGCTCAGATAGGCGACCGTCGGCGGCCGGTCCCGTCCGGAGGCCGTGGCCGGGGTGCCGTGGCCGCCGCCGACGACATGGCGGCTGTCACCGTTGGTGGGCAGGAACCAGTGGAAGGTGAGGGACACGAGGGGGTTCTCCGTTCGTGGGCGTCCGTCAGAGCAGGCCGTGGCGGGGCGGCAGGGTGCCGTTCAGCACGTAGCGGCCGATGTGCTGGATCTTCCAGCGGGTCGGATCGTGCAGGGTGTGGGTGCGGGCGTCGCGCCAATGCCGGTGCAGGTTGAGCGAGTTGAGGGCCGACCGGGTGCCGGACACCTCGAACAGCGCTCCGGCGACCTCCACGGCGGCGTCGGCGGCCGTCACCTTCGCGGCGGCCACGGCGATGGAGGCCTCGGCGGCCGACTCGTCGGTGAGCCCGGCGCGAGCCGCGTCGACCGCGCGGGCGGCCTCCCGCAGCAGCGCCTCGGACGCCCGCACACTCAGGGCGAGTTCACCGAACCGCTGGATCAGCAATGGGTCCTCGGCGGCGGTCTCCACCCCGCTCTCGAACCACGGCCGGCTCTTGGTGCGTACGAACTCCGCCGCCTGGGCCAGCGCTCCCCCGGCGATCCCCACGTCGATGGCGGCATGCAGCAACTGGGCGACCGCGCCGTGGAGTTGCGGCCCCTGGAAGGTGAGGTGGTGCGGCAGCACCCGGTCGGCGGGGACGGCGACGCCGTCCAGCCGGACCGTCCCGCCCGCGGTCGTACGCTGCCCCATGCCGTCCCAGTCGTCGACGACGGTGAGGCCGGGGGCGTCCCGCGGGACGTACGCCACGTGCAGGGTGTCGTCCTCGGCGCGGGCCAGGACGGGGATCCAGTCGGCGAAGAGGGCGCCGGTGGAGTAGTGCTTGACTCCGGTCAGCAGATAGGAGCCGTCACTCAAGAGCTCCAGCCGGGTCCGGATGTCCTGGACGTGCTTCGTGCCGGCCTCGGACTGGGCGTTGCCGAGGCGAGCGCCCGCGAGCAGTTCCGCGAAGAAGAACTTGCGTTGTTCCTCGGTTCCCTGACGACGGATCACATTGACGTACACGAAGTGGCTCTGCGGGATCTGGGCGAGGCTGGCGTCGGCCGAGCCGAGCAGCCGGAAGATCTCCGCCAGGGTCGGCGCGCCGGCATCGGCGCCGCCGTACTCGGCGGGCACGGTCACGGCGAGCAGCCCCGAGGCCGACAGCCGGTCCAACTCGGCGCGGGGCAGGCGGCGTTCGGCGTCCCGCTCGGCGGCCCCGGCGCGGAACGCGTCGGCCAGGGCCCCCGCCACGGCGAGGGCCTCGGCTTCGTCGGCGATGACGTGGGCGGTCATCGGTTCAGCTCGCCGCGGCGAGGACCGGCGTACGCCCGTGGAGCGCGGCGGAGAACTGGTCGACGACCGGGGCGAGGGCCGAGGCGGCGGCCGGGGCGAGGGCGAGGGTGCCGTCCTCGCGGACGGTGATGTCCTTGTCGAGGGTGAACCAGCCCTGGACTATGTGGGCGGCGCCCATGGAGTTCAGGACCGGGCGGAGCGCGTAGTCGAGGGCGAGGACGTGCGCGACGGAGCCGCCGGTGGCCAGGGGCAGCACGGTCTTGCCGGTGAGGGCGTACTGCGGGAGCAGGTCGAGGAGGGCCTTGAGGACGCCGGAGTACGACGCCTTGTACACCGGGGTGCCGACCACGACCCCGTCGGCGCGGGCGAACAGCTCGGTGGCCTCGACGATGGCGGGGTGCCGGAAGTCGGCACCGAGCAGGGCCTCGGCGGGGATGGTGCGGACGTCCAGCGGGACGACCTCGTGGCCCTGGGCGGTCAGCCGCTGGTCCAGGTGGCGCAGCAGACGGCCGGTGCGGGAGGAGGCGGAGGGGCTGCCGGAGACGGACAGGACGGTGGCCATGGAGCTGCCTCTTTCTGGTGGGCCGGGCGCCCGTGCGGGGCGGGCGCCCGGCGGGGGGCGGTCAGGAGTACCAGGTGGGTTCGGGCAGTTCGCCTTCGAGGACCCAGCGGCCGACCTCGCGGCGCTTGTAGGCGACGGGGTCGTGCAGGGTGTGGGTGCGGACGTTGCGCCAGAAGCGGTCCAGGCCCTCGGCGGTGGCCGTGGCGCGGGCGCCGGTGACCTCGAAGATCCGGTTGCCGGTCTCCAGGGCGACGTCGGTGGCGCGGGCCTTGATCGCGGCGACCCGGACCTCGAAGGCGCCGCGCGCCTCGGGGGTGACCGCGTCCGGGTCGTCGTGCAGCTTCTGTCCTTCGGCGGCGACGGCGTCGGCGAGGGCCTCGGCCGCCCAGAGCTTGGCGGTCAGATCGCCGTAGATGTCGATGACGTAGGGCTCGTCG
This sequence comes from Streptomyces sp. NPDC048277, assembly GCF_040652235.1. Taxonomy (NCBI): domain Bacteria; kingdom Bacillati; phylum Actinomycetota; class Actinomycetes; order Kitasatosporales; family Streptomycetaceae; genus Streptomyces; species Streptomyces sp. NPDC048277. The sequence goes on from NZ_JBEZLQ010000017.1 coordinate 108,645, forward strand.
ACCGCGCGCTCGTGGCCGCCGTGCAGCCAGGAGCGGGACTTGGTGCGGGTGTAGGTGGCGGCGGTCTCCAGGGCGCCGGCCGCGATGCCCAGGTAGAAGTTGACGAACACCAGCTGGATGGTGGGGACGTTGAGGGTGTTGTAGACGCGCGGCCGGAACTCCTTGCCGACGTATCCGGCGGCCGAGGACCAGGGGGTGCGGACGCCGTCGAGGGTGACGCCGCCGCTCTCGGTGAGGCGCTGGCCGATGTTGTCCCAGTCGTCGTGGAAGGTCAGGCCCTCGCTGTCGGAGGGGACGATCGCGAAGACATGCTGGTCGGTGCCGTCCAGGACGCCTTCGAGGACGGTGACGTCGGAGACCCTGCTGCCGGTGGAGAAGGTCTTGCGGCCGGTGAAGACCAGGTCGTCCCCGTCCTCGGTGACGACCACGTCCTTGTCGCGGGGGTTGACGGCGCCGCCGAAGAACCAGCGGCCGCGGCTGGCCTCGGCCTCCACCTGCTCCCACTGCTCGCGGGTGCCGACCAGGCGGGCGGCCCGGAACCAGAGGTAGTGGTAGCCGAGCAGCTGGCCGATGGAGCCGTCGGCCTTGGCGACCTCGCGGACGACCCGGTAGGCGGTGGGCCAGTCCTGGCCTGCGCCGCCGTGCTCGGTGGGGCCGAGCAGGGTGACCAGGCCCGCGTCCTTGAGGAGTCGGACCTCGGCGTGGGGGGTGGCGCCGGCCCGGTCGCGGGCGGCGGCGTCGGTGGCGAGGACGGCGGCGACCTCGGCGGCGCGGGCGATCCACTCGTCGGCGGTGGCGGGGGCGGGGCGGGTCGTCCAGTCTGCGGGCGTGACGGTGCTCATGCGGGTGGCCTCTTTCGCGGTGTGGGGGGTCAGACGAGGGCGGACTCGGGCTCCGGGTCCGGGAGTTCGGCTTCCAGTTCGCGTACGAGGGGCAGCACGCGCCGGCCGAAGTACTCGACCTCCTCGTGGTAGTGGAGGAAGCCGAGCAGGAGGAGGTCGACGCCGAGCTTCTTGTAGGCGACGATGCGCTCCGCGATCTGCTCGGGGGTGCCGATGAGACCGGTGCGGAAGCCGTCGTTGTACTGGACGAGATCCTCGAAGGCGGAGTCCTGCCACATGCCCTTGCCGTCGGCGGTGGACTGACCGGCCTGCTTCACGGCGGATCCGAAGCCTGCCACGGCCTCGCTGTCGGCCTTGGCGATGATCTCGCGGAGGGTGTCGCGGGCCTCGGCCTCGGTGTCGCGGGCGATGAGGAAGCCGTTGAGGCCGAACTTCGGTGCCGTGCGGCCGGCTTCGGCGGCGGACTTGCGGACGTCGTTGATCTGTTCGGTGACCCCGTCGAAGTCCTTGCCGTTGGAGAAGTACCAGTCGGAGACCCGGCCCGCCATCGCCCGGGCGGCGGTGGAGTTGCCGCCCTGGAAGATCTCCGGGTGCGGGCGCTCGGGGGTGTTGAGCGGCTTGGGCTTGAGGGAGAAGTCCCGCAGCCGGTAGAAGTCACCGGCGAGTTCGGTGTGGTCCTCGGTCCAGATCCGGCGCAGGGCGGTGATGAACTCCTCGGCGCGGCGGTAGCGTTCGTCGTGCTCCAGCCAGGGCTCGCCGAGCGCGGTGAACTCGCCCTTGAACCAGCCGGAGACGACGTTCACGGCGAACCGGCCGTTCGAGAGGTGGTCGGCGGTGGCGCCGAGTTTGGCGAGAACGCCGGGGTGCCACAGGCCGGGGTGGACGGCGGCGATGACCTTCAGGCGTTCGGTGGCGAGCAGCAGGGCGAGGCTGAAGCTGGTCGACTCGTGCTGGTACTCGGCGCCGTAGCTGGCCATGTAGCGGACCTGGCTGAGCGCGTACTCGAAGCCGTTGTTCTCGGCGAGGACGGCGAGTTCGCGGTTGTAGTCGTACCCCCAGTCGGTGCGTTGTTCGATCGTGCTGGTGACGAGTCCTCCACTGACGTTGGGGACCCAGTAGGCGAATTTCACGGGCGCGGCGGGCATGCGGAACTCCTGTTGCGGGTTTTCGGGCACGCCGGAATTCACCGGGTGCGCGGCGAAGCGAAGGCGCGGCGCGGTGAATTCGGGCGGGAAAAGGGAGGGAGGAAGAGAGGAAGAGAACGCGGCGGATCGGAGAGGGGGGATCAGGCCGCGGCGCAACAGGAGGCGCTGGAGACGCGCGCGAGGTCGACGTGGCGTCGCCGCGTGAGGTCCAGTCGCATCTTCATGCCGTCGATGGTCGCAGTCGGTGTCGAGAGCAGTCAAGGAAAACCCGACCGTTCTCGCATCGCGGACCATGGGATTTCACGAACGTGTGACAGGGAAACCCTTGAACACGTCCTGAATGGCCGCGCATTCTGCCGGGGTGCGGATCGAACAGCTGGAATACATAGCGGCCGTGACCCGGCTCGGCTCACTGCGCCGGGCGGCCGACGAACTGCGCCTGTCGCAGCCCGCGTTGAGCGAGACCGTGCGGAACCTGGAGCGGGAGCTGGGCGTCGACCTGCTGGAGCGCAAGCGGACCGGGGCGACGATGAGCGCGGCCGGGCAGGAGCTGATGCCTCGGATCGTCGATGTACTGGAGGCGGTGGACCGGCTGCGGGTGGCCGCCGGTGAGCAGCACCGCATCAGCCGGATGGTGCGCGTCGGCACGGTCAACGCGGCGACCGTGCCGCTGCTCATCCCGGTGCTGCGGGACTTCCGGGCCGCTCATCCGGTCACCCAGGTCGAGGTGGTGGGCGCGCAGCAGACGGAGATCCAGCGGGGGCTCGCCGAGGGCGGTTTCGACCTGGGCCTGGTGAACCAGCTCGACGGCGACGACGTGCCCGCCGGCTTCGAGGCCACCGAACTGCTGCGCGGGCGGCCGGTGGTGTGCGTACGGGCGGACAGTCCGCTCGCCGGCCGGGCCGAGGTGCCGGCCGACGACCTGCTCACCGTGCCGCTGATCGCCATGCGCACCGGCTATGTGATGCACCGTTATGTGCACCGGCTGCTGGCGGGCCGTGCGCCCGCCTTCTCGTACTCGACCGACGGGGCCGAGATGGGCAAGCTGATGGTCGCGGAGGGGCTCGGGGCGACAGTGCTGCCGGACTTCAGTGTGGTCGGGGACCCGCTGGAGCGCGACGGGACCATCGTGTGCCGGCCGCTGGCCGGGGACACCACCCGGGTGCTGCTGATGCTCCAGCGCCGCCGGGCCGAGTCGGTGCCGCAGGCGGCGCGGGACCTGCACGAGACGTTCGTACGCCGGGCACGGGACCTGGGCGGGACGGTCCGGCGGCGGCCCTGAGCACGACGGCTGACGCCCACGGGCGGTGCGGATCGTCCCGGTCGTGTGGCGCGGTCATGGTTCGTCCCCTTCGCCCATGGCGTTTCGGTACGGTTGGAGCCGTATTCCGCCCGGGCAAGGAGACCTCATGCTCTCGGATTCGATCGTCTTCGGCGCCGGTGGCTTCATCGGCCGCTCCCTCGTGGCGGAACTGCTGCGCCGGGGCCACCGGGTGGCGGCCGCGGTGCGCGGTTCCGGTGCGGAGCTGACGGCGTGGCTCGACGGACAGGGCATGGACCGTGCCGCGCTGACGGTGGTCCGGGCCGACCTCACCGCCCCCGGGCTCGGTCTGTCCCAGGACGGGCTGTCCGGGGTCCGCGACGTCTACAACACCGCCGCGCGCTTCGCGTTCGGCATCGAAGCGGCGGAGGCGCGGGCGGTCAACGTCACAGGTGCCGTGCGGGTGGTCGAGTGGGCGGCCGGCCTGCCGAAGCTGCGCCGGGTGGTCCACATCAGCGGCTACCGCATGGCGGCCGCCGAGGGGCGGGCACCCGACTACCGCGCGCAGGGCGCGTACGAGGCGTCGAAGCAGGAGGGGGACGCCGCGGTGCGAACCCGCGCCCGCGAGCTGGGTGTTCCGCTGAGCATCGCCAACCCCAGCACGGTGATCGGGCCGGGACAGTACATCGGCCTGGCCACGGTGGTCTCCGAGCTGTGGCGGGGCCGGCTGCGGGCGCTGCCCGGCGGTCCCGGCATCTTCCTGCCGGTCGTGGCCCTGGACCACTTCGTCCGGTTCCTGGCCGCTCTTCCCGAGCACCCCGGGAGCGAGGGCGGTACCTATGCCGTCCTGGACGACTCGACCCCCGAACTGCCGGCGCTGGTGGGCCTCTTGGCCGAGCACATGGGGGTGCGCGCGCCCCGTCGCTCGGTTCCCGTGGGTCTGCTGCGCAGGCTGCCCCGCGCGATCACCCGGGCGGACCCCGAGACCCTGTCGTTCCTGTCGACCGACCGCTACGACACGGCCTCCGCCCGGGCCCTGTCCGAAGCGCACGGACTGTCCATGGCGCCCGTGCAGGAGGCGCTGCGCGGGTGGGCCGACGACCTGGTCGCCACCCGGTTCGGCGGCTCCGGACCGTGCCGCCGTCCGTACGGCTTCCACAGCGTGGGCGGCAGCCGGACCTGGGTGACGGGCGAACGCCGGCGGCCCGGATACGTCCTGCTGCACGGACTGCTGCTCAGCGCGGACGCGTGGGCGGGGGCGGCGGACCACCTGGACGCCCCCTCCCTCGCGGCGGACCTGCCCGGGCTGGGCAGGTCGGGAGCGCGCGAAGGGACGCTCGACGACTGGCTCACCGAACTGCTGCGTCCCGTGGACACCCGGCCGGTGCTCGTGGCGCACTCGCTCGCGTGCGGCCCCGCACTGCGCTACGCCGCGGCCCGGCCCGACCGCCTCTCGGCACTCGTGCTGGTCGCGCCGGCCTTCCTGCAGCGGCCGTCCTCCGCGTTGCTGCGGTCGCCCCTGGCCGTACCGCTGCTGCGGGCGACTCCCGTGTCCCGCCTGGCCCGTTCGCTCGGTCTCTCCGAGGGCCCGGGCCTCGACGCCCTCGCGCTGGACCTGCGGCGTGCGGGGACGGCGCGCCGGGTGATCGCCGCGCTGCGCGAGGCCCACGGGCAGCGCGCCGAACTGCGCCGTCTGCTCGGGGAGTTGCGGCTGCCCGTGGAGATCGTCGTCGGGTCGGCGGATCCGCTGACCGAGACCGTGGACACACCGGTCACGGTGGTCGAAGCCGCGGGGCACTGTCCCCAGCTCACCCGTCCGGCGTCCGTCGCGCGCCTTCTGACGTCCTGCCGGGACCGGGTCGGCGCCCGCTAAGCGCTCCGCTGGAAGTGCCGCGGTACATAGTCGATCGTCTGCGGCGCCGTCGTGGCTGGTCGCGCAGTTCCCCGCGCCCCTTCGGGGCGCTGCCGAAGTGCTGCGGACTTCGCCCGGCCCGCTGGGCGGCGGCCCGCTCGGCCGGAGGGCACCGGTCCTCACCGTGTGAAGGCGAGGACCACGTTGTGTCCTCCGAACCCGAAGGACGTGGACAGGGCCGCCCGGGCCGGGGTCCGCCGCGGCCCGCCGGACACCAGGTCCAGTTCGATCCCGTCCGACGCCCGGTCCAGATTGCGGACCGGCGGAATCAGCCCGTGCACCAGGGTGAGGACGGTGAAGACGGCCTCGACCGCGCCGGAGGCGCCCAGGAGGTGCCCGGTGGCGGACTTGCAGGCGGTGACCGCCGGGTGCGGGCCCACGGCCTCCCGTACGGCCCTGGCCTCGGTGACATCGCCGACGGGCGTGCCGGTGGCGTGGGCGTTCACATGGTCGATGTCGGCCCCGGCGAGGCCGGCGTCCCGCAGCGCCGCCCCGATGGCCCGCATCTGCCCCTCCGCGGCGGGCAGCGTCACGTCGTAGGCGTCGGATGTGACGCCGGCGCCGGACATGGCCGCGTGCACATGGGCTCCGCGCGCCCTCGCGAAGTCGGCGCGCTCCAGTACGACCATGCCCGCGCCCTCGGACATCACGAACCCGTCGCGGTCCCGGTCGAACGGCCGGGACGCCCGGTCCGGAGCGTCGTTGCGCAGGGAGAGGGCACGCATCCGGGCGAACGCGCCGAGCGCCAGGGGGTGCAGGCAGGCGTCCGTCCCCCCGGCGACGACCACGTCGGCGCGGCCGGCCCGGATCAGCAGCGCACCGACCGCCAGTGCCTCCGCGCCGGACGCGCAGGCACTGGTCGGGGCGTGCGTGCCCGCCCGGGCCCCCAGCAGCAGGCCGACCGCCGCGGCACTGCCGTTGGGCATCAGCATGGGCACGGTGTGGGGCGAGATGGCACGGGGGCCCCGCTGCTCGAGGCGGTCGTCCTGTTCGAGGAGCGTGAGTCCGCCGCCGATGCCGGTCCCCACGACCACCGCGAGCCGTTCGGCCTCGACCTCGGGCGCGCCGGCGTCCGCCCACGCCTCCCGGGCCGCCACCACCGCGGCCGCCTGGCTGCGGTCCAGCCGCCGCTGCCGGATCCGGTCCAGTCGTGCGGCGGGGTCCTCACGCATGGTTCCGGCGATGCGGACGGGCAGTTGCCCGGCCCAGGGGGTGTCCAGCCGGGACACGCCGGAGCGGCCGGACAGCAGCGCCGCCCAGCTGGACGGGACGTCGCCGCCGAGCGGGGTGGTCGCTCCGAGGCCGGTCACCAGGACGTCGGGCCGGTTCGCTTCAGTGGTCGCGGGCAGCATGACGGATTCCTTCCGCGCGGTGTTCCTGTCCCTTGCCTTGCGTGGCCGGCGGGAGGTTCCCCGGCGTCTCTCCCGGGGCCCGGACGAGACCGGCCGCGACCAGTGCCACGATGGAGATGAGTAATTCCCCGGTGGTGAGAATATCTTCGGCCCTTTCCATGGCCTTCCATGCCCTTTCCGTGACCTTTCCCGGCACCTTCGGACATCGATTGATTTCTTCGAGGAATCTACCCGGCGGAAACAGCTCGGCGCCTCATTCTTTTTCATGAGATCCAGGCCGGTCCGGGGGGCCACACAAGGGACCATTAACACTATTAACAGCCCACAGCCGGTCCTATTTTATGCAGATAACCCGACAGTGGGCCCGCTAATGCACTTGTTGCAGCGATGCTTGGACCCCCTGCATAGTGAGGTAGTAATGCCACAGGGGGAGCGAGACGAACAGGGCCTTGCATTTATTCACCACGCCCGAAAGGGGAAGGTAATTCGTGCCGCAATACAATGAGGGGCAGTTATTCTCAGCCGCCCAGGACGTGCGTGTCCTGCGCTGGCCGGTCGAGGTGCAGGAACTGGAACAGTTACGCCGCCGGGGAATCCTCCGCCTGCTCGTGGTCGAGAACGGCGCGACCCCGCCGGTACCGAGCGACTCGCGGGAGGACTGGATCAGGGCGCCGGTCAGCCGGGCCGACTTCGCCGCCCGGGTCGCGGCGCTCCGGGCCAGAGCCGGCACGCACCTGATCCCCGTCCTGGACCAGGACGGGCTGCTCCGGTACGGCAGCCGGATGGTCCCCGTGTCACCGACCCAGATGAACCTGCTGCGTCCGCTGGTCGAGAGGTACGGCACCCTCGTGCCCCGGCACGAGCTAATCGCGCTGCTCCGTGCACGGCGCGGCACGGCGAGCCAGAACGCCCTGGACCTGCACATCATGCGAATCCGGCGCAAGGTGCTCTGCCTGGGGCTGCGCATCCGGACCGCCAACGGACGGGGATATCTCCTCGAATCGAGCGACTGATCTCCGCAACAGCCACCAGAACGAGCCCTGTTGAGCGCCACGCGCTCAACAGGGCTCGCACGGAGCGCCGCGGGCTCATTGGAGCGCCGCCGGAGCACCCGGGGCGTTTCCGCCCGCACCTCACGCCGACACGCCCGCCCATGGGCCGTACGGAGAGTGGTCGCCGTCGCGCCGCGGTCCGGGCTCCGGACAGGCGGATGCCACCAGGCCCGTCCGATAGGCGTGGATGACCGCGTGCACCCGGTTACGCAGGTTCAGTTTTTCCAGCAGTCGTTGCACATGGGACTTCACGGTGTTTTCGCTCAGCACCAGCACCGCGGAGATCTCCGTGTTGCTCAGTCCCTGCGCTAGCAGACGAAAGACCTCCCTCTCCCGCCGGGTCAGCAGCTCGAATCCCGCCGCATCCGCCGTCGAGGAGTCATGGAATTCCGTTGCCCCGGGGAACGGGCCGTCGTCGTACGCCGGGGGAATCCTCTCGTCGAAGAAGATCCGGTAGCCGGCGGCCACCACATGAATCGCGGACAGCAACTGCTCCGGGGTGACACGGTGGAGAACCACGCCGTTCGCTCCGGCCCGGAGGGCGCGCCGCGCACCGCGGCCCCCCTCGGGGGTCATGAGCAGGACGCCGGGCCCGCTCCCCCCGTGGCACACGGACAGTTCGTCGACCAGTTCCACGGCATCGGCCGGGGGCGGCACGGCTCCGACGAGCACCAGGTGCGGCCGGAGCTCACAGGCCTGTCCCACCGCACCCGCACGGTCGGACACCTCGCCGACCACCTCGATACCGCCGTCCTCCTCGAGAACGGACCGGATTCCGGTACGGGCGATGGACCGGTCGTCCACCAGCAGGACTCGGATCGGTGCGCTCATCGCCGTCACACCAGGTCGCCCACGCACCCCGGCACGGCCGGTTCGGGGTCTGCGGAGCGGTCGTCGCGGGGGCGCCGGGGCACCAGCAGGACCGCCAGTGCTCCGCAGGCGATCAGGGCGACTCCGGTCCACACCGCGGGAATCATGCCGTCCGTGAACCGGTCCGCCGTGGTGAGGTCGCCGTGCGCGGAGAACACCGAGGCGAGCACCGCGATGCCCAGCACACCGCCGAGTTCGCGCAGCGCGCTGATCGCCCCGGACGCCATGCCGCGTTCCCCGGCGTCGACCGCGCTCATCACCATGTTCGCCGTGGGGGTGAAGTAGAAGGTCATGCCCAGACCGCACAGGACCAGTGCGGGGACGAGCGACGGATAGGAGACCTCGGGCGAGACCCGGGCGGCGATCCACCCCAGGCCGAGTGCCTGGAAGGCCAGGCCGAGCGCGACGATGGTCCGGCTGCCGACGCGGTCGGAGACCAGTCCCACCAGGGGCGCCACGAAGATGGGGACCGCGGTCCACGGGAGGATCCGCAGCCCCGCCTCCAGGGGGGTGTAGCCGCGTGGTCCCTGGAGGAACTGGGTGAGCAGGAAGACCGAGCCGAACATGCCGGCGAACATCAGCAGCCCGGCGGCGTTCATCGCGCTGAACGTGCGGTGGCGGAACAACTGCATCGGGAACATGGGCCGTTCGGCACGCAGTTCCCACAGGACGAAGGCGGTCAGGACGACCGCGCCACCGGCCAGCGACAGCAGGACGCGCGTACTGGTCCAGTGGTCCGCGTGGCCGTTGATGATGCCGAGGACGATCCCGAAGAGCCCGGTGCTGGCCAGGACCGTCCCCACCAGGTCCAGCCGCGGGCTGGGGCCGTGGCTCTCGGTGAGCTTCCACCGGGAGACCGGCAGGACCACGGCACCGATCGGCACGTTGATCCAGAAGATCCACTGCCAGCTGAGGTGCTCCACCACCGCTCCGCCCAGGAGCGGGCCCATGGCGATGGCGATCCCCTCCACGGCGCTCATCGCGCCCAGCAGGGCACCGCGCCGCCGCTCGGGTGCCGCGTCCGTGAGGATCGTCAGGTTCAGCGGCATCAGCAGCGCGGCGCCCAGCCCCTGCACGGCGCGCGCGGCGATCAGGGCGCCGATGCCGGGGGCCGACGCGGCCGCGGCCGACGCGAGGACGAAGACGCCCAGCCCGATCCCGAACATCCTCCGCCGGCCGAACCGGTCCCCGAGGGCCGCGCCGGTCAGCATGAGCACCGCGTAGGTGAGGGTGTAGGCGTTCACGGTCCATTCGAGTTGCCGGATGCTCCCGCCGAGATCCGCGCGGATCGACGGCAGGGCCGTGATGACGACGAGGTTGTCGAGCGACACCATGGCCACGCCCAGGCCACAGCAGAAGAAGGTCCACAGCAGGTTCCGTTGCCGAACACTCATGTCCACCTCCGTGATGGGATTGCCTCCGGTCGTGCGGCCGCGCGCGTTCTCACCCGGTTCGCCCTCGGTGCACGCGCGGCCTGGGCCGGAGCTTCAGTGCCAGGAGGCCCGGGGCGCGTCGCGGTCCGGCGCGGCCGCCGGTGCGCGGCCCGCGGCGGACTCCCGGACCAGCCGCAGGAGTTCGGGCAGCAGCGCCCCCAGTTCCACCGGCCACCGCGCCCGGGTGCGCCACCGTTCCCCGAGCGGCCTGGCCTTCTGGTGCACGTCGAGACGGACCTCGTGCCGCACCCGCCGGCCGGCCAGCAGCCGCACCACCATGTGGGAGCTGATCACGCCGAACGCCATGGCGGTGTAGGCGACCTGGGGAAAGCTGTAGTCGGTCCGGGCGTGGTTGGCCCGGATCTCGGCGAGCATGTCGGTCGGTACGTGCCGCAACGGGACGGCCCGGCGCAGCAGTTCCCACATGTCGAGGCGGTCCGCGTCGTCCGGGCCGATGGCCCCCGCGAACGGTTCGCGGACGTGGCGGTAGTCGTAGCAGCGGACGTACTGGGTGCCGGCCATGTCCCAGCCGGTGATCAGGGGGAGCCGGCGTCGGACGGCGTGGCGGTGCAGCAGGAGTTTGGCCTGCCAGCCCTCCGGGGTCGTGACGTCCACCCCGTCGATGACCACCTGGCAGGAGGCGGTCAGCTTCTCGACGGTGTGCCGGGTGACGCCTTCGGTGAAGACCTCGACCGAGGCGTAGGGGTTGATCGCCCTTACCCGGTCCCCGGCCAGCGCGGCCTTGTTCCGGTCGAGGTCGGCGGCGGTGGCCGACTGCCGGTTGAGGTTGTTCAGCTCGTACGTCCCCGGGTCGGCGAGGACGAACTTCTGCAGGCCGAGCCGCGCCAGTGGTTCGACGGCGGCGCCCCCGATCGACCCGCAGCCGGCCACCAGGACGGTGGCCGAGCGCAGGGCCCGCTGATCGGCTTCGGCCACCACTCCGGCGTTGCGGGCGGTCAGCTCGGCGTAGAACCCGGCTTTCGCCGCGGGCCCTGCCAGGGTCTCGGGCATCGGCTCCATCTCGCCGTTCGTCACCTGTGTGCCCCTTCCGGTGCGGCATCGGGACGGTGGCCCGAACGCCTCTTCCGTGCGGCCAGGGTGGTGATCACGGCCTGCCACGAGGCCAGGTCGCTGGTCCCGGCGAGATAGGAACGGACCACGTCGCGGTACCAGGGGATGTCCGCGGGCACCGGGGCGACGAACGGCTTGGCGAGGACGGTCTGCCGGTAGATCGGCGCCATGGGATCCGCCGCGGACAGCTGCGGCGAGGTGCCCTCGACGACGTGCAGGTCGAAGCCGACGAGTCGCAGATGGCGCAGTGCGACATGCTCCTTGGCGTCGCCCAGCACCATGCGCAGGCCGTCGCCGAGTCCGAGCACCGCCTCGCCGATGCCGAGCATGAGGTGCCAGGGGACCCGGGCGTACTGCTCGTTCCGCGGCATCGTCTGGTCGCGCAGGAAGCGCTTGAACTCGAAGGCCTGGTGGGTCCCCAGGCCGGGCCGGGCGTACCTGGAGAGCAGGTCGATGCCGTGGGCCGCCTCCGTCGGGAACGGGATACGGCACGCGGAGTCCAGGGGCAGGTTCTCCGTGTCCGCCGAGCAGGCCAGCCCCACGTAGCCACGGATCTTCCCGGAGCGCGTGCACAGCGTCACGGTGTGGATGTTCTCCACGGCGTGTGCCTGCGGGAGGGGTTCGTGGAAGGCGGCGGTCCGGTGGACCGCGTCGGCGGAGATCCAGTTCAGCCGGAGGTACTGGGCGAGGCGGAATCCCAGCATCCCTTTGAGGTAGCGGGAGGGGAACTGGCTGTCGTGTCCGGTGACGGTGACCAGCGCGCCGTGCGGGTCCTCCACGAGGGAGAGCGGGGCGCCCCTGAGCTCCATGGGCAACCGCCGGTAGCTGAGCCGGTCGTGGAGCCCGATGATGTCCTGGGCGTAGCGGCGGGCGCGGGGGTCCCGGCCGCCGTCGTGCTCCTGGCCCGAGGTGCGGCGCGGGGCGGTGCCGGCGGTCCGGCCGGCGGTGCTCACCACTCGTCGTTCTCGGCGTAGAGGCTGTCGGTGATGGCGAGTGCCAGGACTTCGGGGGTGCCTTCGTAGATCCGGGTGCCCAGCGCGTCCCGCATCATCTTCTCCACGCCGTAGGAGCGCAGATAGCCGCGCGCTCCGAGCAGGGAAAGGGCCGTCTCGGCCACGTCGATCGCGGTCCGGTCCGCGAACAGCTTGGCCGCGGCCGGTTCGTAGACCGGCGGCGGCAGTTCGTTGTCGACCTTGTCCGCGGCGCGCAGGTACAGCATGCGGGCGGCGTCCACCTTGGCCGCCATCCCGGCGAGCTTGGCGGCCGTGAACTGCTGGTCCTTCAGGTGCCGTCCGCCCTGCACCCGCTCACCGCACCAGGTGATCGCCCGTTCCAGGGCGCTGCGCGCCACGCCGGTGGAGATGCCGGCCACCGCGGCGCGGGCCATGTTGCTCTGCGCCATGTTGATGGCCATGCCCTCGCCCTCTCCCCCGATCATGTACTCGGCGGGCACCCGGACGTCGTGGAACTCCAGTTCGCTCCCCAGGCAGGCGCGGTATCCCATCTTGTCCGCCACCGGGCCGCGGACCACGCCGGGCAGGTCGAGGGGGACGATGAAGGAGGTGAGCCCCGTCGCCCCCGGGCTGCCCTCCATGCCGGCGAACACGGAGGCGAACGCGGCGACCTTCGCGTTGGTGATGAACCGCTTCCGGCCGGTCAGGACGTAGTGGTCGCCGTCCCGGCGTGCGGTCGTGACGTTGCGCGCGTGCTCGGCCTGGGAAGGGATGATCAGGTCGCAGCCGGCGTCCTCCTCGGTGACCGCGTTGCAGGCGAGAACCGGTTCGTCGCCCGAGAACATGGGCAGGAAGCGGGCCTGCAGCCGGGGGTCTCCGGACAGCAGGATCGGCGCCTGGCCGAGCAGGGTGGCCCCGAAGACCAGTGCCGTGCCCGGGCAGACCGCGGCCACCTCCTCGAGCGCGGTGGCGACCCCCAGCATCCCCACACCCATGCCGCCGTATTCCTTGGGGACGGCCGCGCGGGTGAGGCCGACCCGGTGGCCGTGGCCGACGAGTTCCCAGTCGAAGTGCGCTGCCGGTTTCTGGTCCAGTTCCTGTACTCGGGGCCTGACGACGTTCCGGGCGAACGTCCTCGCGGCGTCCCTGAACTGCTCGACCTCGTACGGCAGTACGTCGAAGTTGAGCGCCGTCTCGGACACGGATTCGGACAGAGCGGTGTTCACGTGGGATGTCACTCCTTACGCGTGGGATTCGGTGGTCGTGACGGTGTCCTGCGGCGGTTACCCGTCGATTCCGCAGGCGGCCGCGATGTCCGGGTACCGGTCGAACGCGGGCCGCAGCATCGGCACCAGTTCCAGCACCTTGGCGACCTTGCCGCGGATCCTGAGCCGGCCGGTGGCGATGGCGACGGGCACCATGAGCCGCCCCATCCACAGTGCGTGGGCCGTGTCGCAGGACATCCTGAGGGTGATCGCCGCCGTCCTCGACGGCTGCTCGCCGATGACGACACCCTGCGGTGCCACGAAGATCTCGCAGTCGGGCTTGGTGTGGACGAGCCGGACGGACAGCCCCTCCTGCCGGGCTTTCGCCACGAATTCCTCGTCCTCCAGCAATACGGTGAACAAACCGCCGAAGACCTTCTCGGCCATTTCACCCGATGGAAAAATGCCGGACATCTTCCCCCCTTTCGATCGCTTCTCTCGTTTCTGCCGGACGACATCTCCTACGAGGAACGATAAGGGCCGCCGCACCCGGATTCCATCGCGTCAACATAAGGCCGAAGGGAAGCGGAAAGGACACCGAAAGGCGACGCAACAATCGGTCGACGGGAAACAGATGACGAAAAGGATATTCACCCACAGCCACTTCGTTGGCTTCTGCATGCATCACCGGCAACACGCTGCGTTTCCGGCACAGTGTTCCCGGCCGGCCGTGCGGGTCAGGACGGCCGGGGCGGTTTGATCCAGCCCAGGGACCGTTCGACGGCCCGCAGCCAGTTGTCGTACTCGGACTCCCGGTGGCCGGGGTCCATCGCGGGCAGCCATCGGGCGGCCGGGTGCCAGTTGCGGCGCAGCACCTCCAGGTCCGGCCAGTAGCCGGCGGCGAGCCCGGCGGCGTAGCCGGCTCCGAGGGAGACCGTCTCGGAGACCATGGGCCGTACGACGGGCACGTCGAGGACGTCCGCGATGAACTGCATGAGCAGGTTGTCCGCCGTCATGCCGCCGTCCACCTTGAGCTCCTTCAGCGCCACCGAGGAGTCGGCGTTCATGGCGTCGACGACCTCCCGCGTCTGCCAGCCGGTGGCCTCCAGGACGGCCCGGGCCAGGTGCCCGCTGGTGATGTAGGAGGTCAGGCCCACGATGACGCCGCGTGCGTCGCTGCGCCAGCGGGGTGCGAACAGGCCGGAGAAGGCGGGGACGATGTAGCAGCCGCCGTTGTCCTCGACGGTCCGGGCGAGCGTCTCGATCTCCGGTGCGCTGTTGATCAGTCCCAGCCGGTCGCGGAACCACTGGACCAGTGCGCCGGTGACGGCGATCGACCCTTCCAGGGCGTAGACCGGCGGCCGGTCCCCGATCCGGTAGGCGACCGTCGTGAGCAGCCCGTGCCGGGACCGTACGACGTCGGTGCCCGTGTTGAGCAGCAGAAAGCTGCCCGTGCCGTAGGTGCACTTGGCCTCGCCCGGGGAGAAGCAGGTCTGGCCGAAGAGGGCCGCCTGCTGGTCGCCGAGCGCGGCGGTGATGGGAACGCCGGGCAGCAGCGCGCTGGCCTCGCCGTAGGTCTCCGCGTTGGACCTGATCTCGGGCAGCATCGGCCGGGGCACACCGAACAGCGCCAGGAGCTCCTCGTCCCAGGTGAGGGTGTGGATGTTCATCAGCATGGTGCGGCTGGCGTTGGTGGCGTCGGTGATGTGCAGACCGCCGTCGGCACCGCCGGTGAGGTTCCAGATCAGCCAGCTCTCCATGGTGCCGAACAGCACCTCACCGTCCTCGGCACGCTGTTCCAGGCCTTTGACGTGGTCGAACAGCCAGCGGATCCGCAGCGCCGAGAAGTAGGTGGAGGGCGGCAGCCCGCAGCGGTCGAGGAAGAACTCCTCTCCGGGCCGCTGTCTGAGGTCCTCGACCAGCGGCGCCGTGCGGGTGTCCTGCCAGACGATCGCCCGGCCCAGCGGGGTGCCCGTGCGCGGGTCCCAGAGCACCGTCGTCTCCCGCTGGTTGGCCAGGCCGATGGCGGCGACCTGCCCCGCGTCGACGCCGGTACCGGCTCCGGACAGGGCCTCGGACACGACGCGCCGCAGGTTCTGCCAGATCTCGACGGCGTCGTGCTCGACCCAGCCGGGCCTGGGGAAGTGCTGCTGGTGCTCCCTCTGCGCGACGGACACCAGCCGCCCGCCCTGGTCGAACAGGATGCATCGGGTGGAATTGGTGCCCTGATCGATGGACATCACATACCGTTCCACCATGATCGGGTCCGCCTTCCGATGGGTCGCGGAGTGAGCGCGGGGCCGGGGGCCGGGGGGCAGGGGGGCTTACCAGCGGGCGGCTCCCAGGTCCCTGGAGATCGCTCGCGCGGCCTCACGGATCAGCGTGATCAGGCTGGGCCGGGGCCGGCCCCGGCTGTCACAGATCCGCTCGACCGGGCCGGACAGCCCGATGGCACCGACCACGAGGCCGCCGTGCCCCCGGATCGGCACGGCGAGCCCGGCCTCGCCCATGCTCATCTCCTGTGTCTCGACGGCCCAGCCCAGCTCCCGGACCTCGGCGAGCGCCCGGGTGAGCTGCTCCTGGGTGACCAGGGTGTGCCGGGTGTACGCCTCGAGGCCCGACTCCAGGGCGGATTCGAGGGGGGCGGCCCCGTAGGCCAGCAGCACCTTGCCCAGCGAGGAGGCGTGCAGGGGCAGCAGTGAGCCCACGTCCAGGGTCTGGAGCGTGTCGTCCGGCCGGAACACATGGTGGACGACCAGCACCATGCCTTCCAGGGGCGTGCCCAGGCGCACCGCCTCCCCGCTGCGGGCGGCCAGGGCGTCGGCCCAGTTGATGGAACGGGACCGCAGCTCGTTGACGTCGAGGTAACTCGTGCCGAGGTGCAGCAGGGCGGCTCCGAGCTGGTACTTCCCGGTCGTCGCGTCCTGCTCCACGAAGTCCACGTGCTGGAGCGTGCGCAGAATGCCGTGGGCGGTTCCCTTGGCCAGCCCGAGGGAGGCCGCCACCTCTCCGAGCCCGAGACGACGAGGCCCACCCGCGAGCAGGCGCAGAATCGCGGCCGCCCGTTCGATCGACTGGACCGGACCGGCCATGGAATGAGCTTATTACCGACGCGGAGGGCGCGCCGTGTGTGCAGGTGGGCGCCCCGGCACACGGGAGTGGGCAGCGGCGTTCGGTAATGCCGACCGGCATTCATTGACCGGCCCGGCGCGGCTCCTTAGCGTGCTACGAAGCCCGGCAAAGCGCCGAGGCGTGATGCGGGGCCAATGGCGCTCACCCCTGGAGACACGAGATGACGGTAGAGCTGAACACACTGGCACGGGAGGCATGCGAACACGTCTTCCCGATGCCGCCCGTCGCCGGTGCCGTCACGGACCTGCGTCGACGGGCGGGTACGGTCCTCGCCGCCTGGAAGGTGTCCCCGGAGATCGTCGAGGACGCGCTGCTGGTGGTGTCGGAACTCCTCACCAACGCGATCGTCCATGCCCTGCCCCCGGCGATGCTGCGGCTCTCGTGGGTCCGCGACGCCGGGTTCGGCACCCTGCGCATCGAGGTCACGGACGCGGGTCCCGCGCGTACGGCGGGAGAGCCGCCCGCGGGGATCGACCCGGACGAGCACGGCCGGGGCGAGGAGATCGTCCATGCGCTGGCGACCCGGTACGGCATTCGCGTCCGCCCGGGCGGGGTCACCCGGTGGGCCGACCTCGTCGCGGTATGAGACCGGGCAGGCCTACGAGTCGGGTGTGAGACCGGGCGGACCGACGAGTCGGGTGTGACACCCGGCGGACCATCGGGTCGGCTGTGACACCCGGCGGGCTATCGGGTCGACGGGAGCGCGAGGCCGCTCCGCTCGGCCCTCCGCCTTCCACCGTCCGACCCCCCGGCGACGGACCGGAAGCGTGACACCACGCGGACGGAACCGCTGTCGGCCACGTGCCCCGGTGCCCTCGCGCCGGGGCCGACGCGTTCCTCCACCGCCTGCATCCGGAGCAGCAGCAGCGCCGCGTCGTCGTGCAGCCGCCCGCCCACGTGCGCCAGCAGTTCGTCGTGGACCGCGGACAGGACGTGTTCCGGCTCGTCGCACACATGGCGGGCCACGCCCTCGGCCAGCGGATAGAACTCGCGGGCGCGGTCGCGGGCCTCGGTGACGCCGTCGGTGTAGAGCAGCAGCTGGTCCCCGTCGGAGAAGGGCAGGATCTCCAGGCAGGGGGGCTCGCCGACGAGGGCGCGCAGACCGAGCGGCGGGGCCGGGGAGGTGGGTTCGACCGCGGCGACGTCTCCGGACGCGGATATCAGCAGGGGAGGCGCGTGGCCGCAGTTGACCACCTCCAGCTCCCCCGGGCGCGGGTGTCCGACGACCACCGCGGTGACGAAGTCGTCCGGCGCGAGGTTGCGCTCCAGGCTCCGCTCGATCCTGCCGACGACGGCAAGGAGATCGGGCTCGTCGTAGGCGGCCTCGCGGAAGACACCGAGCACGAGGGCGGCGGTCCCCACCGCCGTCAGCCCCTTGCCGCGCACGTCGCCGACGATCAGCCGCACCCCGTGCGGAGTGGGTACGAGTGCGTAGAGATCACCGCCGATCCGGGCCTCCGCCGCCGCGGCGCTGTACCGGACCGCCACCCGGAACGGGCCCACGGTCTGCGGGATGGGCTGGAGAACCGCGTGCTGGGCGGCCTCCGCGACCGAGCGGACGGCGGCGAGCACCCGTTCCCGGCGGCAGCGCAGCGCACTGGCCAGGGCACTCGCCAGAGTGACGGCGAGCAGAGCGGAGAGTACGACCGCCAGCTCGCGCCCCGGAACCCCGTCGTCCACGCCGCCGAGCATCGCGCCCAGCACCGCGGCGAGAAGCCCGACGCACAGGACGCCCCGGGGACCGTTGGTGCTCGCGGCCAGGGCCGGCCCGGCCGCCAGCAGCGGCAGCCAGAACAGGCCCGATCCCCCCAGGGAGTCCACGAACACGACACCGGAGACGATCAGAACCGGCACCACGGGAAATCCGGCGGTCAGCTGGGAGACGGCACGTCGGGGAGCCGACGCGCCCCGGCCGGCCGCTCGCCGGCCGGCCATTCGCTGCCTGAACGGCAGCAACGGCCGGTGGTCGCCACCATGGTCTCGGGCCTGGCTCATATGACTGTCCGCAATCCTCGCCTATACGGGGAGTACTCCCGACTTGTCCGTTTCATCCAGGAAACGGGGTGCGGTCAGCACGCCACAAGGAGCGGATTTTCAGATAGTGAGCGACAGGCCTCTGGTCACGCGGTCGGCGGTCGGGATCAGCCGGTCCCTGACCTCCCGGAGCCGGGAGATCCGCTCCGCCGGGAGGGACACACCGAGCGAGCCGAGGACGTCACCGCGGTAGATGGGCACGGCGACGCACACGGTGCCGAGCGCGTACTCCTCGAGGTCCGTGACGGCCGGAGCCAGCGGGGAGGCGTCCAGGTTCCGGAGCAGTTCCGGGAGGCTGGTGATGGTCCGTGGCGTCAGGTCGGCGAGATCGTGCCGGGAGAGGTAGTCGCGGCGGGCGTCCTCGTCCAGTTCCCGCAGGACGGACTTGCCCAGCGCGGTGGCGTGTCCCGCGTCCTCGAACCCCACCCAGAGGTCGACCCGGGGCGCGCGGGGACCGTCGACGATCTCGGCGACGCTGATCTCGCCCTCCTCGTAGAACGTGATGTAGGTGGCGGTGACCAGCTCGTCACGGAGCGCGGCGAGCGTCGGCCGGACCCGGCTGAGCAGTGCCTGGGCGCGGCCCGCGGTGTGCAGCGTCTGCACCTTGTCGCCCAGGACGAAGCCGCCGTCCGCCAGCTTCCGCAGGTATCCGTCGTGGACCAGCGTCCGCAGCAGGTGATAGGCGGTCGCCAGGGGCAGCCCCGTCTCCCGTGCCAGCTGCTTCGCCGGTGCGCCGTTCTCGTGCGCGCTCACCGCCTCCAGCAGCCGGAAAGCACGCTGGACGGACATGATGAGCGTGGGGCTCTCTTGAACGCTCATGCCACCAGCGTGCGCCGCGGACCCGGCACGGGCAAGGCGCACGGCTCGCACGGACACCGCGCGACACGTCACCGGGCCGGTCGGCACGGTCCCCGGTGCACGGAATCCCCCCGTCGGCGCGCCCGGCATAAGTAGGGTGATGCGCATGAAGGCACTTTTGTTGTCCGGTGGCTCTGGTACCCGTTTGCGCCCCATAACCCACACCTCGGCGAAACAACTCGTACCCGTCGCGAACAAACCGGTGCTGTTCTACGGCCTGGAGGCGATCGCCGAGGCGGGCGTCACCGAGGTCGGGATCATCGTCGGGGACACCGCCGAGGAGATCCGGGCGGCGGTCGGCGACGGCTCCGCGTTCGGTCTCGACGTGACCTACATTCCGCAGGCGGCGCCGCTGGGGCTGGCCCACGCGGTGCTGATCGCCCGGGATTTCCTGGGCGACGACGACTTCGTGATGTACCTCGGCGACAACTTCATCGTCGGTGGCATCACGGCTCTGGTGGACGCCTTCCGTGCCGAACGGCCGGACGCCCGGATCCTGCTGACGAAGGTGCCGAACCCGGCGGCGTTCGGCGTGGCCGAGCTGGACGCGGCCGGCCAGGTGATCGGTCTGGAGGAGAAACCCGGCCGTCCCAAGAGCGAACTGGCGCTGGTGGGCGTGTACCTGTTCACGCCGGTGATCCATGAGGCCGTACGCGCGATCGAGCCCTCCGGGCGGGGCGAACTGGAGATCACGGACGCCGTCCAGTGGCTGATCGACGCCGGACACGAGGTGCGCTCCACGACGATCTCCGGGTACTGGAAGGACACCGGGAACGTCACCGACATGCTCGAGGTCAACCGCTCGGTGCTGGAGACCCTGGAGCGCCGGATCGACGGCACGGTGGACGACGACAGCGAGATCATCGGCCGGGTGCGGCTCGAACCCGGAGCGAAGGTGACCGGGAGCCGGATCGTCGGGCCGGTGGTCGTCGGCGCCAACACCGTGATCACCGACTCGTACGTCGGACCCTTCACCTCGATCGCCGGCGACTGCCGGATCGAGGACAGCGAGATCGAGTACTCGATCATGCTCCGTGACTCCTCGATGAGCGGCGTCCGGCGGGTGGAGGCCTCCCTCATCGGCCGCAACGTCGAGGTCACCCCGGCGCCCCGCAAGCCCGCCGCCCACCGGCTCGTCCTCGGCGACCACAGCAAGGTGCAGATCTCGTCATGACGACCGGAATCCTGGTGACCGGCGGCGCCGGTTTCATAGGCTCGCACCACGTCCGCACGCTGCTCGGTCCGGCCGGCCCGGGCGATGTGGCGGTCACGGTGCTGGACAAGCTCACCTACGCGGGCAACCCCGCCAACCTCGACGGGGTCCGCGACCACCCGGGATTCACCTTCGTCAAGGGTGACATCTGTGACGCGGCGCTGGTCGGCGAACTGCTCGCCGAACACGACCAGATCGTCCACTTCGCCGCCGAGTCCCATGTGGACCGCTCGATCCTGGGCGCCGGCGATTTCGTCCGGACCAACGTCCTGGGCACCCAGACCCTGCTGGACGCGGCGCTGCGCCACCGGAGCCGTCGAAGACCCATGACCTTCGTGCACATCTCCACCGACGAGGTGTACGGCTCCATCGACTCCGGCTCCTGGCCGGAGACCGACCCGCTGCGCCCCAACTCCCCCTACGCCGCCGCCAAGGCGTCGAGCGACCTGATCGCCCTCTCCTACCACCGCACCCACGGCCTCGACGTGCGGGTGACCCGCTGCTCCAACAACTACGGGCACCACCACTTCCCCGAGAAGGTCATCCCGCTGTTCATCACGAACCTCCTGGACGGCAGAAAGGTTCCGCTGTACGGCGACGGCGGCAACGTCCGCGACTGGCTGCACATCGACGACCACGTCCAGGGCATCGAACTGGTACGCACCCGGGGCCGCGCCGGCGAGGTCTACAACATCGGCGGCGGTACCGAGTTGTCCAACAAGGAGCTGACCGCCCTGCTGCTGGAGGCCTGCGGCGCGGACTGGGACAGCGTCGAGTACGTCGCCGACCGCAAGGGCCACGACCGCCGCTACTCCGTGAACTGCACCAAGATCCGTGCCGAGTTGGGCTACGCGCCCCGCAGGGACTTCGCCACCGGCCTTGCGGAGACGGTCGCCTGGTACCGCGAGAACCGCTCCTGGTGGGAGCCGCTGACGGAGCGCGCGGCGCTCTGAGACGGCGGGGATGCCCCGGCGGGGGGGACGTCCTGGCGCGTAACAGTCTCGACATCACGGACGCCGACGCGGTAAACGGCGCAATCGACGCACACCGGCCCCGGACCGTCGTCGACTGCGCCGCGTCCACGGCCCGTACCCCGAGCACGGCCCGACGACCTGCAACGCCTTCGCACGACCCCATCCCGCTCCACGAGAAGAAAGGTTCAGCCCGGTGAACTTCAAGGTCCAGCCCACCGCCCAGGTCGACGAGACGGCCGAGATCGGCGACGGAACGACGGTCTGGGACCTGGCCCAGATACGGGAGGACGCCCTGCTGGGCAGCGGCTGCATCGTGGGCCGGGGAGCGTATGTCGGCCCGGGGGTGCGGATCGGCGACAACGTGAAGCTCCAGAACTACGCGCTGGTCTACGAACCCGCGGTGCTCGGCGACGGGGTGTTCGTGGGCCCCGCGGCGGTCCTCACCAACGACTACTTCCCGCGCTCGGTGGACCCGCAGGGCAGGCTCAAGCGCGGCGGCGACTGGGAGGCCGTGGCCGTGGTGGTGGCCGAGGGGGCGTCGCTGGGCGCCCGTTCGGTGTGCGTGGCGCCGGTGCGCGTCGGTCGCTGGGCGCTGGTCGCGGCGGGTGCCGTGGTGACCCGGGACGTGCCGGACTTCGCGCTCGTGGCCGGCGTACCGGCCCGCCGGATCGGCTGGGTGGGCCGGGCCGGCGTACGGCTGACCGAGCGTGAGGGCGAGCCGGGCGTGTGGGAGTGTCCCGAGACGGGCGCGCTGTACGACGAGAAGGACGGGGACCTCGTCGAACGCGCATGACAGTTGTTTTCAGCTGTTTCCCTCAAAACGCAATTCCTCGAACATCTGCAGGCATAACATGTGCCCGAACTGTGCAGACCAAGCACAATGAGCACACAAGCCATTAGTGCCCAGGGGGGGTTACGGGGTGGTGGGGACACCTGTGCCTGCAGCCAGGAGCGACAACCGCTCCGACGGCTGACGGCTGACGTCTGCCTTGCTTAGTTCCGCCCGGCCGTCGGCGCCGAGGCGCTCTCAAGTCTGCGCACAAAAAGGACCCACAGGGGGGTTGGTGTGCCCAAACCATGACCACCACACGTCTGGCGACGCTCGAACATGAGGACCCGCCGCTGTTCGCACTCGCCCAACGGCTGCTGACGGTCGCCGAGTCGGGGCTGCCGTCGATGCTGCTCCCGGGCGGCGAGGCCTTCGCCTTCACGATGGCCGGGCACCAGGACCCCGACGGCTCCTGGACCCTGGAGCGACGCGGGATCAGCACCCGGTACGCGGCCATCACCGTGCTGGGCGCCCAGTACCTCCCCGAGGAGCGCCAGCGCCCGGTGCTGGGCGGGCGTACGGCCGCGGAGTTCGCGGGTCTGCTGGTCGAGTCGCTGCCCGCGGTGACCAACCTCGGGGACGCGGCGCTCATCGCCTGGGGCGCCGCCGAGACCGAGCACCCCAAGCTGTCCGACGCCCTGGAGCGGGTCGCGGCGCTGGACGTGCCGGGCCGGCCGCAGTACACCGTGGAGGCCGCCTGGGTGCTGTCCGCCCTCGCCGCGGCCCGCTCCACGGTCGATGTGGAGAGACGTTTCACCGCAGCTCGCGACCGACTGCTGCGGGCCCGGATCGGCGACAGCCCGCTGTTCCCGCACGCCACCGGCCCCGGCCTGGTGTCCTGGTACCGGGCGCATGTCAGCTGCTTCGCCGACCAGACGTACCCGCTCCAGGCCCTGGCCCGCGCCCATGCCTGCGGCGACGGGGACGGCGATCCGGAGGCCCTGGCCGCGGCCGAGGCGTGCGCGGCGCGCATCTGCGAGCTGCAGGGCGAGGGCGGGCAGTGGTGGTGGCACTACGACGCGCGCACCGGCGGTGTCGTGGAGGGCTACCCGGTCTACAGCGTCCACCAGCACGCGATGGCGCCGACCGCCCTGTTCGACCTCACCGACGCCGGCGGGAGCGACTTCGGCGCGGCGATCCGCAGGGGCCTGCGCTGGATGACCGACGTACCCGAACTGGCCGGCTCGGCGCACCGGGAGCCGATGATCCTCGACGAGCTCGGCGCGACCTGGCGCAAGGTCTACCGGGGTGACCCGAAGAAGGCCGTACGCGCCGCCCGCGGCCTGTCCACCCGGGTCGTTCCGGGCCTGCGCCTGAAGTCCCTGGACCGGGTGTACCGCCCGCTGTCCGTGGACCGCGAATGCCGGCCGTACGAGTTCGGCTGGATGCTCCACGCCTGGCAGGGGGGCCGGATATGACCGGGAGACAGACGCTGTTCGGGGTCGAGCTGGACCCGCTGACCATGGACGAGACCGTGGCGCGCTGCCTCGAAGCGGTACGCGACGGGGAGCAGCTGGAGATCGGCGTGGTCAACGCCGCGAAGCTGGTGAACATGCGGCGGGACGACCGGCTCGCCAAGGCCGTCGCCGGCTGCGACCTGGTCCTCGCCGACGGCCAGGCCGTGGTGTGGGCGGGCCGGGTGCTGCGCGCCCCGCTGCCCGAACGGGTCGCTGGCATCGACCTGTTCCTCAGGCTGCTGGCCGAGGCGGAGACCACGGGCATCCCGGTGTACTTCCTCGGCGCCAAGGAGGAGGTACTGGACCAGATGCTGCTCCGGGTGGCCGACCGCTTCCCCGGACTGAAGGTCGCCGGCAGCCGCAACGGCTACTTCGACGACTCCGAGCAGGAGGCGATCGCGGACGGCATCGCCCGCAGCGGCGCCCAGCTGCTGTTCCTCGGCATGACCTCGCCGAAGAAGGAGATCTTCACCGCCGCGTACGGCACCCGCACCGGCGCCCATGTGGTGCACGGTGTCGGCGGCTCCTTCGACATCCTGGCCGGGGTCACCAAGCGGGCCCCGGAGTCCTGGCAGCGGCTGGGCATGGAGTGGCTCTACCGCGCGCTGCAGGAGCCGCGCCGCCTGGGCCGCCGCTATCTCACCACCAACGTCTCCTTCGTCCTCATGACGGCGCGTGAGCTGTTCCGGCCCACCCCGTCGGCCGCCGCTTCCACGAACAGGAGCCGCTGATGCGTGTCGTCGTGGTGGGACAGGGATACGTGGGTCTGCCGCTGGCCGTCCGCGCCGCCGAGGTCGGACACGAGGTGATCGGCTACGACGTCGACACCCGGCGGATCAAGAGCCTCGCCGCCGGCGAGTCCTTCGTCGAGGACGTCTCCTCCGAGCGGATCCGGGCGGCTCTGGACAACGGCTCGTACCGCCCGACCGACTCGGCCCGCGACTGCGGCGGTTTCGACGTGGCCGTGGTGACCGTGCCGACCCCGCTGCACGAGGGCACCCCCGACCTCCGCTACATCAGGGAGTCGGCCGTCACCCTCGCCCGCTATCTGCGCCCCGGGGCCACGGTCGTCCTGGAGTCGACGACCTATCCGGGCACCACCCAGGAGCTGTTCGCCCCGATCCTGGAGGAGGGTTCGGGTCTCGCCGCGGGTGCGGACTTCCACCTGGGCTACAGCCCGGAGCGGATCGACCCGGGCAACACGGTGTGGGGCTTCAAGGAGACCCCGAAGGTCGTCTCCGGTGTCAACGAGGCCTCTCTCAAGGCCGTTCAGGGCTTCTACGCCCAACTCGTCGACACCACCGTGCCGGTGGGCTCGCCGAAGGAGGCCGAGCTCGCCAAGCTCCTGGAGAACACCTTCCGGCATGTGAACATCGCGCTGGTCAACGAGATCGCGATGTTCGCCCACCACCTGGACATCGACGTCTGGCAGGCCATCGACGCGGCCTCCTC
The DNA here is from genome assembly GCF_040652235.1 of Streptomyces sp. NPDC048277. Classification (NCBI taxonomy): domain Bacteria; kingdom Bacillati; phylum Actinomycetota; class Actinomycetes; order Kitasatosporales; family Streptomycetaceae; genus Streptomyces; species Streptomyces sp. NPDC048277. The sequence goes on from NZ_JBEZLQ010000017.1 coordinate 133,690, forward strand.
CAAGCCCTTCGGCTTCATGAAGTTCACGCCGGGACCGGGCGTCGGCGGCCACTGCCTGCCGATCGACCCCTCGTACCTGTCCTGGCGGGTGCAGCGCGAACTCGGCCAGAACTTCCGGTTCGTGGAGCTGGCCAACGACATCAACAGCCACATGCCCGAGTACGTGACGCGCCGCATCAGCGACCTGTTCAACGAGAGACGCAGAGCGGTGAACGGCTCGCGGATCCTGCTGCTCGGTCTGGCGTACAAGAAGAACACCGGCGACGCCCGTGAGTCGCCCGCCCTGCGCATCTCCCAACTGCTGCTGGACATGGGCGCGCAGGTCAGGGCGGCCGACCCGCACGTCGTCGAGAGCCTGCCGGTGGACTCCAGGCTGGTCCGGGTCGAGCCGACGCAGCAGGAGCTGGCGGACGCCGACGTGGTGGTCCTGCTCACCGACCACGACGGTTTCGACTACGAACTGATCGCCGAACACGCCCCCTTCGTCCTGGACTGCCGCCGCCGGCTGCCGTCCGGACCCACGATCGAGGTGCTCTGAACCATGCGAGTCGTCTGTGTAGCCGGGGCGCGCCCCAACTACATGAAGATCAAACCGGTGATGGACGCCCTGGAGCGCCGCGGCGCCGAGGTGCTCCTCGTCCACACCGGCCAGCACTACGACCCGGCGATGAACGACGTGTTCTTCGCCGACCTCGGCATCCGGCCGCCCGACCGCTTCCTCGGGGTCGGCTCCGGCAGCCATGCCGAGCAGACCGGACGTGTGATGACCGCGTTCGAACCGCTCCTCGACGAGGTGTCCCCGGACGTCGTCGTGGTGGTCGGCGACATCAACTCCACCCTGGCCTGCGCCCTGGTCACCGCCAAGGCCGGGCCGCTCCTCGCCCATGTCGAGGCCGGGCTGCGCAGCCGCGACTGGAGCATGCCGGAGGAGGTCAACCGGGTCGCCACCGACCGGGTCAGCGACTATCTACTGGCCCCCTCCCCCGACGCCGTCGACAACCTGCGCGCCGAGGGGTACCGGGAGGACCAGATCCACCTGGTCGGCAACGTCATGATCGACACCCTGCTGGCCAACCTGGAGCGGGCCCGGGCCTCGGACGTCCTCGGCCGATACGGCCTGTCCAAGGGCGAGTTCGGCCTTGTGACCCTGCACCGGCCGGCCAACGTTGACGACCCGGAGGTCCTCACCGGGCTGCTGAAGGCCCTGGGCGAGATCGCCGGCCGCCTTCCGCTCGTGCTGCCCGTGCACCCGCGCGCGGCCGGCCGGCTGGCCGAGATCGGCGTCCCCGGGGGCGTCCGGCTCGTACCGCCCGCCGGATACCTGGACTTCATCGCGCTGCAGGACTCCGCCCGTGTCGTGCTCACCGACTCCGGCGGTGTGCAGGAGGAGACCACCGCGCTGGGTGTGCCGTGTGTGACCCTGCGGGACAACACCGAGCGGCCCGTCACCGTCGAGCAGGGCACCAATGTGCTGGCCGGACGCGATCCGGCACGGATCACGGCCACCGTGAACGCGGTGCTGGACCGCCCGCCCGTGCCACGCCGGCCCGACCTCTGGGACGGCCGTGCGAGCGACCGTATCGCCGAGGTGCTGTTGGCGGGAGGCACCGCGAGCACCCGGCCGAGACCGACCGATCGACCCACCGCCCCAGCCACCGATCAGCCCACCGAGGACCGAACGTTCCCCATATGATCCGCTTGCAACATATGCTCGTCGAACGTTTGGCCGTGAGGGGGGACCGTCATGGATCTCGCTGAGATCTTCCGGGTCATGCGCAGGCGCTGGTACGTCCTGCTGCCGGGACTGCTGCTGACCGCCGGCCTGATCGTCGGGGTGATCGTGCTGGTCCCGGTCACGTACCAGTCGCAGAGCACGGTGGTCCTGCTGAACTCCCAGAAGGCCACGAAGGCCTACGACGGCAATCCCTTCCTCAGCACCCAGACCTCGCTCACCGGCATGGCCGACAGCCTGGCCCGCAACCTGAACTCCGACGACTCGCTGCGGGATCTCAAGGCCCGTGGCGCCAAGGGCACGTTCGCGGCCAAGCTCGCCGACAACGCGCAGGGACCGCTGATGTGGCTCACCGTCACCGGCACCGACAAGGCCTCCGTCCTGGACTCGGACAAGATCCTGACCACGTACGCCGGGGAACGGCTGGACCAGTTCCAGAAGGCGCAGTCGGTCACCCCGAAGGCCATGATCCGGATGGCGACGATCGTGCCGCCGCAGAACCCGGTGGCGCAGACCAAGACGCGGCTGGAGTACATGGTCATGGCCGGGGCCCTGGGCGTGGTGCTCACCCTGGTCGCCGCCTTCTACGTGGAGGCGCGCAAGAGGTCGTCGCGCACGCCGGGACCGGCGGCCGGGCCCACGGAGCCGGAGGCCGGGTCGGCCGAGCCGGAAACCAGGCCGGCCGAGCCCGGGGAGCGGACGTCCGCCGCCGCCCGCTCGACCGGGGAATCGGTCGTGGAGGAGACGCTCGCCATCCGGCAGCCGCCCCGCTGGTCGCACTCCTCCGTGGACGGTGCGACCACCCCAGAGCCCGACGCGCCACGGCCCGCCATGGCCGTGGCGTCCGCCGCAGAGCCGCTCGACGAGGAGTCGACTCATGGACATCGCCCGCGCACCGGACAGCGGGACCGGTGAGACGAGCGACGCGCCCGCTCCTCCCGACCCCGTAGTACCCCCCGCCGCCCCCTCCCTCGGCCGCAAGGTCCGTTCGGCGGCCCGGTGGAGCCTGATCAACACGGTCGTCCTGCGCCTGGGCAACTTCGCGACCGGCATCGTCCTGGCGCGTTTCGCCCTGGGCCCCGCGGAATGGGGCGTGTACGGCATCGCCCAGACCGTGCTGCTCGTGCTGCTGTCCGCGAACGAGCTGGGCGTGGGCCTGGCCATCGTGCGCTGGGAGGGGGACGCACGGCGGTTCGCGCCGACCGTGCTGACCCTCAGCACCCTCTCCAGCGGCCTGCTGTACGTGGCGCTGTTCGCGGCGGCGCCGACGGTGGCCGGTCTGCTCGGCTCGCCGGACGCCGCGAACGTCCTGCGGGTGATGTGCCTGTGCGTGGTGATCGACGGGGTGGCACAGGTACCCGGCGGCTTCCTCACCCGTGAGTTCGCCCAGGGCAGGCGGATGGTCATCGACGGGCTCAACTTCGTGGTCTCCACCGCGGTGACGCTGCTGCTGGCCTTCGAGGGCCGGGGCGCGATGAGCTTCGCCTGGGGCGCCGTGGCCGGGAACGTGGTCACGCTGATCGGCTGTGCGCTGGCGGCGCCGGGCACCCTGAGATTCGGCTGGGACACCGAACAGGCCCGGGCGCTGCTGAGGTTCGGGCTGCCGCTGGCGGGCGCGAGCCTGCTGGCCCTCGCCGTGGTCAACGTCGACACCATGGTGGTGGGCGCGACGCTGGGCAGCGTGTCGCTCGGGTTCTACGTGCTCGCCTTCAACATCTCGGGCTGGCCCGTGCGGATCATCTCCGAGGCCGCCCGCCGGGTCTCCTTCGCCGGGTTCTCCCGCCTGGCCGCCTCGCCGCCCGCGCTGGCCCAGGGCTTCAGCCGCGCCCTGGGCGTGGTGATCACCGGCACCGTCCCGCTGTGCGTCCTGCTGGCCGGACTCGCGGAACCGGTCGTCCGGCTGATCTACGGCAGCGAGTGGACCCCGGCCGCCGCCGCTCTGCCCTGGCTGATGGCCCTGGGCCTGATCCGCATCGGCAGTGAACTCGCCTACGACTGCCTGGTCGCGGTCGGACAGCGCCGCTCGCTCTTCCTGGTGCAGGGCCTGTGGCTGGTGGCGCTGATCCCGGTGCTCCTCCTCGCCGCCCACCTGAACGGCATCGTGGGGGTCTCCCAGGGCCATGTCCTGGTCGCCGGCGGCCTGGTGGTGCCCGTCTTCCTGACCGCCCTGCACCGCGGCGGCATCGGGCTGGGCCGGATCGCCCGGGCCTGCGCCTGGCCCTTCCTGGGCGGCGCCGTGATGGCCGTGATCATCCTCGGGCTGCAGCGCCTGTTCGGCGACGGGCGGCTCGCGCTCCTCGCCATCGGCACCGTCGCCCTGGCCGGCTACACGGTGTGCGTCCTGCCCAGTCTCGACTTCCTGCGGGGCGTCGACCGACGGGACACGAGGTGAACGGGGTGTCACGGCGTACCGCCCGAAGCGCGCTCGTGTGGCCGCTGCTCGCCGTCCTGCTGGCGGTCATGGGAACGGCCTGCTCGGGATCGAACAAATCCGCGTTGCCGGACTGCCCGGACGACGCGCTGACCTGCCCCGCGAGCGGATCCCCGGCGACCGCGAGCGCCGGCCTGCCGGCCTCGGCCGACGGGACGACGGGGACACCCGGGGCATCCGGGACACCGGGGAGCCCCACCGGCGTGCCGTCCCCGACGGCGACGCCCACCACCACGGCCGGCACGAACGGCACACCCACGGCCAAGGCCGCCGTATGCGCCTCGCCCGGCGCCTGCGGCTTCCCCGACGCCCGCACCACCGGCCCCCGCGTCCCTCTCGAACCGCACAAAACCGGCTACCTGGCCGTCCGCACCGACGGGATGGTCATCCGGGGCTGGGACATCACCGGCTCGCTCGACGTCTACGCCAACGACGTCACCGTCATCGACACGAAGATCACCTCGGACAACTGGTGGGGCGTCAACCTGCGCCCCGGCTACCACGGCCTGCGGATCCTGCACTCCACCATCACCGCGGTGCCCGGCAAGGGACCGGACAACGGCGGCGTGGACTACGCGGTGTCGAACATGGGGACCAGCTCCATCGAGGTCGGCTGGTGCGACGTCTCGGTGTTCGGCGACGCCCTGGCCATGGGGCAGGGCAACCTGCACGACAACTACGTCCACGACATCGCCCCGTTCGTCAACAAGGGCGGCGAGTGGCAGCACACCAACGCGGTGATCAGCAGCGGCGGCAACGACGGGCAGCTGGTCATCCGCCACAACACGCTGCTGAACCCGACGAGCCTCAAGCAGGGGGCCTCGGGCAGCATCGGCCTGTTCGCGGACAGCGGGGTGGTCCGCAACGTCACCGTGGACGACAACTGGATAGCCGGGGGCGCGTACGCCCTCTACGGCGGTGACACCGGCGCCACCGGTATCAGGGTCACGGACAACGTCTTCTCGACCGAGTACCACCCCGGCTCCGGCGGCTACGGCCCGGTCGCCCACTGGAACGCGGAGGGCGCCGGAAACGTGTGGCGGAACAACCGGATGTCCGACGGCCGCCCGGTCACCCCGGAGCCGGCCTCGTGAGCGGCGGCCTGCCGCGCCGTGTCGCGCGGGCGCCCTGGACCCTGCTCAAGGCGCTCTTCGGCTGGCTGGTGCTCTTCGAGGCCAGGAACAAGGTCCTGCTGGCCCCCGGCGCGGTGCGACTGCGCCGGTTCGAGGACGCCGAGACCCGACGCCTGGCGGCCGGCCTGCCCGCACCGCCCTCGGCCCTGGTCGCCACGGTGATCGCCACCCACCGGCGTCCCGAGGCGCTGCGGGCGGCGGTGCGCTCGGCCCTGGACCAGACCGTCCGCGACCAGGTCGTCATCGTCGTCGACGACGGCGCCGGGCTGCCCGAACTCCCCGCCGACCCACGGCTGTTCGCCGTCTCGCTGGCCCGCAACACCGGCGTGGCGGGCGTCGTGCGCAATGTGGGCATCCGCCTCACCCGCTCGCGGTACGTGGCGTTCCTGGACGACGACAACCTGTGGGAACCCGACCATCTGGAACGGGCGTTGGCGGTCCTGGACGCCCCCGGCGGACCGGACGGCGTCTACACGGCACTGCGCCGCGTCCTGCCCGACGGCAGCGAGAACGACGTCCTGTCGGTGCCCTTCGACCGGCGCCGGGCCGCCCGCGAGGCGTTCCTGGACACCAACGCCTTCGTCGCCCGCCGTACCCGCGCCCTGCACTTCAGCCGCCTGCGCCGGACCCCTCAGGTGCTGCCCCGGGAGGACTGGGAGCTGATCCGCCGGTACGGGCGCAGGCACCGCGTGCGCCATGTGCCGCACCCCACCGTCCGGTACCTGATGAACCCGGCCAGCTTCTACACCCAATGGCGACAGCCCGGTTGAGGCCCGCTCCCCGTCCGCTTGCTTCCCTTCCGCTCCGACCACAGGTGGTTGATCCCGTGCCACGATCCCGCGCCCTCAGGAACAAATTCGTCGACGCTCCGGGCTCGCTCGGCGAACGACTGCGCATCGCCCGCTGGGAACGGTTCCGGCGCTGCTTCCCCGGCATCGAGAACATGAGCGTGGTGGACCTGGGCGGGACGGCCGAGATGTGGCTGCGCGCGCCGGTGCGCGCCAAGCACGTCCACCTGATCAACCTGGAGGCGCACCCCGCCGAACTGCCCGCCTGGATCACCGCGGAGAACGCCGACGTCACCGACCCGGCGGTCGCCGCCGAACTGAGCGACAAGGGCGGTTACGACCTGGTGTTCTCCAACTCGACCATCGAGCACGTGGGCGGCCACAGCCAGCGCCAGAAGTTCGTCTCCGCCGTCGAGCGACTGGCGCCGCTGCACTGGATCCAGACCCCGTACCGCTACTTCCCCGTCGAACCGCACTTCGTGGCACCCGGCTTCCAGTTCCTCCCGCTGAACGCCAGGGCGCGGCTGGTCAGGCACTGGCCGCTCGTGCACAGCCGCCCGGACAGTCCGGAGTCGGCGATGAACGCCGTGATCAACATCGAGCTGCTGACCCGCACCGAGATGCGCTACCTGTTCCCCCGGTCGGAGCTCCTCAGCGAGCGGGTGCTCGGTGCGCCGAAGTCGCTCATAGCCGTAAGAACGGAGCCGGCATGCTGAACAACCTGGTCAACAGACATGACGCGGACCGGCTGATGCGCAAGGTGCGCAAGCTGGACCTCGACCCGGTGCTGGCCAAGCTGCGGGTGCGCGGCGGCGCCCGGGTGGTCCAGCACTGGTCCCAGGTCGACCCCTCGCTGACCGAGTGGTGGGCGATCCCGTCGGTGATCAAACGCTGGAACCTGCTGATGACCGGGGACGCGGACACGTCGTTCCCCGAGTACGTGGCCGCCAAGCACTTCGCGCCGCGCACCGATCTGCGCGGCCTGTCGCTGGGCTGCGGCACCGGCGGGAACGAGCTGCTGTGGGCGAAGACCGGCGCGTTCTCCCTCCTGGAGGGAGTGGACGTGGCACCGGAGCGGATCGACTTCGCCACCCGCGCCGCCGCCGAGAACGGCCTCGCCGACGTCCTGCGCTTCCGGGTCACCGACGTCAACCGGATGACCGCCGACGGGGAACGCTTCGACGTCCTGCTGGGCCTGCAGTCCCTGCACCACTTCGACCACCTCGACGAGACCCTGCCGCGCCTCGCCCAACTGATCGAGCCGGGCGGGACGTTCGTCATCGACGAGTTCGTCGGCCCCACCCGGTTCCAGTGGACCGACGCCCAACTGGACGCGGCGAACGCGCTGCTGGCGCTGCTCCCCGAGGAACGGCGGCGGCTGGCCGACGGCCGGATCAAGCGCCGGGTCGTGCGGCCCAGCAGGTTGTCGATGGTGCTGGACGACCCCTCGGAGGCGGTCGACGCCGCCGCGCTGCTGCCGGGCCTGCGGCGCGAGTTCGACGTCGTCGAGGAACGGCCGTACGGGGGGACGGTGCTGCACATCGCGTTCTCCGGGATCGCGCACAACTTCCGGGACGGTGAGCCGGAGACGTCGGCGCTGCTGGACGAGTGCTTCGCGACGGAGGACGCGGTGCTGCCCGATGTGGGGCACGACTTCATCGCGATGGTGTGCCGGCCGCGGGACGCGGGCCGGACCGTTTGACCGTGGCTGCCGGCGGCGCCACCCCGCTCACGCGGGGTGGCGCGCTCTCCGGCGTCCGAATCGCCGCATCAGGGGCACCTCGACGAACCGGTGCATGAGCCCGGCGAGCGCCACGGAGAGGGCGAGCGCCCCGACGGTGAGCGCCCATGCCCGCGCCGGCCCCGACCCCTGGGCGTCCAGTCCCCGCATCAGGTCCACGATCACCGACTGATGGATCAGGTAGAAGGCGAAGGAGATCTCCCCCAGCCACACCGCGGACCGGCTGCGCCACACGCTCCGCCTCCCCTCGGCGTCGGCGACCGCCACGGCCGGGATGAGCAACGCGAACGGGATCACGGTGACGGCCGACGTCTCCGCGTCCGGCGGGAAGTACGGCGTCACGGCGTACGCGACGACGAGAAGCGCCCCGACGGACCACACCGGGATCCGCGGCCAGCGCCCGCTGTGCACGACGAGCGCCATCAGGATCCCGAGCACGAACTCCAGCAGGCGGACCGGCGGGAAGATGTAGACGAACCAGTAGTGCCGGTCGGCGGGCAGCAGTGTTGCCGCCACGGGCACCGCGAACACCGCCGCCACGCACGCCGCGGCGCTCGCCCACAGCCGCTCCGGACGGATGCGCCGCAGCACGGGCAGCAACGCGGGGAAGAGGGCGTAGAAGAACGCCTCGCAGGCCAGTGACCAACTGACCGAGTTGGCGCCGAAGTAGACCGCCGGGTCCGGCCACCACGCCTGGACGAGCCCGAGGTTCGCCGCGCCGACCAGGACGCCGACGGTGTGGCCGGTCGCGTACAGCCCGACGACGGAGATGACGAAGGCGACGACGTAGTTCGGGTAGATCTTCGCCGCCCGGCGCCGCCAGAAGGCGCGAGCCGTGTCCCCCGGCCGCGCCGACCAGGTCAGGACGAAGCCGCTGAGGACGAAGAAGAACGAGACGCCGACGGCGCCTGCGCCTGCCGTGCGCGCGAACGCGTGTTGCGTCGAGGACGGGGCGAGCAGTCCCGATATCGAGATGTGGAAGCAGAAGACGGTGAACGCCGCGAGGAATCGGAGCCCGGTGAGGGACGGGAGCCGGGAGCCTTCGGCGTGCGTGGTGGTGGGCCTGTCCGATCTGTCGGTGGCCTCGACTGCGCCCATGGATTCTCCTGAGGCCCGGTGGGCGGGCGGGTTGTCGATATGTGGCCGGCGCGTGGTGCGCCGCTGGATGTGCCGGGACGGGTCGTGGGGCGGCTGCGGGAGCGTTGTGGCTGGTCGCGCAGTTCCCCGCGCCCCTGGCGGGGCGCTATGTGCGCAGGGCACCCGGTCGGGCCAGGGCAGCTGCTGCCGCTCGGCTGGCGGGGCGGCCGAGCAGAGCGCGGGAGGTCTCCCTGAGGAGGACCGCGGTGCGGAAGGCGGTGGTGGCCAGGGGGCCGTGGCGTCGGCGGTAGAGGCGGACGCGGTTGAGGGTGAGGAGGGTCCAGAGGCGGGGCGAGACCTGGGAGTCGCCGCCCAGGTGGACTGCCTCGGCGGTCGGCTCCAGTTGGGTGGCGTATCCGTGGTCGCGGGCCCGCAGGCAGTACTCGGTCTCCTCGGAGTAGAGGAAGAAGGACTCGTCCCAGGGGCCGCAGGAGGCCAGGCAGTCGCCCGAGACCGCCATCAGCGCGCCGGTCGCCCAGTCGGCGCGCGTGGGACGTCGATAGGCGGAGGGGTCGGTGACCAGTTCGCTCAGGGCCGGGAAGCGGCCGGCCCGGGTGTTGCCGATCACGGCCTCCCCGAGCGCCCGCAGGACGGTCGACTCGCGGCGCAGCGAGTGGTGGGGGGTGGCCCTGCCCTCTTCGTAGAGAAGGGGTACGGCGATGCCGACGCCGTCCGTGAGGCTGTCGACGAGGCGTTTGGCGCAGCCCTGCCGCATCCGGATGTCGGGGTTGCAGATCAGCACGGCTCCGTGGTCCCCGGCGGCGGACAGCGCCGCGTTGATCCCGGCCGCGTAGCCGGCGTTGCGGCCGGTCTGGACGACCGTGGCGTCCGGCGCCAGGGTCCGCAGCACCTCCACGGTGTCGTCGGCGGAGTCGTTGTCGGCGACGACGAGCCGGTGTTCGAGACCGGCCATGCCGTCGGGAAGCGCGGCGAGGAACCCGGGGAGCACCGCGGCGCTGTTCCAGGTGACGACGATGACGGCGACGGTGCTCATCGGGACTCCACGAGTTGGGGCGGCTCTGCTTCGGATGCCTCGGGTGCCTCGGGTGCCTTCCGGGGCACGGGGATGGCGGTGGCCGTGGCCGTGGCCGCGGCCGCCTCGCGGCGGACGAAGCCGAGGTAGCTGCCGCCGGCGCCCAATGTCAGGAAGAACATCCCCGCGTACATGGGGAAGCTGAGCGCGTCGAAGGTGGCGCTGATGACCAGGGCGACCAGGGCCGAGGCGAGGAAGGCCTGCCCCAGTTCCCGGTCCGTCTCGGTGCGGGCGAGCCTGCGGATGGCGCCGCCCTGGTGGATCCCGGTGACGAACAGGACGAGCAGGGCGACCAGTCCGAGGGCACCCGTCTCGGCCAGGGTCAGCATGTACTGGTTGTCCGTGAAGAAGTACAGGTCGGGGGTGAAGGTGCCGAACCCCCGCCCGGACCACGGGCGTTCGCTGAGGTAGGGGACGATCGCGCTGTACTTGACGGTGCGCGCCTGGGTGCTGCTGTCGGAGTTGGACAGGAAGGTGGCGAACAGGTTGGTGATGGTTCCGATCAGCCCCGGGATGATCACCTTGAAGCCGGCCACCGAGCCCAGGACGATGCCGATCGCGGCCCAGCGGCGCTGCGGCTTCCAGCGGGGCACCATCACCAGGATCACGATGGCGGCGCCGATGATGGACGTCCGGGACACCGTCAGCGGCAGCGCCCCCGCCATGATCGCCACCGGGCCCCAGCGGCGCAGCGCGCCCGCGTGCCGGCGCACCGGGTCGAAGGCCTGGTGGACGGCGAAGGGCACCAGGATGGCGAGCATCCCGCCGAACTCCAGCGGATGGGCGGTGGTGGAGCGCGGCCGGGTGAACGAGCCGCGGTCCATGGCGCTCAGCCCGACGGTGTTGGAGTGCAGGCCGGGGATGTGGATGGAGTCGGCGATGTTGGTGGCGGCGAAGAAGTCGTAGTAGCCGATCAGGGCGACGACGGTGCCGAGGACGACGAGCCGGCGCATCAGGGTCTCCAGGCGGCTGCGCTCCTGGATGCCGGCCGAGGACAGCACGACGAGCGCCACCCACACCCCGAGCAGGATGAGCCCCCGGTCGGCTCCGAGGACCTCCTCGTGCGAGCTCTGGCGGGTCGCGTTGGCGAGGTAGGACAGCAGGACCGCCGCGGTGAGCACGCACATCGTCACGCGCGGCAGCCTGGTCCCCGGCGCCGGCAGGATACGGCCGCCGAGCCAGGTCGCGAGGTACCAGAGGAGTCCCAGCAGGGCGAAGACGTTGGCCGGGGTGCCGACGCCGCCGAGCGCGGGCAGGGTGAGGTTGGAGGGGACGAAGAAGGCCAGCACCAGGTAGCCGGTGAGGACGGTGGTGGCGTCCAGCCGTCGTACCAGCAGGCCCTTGGGCCGCTCGGGGGGATGGGCACGGTGGCGCCGGGGCACGTAGCCGGCCACGGCGCGGCCCCGGCGGCGGACCACCGCGACGCCCTCGGCGAGGATGGACAGCAGGAACGCGCTCACTATGCCGAGGATGAGGACCGCCGCGATGTCCTGGTAGCGGCTCTTCGACTGCGAGACCGGGGTCTGCGGCAGGACGACCGGCGCGGTCTGCACCGCGTACCCCGCGGGTACCTTGGCGGCGGCCTGCAGGGCCTTGAGCTGCTCCCCGGTGAACTGGGTGAGCGTGGTGGTCTCCCGGAGCACCTTCGCCCGGTCGGTTCCGGTGACGCTCAGGGTGACCAGCGGGCTGTCGGCGTCCGGTGCGAACCCGACCGTGTACGGGTCCGTGACCCCCCGGGAGGCCAGTTCCTTGGCCGAGTCGCCGGACTGGAGCGTCCTGATCAGCACGTCGGCCGTGACGACCAGCGAACCGCCCGCGTTCGACAGGGGGTTGCCGAAGGTGGGCGCCAGCTTGGCGATCGCCGTGGAGTCGAGGAGCGTGACGGAGCTCTGCGACTCGTAGGACACCGGGATGGTCCGGTACAGATAGCCGCCCGCGAGCAGGCTGAGCAGGGTGAGGGGCACCATGAAGTACCAACGCCTGCGCATGATGGCCAAGAGATCGGCGAGGCTCATGAGAACTCCCTTTTGGTGGCGATCCGCCCCGGCGCCTGCGAGGATCGGGGGCGACGGAAGGAATCCCTGTGTCGCCTCGTGACGTCGCCGAAGCGCTGCTCCGCCGCTGGTACGTACTGCTGCTCGCGCTGGCGCTGACGGCCGCCGGAGCCTACAAGGTGCTGCACCCGGCCCCGCAGTACCTGAGTTCGGCGGTGATCGTCCTCAAGCCGCCCGTGACCGGCAACCAGCCGAACCAGCTGACGAACCTCCAGCCGCCGCTCGCCACCCTGTCGTACGGGGTGATCCAGCAGCTGGAGTCGCCCGCCGGGCGCAAGGAGCTGGACGCCGTCGGCGTGCACGGGACGTACCAGCTGATCCCGCGCAACAGCGGCACCAGCGCGACGCCGCGCTATCTGATCCCCTCGGTGCAGGTGCAGGCGCAGCGGGGCGACGCCGTCGAGGCCGACACGGCGGTCACCCGGGTGATCGAGGCCTACACCCGGCATGTGACGGCCCTCCAGGACGCCCAGGGGATCGCGCCGGCGTCGCGGATCAGCGCATCCGTGCTGGTCGCCGCGAGCGCCACCCCGGTGCAGGGCACCAGGACCCGCGCCCTGGCGGGTACGGCCCTGCTGGGCGCTGTCTCCGGGATCCTGGGCGCGCTGTGGTTGGACCGGTACGCGCGGCGCCGCGGGCGGCGCGAGGAGGTCCGCCCGGAGCCGGTCCGCCCCGTCGAGGGGATCGCGGTGGCGGGCTGAGCCGTTGAACTGATCGCGCATCAGATACCGCGGCGCTTCCAGGACTCCCACCACAGCCACTCCCGTCCGCGCTCGGCCACCGCCGACCACACCAGGGGCTGCAGGTACGGCATCGCCTTCGGGCCGATCCGTCTGCGCAGGCGCAGCGCCCGGTACTCGGGCAGCGCCGCGTATCCCGGCAGGCACCGCTCGGCGAACGCCACGCACTCGTCGACCGGTACGACGCCGGTACGGCCGCGGTCGTAGGCGCGGTAGGCCCGGCGCAGGGCGTAGCGGGCGAGGCGGGTGTGGACCTGCTCGGCGAGGCGGTCGGCGTGCGGCAGCCGGTCCCCGCACTTGTCGAGCACCGAGTCGAAGGCGACGAGGCGCTGGCGCAGGTCGTCGAGCTGGCCGCCGAAGTCGACGGTGGACATGTTGTTGCCGTGGACGCGGTAGAAGGCCTGGTCGGCGCCGCGTATGTAGCCGACGTCGGCGTGCGCGGCGAGCCGCATCCACATCTCGATGTCGCCGGCGTGCGGCAGGGCGGGGTCGTAGCCGCCGACCCTGCGCTGCAGGTCCGTGCGGACCACGACCTCCGGTGAGGTGATGCAGCCGGTGCCCTCGCGGAAGCGGCGCTCCAGCCACCACTGGCCGGGGTACACGACCGAACCGGTGCTCTGCGTACGGGCAGCGGGCAGCGGGCCGCCGTGCTGGAAGCGCAGCGGGCGCCCGTAGGCGAAGCCCGCCTCGGGGTGGGCGTCCAGCAGGGCGGCGGCGCGCACCAGCGCGCCCGGGACCAGTCGGTCGTCGGCGGACAGGAGGGCCACGTAGTCGCCGTCGGCCCACTCCAGGAGGCCCTCGTTGTACGTGGCGATGTGGCCCTTGTTGGTCTCGTGGACGAGGACCTCGATCCGCGGGTCGGCGGCGGCCAGCTTGAGCGCGGCCTCCGCCGAGTCGTCGGGCGAGGCGTCGTCGATGATGAGGACCCGGACGTCAACGCCGTCCTGCTCGTCCAGGACGCTGCTCACGCAGTCGGCGAGGAAATGGCCGTACTTGTAGCAGGGGATCACAACACTGACGCTGCTCATGGGTCGGGGAAGCCAATCCCCGTCGGTGGCCCGCGCCCGGCTGGGCGCGGGCCACCGACGGTGTGTGGGGACGGGTCAGTTCTTTTTCTTCTTGAAGGTGGTCTTGCTGGTCAGGGTCCAGCTCTGGGACTTGACGGTGTCGCGGTGTCTGTCCCGCGCCGTGACCGTGACCTTGAACCGGGTGCCGTCCGGCAGCGGTGCGGACAGGTGGACGGTCGCCCGGTGGGTCGCCCGGTTGTAGGAGACGACGGCCGTGACGTGGAGCTTCCTGGCGGCCTGGGAGCCCTTCAGGATCGTCACGGTCGCCTGCACGGACGTCACCGGTGCCTTGGCCGGGACGGACAGGACGAGGGCGCTCGCCGCGTCGGCGGTGTGCGCCACGGTGGCCGCGGTCACCTCCGAGGCGGCGACCGACGCGGCCAGGGACGCGCTCGGGTCGTCGGCGGTGAAGACGGGGCCGACCCAGTAGTTCGCGGATCCGTAGGAACCGTTAGGGAAGGCCGAGTCGCCGTACTTGTAGAGCCCGTTGTGGTGGGTGGTGGTGTCGGCCGTGGCCGTCAGCGGATAGGACTTGTGGGCCGCCGCGAAGTAGCCGCCGTCCACCGCGTAGTTGCCGTTCGGCGCGTGGTAGGAGACGACGTAGGCGGTGTCGGCGGTGATCGCCACCGGGGTGGCGAAGGTCAGCGTCTGCCAGCCGGAGGCCGTCTCGTTGGTGAAGGTGCCGCTGGCGAGCAGCGTGCCGTCGTCGGTCCACAGGCTGCCGGTGTGGGTGCCCGTGTTGCCGGTGCCCTTGTAGAAGGTGACACCGGTGACCCAGCCGGCCGCGGAGGACGTGAACCGGGTGCCCAGCTCCACGGAGTTGGGGTCGGCGGTCATGTCGGTGGTGGCCGGGGTGGCGGAGGAACTCCACAGCGAGCAGGGGCAGGTGACCGCGGGCGGCGTGGAACTGGTGGTGAAGGACCAGGTCACCGGGTCCGTCATGGTGTTGCCCCACACGTCGGAGGCCTGCACGGACGCGGTGTACTGGGTGTTGAGCTCCAGCTCCGTCGACGGGGTGAAGGTCGCCTTGTTCGACGCGGGGAAGGTGACGGCCCCGGGCACGGTGTTGCCGTCCGGGTCCTTCAGGGTGAACGTCACGCTGTCGGTGTCGACGGCCGAGCTGAAGGTGGCCGACACCGGTGCCGTGATCGACGCGCCCGTCGCCCCGGAGGTCGGGGACGTCGAGGAGACGGTGGGCGGGGTCGTGCTGGCCGTCGAGGTGTCGAGCACCACGTCGACCCAGTAGTTGCTGCCCGCGGCCGCCGAGGACGGGAAGGCGCTGGTCGAGCCGTAGTGGTAGACGCCGTTGCCGCCGTCGACCCCGGTCTGCAGGGCCGTCAGCGGGGCCAGTCCGGCGCCGCTGCTCGCGAAGGAGGGGTCGTAGGAGTATCCGCCGTTGGGGGCGAAGTACGAGGCGACATAGGTGGTGTTGGCCTTGACGGTCACCGGGGTGGAGAAGTTCAGCTGCTGCCAGCCGGAGGCCGTCTCGTCGGTGAAGGTGCCGGTGGCCAGGCGGGTGCCGGAGGCCGTCCACAGGCTGCCGATGTGGGTGCCGGTGTTGACGGGCGACTTGTAGAAGCGCACTCCGGTGACCGAACCGGCCACGGTGGTGCGGAACTTGACGCCGAGCTCCACCGAGCCGCCGTCGCCGGCGTTGACGGTGCCGGGCACGGCCGAGGCCGGCCAGATGGTGCACGGGCAGGCCTGGGGGCCGACGGTCACCGGGATGGTGGTGACGGCGCCGATGTTGACGCTGTCGTCGACCGCGCGGACCTTGATGGACGCGGAGCCCGGGGTGGTCGGGGTCCAGCTGTAGGTCCAGGACCCGAGGCCGGTGGCGGCCTCCCAGGTCGTGCCGCCGTCCGTGGACACCTCGACCCGGGCCACCACGCCTGCGGAGTCGGTGGCGGTGCCCTTGATGGTGACCGCCTTCAGCGCCGGGACGGTGGCCCCGGAGGACGGGCTGGTCACGGTGACGGCCGGGCCGGTGGTGTCGGTGGACTTCGAGGCGGCGACCAGGTTGCTCTGCAGGGTCAGCGGCTGGACGCCCATGTCGGCGAGGACGTTCACCGTCGCCTGCTGCATCCGGGAGTCCTCGGTGACCACCGTGTCGGCAGCGTTGTAGGTGGGGACGTTGGTCAGGCCCCACGACCACTGCACGGTCCCGGTCCCGAACACCAGGGCTCCGGAGTCCTGGTCGCGGAACTCGACGAGGTTGTGCGTCGCCGTGCCGTTGCCGTACAGGTTGCCCCAGTCCAGCCGGTAGGTGCCGTCGGTGATGTCCACCGTGGTGGAGGACACGTCGATCTCGCCGGCGGGTCTGGTGCTGTTGTCGAGGTCGCTGTCCCACTCGTAGCCGAGCGTGCCGGTCGGGAAGGTCGCGGTCTGGCCGGAGGTGAGGCTCGCGATGGAGGTGTTGCGCCAGATCCGGTTCTTGCCGTACGAGCCGGGGACGGTGATCGCGTCGGCGCGGTAGCCGTTCGCCTGGAACATGGAACCGGTGAGGATGTTCGGCGGCTGGTAGCTCTGGCCGTAGTTGGTGCTGGTCGGATCCATCCAGGTGCCGGTCCAGGTGCCGCTGGGATCGGCGATGCCGTTGTTGAACGCCATCTTGGTCATCTTGTAGCAGACCAGGGTGCGGTCGGCCGTGTTCGTGCCGTCGATGCTGGGGGCCAGCCGCGTCTTCCAGAAGACCTCGTTGCCGCTGAAGAAGCCCTGCTGCACACCGGCCTTGCGCGCCGCCAGGACATTGGAGTACTGGCTCTGCGTCCAGTACTCGTCATGGCCGGACGACATGTACATCTTGTGCTTCTCCAGCAGGGTCGCGCCGTTGCTCGACGACACGTCCACGCCGGACAGGTAGCTGACGTCGTAGCCGTTGCGCTCCAGCCAGGACAGCATCTCGAACTCGGAGCCGTAGATGCCGTTGTCGCCGCCGACGTCCAGCGGCCGGTTGTAGCTGACCTCGTAGGCGCGGCCGTCGGGCGCGGGCCCGGTGCCGCCGTACAGGTCCTGGCCGCCGTAGTCGTTGTACGCCTGCCAGGTCTGGTCGCTGGTCTGTACGACGATGTCGGAGGTGCTGGAGTCGTTGCGGACCACGAACGGGTACGGCATCAGGCCGTTGCCGTCGGTCTGCGTGATGTTCGCGATGTACAGGCCGGACACGGCGTCGCTGGGCACGGTCCAGGTCGAGGTCACCGGCCAGTTGCCGCAGTCGACCAGGCCGGTGCTGCTCTTGGTGGTGCAACTGGCCGGGTTCGTCGTGTAGTTGGCCGGGTACGTCACGGCCGCCTGGGCGTCGGTCGACATCTGGCGGGCGCCGTCGCCGCCGTACCAGCCGAGCCGGAAGATCTGGATGTTGTAGGAGACGGGCGACTGGACCTTGAACTGGACGGTGTCCCCGGCCTGGACGCTCTCCTTGGTGGTGAAGCCCTTGATGTCACCGTAGGCGTTGGGCGAGAACCAGTCGTCCTTGGGGGTGCCCGTCTTGGAGTTCTCGCACACGATCGGGTTGGAGCCCGAACCGCATGGGTCGGAGGCCGCCTGGGCTGACCCGGCCAGCGGGAGCACCGCCAGTATCAATGCTGCTACGACGGCGAGGCGCCCGCCCCGGATCCGTCTGCTCCATTTTCTCATGTGTACCTCTCAGCGGTGCTGTGCAGGGCCGACCCGTGGGGTCGAGGTGATGCGGGGGGTGGCGCTTGAAGCGGGTGCCGGTCAGCCGCGGAGGGCGTCGGCGAACGCGTCCACGACCCGCTGCTGCTGGTCGGGGGTGATCTGCGGGTACAGCGGCAGCGACAGGATCCGGTCCGCCGCCTTCTCGGCGTTCGGGAAGTCGCCCCGGCCGTACCCGAGATGGCGGTACGCCGGTGTCAGGTGCACCGGGGCGGGATAGTGCACCCCGGCGCCGATGCCCTCGGCGTTGAGCTTGCCGACGATGTCGTCCCGGTCGGCGCCGGTGACCTGGACGACGTACAGGTGCCAGACGTGGACGTTGCCGGGTGCCGTGGCCGGGAGGACGACGCGGCCGGCCGCTGCCAGGCCGGCGAGGAGGGTGTCGTAGCGGGCCGCGGCCGCCCGGCGGGCCGCGTTGCCGTCCGCGAGGCGTGCCAGCTTCGCCCGCAGGACGACGGCCTGCAGGCCGTCCAGGCGGCTGTTGAAGCCGGGCACGTCGTGCCGGTACTTGGCGACTCCGCCGTGGTTGGCGATCGCGCGCACCAGGCCGGCGAGTTCCTCGTCGTCGGTGAGCACCGCGCCCGCGTCCCCGTAGGCGCCCAGGTTCTTGCCCGGGTAGAAGCTGGTGGCCGCGATGCCGCCGCTGCCGGGCGTACGGCCGTCGCGGGTGGCGCCCTGGCACTGGGCGGCGTCCTCCACGACCCTTACGCCGTCGGGCAGTCGGCCGGTCAGCGCCGTCACGTCGGCCAGCTGTCCGTAGAGGTGGACGGGGACGACCGCGCGTGTGGCCGGGCCGACCGCGTCCAGGGCGGCCTGCGGGTCGAGCAGGTGGCTGTCGGGCAGGCAGTCGGCGAGGACCGGGCGCGCCCCGATCCTGGCGACCGCGCCGACGGTGGCGATGAAGGTGTTGGCGGGCACCACGACCTCGTCGCCGACCCCGACCCCGCTCGCGCGCAGGGCGAGTTCGACGGCGTCGGTGCCGTTGGCGACGCCCACGCAGTGCGCGACGCCGCCGAAGTCGGCGTATTCGCGCTCGAATCCGCGTACTTCGTCGCCGCCGACGAACGCGGTGCCGGCCAGGACCCTTTCGAATCCGGCCCGTACCTCGTCGGCGACCTCCGCGTGGGCCGCCTTGAGGTCCACGAGCGGAATCTGGTTCATGTCAGCGGTCCCCCCACTGTCGGTGTCGCGAGTTCGTCCAGCGCGGGCGCGTCCGCCGCGCGCAGCCGCCGGGCCGGGCTCCCCGCCCAGACCTCGCCCGGCGGTACGTCGCCGAGCACGGCGCTCCCCATCCCGACCAGCGCCCAGGCGCCGACCGTCGTGCCCTCCCTGACCAGGGCCCCGGAGCCCACGTAGGCCCCCTGCCGCAACCTGACTCCCCCGCCCAGCCGGACGCCGGACGTGATCGTCGCGAAGTCCTCGACCACGTCGTCATGGGTGAGGACGACGTGCGGCATCACGGCGACATGCGCGCCGACGCGCACGGCGGCGGTCAGCACGCAGTGCGCGAGCAGGACCGAGCCGGGGCCGACCGCGGAGGTCTCCGACACCGAGGCCGTCGGATGGACGACGGTGGCGTAGCGGTCGTCGGACAGGCCGAACCGGCGGACCAGCCGGGCGCGGGCCGCGTAGTCCCGGGGGTTGCCCACGCAGATCACCACGCGGGCGTGGGTCAGCTCGTGGACCAGGTCGCAGCCGCCGAGGACGGGCACGCCGTCCACCTCGGTGCCGTGCAGGGCGGGGTTGTCGTCGAGGTGCCCGAGCAGCTTGAACTCGCCCGCGTCCGCGACGGCCTGCGCGGTCTCGCGGGCGAAACCGCCGGCCCCGACGATCACAAGTCCGGTCATCTCCGGGCCTGTTCGCGCAGTGCGGTCACGACGCGGTCCTGCTGTGCCTCGGTCATCGTGTGGAACAGGGGCAGGATCAGCGAGCCACGGGTGAGGCGCTCGGTGACCGGCAGCGGTGCGCGCGGATGGTCCGCGTAGGCGGGTTCGAGGTGCGCGGCCATGATCCCGCGCCGGGCCGAGACGCCGGCCTCGGCGAGTGCGGCGAGCAGCTCGTCCCGGCCGACCGGGAAGTCCTCGTCGAGCAGCACCCAGTAGGACTGGAAATTGCTCGTGCCGTGCGCAGGGTCGCGTACGGGGGTGAGGCCGGGGACGTCGTGCAGCAACGCGTCGTAGCGGGCCGCCAGTTCGCGGCGGCGGGCGATCATCGCGTCGAGCTTGCCGAGCTGGACCAGGCCGATGGCGGCCTGGACGTCGGTCATCCGGTAGTTGAAGCCGACTTCCAGGTAGCTTTCCAGGACCGGCTTGTTGCTCGCGTGCCGGTCCGCCGCCGAGGCGTTCATGCCGTGCTCGCGCAGCCGGCGCAGCCGGGCCGCCCACTCGGCGTCGTCGGTGGTGATCATGCCGCCCTCGCCCGTGGTGACGAGCTTGCGCGGATGGAAGGACCAGGCGGCGAGCAGCGCGCCGTGGCCGACGGGCTTGCCGCCGACGGTCGAGCCGATGGCGCAGGCCGCGTCCTCGACCAGCGGCAGGTCCCGGTCGGCGCAGGCGGCCCGCAGGGCGTGCACATCGGCCGGGACACCGCCCTGGTGGACGGCGAGGACGGCCCTGGTGCGGGCGGTGCGAACGGCGTCCACGGTGGCCGGGGTCAGGTTGCCGGTGGCCGGGTCGACGTCGGCGAACACCGGCTCGGCACCGACGTACCGTACGGCGTTGGCGGTGGCGATGAAGGACAGCGAGGGCACCACGACCTCGTCGCCGGGGCCAATGCCCAGGGCGACGAGGGAGAGGTGCAGGGCGGTGGTGCAGGAGCTGACGGCGATGCCGTGCTCGGCGCCCACCCGCTCGGCGAAGGCCTTCTCGAAGGCGGCGACCCGGGGGCCCTGGGCGACCCACCCGGACAGGACGGCGTCGGAGGCGGCCTTGGCCTCCTCCTCGCCGAGCCAGGGGATCATCACCGGGATGCGGTCGGTGCTCACTTGGCGGCCTCCCGCTCCGCGCGCCACCACTGGACCAGGTCGCGCAGTCCGGTGCGCAGGTCGATCTCGGCCGTGAACCCGAGCCGCTCGACGGCCTGCGAGGTGTCCGCGAGCCGGCGGACCACCGAGTTCACCGTGCGGGCGGGTCCGTGCACCGGCTCCAGGCCTTCGGCGCCCATCGCCTCCAGCAGGCCCTCGGCGAGCTCCTTGAGCGAAGTCTCCGTGCCGCTCGCGATGTTGAAGACCTCGTCGGTGAGGTCCGACTCGGCGGCCAGGACGTTGGCCCTGGCGATGTCGCGGACGTCGACGAAGTCCATGGTCTGGCTGCCGTCGCCGAGGATCAGCGGCGGCTCGCCCGCCTCGATGCGCTCCATCCAGCGGATGAGGACCTCGGTGTAGAGGCCGTGGATGTCCATCCGGGGGCCGTAGACGTTGAAGTAGCGCAGGGCCACGTAGTCCAGGCCGTACATGGCGTGGAAGCTGCGCAGCATGCCCTCGTTGAAGGCCTTCGCGGCGCCGTAGAAGGTGTCGTTGTTGTACGGGTGGTGGCGCTCGGTCGTCGGGAACTCCTCGGCCATGCCGTAGACGGACGCCGAGGACGAGGCGACCACCTTGGCGACGCCGGCCGCGGCCGCCGCCTCCAGGACGTTGAAGGTGCCGTCGACCAGGACCTCGTTGGCGAGCCGGGGCTCCTCCGCGCACTGGGTGATACGGATCGCGGCGAGGTGGAACACCAGGTCGGCGCCCTCGGTGACCTTCCGTACGGTGTCGGCGTCCCGGACGTCGCCCTCGACGAGTTCCACGACACCGCTGGGCAGGGCCCGGGCGAGGTTGGCCCGCCGCCCGCGCACGAGGTTGTCGAGGACGACGACCTCGCGGGCGCCGCCCTCGGCCAGCAGGTCGACGAGGTTGGAGCCGATCGTGCCCGCTCCCCCGGTGACCAGGATCTTCTTGCCGCGTACGCTGCTCAACTGCCTTGCCCTCTCGATGGATTGGTTGTGCTCAACGCCCGGCGCGCAGACCGACGACCGCGCCCTTGAACTCGAGGCTTCGCGACGCCGCCTCGAGAATGTCCAGCACCCTGAGGCCCGCCCGGCCGTCGGTGAGCGGCGCCCGGCCCTGTCCGATCGCCTCGCCGAACTCGTCGACCATGCTGCGCAGCGCTTCCTTCTCGCCGATCGCGGGCGCGACCATGTCCCCGGAGCGGTAGGAGACGAGCATGTCCCGGCGTTCGTCGGCGCCGATCTCCTGCGGCGACGCCAGGTCCACGCCCCGGTCGAAGATCGCCACGCGCTGGGCGGGGTTGAGGTCGTCCCAGATGAGGGTGCGCTTGGAGCCGCCCACCATGGTGGTGCGCACCTTGGTCGGGGAGAGCCAGTTGACGTGCACGTGGGCGATGGCGCCGGTGTTGAGCTGGAGCGTCAGATAGGCCACGCAGGCCTGGCCGGCGCCGAGCGGGTCGGCCCCGTGGGCGGCGACGGCGACCGGCTCGACGTTGTCGGGGAGGATGAAGTCCAGGATCGACAGGTCGTGCGGGGCGAGGTCCCACAGCACGTCGATGTCCTTCTGGACGAGCCCGAGGTTGATACGGACCGAGTCGACGAAGTGGATCTCGCCGAGTTCGCCGGAGCGGACCAGTTCGCGGATCCGGCCCACGGCGGGGGTGTAGCAGTAGGTGTGGTCGCACATCAGGGTGAGGCCGCGTTCCTCGGCCTCGGTCACCAGGCGCATCCCGTCGGCGTAGGTCGCCGCGAGCGGCTTCTCCACGAGCACGTGCTTGCCGGCGCGCAGGGCGGCGAGGGCGATGTCGAGGTGGGTGCCGGCGGGCGTGGCCACGGCGACGGCGGCCACCGAGGGGTCGGCGAGGACGGCCGCGTAGTCCGAGGTGGCCTCGACCGTCGAGTAGCCGCCGAGGACCCGGCGGGCCCGGTCCACGTCGAGGTCGCACAGCCAGCGCAGCCGGAAGCGGTCGCTGGCCTGGAAGTTGCGTACGAGGTTGGGGCCCCAGTAGCCGGCCCCGACGACCGCGACCCCCAACGGCTCCTGCGTCACTGCCTGCCTCTTCCCTCGGTCCTCGGGTGAGCGGTCCTTCGGTGAGCGGTCCTTCGGTGAGCGGTCCATCAGTAGGCCCCCGTTCCGCGCACCACCACGGCCCCGGTGCGCGCCAGGATCGACAGGTCCAGGCCCATCGACCAGTTGTCCACGTATCCGAGATCGAGCCGGACCGCCTCGTCCCAGGGCAGGTCGGAGCGTCCGCTGACCTGCCACAGTCCGGTCAGGCCGGGCTTGACCAGCAGCCGGCGTTTGATGTCCGCCGAGTACTCCTCGACCTCCTCGGGCAGCGGCGGCCGGGGGCCGACGAGCGACATCTGGCCCTTGACGACGTTGACCAGCTGCGGGAGTTCGTCGAGCGAGCTGCGGCGCAGGAACGAGCCGACCCGGGTGATCCGCGGGTCCTCCTTCACCTTGAACAGCAGGCCGTCGCTGTTCTCGTTGAGGTGCTCCAGTTCCGCGCGCAGGGCCTCCGAGTCGGGCCGCATGGTGCGGAACTTCAGCATGGTGAAGTGGTCGCCGTACCGGCCCACCCGCTGCTGCCGGAAGAGGGCGGGGCCGGAGCTGTCCAGCCGGACGACCAGGGCGATCAGCAGCATCGGCAGCGCGAGGAGGAGGAGCAGCGCGGCCGCGAGGGAACGATCCAGCAGTTCCTTGGGGAGCCGGGAGATCCGGGAGAGGTTGGGCGGTTTGATCCGCACCAGCGGCACCCCGTTGGTGGGCCGTACCGCCAGCCGGGCGGCGGCGACGTCGGTCAGCACGGGGGCCAGCAGGAAGTCGACGCCCTGCACGGCGGCGGTCCAGGACATCCGGCGCAGGACGGAAGCGTCGAACTCGGGCGCGGGCAGCACCACCACGGTGCTGATGCCGAGGGCCCGGACGACGTCGTTCATGCCGCCGACGCCGCCGAGGGCGGGGAGCCCCAGCTTGCGGATCTCCCGGGCGTTCTCGGGGTCGGTCAGGCACACCCCGGCGGCCTGGAGCTTCGGTGTGCCGCCGCGTCTGAGCACCGTGACCAGCTCCGCGATGCCGCGCGACGGCCCGACCAGGAGCGTCGCGCTCCCGTCCTGGCTGCGGGCCCAGCGCCGGTGCAGCCGGCGGCGCAGCGTGTACCGGCCCGCGAGGGCGATCGCGGCAGCGGGCACCGCAGCCATGATCATGTCATGAAGGAGATCCGAATCGCGGGTGAACAGCCAGTACGCGGCGGCGGCGAGCGCCGGCAGCGCGACGGCCCCGCGGAGCACCCGCCGGTACTCCTCGGTTCCCAGACCGAGTGTGCTGCGGTCGTAGGAACGGTGGGCCAGCATGGCCACGATCCAGGTCGGGGGCAGCACCAGGGCCACCGCCCAGCGGCCGTAGGCCGCGTGGATCAGGAAGGCCGCGGCGACGGCCGCGAGGCCGTCCGCGACCAGCAGGACAATGCGGTACTTCCGTTCCCAACGTCTTCGGCGGCCCTGTGGAAGTCTGCGTTCCACGACCGATTGCTCATGCGTGACCTCAATGGTCATGCGCCCCCCACCACATGCGGCTAACCCTGACCGAAGTGCCCTGGACACAGCGGCACTGGAAAGCGAGGGAGCTTCGGCGGTTCCCCAACCGCCTCATGCCCCCGGCATGCTGGTACGTACTGGTTGTTCTGAATGTTCAGATCCGTTCAACTGCCGGTCCGTGACGTGCAGTCAAGAACGAGTTCCCCACCCAAACCGGTCCGGCGGCCATCAATCTAGACCACGCGGCGCAGTCTCGGGAACAGTTGGACGAAACACATGTCGCAATAGTGACGCCGACGGCATACTGCCCCCGTGACGAGCATCGTGATCCCGGCCCACAACGAGGCCCGAGTCATCGGCCGACTCCTCGATTCGCTGTTGGCTGATTCCTCACCCGAGGGCGACGCCGACATCGTGGTCGTATGCAATGGCTGCACCGACGACACCGCGCGGATCGCGGCCGAACGCGGCCCGCGCGTACGGGTGGTGGAGATCCCCGTGCCCTCCAAGCACGCCGCGCTGCGGGCCGGCGACGACCACGCGCGCGGCTTCCCGCGCCTCTACGTGGACGCCGACGTCGTGATCACGGGGGCCGACGTACGGGCACTGACCGAGCCCCTGGACGACGAGGCCTCGGGCGTCCTCGCCACCGCCCCCGAACGACGGATCCCGCTGGTCTCCTGCGCCTGGCGGGTGCGCGCCTACTACCGGGTGTGGCAGCGGCTGCCCGTCGTACGCGAAGGGCTGTTCGGGCGGGGCGTCATCGCGGTCTCCAAGGCCGGGCACACCCGGATCGCCGCGCTGCCGCCGCTGATGGCGGACGATCTCGCCGCGTCCCTCGCGTTCACCCCGGAGGAACGGCTCGTGGTCGGCGCGGCCGGTGCGGTGATCCAACCGCCGCGCACCTGGCGGGACTTGATCAAGCGGCGCGTCCGGGCCATGGTGTCCACCGCCCAGGTCGAGCAGCACCAGGGGCCGGAAGGTGCCTCGGCGCGCACCAGCAAGGCCGACCTGACAGCGCTGCTCCGCCGGGAACCGGGGCTCTTCGTGGCCGTCCTGGTCTTCGTCGGCGCGGCGGTCGTCGCCCGCAGAAAGGCCGAAAAGGCCATCCGGGCCCAGGACTTCGGCACCTGGCTGCGGGACGAGAGCAGCCGGCAGAACTGACCGCACCCGACCTGGAGTTCCTTTCTTGTACCTCACCGACCGCTCCCAGCCTGCCCAGGCGGACACCGACCGGGACCGAAGACGCGGGCCGGGGCGCAGGGTCGCACCCGTCGTGCTGGTGCTGGGCACGGTCAGCCTGATCACCGACATCTCCTCGGAGATGGTCACCGCCGTCCTGCCGCTGTACCTCGTCACCACGCTCGGCTTCAGCCCGCTGGGGTTCGGCACCCTCGACGGCGTCTACAACGGCGTCAGCGCCCTGGTCCAGCTCACCGGCGGCCACCTCGCCGACCGCATCCGCAACCACAAGCTGCTGGCCGGGCTCGGCTACGGCCTGTCCGCGCTGTGCAAACCGCTGCTCCTGTTCGCCGGCAGCATCGGCACCCTCGGCACGGTCCTCGCCCTGGAACGGACCGGCAAGGGCCTGCGCACCGCCCCGCGCGACGCGATGATCTCCCTGTCCACCCCGGCCGAGAGCCAGGGCCGCGCCTTCGGCGTGCACCGCGCGATGGACACCACCGGCGCGATGCTCGGCCCGCTGGCGGCCTTCCTCATCCTGCGCGCGGCGACCGACGGCTACGACGCGGTGTTCGGCGTGAGCGCGTGCGTCGCCGCCCTGGGCGTGGTCGTCCTGGTGCTGTTCGTGCCGGGCAGGGCGAAGGGCCCCGGGGCCGAGGAGGAGGCCGCCGGGGAGGCCGGCGGGAAGGCCGCGGAGGGGAACGGGCCGACCGCCAGGCCGCCGGTCCGCGTCCGCGAGGCGCTCGAACTGCTGCGCATCCCCCGGCTCCGCGCGCTCGCCGGCTGTGCCGCGCTGCTCGGGCTGACCACGGTCAGCGACGCCTTCGTCTACCTGCTCCTGCAGCGGCGGGCCGGCGTCGGCGAGCAGTGGTTCACACTGCTGCCGCTGGGCACCGCCGTGGTGTTCCTGCTGCTGGCCGTGCCCGTCGGCGCGCTCGCCGACCGCATCGGACGGCGCACGGTGTTCCTCGCCGGGCACGCGGCCCTGCTCACCGCCTACGCACTCCTGCTCTGGGCCCCGGCCACGCCGGTTCCCGTCCCGCTCGTCCTCGCCCTGCACGGCACGTTCTACGCGGCCACCGACGGGGTGCTCCCGGCCGCCCTCGCCGGCCTCGTGCCCGAACAGCTGCGCGCCAGCGGCCTCGCCATCGTCGGCACCAGCCAGGCGCTGGCCCGGTTCTGCTGCTCGCTGGCCTTCGGCGCCGCCTGGACGGTGTGGGGCGACGGCCCGGCGCTGGCCGGCTCGGCGGTCGGCCTGCTGTGCTGCGCGGCCGTCGCGGGCCTGGTGCTGCGTCCGGCGGGCGGGACCCGATGACCACCACAGCCACCCCGAAAGCCACCGGGAACCAAGGGAACCAGATGACATCCATGCGCCGCCGTCTGCTCGTACTCCTCGCGGCGGTCCTGGTGCTCGCCGGCCTGGGCACCGGCGTGGTCCTGCACGCCGCCGCCCGCGCGGACCAGGCGAACCAGCCGCACGCGGGCGACCCCACGGTCAGCGCGGGCAGGCTGACACTCGCCCAGAAGAGCCGCCTGATGTTCGTCAACGCGGCGGCCGGCCCGCACCGCACCGCGGTCGCCTCGGTCCCGTCGGCCGACCCCGGGGGCGGCCGGACCGCCTCCGACCTCAAGTGCGTCCGCTTCTACGCGGCGGCCGGCACCGGCGTCTGCCTCCAGTCCAACCCCGGCGTCCTCAAGCAGAGCAACCGCGCCCTGCTCCTGGACGCCGACCTGCGCACCAGGCGCACCTTCCCGCTCGCGGGCACCCCCAGCCGGGCCCGGGTCTCCCCCAGCGGCCGCTTCGTCGCCTGGACGGTCTTCGTCTCCGGCGAGTCCTACGCGTCCGCGTTCTTCTCCACCCGGACCTCGGTCCTGGACACCCGCACCATGAAGCTGACGCCCAGCCTGGAGACCTTCTCGATCATCAAGGACGGCAAGCCCTACCACGCCTCGGACATCAACTTCTGGGGCGTCACCTTCGCCACCGACGACGACACCTTCTACGCCACCCTCAACACCGCAGACAAGACCTACCTGGTGCGGGGTTCGCTGTCCCGGCGTACGGTCACCACGCTCGTGGAGAACGTGGAGTGCCCCTCGCTCTCCCCCGACGGGACCCGGGTCGCCTTCAAGAAGCGGGTGCTGTCCCGTACCGACCTGTGGCACGAGTACGTCCTCGACCTGCGCACCCTGCGCGAGACACCGCTCGCCGAACGCCACAGCGTCGACGACCAGGCCACCTGGCTGGACAACCGCACCGTCGCCTACGCCCTGCCCAGCGACGGCGACGTCAAGAGCACCGACCTGTGGAGCGTCCCGGCCGACGGCACCGGAAAGCCGAGCCTGCTGATCGCGGGCGCGTCCTCCCCGGCGCCGCTGTAGACGCGGGCCGGCCGTCGCCGGTCAGGGCAGGGTCCAGAACCGGACCGTGACGAGATAGAAGACGACGGCCCAGCAGACCATCGCGGCCGCGACCACGCCCAGGCCGCGGACGTTGCTCCGGACCGCCGGTTCGTCCGGCGGCGGCCGCAGCCAGCGCCCGAGCAGCGGGTTCACGTAGTAGGGCATGGTCAGGAAGCTCATGATGAAACTGGACAGCAGGTTGCCCACCAGCAGGCCGATCCAGAGCCGCAGATGCAGCGGGGACAGGGCGAGGGTCAGCAGCACGACGGTCGGGTACAGGCCCACCCAGATGGCGAGCGAGGTCCTGGTCTCGGAGGGCGGCGGCGGTGCGTCCTTGCCGTTGCCCCCGAAGGCGAACCAGCTGCCGAAGGAGTTGTCGATCGTCCGCAGTCTGAAGTCGCTGAACTTCTCGCCCTCGGCCAGGGCCTGCTGCCGTTGGGGTGACGTCAGCCAGGCGTCGAGGTGCTCGGCGCTGTCGTAGCGGTACAGCGTGGTCCATTCCTCCTGGAGCCCCTCGATGGGGCGGAAGATCTCGCTCCCGCGGAACCCCTCGAACTTGCTCTCCTCCTGGACCATGTGCTGCTGCCATGCGAGGAAGTCGTCGACCTGGTTCGGGTGGACGCGGTGGGTGACCACCACGGTGACCAGCGGGTCCAGTTCCTGGGTGCCGCTGCTGACCACCTGCTGGGTCGCCGGGCCGTCGAAGTACTGGGCGCCGACGTCGAGATACGTCGCCCTGGTCCCGCTGTTGATCCACGCCTGCAGATGCGCCACCGAGTCGAACCGGTACACGATGACCCAGTCCGGCTGCAGCGGTGTCGGCCGGGAGATCTCGGCGCCGAGGAAACCGGGGTAGTAGGCGGCCGCGGTGTTCAGGCCCTCCTGCCACTTCTCGAACTCCCCGTCCCTCCCGGCGAGGACCTTCTGGCCGATGATCGCCGTCGCCGCGGCGGCCACGTTCTTCTCGGTGTTCATGGCGGCTCAGCCTGCCGACACCGACTGCTCCGCGGGGAGCCGGCCGTAGATGCGTTCCGGAGTCAGCGGCAGCGCCCGGTAGCGGACGCCCGTGGCGTCCTGCACCGCGTTCGCGAGCGCGGGGGCGACCGGGTTGATACAGCACTCCGCCATCCCCTTCGCCCGCATGGGCCCCACCGAATCCGCCGAGCCCACCAGGAGCACCTCGGTACGGGGGATGTCCGCGTAGGCGGGGATGCGGTAGTTCCGGAGGTTCGGGTTGACCATGACGCCGTGTTCGTCGACGTGATGGTTCTCGGTGAGCGCGAAGCCGATTCCCTGGGCGACACCGCCCTCTATCTGTCCCCGGACCTGCGCCGGGTTGATGATCACCCCGGCGTCCGCCGCCTGCACGCTGTACAGGATCCGGATCTCCCCGGTCACTCGGTGCACGGCGACCCGGAACCCCTGGGTGTTGGAGGTGACGCTCCGGGGCGAGCCGTACGCCTTGCGCGCGGCCGTGAAGCGGATGCCACGTCTGCGGGCCAGCGCGACGAGTTCGGCCAGCGACACCCGCCGGTCCCCGCAGACGACCCCGTCGTCGTCCATCGTGCACATCACGACATGGACGCCGGTGTGCGCCGCCGCGAAGTCCAGGATGCGGTCGCGCACGGCGCCCGCCGCCCGCAGGACCGCGTTGCCCGCCACGAAGAGGCCGGCGCTCGCGAAGGCACCGGTGTCGAATCCGGTGCGGTCGGTGTCGGACTGCACCAGACGGATCCGCGACGGCGTCGTGCCCAGCTGGCTGGCCGCGATCTGGACGTGGGCCGTGGAGGTGCCCTCCCCGAACTCCACCGTCCCGACCGCCAGTTCGTAGACGAGATCGTCGCCCAGCGTGACCCAGGCCTCGGAGAGGTGTTCCGTCGGGGGCGCGGTCTCGTGCAGGGAACTCGCCGCACCGGCCCCGACGAGCCACTCCGGGCCGGGGGGCGGCCGGTCGGCGGTACGGGCCAGGGCGGCGCCCACCAGGTCGATGCACTTGGCCAGTCCGTCCTCGGTGAAGATGACGTCGTCGGGACCGTCGTGCAGGGCGACCAGGGGCTCGCCCGGCCGCACGACGTTGCGTCTGCGCAGTTCCAGCGGGTCCATGTGGAGGGCGCGGGCCAGTTCGTCCATCGCCGACTCCACGGCGAACGCCGGCTGTGTCATCCCGTAGCCGCGCAGCGCCCCGCTCGGCACGGTGTTGGTGTAGACGGAGTACGCGTCGTACTTCTTGTTGGGGCAGCGGTAGATCATGACGGCCGCGCCGCCCGCGTAGAGCGTCTCGCCGCCGTGGTTGCCGTAGGCGCCGGTGTTGGACACGTTGCGTACCTGGAACGCGGTGAGTGTTCCGTCGTACCTCGCGCCGAGCCTGACCGTCAGGGTCATCGGATGGCGTGGCGAGGCCGTGGTGAACTCCTCCTCGCGGGTGAACTCGAGACAGGTGGGCCGTCCGGTGTCCAGGGTGGCGAGCGCGACCAGGTCCTCCGTGATCACTTCCTGCTTGCCGCCGAATCCGCCGCCGACACGCTTGCAGAACACCCTCAGCTGGTCCGGGCGCAGCGCGAACAGGTACTCCAGTTTGACCTTCGCGATCGACGGTGACTGCGAGCTGGTGCGGACGTTCAGCCGCCCGTCCTGCATCCAGGCGATCGAACCATGGGTCTCCAGGTGCGCGTGCTGCACCCGCGGTGAGAAGTACGTGCCTTCGTGGATCACGTCGGCCGCGGCGAATCCCGCGTCGATGTCGCCGATGTGCGAGTGGAGTTCGATCAGGATGTTGCGGGCCGGGTCGCGGACGAACGGATCGTCGGAGCCGTGCAGTCGGGGCGCGCCGTCGGCCATCGCCGCCTCGGGGTCGAACACCGCCGGCAGCACCTCGTAGTCGACCGCGAGGCGCCGGCAGCCCTCCTCGGCCGCCCCGACCGTGTCGGCCAGGACCGCGGCGACGCGCTGGCCTGCGAAGCGGACGGTGTCGTCGAGGACGTAGGTGTCGTCCGGGTCGACCAGGTGGTCGGTGTGGATCGCCGTGGTGAAGCGTCTGCGCGGCACGTCCTGCCAGGTGTAGACCCGGTGCACGCCGGGCACCGCGAGGGCGGCGCTCCTGTCGATCGAGAGGATCCGCGCGTGCGCGTGGGGCGAGTGCAGCACCTTGAGGTGCAGCATGCCGTCGATCCGTGTGTCCATGGTGAACTCGGCGTGCCCGGTCACCACGTCGTGGCCCGCGGGCGCGCCGACGCTCGTCCCGACGGCCTTGCCCGGTGCCGCCGTCTCCAGCGCGCCGACGCCCTTGACGGCGTCCTCGATCGCCCGGTATCCGGTGCAGCGGCAGAGGTTGCCCTTCAGCGCCCGTGGCAGGTCCGCCTTCTGTTCCTCGGTGAAGGTCGCCGACGTCATGATCATCCCTGCGGTGCAGAAACCGCACTGGAACCCCGGGGCGTCCTCGAACTGCCGCTGCACGGGGTGCGGGGCGCCGGGCCGTCCGAGGCCCTCGATCGTGGTCACCTCACGGCCCTCGGCGCGGAACGCGGGGGTGATGCAGCTGTGCACCGGTGCGCCGTCCAGCCACACCGTGCAGGCGCCGCAGTCGCCCGCGTCGCACCCCTTCTTGACGCCGAAGTGGCCGAGTTCGCGCAGGAAGGTGCGCAGGCACTGGCCGGGGGCCGGTTCCCGGTCGAACTCCCTGCCGTTCACGAGGTAGTTCATGGCAGGTCCCCAGCCGTGAGTTCGCGGCGGATCTCCTCGGCGAAGTGCCGGGCCAGATGCCGACGGTGGTCAGGGGTGCCGTTGGGGTCGGCGAACCAGACGTCGGCCGGCACGGCGTCGATGCTCTGCCGCAGCGTTCGGGCATCGGGCAGGGAGGCGAAGGCGATACGGACCGGCCGCGTGGTGCCGGCGGTGACGGTGAGCAACAGGTCGTTCGCTCCCGGCCGTTGTGTGCCGACGAGGAACACCGTCGAACGGCCGAGCCGGGTCAGCGTGAAGCGACGGTGCGCGGTGCGCTTGCGCAGCGCGTGCTCCGGAACGGTGATGCGCCGCAGGACCTCCCCGGGGGCGAGGACGTTGCGGTGGTCGCCCGTGACGAAGCCGACGGCGTCGACGAAGCGTACGGAGCCGTCGGACGCCCACAGTTCGTACCGCGCCTCCAGCGCGACCGTCAGCGTGATCATCGGGCCGGCGGGCAGGGACATACAGATGTTGCCGCCGACGGTCGCCGCGTTCCAGACCTTGAACGAGGACAGGAACGCCTCGCAGCCGGCCCGGAAGAGAATTCCGGCCGTCCACCGCTGCGGCCACGCGAAGGCGTACAGGTCGCGAACGGTGCAGGTGGCGCCGATCTCCAGGCCCTCGTCCGTCGGGACAAGGGGCTCCCAGCCCAGCGCCGTCAGGTCGATCAGCCGCCGCAGGTCCGGCTGTTCCGTGGAATAGAGCCAGGTCCCGCCCGCGAGCCAGGCGTCGCCCTCGTGCCAGTCCGCGCCCGGGCGCTCGGACGGTCGCCGGACTATGTCGGTGATGGTGTTGAGGTCCATGGAAGCCGGCCTACGGGAGAACGGACCCGCCGTCCGGGGCGGCTGAGCCGCGAGGGACGGGCGGGCGCACAGAGACTCCGTTGACAGCGTATCCCAGCAGGCGAACGAGGGCCCGGCCGAGCGGCCGGCAGCCGAGCATTGGTCCACACCTGTCCCGAAGCAGTGAATCGATTCGACCCGGAGCTGTCAATGCCTCAACTGGCTTCTGGTGCACCAAAGTTCGCGACGGAGTGGACGTATTGACACCCCGTTGCCGGGCACCCATCATCGGTGCCACTTCGGCGGGGCGCCTCACCCACTCACGATCCATCGGGCCCAGGCCGTCGTACCGGACTTTTTTGAATCGATTCAGACGGCTACCACGTTCCACAGGCCCTCCGGGAGGTACCCATGCACCGCCGCCGTCCCCCGCTGAACCGTCCCTCCCGCCGCCGGCGCCTCCTCGGTCTCGCCACGACCGTGGCGGCCGTGCTGGCCACGTCTCTCGCGCCGTCCGCCGACGCGTCGCCCGAAGCCACGGCGGCGTCGGCGACAGCGACAGCGACAGCGACAGCGACAGCGACAGCGACAGCGACGACCAGAGCCGAGGCGCAGGCCGACGCCGACAATTACTCACCGACCTCGCGCACGGTCCAGCCGACTGCCGTGTACACCACCTCCGGCACCGTGGCGAACCCGCAGAACGTCCTGAGCGGGCAGCCGACCCGGATCTCCGGCTCGCAGTCCGCGGTGACCCTCGACTTCGGCAAGGAGGTCGCCGGTCTGGCAACGTTGTCTTTCGGCAGCACCAGCGACAGCGCCCAGCGCGTCGGCCTGGCCTTCAGCGAGTCGTCGCTCTACGTGGGCAACAACAGCGACCGGAGCAGCGGCCGCGACGGCGAGGACGGGGCCCTCTACGGCGCGGCGCCCGCGAACGGCACGTACACCATGCCCACCGCCCAACTGCGGGGCGGCTTCCGCTATCTGACGGTCTTTCTCGACAGTGCGGGCTGGGTGGACCTGAAGGGTGTCACCCTCGCCTTCACCGCGGCCCCGGGAAAGAGCGACCCGGCCGACTACGCCAACTACTTCCACTCCAGCGACGATCTGCTCAACCGCATCTGGTACGCGGGGGCGTACACCGTGCAGCTCGACACGATCGCCTCCGACCAGGGCCGCGCCTGGCCCCCGCCGGCCTCGGCCTGGGACAACAGCGCCACCGTCGGTGTGGGTGACTCCGTCCTGGTCGACGGCGCCAAGCGCGACCGTACGGTGTGGCCCGGCGACCTGGGCATCGCGGTGCCCACGCAGTACGCCTACTCGGGCGACCTCGCCTCGACCCGCAACGCGCTCACCACGATGTACGACGCGCAGTCGGCGGACGGTGAAATCCCCTGGTCGGGCCCGCCGTTCAACCTGACCGGCTCGGACACGTACCACACCTGGACGCTGCTGGGCACGGCCACGTACTACACCTACTCGGCCGACCGCGCCTGGCTGGACTCGGAATGGGCCAACTACAAGCGCGGGATGGCCTTCATCACGAACAAGATCGACGCCAACGGCCTGCTGAACGTGACCCGTACCCAGGACTGGGCCCGGGTCGGCCAGGGCGGCGAGAACATCGCGGCCAACGCGCTGCTGTACGCCGCGCTCAGGTCCGGCGCCACCCTGGCCGCGGTCGAGGGCGACAGCGCGCTCTCCGCGAGCTGGACCGACAAGTCGCTCGCCCTCAAGGCCGCGGCGAACTCCCTGCTGTGGGACGCCTCCAAGGGGATGTACAAGGACAACCCCAGCAGCGCCCTGTACCCGCAGGACGGCAACTCGCTCGCCGTCTGGTACGGGCTCACCGACTCGACGGCGAAGACGCGGAGCATCGTCACCGGACTCGGGACCCGCTGGGGCGCCTACGGCCCGACCACTCCCGAGTGGGGCAGCAACGTGTCGCCCTTCGCTGGTGGGATGGAGCTGAACGCCCGCTTCACCGCCGGTGACGACTACGGCGCGCTGGCCCAGATCCGCCGCACCTGGGGCCACATGCTGAACAGCGACATCGGCACGAAGAGCACCTTCTGGGAGGGCGTCAAGGCCGACGGCGGCCTCGCCTACGGCGGTTCGTTCATGAGCCTGGCCCACGGCTGGTCCACGGCACCCACCTCGACGCTCACCTTCGACGTGCTGGGCACCGCGCCGGTGTCGGCGGCCGGCGCGTACCGCTTCGTCCCGCACCCCGGCGATCTGACCAGTGCCGAGGGCAGGATCACCATGCCCCAGGGGGCCGTCGAGGCGTCCTGGTCCCGCGACCCCGCCGCCGGCACCTACTCCGCGCAGCTCACCAGCCCCTCCGGTACGAGCGGCGTCATCGGCGTCCCGAAGTCCGGCGGCGGCAGCGTCTCGGTGTCCGTGAACGGCACCGCCGTCTGGCAGGGCGGATCCTTCACCGCCGTCCCCGGCATCACCGGCGCGTACCAGGACGACACCTACGTCTACCTCACCGGTGTCGCCCCGGGCAGCTACACCGTGACGGCCACCGGCCTCGGCAATCCGGCCGCTCCCGCCGAGCCCGGCACGAGTGCCCTGCGGGCGGGCTTCAGCCGGTGCGCGGGCGAGGGCGGTACCTGCTCCTTCAGCGGCACCCGTGCGGTGGCCTACGGGGCCGGGACGTACACGTACAAGACGGTGGCCGACGGCACCGCCTGCACCAACGACTCCTTCGGCGGCGACCCGGCGGAGGACGTGCTCAAGTCCTGCTACGTCGCCGACGCGGGCGGCCCGCCCGGATACACCGCGTGCGCGACGGAGGGCAACAGCTGTTCCGTTCCCGGCTACAACCGCGACGTCGCCTACGGCGCCAACGGCAACTTCGCGTACCAGGTCACCAACGGTTCCGTCAGCTGCGCCAACGCCCACTTCGGCGATCCCGTCGACGGCGTCGCCAAGTCCTGCTACCTGCCCCCGGCAGGCGGCCCGCCCGGCTACACCGCCTGCGCGACGGAGGGCGGCACCTGCCCGGCCGCCGCGGGACAGCCGGTCGCGTACGGCGCCTACGGCGCGTTCCGCACGATCACCGCCACCGGGGACACCCCGTGCGGCAACGGCGCGTTCGGCGACCCGATCCCCGGCGAGTCGAAGACCTGCTACACCGCGACCGGCGGCCCGGCCGGTTACGCCACCAGTTGCTCCGACGAGAACAGCACCTGCGCCTTCGCCGGACTGCAGACCGTCGCCTACGGCGCCCGGGGCGTCTTCGTCTACAAGTCCTTCACCGGCGGCACGAGTTGCACGACGACGGCCTTCGGCACCGATCCGCTGCCCGGCGTACGCAAGAGCTGCTACCTCACCCCCTGAGCCACACCCCGCACCGATCCGGCCCGGGGCACCCCGCCGCCCCGGGCCCACCACCGAGACCGAGAACGAGCACGGCGCAGGACGTCGATCTGTACACGCAACACCTGACCTACGGGTTCTTCCGGGCGGGGAAGGCCGTACGCGCCCCAGGCCGCCTTCTTCTCCGAGATGTTCGCGACCCGGATGCGCTACTCCGGCGCCTCCGTCGCCGCCGGGGCACCGGCCCCCCCTCATCGCCACCGCGCTCCTGTCCGGCTACGGCAGCTCGACCCCGATCGCCCTGTACGTGATCGCGGCTTCCCTGATCACCCTGGTCGCGCTGGCCGCGGCGAGGGAGACCCGGCAGCGGAGAGCGCGCCGCTGGTCCCGGCCGGGGATCAGCGGCGCTCTGTTGGCGCCCCCAACCGGTGTAGGCGCAGGGCCAGTTGGACCTCCAGGGCGCGGGCGGGACGCTGCCAGTCGTCGCCGAGCAGGCGGGCCACCCGCTCCAGTCGCTGGGCCACCGTGTTGACGTGGACGTGGAGTTCGTCCTTCGTGCGGGCCGGGCTCATCCCGGAGGTGAAGTACGCGTCGAGGGTGCGCAGCAGATCCGTGCCACGCCGTTCGTCGTACGCGACGACCGGGCCGATGGTGCGTTCGACGAATCCGGCGACGTCGCGTTCGCCCGCGAGGAGCAGACCGAGGAAGCCGAAGTCCTCGGCGGCGGCGCCGTCCCCGGCCCGGCCGAGGACGTTCAGTGCGTCGAGGCAGCGGCGGCCCTCGGCGTAGGCGACGGCCACGGTGTCGGGACGGGCGGCGAGGTCGGCGACGGGGGCCGAGGCGCCGACGGTCACCGGCTGGTGGACGGCGGCGCCGAGGTGGCGAGCGGTGCGCCTGGCTACGCCGGTGGCGGTGTCACCGGCGTGGAGGGGCAGCAGCAGGACGGTGCCGCCGTCGCGGGCGGCGGCCAGGCCGTGCCGGGTGGTGGCGAGGTGGGAGGCGGCCGACCAGAGCCTGCGACGGGCGGCCGCCTCGTCCCCGGCGTCGTCCGCCCGCTCTTCCAGCCGCGCGGCCAGCACGACGTGGGCGGCGTCGAGGTCGGCCTGCAACCGGGCCGCACGGTCGCGCAGTTGGCGCGGGTCGCGGTCCCGGGCGTCGAGAAGGTCGTCCAGCAGTTCGCCGCGCACGCGCTGTTCGGCCTCGGCGGCGGAGCGGCGGGCCAGCAGGAGCAGCGAGGTGACCATGGCGGCACGCTCCAGGGTGCGCTGGTCGACCGGGTCGAGGTCCGGACGGCCGCGCAGCACCAGCGCGCCGAGGAGTTCGCCGCCCGCGGCGACCGCGGCGATCCAGTCGTCGCGGTGCCGGACCGCGTGCCCTTCCGTGCGCGACGTCTCCAGCGACCGGGTGTCGGCGGTGTCGGTGAATTCGACGGTGCCGTCGAGGATCTGGGAGACGGCGGCGGCCACGTCGTGGACCCCGCCGCCGCGCAGCACGAGTTCGGCGAGCCGGTCGTGGACGTCGGAGGCACGTTCGATGACCGCGCTGCGGTCCTTGATGATCTCGTTGGCCCGCTCCAGGCCGGCCATGGCCGAACGGGTCTCCGTGAGCAGGTTGGCCGTGTCGATGGCGGCCGCGGCGAGCGCGGCGAAGGAGCCGAGAAGCGCGATCTGCTCCCGTTCGAAGACCCGCGCCCGCCGGTCCGCCGCGAACAGCACGCCGATGACGTGCGGCCCGAGCATGAGGGGCACGCCGAGGATGGCGACCAGGCCCTCGTCGCGCACACCGGCGTCGATGGTGAGGGTGTGCCGGAAGCGGTCGTCCTTGAAGTAGTCGTCGGTGACGTACGGCCGCGCGGTCTGGGCGACGAGCCCGCCGAGCCCCTCCCCCAGGCCGAGCCGCAGTTGCTGGAAGCGGGCCGCGACCGATCCCTCGGTGACCCGCATGTAGGTGTCGCCGCGCGCCGGGTCGTTGAGGCTCAGATAGGCGACGTCCGTGCCGAGCAGCGAGCGGGCGCGCTGGACGATCGCCTGGAGCACCGCGTCCACGTCCCGCAGTCCCGCCAGGTCGTGCGCGGTCTCGAACAGTGCGGACAGTTCCGCCTCGCGCCGCCGTCTGCCCTCCAGCTCGGTGCGGACCCGCAGCGCGAGGAGCTTGGCCCGCTCCAGCGCGGCGATCCGCTCCGGCGGCCCGCCCTCGGCGCGGGCGACCAGGACCGGCTGCTCGTACGACTCCGCCGAGGCGCCTTTGGCCAGCAGTTCGAGGTACGGCAGCTCGGTGTCCCCGGGCGCCCTGGCGGCGCCCTCGTCGAGGGCGACGGCCGCTGCTGCCGGGGCCGGCCTCCTGCCGGACTGCACGTGATCGCGAGACATGGTCACAGGATTCCGCATCGTCCCTCCGGCCCGTCGGGCCTGTGGAAAACTCGCGGACCGAGGGGTACCGGGCCGTTCAGTGGGCCGTCCAGCCGCCGTCGAGCACCAGCGAGGTGCCCGTGACGAAGGACGCCCGGGGAGCGCAGAGGTAGGCCACGGCCTCGGCGACCTCCTCCGGTTCGATGAGCCGTTTCACGGCGCTGTCGGTCAGGAGGATCTCGGACAGCACCCGCTCCTCGGGGATGCCGTGCGCCCGGGCCTGGTCGGCGAGCTGCTGCTCGACCAGCGGCGTGCGCACATAGCCGGGGTTCACACAGTTCGAGGTCACCCCATGGGGTGCACCCTCCAGGGCGGCCGTCTTGGACAGGCCTTCCAGACCGTGTTTGGCGGCCACATAGGCGGACTTGTAGGCGGAGGCGCGCAGCCCATGGACGGAGGACACGTTCACGATCCGTCCCCAGCCCTGCCCGTACATGTGGGGCAGGGCGCCCCGGATGAGCCGGAAGGGTGCCTCCAGCATCACGGTCAGTACGGTGTGGAAGACGTCCGGCGGGAACTCCTCGATGGGGCGCACCAGTTGGATGCCCGCGTTGTTGACGAGGACGTCGGCGCCGGCGGCGGCGCGTTCGGCCGCGTCCAGGTCGGTGAGGTCGAGGACGTACGGCTCGACGGCACCGCCCGCCGGGCCCGGCGCCCGCCCCGCCTGCTCCACGAGCTCGGCCAGCCCCGCCGCGTCCCGGTCGACGGCTCGGACCCGGGCGCCGGCCGCCGCGAGGCGCAGCACGCAGGCGCGGCCGATGCCACCGGCGGCGCCGGTGACCAAGGCGGTACGGCCTTGTAGGTCGAGGGTGGGGGCGTGCGCGCCGGGGCGGGTGCTGGACGAGCTCATGGTCCGACCCTAGGTGGCCCCCATCGGGGACCCCATAGGGTCAGCGCACATACTTCAGCCGAAAGTCGTAGCGTCGAACCATGTGGGTGCGTCCGACATGGCTTGCTTGATCCGGAAGAGGCCGAACTCGTTCAGTTCCGGCAGGGCGTCCGCGGCGAACCAGGCCACTTCCAGCGACTCGTCGTCGTTGACGCGTGCCTCGCCGCCGACGGCCCGGCAGCGGAAGGTGATGTCCATGTACTGGCAGACGTCGCCGTTGGGGTAGGTGACGGGGTTCAGCGCCTGGACGAGGACCACCCGCTCGGCGACGCAGCGCACCGCCGTCTCCTCGAAGACCTCCCGTACGGCGCAGGCCGCGGGCTGCTCCCCCGGATCCGGGATGCCGCCGATGACCGACCACTTGCGGGTGTCCGTGCGCCGGCCCAGCAGCATTCTGCCCTCGTCGTCGAAGACGATGGCGGTGATCCCGGGCAGCCACAGCAGCTGGTGGCCCGCGGAGGCCCGGATCGCGCGGATGAAGTCAGGAGTAGCCATGGCACCGACCCTAACGGGCCGGTTCCCCGCGACCGGCCGATGCCATGGGGCGTACGACGGGTGTACGGCTACGCGTCACCGGCGCGCCGACCGCGCACTCCGGCCCCGATCGCCCAGCCGACGCCGCCCGCGGCGACCAGCACCAGGGCGATCTCGGGCAGGATGCCCAGCTTGGTCGCGGGCGTCTCGGAGGTGCGCAGCGGGACTTTCTGGACCAGGTAGGCGGGCACGAACATGCCGGTCTTCTGGGTGATCCTCCCGTCCGGCATGATGATCGCACTGACGCCGCTGGTCACCGGCACGGTGACGGTCCGGCTGTGCTCGACCGCGCGGATGCGGGACATGGCGAGCTGCTGGTAGGTCATCTCGCTGCGGTCGAAGGTGGCGTTGTTGCTCGGTACGGAGATCAGCTCGGCGCCGTGGGTGACGGTGTCCCGCACGTCCCAGTCGAAGGCGGCCTCGTAGCAGGTGGCGAGGCCGACCTTGGTGCCGTCGATGTCGAAGACACCGGGCTTCGTGCCCCGGCTGAAGTCCTGGCGGACCATGCTGGTCCAGTTCTTGTTGATCGCGCCGACCAGCCCGCGCAGCGGGAGGTACTCGCCGAAGGGCTGGATCTGCCGCTTGTCGTAGGTCGCCGTCGGGCCCTTGACCGGGTCCCACAGGATCTGCTCGTTGAGCAGCTTGCCGCCTCGTTCGACGACACCGCCGACCGAGATGGGCACGCCCATCGCCTTGGATGCCTCGTCGATCACGGCGGCCGCGTCGGCGTCGGCGAACGGGTCGACGTCGGAGGAGTTCTCCGGCCAGAGCACGAAGTCGGGCTTGGCGGCCTTGCCCGCCTTGACGTCGGCGGCGAGCTTCAGCGTCTCCTTCACGTGGTAGTCGAGCACCGCCTGCCGCTGCGCGGCGAAGTCGAGCCCGGCGCGCGGCACGTTGCCCTGGATGACCGCCACGGTGACCGAGCCGTCCTGCGCCTTGTCGCTCACCAGGGCCCGCGCGGCGACCGCGCCCACCACGGGGACGGCCACGCTCAGCAGCGCCACGGCCGCCGCCCCGCGCCGGATCTCACGCGTCCGGCGCCCCTCGACGACGAGGCGCCCGACCTCGTAGAGACCGAATCCGCACAGGACGACCGCGAAGCCGAGCACCGGGGTGCCGCCCAGCGCGGCGAGCGGCAGGAAGACACCGTCCGCCTGGCCGAAGGCGATCTTGCCCCAGGGGAAGCCGCGGAAGGGCGCACGCGCGCGTGCGGCCTCTCCGGCGATCCATATGGCGGCCGCCCACATAGGCCAGGCGGGCAGCTTGGACACGGCGGCCACACCCACGCCGACCAGCGCGATGAAGATCGCCTCGATGGCCACCAGCGCGAGCCAGGGCCCGGGACCGACCTCGACGCCGGTCCACACCAGCAGGGGCAGCAGGAAGCCGAGGCCGAAGACATAGCCGAGGCCGAGGGCCGCCTTCCAGGTGCGGCCGCGCAGTACCCACCCGAATCCGGCGAAGGCGGGCAGGGCCAGCCACCACAGGGTGCGGGGCGGGAAGCTGACGTACAGCAGCACTCCGCTGAGCGCGGAGGCGACGGCCGGGACCAGACGGCGGAGCAGGCGCAGGCCGCGCGCACGGGGCGAGGGGCGCGGCGTGAGCTGGTCCGACTGGTCCACGGAGGTTGCGGTGACGGTCACTCCGGGAGTGTACGGCGGTTGACCTTGCGGCCGACAGCACGGTCTCGTCATGCAGGAATCGCACCGTTCCCGCTCAAGTCGTCCACAAAACGGGCATCAGCGGTTACCGTGAGCCGAGGCGGACGGCGGGGCCCGCCACAGGTCGGGGGACCGGGTACGGGGGGCGACTGGTGGGGTCGACCGGGATGACGTCCACTGCCGGTACGGAAGCGGACAGCGACAGACGAAACGTTTCTGACACGGTGGGCGTCGTGGTGCTCGGGGCGTGTGCCGTGTGGCCGCTGATCTCGGCGGCCGGGCGTGACGGACGGCCCGAGGGGGTGCTGCTGGCGGTGCTCGCCGTGGCCGCCGGCTATGCCGCCGGCCGGATGTCCGGGGCGCTGCTGCCGGTGGCCGCGCCCTG
Source organism: Streptomyces sp. NPDC048277 (assembly GCF_040652235.1). Taxonomy (NCBI): domain Bacteria; kingdom Bacillati; phylum Actinomycetota; class Actinomycetes; order Kitasatosporales; family Streptomycetaceae; genus Streptomyces; species Streptomyces sp. NPDC048277. The sequence continues at coordinate 175,037 of NZ_JBEZLQ010000017.1, forward strand.
CGTCGGCGCACTGGCCGGGCTGGGGCTCGCTGTGGCGATGCCCCATGTGGCACCGGGCCCCCAGTTCACGACTCCGCTGGGCCATGCCGGTGCCGTCGCGGCGCTGCTCGCCCTCGCGACGGGCAGCGCGTGCTGCGCCGCCTGGGCGACACCGGTTCCGGCGCTGCGGTTCGGATTGCGGATGCTGGCCGCCGGGATCGCGGTGGCCGGGGCCGCCATGGGCTCGGCGGCCGGGTGCGCGGCGAGTGCCGCCGTTCTGCTCTGCTCCCTCGCCGCCGGCCGGATGCGCCACCGCGGACCGGGCATCGCGGGGCTGACCCTGGCGGCCGCGCTGGTGACCGGCACGGTGTGGGCGGTCGCGGCGAACGTCCTGCCCGCGGGGCCCGCCTCCGCCCTGGGAGGCCCGCTCACCGAGCACCGTGTCCGGCTGTGGCGGGACGCCCTGGGTCTCGCCCACCGGAACATCGCCCGGGGCATCGGACCCGGGCGCTTCGGCGAGCTGAGCGGCACCGCGTCCCAGTCCCTGCAGCCCGACGGCAAACCGCACTCCGCGCCCCTCCAGCAGGCGGCGGAACAAGGCCTGGCCGGTGTCCTTCTGCTGGCCTGCGTGTTCTGCTGGATCCTCTACGCCCTGTGGCGCTCGCCCCGCTCCACACCGGTCGTCCTCACGGCGGGCGCGGCGCTGACGGCACTGGCCGTGATCGCCTCGGTGGGCGACGCGCTGAGCTTCACGACGGTGTCGGCGGGGGCGGGCCTGTTGGCGGGCCTGGCGACGGCGCGGCCCTGGGTGGCGGGTGCCCCGCCGAGCTGAGATGTCTTCCGGCCACATGGGGGGCCGCGCCATACGCCGTTGCCCGCCGGGTCAGTGCGCGGCACCCGGTGTGATCGTCCGCAGGCGTTCCCTGATGACAAGGACCGCCGACTCGGCGTTGTCCACGGTGATCGTGAAGGTGTGGCCGTCCCACAGACGCAGGACGATGCCCTCGCCACGACGGACGACGACGGCCGTGCCCTTCTCGGGGCGCCAGCGGTAGCCCCAGCCACCCCAGTGACGCGGGGTGATCTGCGGGGTGAAGTCCGCGCCGGCCACCTCGGAGAGCGGAATACGACGGCGCGGTACTCCTATATGACCGCAGCGGACTTCGAGGCACTCCTTGTCGAGCCTCAGATCGACGTGCACGAAGGCGAGGGTGCCGAAGAGGACCAGCAGTCCGGCGGCGATGCAGCCCACGACCGACATCGCCAGCGGGGCGATGCCCGAGGTCCAGGCGGAGTCCACGGCGAGTTCGATGCCGAGCGCCATGCAGGCCGCGCCGACCAGTGCCAGCAGCCACTGGACCCGGTTCGTGGCGCGCCCGGTCCAGACTTCGGGGGATGAGGCGTCCTCGTCCGGGGAGCGGTCGTGGGAGTGGTCCCTCATGTCTACGAGATTACTCAGGTTTCGCTGCGCGGGTACCGCGTCGCGGAGGGTGACTGCTCATCGGAGGTACGCCTGGCCCCGAAGGGTTCACTGGGACGCGGCGGGGCTGACCGTCCGCAGCAGGCGGCCCTCGGCGTAGCTCAGCGCGGCCTCGGGCAGCTCGCCCTCACGGCCGTTGAGCAGGACCGTCACCGTACCGGTGGCCGGTGCGTCGGGGGCGGGGCGGGCGCCGATCCGGCGCAGCGCCTGGGCGGCCACCGCGCCCGCTGAGCCGTGCAGGGCAAGAGGCGCGGCGCCGGGACGCTGCACGGCGGCGCGGATACGTTCCGCCAGGAACTCGTAGTGGGTGCAGCCCAGGACGACGGTCGTCACATCGGCCGGGGTCAGTTCGGCCGCCGCGGTGACGGCGGCGTCGATGGCCGCCTGGTCGGCGTGCTCCACGGCCTCCGCGAGACCCCAGCAGGGCACCTCGCTGACCGGCACACCGCCGGCGAAGTCCTCGATGAGGCCCCGCTGGTAGGCACTGCCCGTGGTCGCGGGGGTCGCCCAGATCGCGACGCGACCGCCGCCGGCGGCGGCCGGTTTGATCGCCGGGACCGTGCCGATGACCGGGATACCGGGTTCCAGGTGGGCGCGGAGTGCGGGCAGGGAGTGCACGGTCGCCGTGTTGCAGCCGACGATCAGCGCCTCGGGCCGATGGGCCGCCGCGGCCTCGGCGACCGCCAGGGCGCGCTCCGTGACACCCTCGGGGGTACGCGGTCCCCAGGGCATGCCCTCGGGGTCGAAGGAGAGCACGAGATCCGCGTCGGGGCGCAGCCGCCGTACCGCCGCGCCGGCCGCCAGCAGCCCGATTCCGGAGTCGATGAGCGCGATCTTCACCCGGCCACGATAGACGATGGGCCCTTGGGAGCCGGTCCGGTGGGGCAGACTGCGCGCGTGAGCGCCATCGCGTGGACCGCCGCCGTATCCCTCGCCGCCTGGCTGTGGCTGCTGCTCTGCCAGGGCTTCTTCTGGCGCACCGACGTCCGGCTGCCGCCCCGGCGGGATCCCGAGGACTGGCCGGATGTGTGCGTGGTCGTGCCGGCGCGGGACGAGGCCGCCGTGCTGCCGCTGGGTCTGCCCTCGTTGCTGGCGCAGGAGTATCCGGGGCGGGCGGAGGTGTTCCTGGTCGACGACGGCAGCACGGACGGCACCGGGAAGCTGGCCCGGGAGCTGGCCGCGCGCCACGGCGGGCTGCCGCTGACCGTGGACTCGCCCGGCGAGCCGCCGGCGGGCTGGACCGGCAAGCTGTGGGCGGTACGGCACGGCATCGCCCTGGCACGCACGCGTGGCCCCGAGTATCTGCTGCTGACGGACGCGGACATCGCACACGAGCCGGACAGCCTGCGGCTGCTGGTGGCGGCCGCGCGCACCGGGGGCTTCGACGTGGTGTCGCAGATGGCCCGGCTGCGGGTGGAGAGCCGGTGGGAACGGTTCGTGGTCCCCGCGTTCGTCTACTTCTTCGCCCAGCTGTACCCGTTCCGCCGGATCGGCCGTAAGGGCTCGCGTACGGCGGCAGCGGCGGGCGGCTGTGTGCTGCTGCGCGCCGACACGGCGGAGAGGGCGCGGATCCCTGACGCGATCCGGCACGCCGTGATCGACGACGTGGCGCTGGCCCGCGCGGTGAAGGGCGCCGGAGGCCATGTGTGGCTCGGGCTCGCGGACCGCGTGGACAGCGTGCGCCCCTATCCGCGGCTGCACGACCTGTGGCGGATGGTCTCGCGCAGCGCGTACGCGCAGCTGCGGCACAACCCGCTGCTGCTCCTCGGTACGGTCGCCGGTCTCGCACTCGTGTACCTGGTGCCCCCGGCGGCGGTGCTCACGGGAGCGGTCACCGGCGACACGGCGGCGGCCCTCGTCGGCGCCGCGGCCTGGCTGGTGATGACGGCGACGTACGTGCCGATGCTCCGCTACTACCGGCAGCCGCTGTGGCTCGCTCCCCTGCTGCCGTTCACCGCCTTCCTCTACCTCCTGATGACGGTCGACTCGGCGGTGCAGCACTACCGGGGGCGCGGGGCGGCCTGGAAGGGGCGTACGTACGCGCGTCCCGACGCGGTGGGCGACGAGGGCTGATCTCGTTCCCCGCCGTCATTTACGTCCAGGCGTCCAGTTCATGCCCCAGCCGTAGGCACGGTCGACGGTGCGCTGCGGGCTCACCCCGCGCTCCGGGACCAGATAGCGCGCCTCGCGCTGCACGACGAGGTCGCCGCCGGTGCTGGTGAGCAGGGCGAGCGCGCACACGGTCGAGGGGACCGTGCACTCGTCCAGGGAGAAGTCGATCGCGGCGCCGTGCTGCGGCTGCAGGGTGACGGTGGCGTGCAGGTCGGCGAAGGACGTGGCGCCCTGGTAGATCGTCACGAAGACCAGGATGCGCCGGAAGTCCTGTTTGTGATCGAGGTTGACGGTGAGGTTCTCCCCGCTCTCCGTCGCGCCGGTGCGGTCGTCGCCGTCGAGGTGGATGTACGGCGGCCGGTTCAGGGAGCCGAATGCGTTGCCCAGCGCCTGTACGACCCCCTTGCGGCCGTCGGCGAGCTCGTACAGGGCGCACAGGTCGAGATCGAGGTCGGCCCCGCCGTGCCGGCCGCCCCAGCTGGGGAACTGCTTGCGGACCTGCCAGTTGAGGTTGACGCGCAGGGCGCCCGAGGTGCCGCCCTGTTTGGCCAGGGAGACGGAGGGCGCCGCCTTGGTGAGCGTCACCTTGGACAGCCGCACGGGCGCGGTCGGCGGGGGCGGCGGCGGGACGGGCAGGCCGCCGGAGGTCGGCGCCGCGTGCTGGGGGAAGGGCAGGCCGGCCGGGGGCGGCGGGGCGACCGGTGGCGCGGTCACCGGGGAGGGTGGCGGGGCAACGGGTGCCGCGGTCACCGGGGAGGGGGCCGGGGCAGGCGGTGCCGGGTGCTGCGGCTCGTCCACCGTGATCCCGAAGTCGGTGGCGAGCCCTTCGAGCCCGCTGCTGTAGCCCTGTCCCACGGCGCGGAACTTCCAGCCGCCCTGGCGGCGGTACAACTCACCGAGGACGAAAGCGGTTTCCACCGTGGCGCCCGTACTGTCGAACCGCGCGACCGTGCTCCCGTCCGCCGCGTCCCGGACCTCGATGCAGAGGCCGGGGACCTGCCCGAACGCGCCGCCGTCGGCGGAGGCCGCGAGAACGATCCTCTCCACCGGTGCCTCCACGCGCGCGAGGTCGACGAACAGCGTGTCGGTGACCTGGTCGCCGGACCGTCGCTTGCCCTCGTGCCGGACCGCGCCGGAGGCGTGCGCGGGCTGGTTGTAGAAGACGAAATCGCCGTCGGAGCGTACCTTTCCGGCGACCAGCAGCAGCGCCGAGGCGTCCGCGTCGGGGACACCCTGACCGGAGTGCCAGCCCAATTCGACACGCAGCGCCGTGGTCGGCACCGGCGTATTCGATCCTTTCGGCATTGACATGTCCGCCCCCATCCTGTGTCGGCATGCCGGGCGCGCCCCGGCGGTCCCAGGTCATCCCTACCCACACAACCTATTCCCGGGGACGGCGAACCTCCCATGAGCGGCACAGGAAGATCCCTGTCCAACCCCCGGTAACCTGCGCGGAACTAGGCCTTTACACGATCAGAACGCTGATTGCCGTCCTTTTTTGCCGAGTTCGCTCGGATTGGGGATCCGGCGTCACTGCCGACACGGAAAACAACCCTCTTATCGGTCTCCCCAACCAGCACATCGTGGGCTTAACTTATGTGCCATGACCTCCCCCCGCTCCACCTATGGCGGCGGCTACTACTCCGCCTCCTTCCCGGACACTCCGATCTACGACTCGCTCGTGGCCGAACGGGGCACCCCGCAGATCGCCCCGATCCGGGTCCCCCCCGCCTACGACACGGGCAGCAGCTTCAGCAACCTGCCCGCACTGCCGTCGGCACTGCCCGCCCTCCCGGCAGGCCCCTCCCAGCCGGCCCAGAACTACGGCTACCCGCAGCAGACGCAGCAGCCCGCGCCGCTGCAGCAGGCCCCCGCGGCCTACATCCCCCAGCAGGCGACGGGCCCACGCGGCTACCCCGCGCAGCAGCCGCAGCAGCCCCGTCCGATGATGGGCGGCACGGGTTACGAGGCGATGCGCCCGGCGGCTCCGCGCCCCGCGCAGTCCGCGCCGTACCAGGACCCGTACAACAACCAGCAACAGCAGCAGTACCGCGGCTACTGACCGGCACCCCCGCGGATGTCCGTGCGCCCTGGCACGATGACGTCATGGGGATTGCCGAACTGCAGTCGATTCACGTTCACCCGGTCAAGGCGCTCCGGGGCTTCTCGCCCCGGCAGGCCGTCGTGGAGCCCTGGGGGCTGGCCGGTGACCGACGCTGGGTTCTGATCGACGACGGGGGAAAGGTCGTCACCCAGCGCGAGGAGCCGCGGCTCGCGCTGGCCGCCGCCGAGCTGCTGTCCGGCGGCGGCATACGCATGTCCGCGCCCGGACGCGAGCCCCTGACCGTGCCGGTCCCGGAGCCCGGGGCCACGGTGCCGGTGGACATCTTCGGTACGAAGGTGGAGGCGGTCCTCGCCACGGAGACCGCGCGCACCTGGTGCGGTGACTATCTCGGGGCCGATGTCCGCCTCGCCCACATGGACGCACCCGGCACCCGCCGCCCGATCGACCCGGAGTACGCGCTCCCGGGCGAGACGGTGAGCTTCGCCGACGGCTATCCCCTGCTGGTCACCACGCAGGCCTCGCTCGACTCCCTCAACGCCCTCATAGCGCGGGGCGACCGCGCCCAGGAGGGCCCGCTCCCCATGAACCGTTTCCGGCCGAACGTGGTCGTGCGGGGCACGGAGCCGTGGGCCGAGGACGACTGGACGCGGATCGCCATCGGCGAGGTCGAATTCCGGGTCACGAAGATGTGCGGGCGGTGCGTCGTGACCACGACCGACCAGATCACCGCGGAGCGCGGCAAGGAGCCGCTGCGGACGCTGGCGCGGCACCGCAGGTTCGGCAGGCAGCTGGTCTTCGGCCAGAACCTGGTACCGCGCTTCCCCGGCACGATCCGGGTCGGGGACCGGGTACACGTCCTGGGCTGAGCCCTCCGCCCGAGCCGTCTTCGTCCGGTCCTCGAGCGATCTCCGTCGTCCGGTGGGAACCCCGGGCCGCGGCCCGGTCGTTGGGAGCGGTGAGAAGTTCATGAAGTCCCGGCCGGGGGTGATTTCGCTCTCTCTTCGGCCAGGGGCGCGGGTGAACGGCTCGGGCGGGGGTTATCACGGAGCGGAAGGGGGTGGTGGACGGTGCGAGCGATCCGCGGTCTGTGGCGCTGGCGGCGCAATCCGCTGCGCCGCGCGACCGACCTGGCCGAGGCCTGGGTGGCCCTGCTGACACTGCTGTTGATCGTGGTGGCCGCGCCCGTGCTCGGCTCGCTGGTGGGCGCCGCCGCGGAGAACACCCTCCAGCAGTCGGTCCGCCGGCAGCAGCACGACCGGCACCTCGTCACCGCCACGGTCGTGCGGAAGCTGGACGGCCCCCTGGTGGAGCCCGATCCGGACGCCACCAGCGCCCGCGACACCCGCAGCCGCGTCCTCGCCGACTGGACCGCCCCCGACGGCACCGAACAGCACGGCACGGCCCTGACGACCCTCAAGTCCCCGCACAAGGGCGACCACTTCGGCGTCTGGACCGACCGTCACGGGCTCGTGACGGCCCGCCCGCTGGACTCCGCGACGGCGACGACACACGCCGTGCTGGCCGGGTTCGGCGCGGCGCTGCTCGTCGCGGGTCTGGTCGAGAGCGGCAGACGGATGATCGTCTGGCGTATGGTCCGGCGCAGATACGCACGTTGGGACCAGGCCTGGGACCGGGCGGGCCCTGACTGGGGCAAGGCCGGCACGGGCAGCTGACCGCCTTTCCGTCTCTGGTCAATCCACCACCTCGGCGCACGCTACGGTGGACCGGCCGAAGCGCATTCGGCATCGACCCGCGCGCGAGCGAACCACCGGGGCCGGGCACCGTCCGCGGTGGCGCCCCGAAGGCGAGCGAGCGATCTGTACGACGAGGTGGGGGCACGGCAACGCCATGGCACAGGGCACGGTCCAGGTGACGCACACCGGTACATCGCGGTGGCGGCGCCGCACAGGTGAGTACGCATCGCTCGCCGCCGCCCTGGAGGCCGCCGCCGACGGCGACGTCCTCACGGTCGCGCCCGGCACCTACCGGGAGAACCTCGTCGTCCAGCGCGCGGTGACGCTGCGCGGGCCCGAGGGCTCGCCCGGCTCGGTGCGGATCGCGCCCGCGGACGGGGTGCCGCTCACCGTGCGGGCCTCGGCGGTCGTACAGGATCTCCATGTCGAGGGCCAGGACGCGGCCGCTCCCGCGCTGCTCGTGGAGGAGGGCGCGCCCGAGCTGCTGGACGTGCGGATCGTCACCCGCTCCGCCGCCGGTATCGAGGTGCGCGGCGGGGCGCGGCCGACCGTACGGCGGTGCACCGTGGACAACCCGGCCGGCATCGGCATCGCCGTACTCGACGGCGGCGGCGGGGTGTTCGAGGAGTGCGAGGTCGTGGCCGCCGGCCAGGCGGGCGTGGCGGTGCGCGGCGGCGGCCACCCCCGCCTGGAGCGCTGCCGGGTGCATCACGCCTCGGGCACGGGCCTGACGGCGACCGGGGAGAACTCCGCGCTGGAAGCGGTGGGTTGCGAGATCTACGAGGTGCGCGGCTCCGGGGTGCAGGTCACCGCGCGGGCCACGGCGCATCTGACCGACTGCGATGTGCACCGCACCACCGCCGACGGGGTCACGCTGGACACGGACGCGGTGCTCACGCTCGCCGACTGCCGTATCCACGACATCCCGGAGAACGCGGTGGACCTGCGCTCGCGGTCGGTGCTGACGCTGACGCGGACGACCGTGCGTCAGTTCGGGCGCAACGGACTGTCGGTGTGGGACCCGGGCACCCGGGTGGACGCCAACCAGTGCGAGATCTTCGACAGCACCGGCGACTATCCCGCGGTGTGGGTGAGCGACGGCGCCACCGCCGTCCTGGAGTCCTGCCGGGTGCACGACGTGCCGGACGCGCTGTTCGTCCTGGACCGGGGCTCCCGCGCGGACGTCGTCGACAGTGACCTCTCCCAGGTGCGCAACACGGCGGTGTCGGTGAGCGACGGGGCGACCGCGCAGCTGGACGACTGCCGGATCCGGGACGCGGCCACCGGTGCCTGGTTCCGCGACCACGGCAGCGGCGGCACCCTCAACAACTGCACGGTGGACGGCACCCAGACCGGAGTGATCGTCACCAAGGGCGCCGATCCGACGATCGAGCGCTGCACGGTGACCTCCCCGGCGGAGGCGGGCTTCTATGTGTCGGCGGGCGGCCGGGGCAGCTTCCTGAACTGCCGGGTCACGGGCAGCGCGGGCTACGGCTTCCATGTGATCGACGGCAGCCGTTCGACGCTGCGCAAGTGCCGCACGGAGCGCTGCGCGCGCGGGGGTTACGAGTTCGCGGAGGGCGGGCCGGACACCGGCTCGGGCACCGGCCCGGTGGTGGAGGACTGCACCAGCGACGAGAGCGGCAGCCTGCGGCCGTCCACCGCGCACGAGCCGGCCGTACAGACCTCGAACCAGTCCCCCGGGCTGCTGGGCGCGATCCCCGGCCAGCGCAGCGGCGAGCAGGAGCCGCTCATCACCCCGGCCGCGCCCGAGGAGCCGGCCCGGACCTCCACGGCCGTGCTCGGCGAACTCGACGCGCTGGTCGGCCTGGACAGCGTCAAGCGCGAGGTCCGTGCGCTGACCGACATGATCGAGGTCGGCAGGCGCCGCCAGCAGGCCGGGCTGAAGGCCGCCTCCGTCAAGAGACACCTGGTGTTCACGGGTTCCCCGGGCACCGGCAAGACGACGGTCGCCCGGCTCTACGGCGAGATCCTGGCCTCCCTCGGTGTGCTGGAGAAGGGCCATCTGGTCGAGGTGTCCCGGGTCGACCTGGTCGGCGAGCACATCGGTTCCACGGCGATCCGCACCCAGGAGGCCTTCCAACGGGCGCACGGCGGTGTGCTGTTCATCGACGAGGCGTACGCGCTGTCGCCGGAGGACGCCGGGCGGGACTTCGGCAAGGAGGCCATCGACACGCTGGTGAAGCTGATGGAGGACCACCGGGACGCCGTGGTGGTGATCGTCGCGGGCTACACGGAGGAGATGGAGCGCTTCCTCTCGGTCAACCCCGGTGTGGCGTCCCGTTTCTCCCGGACCATCACCTTCAGCGACTACGGCCCGGACGAACTGCTGAGGATCGTGGAGCAGCAGGCCGACGAGCACGAGTACCGGCTGGCGCCGGGCGCGTCCGAGGGCCTGCTGACATACTTCACGGCGCTCCCGAAGGGCCCGGCGTTCGGCAACGGCCGTACCGCCCGGCAGACCTTCGAGGCGATGGTCGAGCGGCACGCGAGCCGGGTCGCGCAGGTCGCCGACCCGACCACCGACGACCTCACCCTGCTGTACACGGAGGACCTGCCGGAACTCGCCTGATCAGTCCGCCGGTCGCGCTTCCGCCGGTTGTGCCGGCCGCTGCCCGGGCAGGTCCGGGCGCAGCCGGGCCAGCAGCCGTTCCCGCTCCTCGGCGAAGACCGGGTCCGCCTGGTAGTCGGAGTGGCCCAGGATCGGGGCGGGGAGCGGGTGCCCCGGGGTGCGTCCGTAGGCGAGGGGGTCCTTCAGCGGCGGCGTGTGGTCGACCTCGGGGCCGTCGCCGTCGGGGATCCGCACGGGGCCGCCGATGGGGTCGGTGAGCCGGTAGAGGTTGCGCCAGCAGGCGACCTCGCGGTGCAGGGAGCCCAGTTCGGCTGGGCCGAAGTGCGCGGGGAACCAGCGGCCGTACAGGCGCTCCAGCGGGGAGCCGTACGTCAGCAGGGCGACCCGTCTGCGGACCGACGGGGTCAGCTGCCAGGCCGCCGCGGCCGCGAGGACGCTGCCCTGGGAGTGGCCGGAGATGACCAGCCGGCCGCCGGTGCGGCGGGTCCAGGTGACCATGCGCCAGGTCAGGTCGGGCACCGCGCGCTCGGCGTAGCAGGGCGGGGCGAAGGGGTGGGCGGCGCGCGGCCAGAAGGTGCCGACGTCCCAGAGGATGCCGATGGTGCGCCGGGCGGAGGCGTCCTTGTAGGCGCGCCGGCCCCAGGTGACGAAGAGTACGAAGCCGAGTCCGACCAGCCAGGAGCCGAGCGCCTGCGAGGCCTCGGCCGCGCCGTGCACCAGGGCGTACGTCCGTTCGGCGGCCGCGTCCGGGGTCTTCCCGGTGGCCAGCGCGCCCACCAGCGCCCCGGCGCCGAGCACCAGCGTGGCGGCGCACAGCACGGTGACGACGAGCGGGGTCCGGTCGGTGAGGGCCGCCATGGCACGGACCCGGGCGATACGGCGGGTACGGGCCGTGTCCTCCGGCTCCCCGGGGTGATCCCGGTCGACCCCGGCGCGGTCGGCGCGGCTGAGCCGCGAGGTGCGCCAGGAGAGCCAGGCGACCGCGCCGAGGAGCACCACGAGGACGGGCGGGATCACCGACGCCTGCCAGGTCAGCAGCACCGGTGGCCCGGCGATGGAGGTTCCGGTGCCGTCCAGCCAGTCGGAGACCCGCTGGGCGACCCCGCCCGAGATCACCCCGCCCAGCGCGCAGGCGAGCAGCGCGACGGCGGGTCCGCCGAGACCGCGCATCGCGGCGCGCGGATCGGGGAGCCGGCGATGCAGGTCCTGGGCGACGACCCCGAGGACGATCACCAGCGCGCCCTGGGCCAGGGCCAGGCCGCCGAAGGTCGTGTCCCCGGCGAGCCGTCCCACGGAGTGCCACCCCGGCCGGGACCAGCCGGCGTACAGCACGACGAGCACCAGCAGGGCCAGCGAGCCGAGCGGCAGCCGTCGTACGAGACGGCGGTCGAGTTCCTGGTCGAGGAGGTTCTCGCTGCGACCCCGGCGGCAGACCACCCACACCACGACCACGGCTCCGGCGATCAGCGCGCCGGTCAGCAGCCACCCGAGCGTGTTCAGCAGGGCGGTTCCGCCGGCCCGGCGGTCGAAGGAGGCCGCCGGTGCGAGGACCGCGGCGGCGACGGTGAGCAGCCCCGCCGCGGTGTGGGCGGCGCGCAGCCGGGCCACCAGCCGGCGCCCGTACCAGAAGCCGGGGCTGCCGAGGGAGGTGTGGCCGGGCTCGGGGTCGTGGGCGAGCGGGCGGGTGGACTCGTAGGCGGACCAGGTGCGGAGCGAGAGGTACCAGAGCAGGCCGGTCAGGGCGGTGGGCACCAGGGCGGCCAGGGCGAGCCGGCGTCCGGGCGCGCTCCACCAGCCGCCGCCGGAGCCGGCGGGCGAGAGGAAGCCGAGCCAGGAGTGCCGGCCGGCGCAGGCGGCGACTCCCGCGCACTGCCAGGCCGCCAGGTCCAGGGCGACCTCGCAGGCCGCCGCGACGAGCAGCACGGTGAGGGTGAGCCCGGCGAGCCGGACCAGGAGGCCGTAGAAGCGGACGGTGCGCGGCCGGTCCTGGGCGGCGGGGCGCATCCAGTGGGCGAGGTTGACCACCATGAACGGCAGGAGCAGCAGCCACAGGGCGCGCGAGGCGTTGCCGGAGGTGAGGTTGCACCAGACGTACGCCTCGGGCACCGGGCGGTCGCGGTAGTCCTCGGGCCGGGACTCGGCGTCGACGTCCTCGGCGCGCCGGAAGACGGCGGCGGTGTCGTCGCCGGTGATCCGCACCGTGCGCGGATCGTCGAGCATCTTCTCGGGCGTGGTCCCGCCGACCCCGTGCACCAGGAGCTCCAGATCGATCTCCGACACCGCGGGCCGATCAGACGGGCCGGCCTTCATGACCGTGGGCCGCTCGACAGTCCCGGACCTCGTGACTGCGACTCGCTCGGCAGTCCCGGCCCCCGTGGCTGCGACTTCCTCGGCCGTCCCGGCCCCCGTCGCTGCGACTCCCCCGGCAATCCCGGACCTCGTGACCGCGACCTGCTCGACCATCCCAGCCTGCGTGGCCACGGCCTGCTCGACCGTCCCGACCCCCGCGGCTGCGACTTCCTCGGCCGTCCCGGCCCCCGTCGCTGCGACTCCCCCGGCAGTCCCGGCCCCCGTGGCTGCGGCTCGCCCGGCAGTCCCGCCCCTCGTGACCGAGACCTGCTCGACCATCTCAGCCTTCGTGGCCACGGCCTGCTCGACCGTCCCGACCCCCGCGGCTGCGACTTCCTCGGCCGTCCCGGCCCCCGTCGC
>NZ_JBEZLQ010000017.1:187767-252655 GCF_040652235.1 Streptomyces sp. NPDC048277
CCATCTCAGCCTTCGTGGCCACGGCCTGCTCGACCGTCCCGACCCCCGCGGCTGCGACTTCCTCGGCCGTCCCGGCCCCCGTCGCTGCGACTCCCCCGGCAATCCCGGACCCCGTGACCGCGACCTTCTCGACCATCTCAGCCTTCGTGGCTGCGGCTTGCCCGGCCGTCCGGGCCCCCGTGGCTGCGGCTCGTTCTGCAGTCCCGGACCCCGTGACTGCGACCTGCCCGACCATCCCAGCCTGCGTGGCTGCGGCTTCCTCAGCCGTCCGGGCCCCCGTGGCTACGGCCTGCTCGACCGGCCCCGTCTTCGCGGCACCCGGCGCCTCCGTGGGTGCGGTCTCCGTCGTTGTCGGTCGCTCGGTGAGGTCGCCGGTGGTGCGTTCCTGCGCGCGTTCCACTCTTCTCGCACTTCCCCCGTGACGCGCCGATGGTCCCTGTCCGTGCGGGTTTCAGGATCGCCGATTCCGGTGTGACGCACACCACTCGTCACGGAATCTCCCCGATGTGTGTGACACCCGGTGCAACACGTGGTGACCGAATGACATGTGCGCACCGACACAGGGAGTGGCGCAACCGGCGTGGTCCCGTGAAAGGATGGGGCGCCCCCGCACCGGAGCCGAGCGGAATGTCCTGGTCGGAGCTGGTGCGCAGGGCGTGTCGGACGGCTTGAGGCGAGAGGACCGGAGCGTACGTGAGCGAGAACCAGAACCTCCTCGCGGAGCAGCGCCGCGCCCTGATCCTGGACGAGGTCCGGCGCCGGGGCGGCGTCCGGGTCAACGAGCTGACCCGCAAGCTCGGCGTGTCGGACATGACCGTACGCCGGGACCTGGACGCGCTGGCCCGGCAGGGCGTGCTGGAGAAGGTGCACGGCGGCGCCGTGCCGGTGGTCGAGGCGAGCACCCACGAGCCGGGGTTCGAGGCCAAGTCGGGGCTGGAGCTGACCGCCAAGGAGGACATCGCCAGGGCCGCCGCCGAGCTGGTCGTGCCGGGCACGGCGATCGCCCTGTCCGGGGGTACGACGACGTACGCGCTGGCCCATCAGCTCCTGGAGGTCCCGGATCTGACCGTGGTCACGAACTCGGTGCGGGTCGCGGACGTCTTCCACGCGGCACAGCGTGTCTCCGGGCAGCGCCAGGGTGCGGCGACGGTGGTCCTGACCGGCGGGGTGCGCACCCCGTCCGACTCCCTGGTGGGCCCGGTGGCCGACCAGGCGATCGCCGCCCTCCACTTCGACCTGCTGTTCCTCGGCGTGCACGGCATATCGGTGGAGGCCGGCCTCTCCACCCCGAACCTCGCGGAGGCGGAGACCAACCGCCGTCTGGTCCAGTCGGCCCGGCGGGTCGTGGTGGTCGCCGACCACACCAAGTGGGGCACGGTGGGCCTGAGTTCGTTCGCCAAGCTGGAGCAGGTCGACACCCTGGTCACCGACGCCGGGCTCCCGTCCGACGCACGCGAGGAGATCTCCGAGCACCTGCGCCGCCTGGTGGTGGCGGGCGAAACCGACTGAGGATACAGACAGCTGACGGCTCGTCAGCTACCTTTTCGGGACGGCGTCTCACGAGGAGGTAGGTCGGTGGCTCACCAACTGCGCCCGGTGGAACTCGACTTCGTCGACACCGCACCCGTACGGCTCGTGTTCGCGAGGGAGATGACGGCGGCGCCGGAGACGGTCTTCCGGGCCCTGGCGGAGGACGTGCCCGGCTGGTCGCAGTGGCTCACGGGCGTGAAGTCCGTCCGTGCCACGGAGCACGGCCGCGAGGTGCGCCTCCAGGGCGGCGTCCGCTTCGAGGAGACGGTGATCGCGGCCAAGGCGCCCGAGGTGTACGCCTACCGGGTGGACGTGGTGAACGTACCGGGCGCGCGGGCCTGGCTGGAGGAGTGGCGCCTCACACCGTCCGGAACCGGGACCCGGGTGCGGATGACGTTCGCACTGGACGGTACGGCGCCGTTCCGGGCGATGTGCCGGCTGGCGGCGCCGGGCATGGGCCGGGCGATCCGCGACGGGGTCCGCGATCTCGACCGACGGCTGTCGTGAACGCCTGCCGCAACGCCCGCCTCAACGCCCGCTTTCGAGGACTGCCCTATTCCGGCCAGACCCCCGTCGCCAGCAAGGCCTCGATCGCCGCCGCGTACGGCGCGATGTCCAGCCCCTGCTCCTCCAGCCACGAGTCCGAGTAGTACTTGTCGAGATACCGGTCCCCCGGATCGCACAACAACGTCACCACACTCCCCGTACGCCCCGCGGCCACCATTTCCGAGACGATCTTCAGCGCACTCCACAGCCCCGTCCCGGTGGAACCCCCCGCCTTCCGCCCGATCGCCCGCTCCAGCGCCCGTACCGCCGCCACGCTCGCCGCGTCCGGCACCTTCATCATCCGGTCGATCGCACCTGGCACGAAGCTGGGTTCCATCCGCGGCCGCCCGATGCCCTCGATCCGTGACCCGCAGTCGCAGGTGACGTCCGGATCGCCGGTGGTCCAGCCGTCGAAGAAACAGGAGTTCTCCGGGTCGGCGACACAGATCCGGGTATCGCGCTGGGTGTAGTGGACGTATCTCGCGAGGGTCGCCGAGGTACCACCGGTCCCGGCCGTGGCGACGATCCACGCCGGCTCCGGGAACCGCTCCAACTCCAGCTGGCGGAAGATGGATTCGGCGATGTTGTTGTTGCCGCGCCAGTCCGTGGCCCGTTCGGCGTAGGTGAACTGGTCCATGTAGTGGCCGCCGGTCTCCACCGCCAGGCGCGCGGACTCCTCGTACATTTTCCGGGAGTCGTCCACGAAATGGCACCGCCCGCCGTGGAATTCGATGAGCCGGCACTTCTCGGCGCTGGTCGTGCACGGCATCACGGCGATGAAGGGCACGCCGACGAGTTTCGCGAAGTACGCCTCGGAGACGGCCGTCGAGCCGCTGGACGCCTCGATCACGGGGCGGCCCGGCCGGATCCAGCCGTTGCACAGGCCGTAGAGGAAGAGCGAGCGGGCCAGCCGGTGCTTGAGACTCCCTGTGGGATGGGTCGACTCGTCCTTGAGGTAGAGGTCGATGCCCCAGGCCTCGGGCAGCGGGAAGCGCAGCAGATGCGTGTCCGCCGAGCGATTCGCATCCGCCTGGACCTTGCGGACGGCCTCTTTGAGCCAGGCACGGTAGGTGCCGTCACTGCGGTCGACGTCGAGGGTGGCGCCGGTCAGGATCTGCGGGGTGGGGCTCACGGCGGGACTCCTTACGCTGCGCGGCGGCCGCGTCCGAACCTGGCCGCCGCACCGATCATAGACACCTTCCACACGCTTCTCACCTGCATAAACGCATCTTTGGGCGCCTCAAAGGCACCCCTGGGGAACACTGGGGAACACTGGCGCGAACCCTTCGGGGGCGCATTCCGGAGAGTGCTCCGAGCGCCCCCGGCCGACCGGCCCGTGTGCACTGGTGCTCCTTGCCGAGGGCGGGCAGACTGCCACCGGACGGGACGAACGTCTCGAACGGGGGCGCACACTGGATCACGACACGAGCCGGAGCGCGCCGGCCGGGGCCACAAGCTCCCGGTCCGGTGACCTAGGTACTCGAAAAGGGGCGGGGCAGGATGGCGGAGCCGGAGTTCACGGCCACGGGCGTGCGGATCGACAAGCGACTGCGCTCCCTCACCCGGGCCGGACAGGTCCGGATAAGCGACGGCAGGCTGCAACTGCTGACGAGCTACGGCAGCGAGATCGACAGCGCACCCGTGCAGGCGGTACGGGCCTCGCGACCGTGGTTCGCGTCGGAGGACCGGGCCCTGGCCGACCTCAACGGCCAGCGCTACTCACTCACCCTCGGTGACCACGACCCGGCGCCGGGCGAGCCCGGACCGCCCGCCGCGAGCCGCTTCATCGAGGCGGTACGGCGGGCCGCGGGACGTGACCGCTGAACCACGGCGAGTTGCGGGACCGTACACGCCGGGTCACGCTTGTCTCACGTCACTCTGGGTTTACCGGCGATAACGCTGCGAACCAGCCCGCCGGCCACGACAGCAGGCGGCCCCATGGACGGTGGCACCCTGCTGGATTCGTTCTCCGTGTTCTTCCGGACCTCACGTCGGGGAGTCGCAGTCGTGATCGAACACCCAAGCAGACACTGCTCGGTGGAGCTCCAAGCTTTGCCCTCGCGGATCGGCCAGGTCCGCAGAATCGTATCTGCACAGTTGCGCTACTGGCGTCTGGACCCGCTGATCGACCGGGCCGCGCTCGGTGTGACGGAGTTGCTGACCAACGTCCACCGGCACGCCCAGCCCGACAAGAACTGCACCGTGGAGATCGAGCTCCAGCTCGACCGGCTCACGGTGTCGGTGCGGGACCACGATCCGCGCCTGCCGGTGGTGGAGGACGGGACGGACGTCGCGCCGATGGCCACCTGCGGGCGGGGCCTGGCGATGGTGGCCGCGGTCAGTGAGAGCTGGGGGGTACGGCCGCACGACGACGGCAAGGTCGTGTGGTTCACCCTGCCCGCGGCGGCGGGCGCGCCCACCGCCGTGCACGTGACGACCGGTGCCGCCGCGCACGCGACCGTCGGCGCCCCTGCCGCCGCGCATGTGACCGTCGACGCCCCTGCCGCCGCACACGTGACCGTCGACGCCCCCGTTGCCGCACGCTCTCCCGCCCGCCCGGCTGTCGTCAGTTGAGCGGGCGGTGAGTCTTCTCCCCGGGCGCTACTCGGTGGCGATCGCCCGCAGTACGTCCAGGCGTGCCGCCCGCCGGGCCGGACGCAGGCCCGCCAGGGCGCCCGCCGCCAGGCCGACCAGCGCCACGACCACCAGCCGGGCCGGCGGGACGGCGAAGGCGAACGCCGTGTCGCTCGCGCCGTCCGAGGCCCTCACCAGGACCCAGCCGAGGAAGGTGCCGAGGCCGAGCCCGCCGACGGTGCCGAAGGCCGCGACCAGGACCGACTCCCAGCGGACCATGGCCCGCAGTTGCGGGCGGGTCTGGCCGACAGCACGCAACAGGCCCAGTTCCCGGGTGCGTTCGTGGAGGGCCAGGGTCAGCGTGTTGGCGATGCCGAGCAGCGCGATGAGCACGGCGAGGGCGAGCAGCGCGTAGACGAGGGTGAGCATCATGTCGATGCCGCCCGCCGAGGACTGCGCGTAGTCGTCGCGCGTCTGCACCTGCGGGTTGCCGTACTGTGCGGCCACCTTCGTCACCGCAGCCTTGCCCGCGGCCGTGCTCACCCCGGACCTGAGGGTGACGGCCACCAGGGTGTCGGAGTCCTGGATCCGGTGCGGGGCCCAGGCCGCGCGGGTGATGACGTAGTCACCGGCGAGTTCGGACCGGCCGTAGACCGCGCGGACGGTGAAGTTCTCCTTCCTGCCGTCCGTGAAGGTGAGCCGGGCGGTGTCGCCGGTGTGCAGGTGCTGCCGGTCGGCCTCCGCCCGGGCGAGGGCGATGCCGTCGGCGCCGAGCCGGGCGAGTGAGCCCTGGACGGTGCCGAGGTCGAAGGTGCGGGCGAGTGCGGCCGGGTCGGTGACGGTCAGTGCCCGTCCCCTGCCGTCGACTTCGGCCACCCCGCGGCCGAGTCCGACGGCGGTGTCCACCTCGGGCAGCCGCTGGATCGCCGAGGCCAGCCGGGGGCTGAGTCCGCTGCCGCCCGCGCCGAAGGAGGGGGTGCTGACGGCGAGGTCGCCGGCGAAGGACCGGGAGACGGTCTGGTCCATGGTGGCCTTCAGGGACGCGCCGAACACGGTGAACAGCGAGACGACGGCCACGCCGATCATCAGCGCGCTCGCCGTGGCCGCGGTCCGCCTGGGGCTGCGCAGCGCGTTGCGCCGGGCGAGGGCGCCGGTCACTCCGCGCAGCCGGTCCAGGGGACCGCCGAGGAGCCGTACGACCGTGGTGGCGGCGACCGGGCCCAGGACGACGAAGGAGACCAGGGCGAGGAACGCGCCGAAGCCCGCCGTCCGGACGGACGGTGAGACCAGGACACCGGTGAGCGCGAGGGCCACGGCCAGGGCGCCGAGGCCCGCCCCGATGACGGCCCGCCGGCCGGACGCGCCGGAGGAGTCGACGGCCGTCTCGCGGAGAGCGGCCAGCGGGGCGGTGCGGCCGGCGCGTACGGCGGGCAGCAGGGCGGAGCCCAGGCAGACGGCGACACCGACCACGAGCGGCAGGACCATCGAGAGCGTCTTGATCACCAGGCCGCCGTCGGGGAACGGGAACCCGATCGCCGGGAAGAGTGCCTGCAGCCCGGCCGCGATGCCGATCCCGCCCGCGAGTCCGGAGGCGGACGCGGCGACCGCCACGACGCCCGCCTCCGTCAGGGCGGACGCGGTCACCTGGCGTCGGGAGGCGCCGAGGGCCCGCAACAGGGCGTTCTCCCGGGTGCGTTGGGCGACGACGATGGCGAAGGTGTTGTGGATGGAGAAGGTCGCGACCAGCAGGGCGACCCCGGAGAAGACGAGCAGGAAGGTGGTGAAGACGGTCAGGAATTGGCCGGAGATCATGTCGGTGTCCTCCTGGGCCGACTCCTGGCCGGTGATGGCCTCGACTCCCTTGGGGAGCACGGGTGTCAATCGGTCGACCAGTTCCTTCTGGCCGACGCCGGGACCGGCCCGTACCAGGATGCTCGCCGCCTCCCCCGGCTTCGCGGTGAGGTACTTCTCGGCGTCCGCGCGGGTCATGCCGGTGTAGGTCACCTGGCCCATGCCGTCCTCGCCGCCGAAGCTCGCGAGGCCGACGATGGTCACCTCGACCGGGTCGGGGGTGCGCAGGACGGTGGTGTCGCCGATCTTCAGGCCGCCCTTCTTCGCCGCGCCCCGGTTGACCACGACCTCCCCGGACCTGGCGGGCGCGCGGCCCTCGGCGAGCCGGTAGGAGTTGAGCTCCGGGTCGGTGATCCAGTTGCCTGCCAGGGTGGGCGGCCCCTTGCCGCCGATGGGTTCGCCGTCGGCGCCGACCAGCTGGCCCTTGCCCTGGATGTCCGGGGCGGCGGCCGCGACACCGGGCACCCGCTCGACGGCGTTCACCAGGGACGTGGGAACCGGCTGCCGTACCCCCTGGGCCTCGCCGGGTGTGGTGATGGTGTCGGCGCCGCGTACCACGGCGTCCGTGCCGCGGGTGGCCTGGCCGAACATGGAGTCGAAGCTCGCGCGCAGTGTGTCGCCCATGACCAGGGTGCCGGCCAGGAAGGCGACCCCGAGGAAGACGGCGAGGAAGGTGCCGGCGAAGCGGCGCCGGTGGGCGCGCAGCGAGGACAGGCTGAGTCGTACGGAGCTGTTCACGACCGCACCTCGAAGGCCTTCATCCGGTCCAGGACCGTGTCCGCGGTCGGGCCCTCCATCCGGTCGACCATGCGCCCGTCGGCGAGGAAGACGACCTCGTCGGCGTGGGCGGCGGCCACCGGGTCGTGGGTGACCATGACGACCGTGCGGCCCGTCCGCCGTACGGTGTCGCCGAGCAGGCCGAGGACCTCGGCGCCGGAGCGCGAGTCCAGGTTGCCGGTGGGTTCGTCGGCGAACACGACCTCGGGGCGGCCGGCGAACGCCCTTGCCACGGCGACGCGTTGCTGCTGGCCGCCGGAGAGTTCGGAGGGGCGGTGGTGCAGCCGGTCGCGCAGCCCCACGACGTCCACGAGCGCGTCGATCCACTCCGGGTCGCCGCGGCCGCCCGCGAGGTCCAGCGGCAGGGTGATGTTCTCGGCGACGGTCAGCGTCGGCACCAGGTTGAACGCCTGGAAGACGAAACCGACCCGGTCGCGGCGCAGCAGCGTCAGCCGCCGGTCGTCGAGCGAACCGAGTTCGGTGTCACCGATCCAGGCGGCGCCGGAGGTGAGGGTGTCGAGGCCGGCCGCGCAGTGCATCAAGGTGGACTTGCCGGAGCCCGACGGCCCCATGATCGCGGTGAATCGTCCTTCCGGGAACGCCACGTCCACGCCGTCGAGGGCGCGTACGGCGGTGTCGCCACGGCCGTACACCTTCACGGCACCCACGACCCGGGCGGCGGCCCGTACTGCGGTCGTCGTCATGCCGCGCCGCCCTTGCCGATGCGGCCGAAGTGCTCCTCCAGGACGGACAGCCGCCGCCAGTACTCGTCCTCGTCGATCTCGCCGGAGGCGAAACGGCGGCCGAGGACAGCGAGCGGCGAGTCGCCGCCCGGCCGGCCGGCGTCCGTCGGGCGCCAGGGTCCGCCGCGCCCGCGCAGGCCGGCGCGGCGCAGGAAGGTGACGACGCCGATCACGACGGCCGCCCAGATCAGCGGGAAGAACAGGATCCACGGGCCGGGCCCGCCGTTCCAGCTCGCCAGGGTCTGCATCTCGGTCCAGCTCCTTCATCGAAGGGTCTCGGTGTGATGCCTTGAGACTGGCTCCGGGCAGGGGTCCGGGTCGTCGTGCGGCCGGCGGCAGTGGCCGTACCTCCCGGGGAGTACGCGACGGTGGGCGCTCTGCTCCCGAAAGGGCTGGCGTTCTGTAACTACTAGTATGTACAGTCCTTCCATGAGCACGTCGGAGCGGTTGATCGAGTCCACGCGTGAGCTGCTGTGGGAGCGCGGTTACGTCGGTACGAGCCCCAAGGCGATCCTGGAGCGTTCCGGTGCCGGGCAGGGCAGCATGTACCACCACTTCAAGGGCAAGCAGGACCTGGCACTGGCCGCGATCCGGCGGTCCGCCGAGGAACTGCTGGCCGCGGCCGAGGCAGTACTCACCGGGCCGGGCACGCCGTACGAGCGGATCGAGGCGTATCTGCGGCGCGAGCGCGATGTGCTGCGGGGCTGCCCGATCGGCCGGCTCACCATGGACCCGGACATCATCGCGAGCGACGAACTGCGGGCGCCGGTCGACGAGACGCTCGACCGGATCCGGGAGCTGATCGCCGGGATCGTCGAAGAGGGCAGGGAACAGGGGCAGTTCGGGCCCCAGGTGGACGGCGAGGAGATCGCCGCGACCGTCCTCGCGACCGTTCAGGGCGGTTACGTCCTGGCCCGCGCCTCGGGTTCACCGGCCGCGTTCGACGCCGGCGTGCGCGGACTGCTGTCCCTGCTGAGGAGTTGACACGCCATGCATGCCCTGCAGTACGAACTGACCCTCCCCGCCGACTACGACACCGGCATCATCCGGGACAGGGTGACGCGCGTCGGGCATCTGCTCGACGACTGGGACGGCCTCGGTCTCAAGACCTACCTGCTGCGCGAGCGCGGTGTGCACGGCTCGCCGGTCAACCAGTACGCGCCGTTCTACCTCTGGAACACCATGGAGGGCATGAACCGCTTCCTGTGGGGAGGCGCCTTCCAGGGGCTCGTCGACGACTTCGGCCGCCCCGCGGCACGGCAGTGGTCGGGGCTGGCGTACGAGGAGGGCGCCGCCACCGACGCGCCCGCGGCCTTCGCGGTACGGCGGCGGGAGCCGGTGCCCGACGGCGCCGAGCTGTCCGGGCTGATGGCGGACGCGGTGCGGGAGACCCGGCGGATCGCGGAGGCGGACGGTGCCGTGCTGGCGGCGACCGCCGTGGACACGGCCCGCTGGGAGCTGGTCCGCTTCTCGCTCTGGGCGCACGGCGCCCCGAAGGCCGACGGGGACGTCTTCCAGGTGCTCCACATGTCGGCGCCCGGACGCGACCGGCTCCCGCGCGGACGGCAGTGGTGAGCGGCGTCCGTACGGTCCTCGGCGACCTACCCCCCGAGGACCTCGGCGTGTGCGACGCCCACGACCACCTCTTCCTCCGCAGCGCTCGGCTGCCGGGCCGGGAACTGGACGACGCGAGCGCCGCGCGGGCCGAGGCGGAGGCGTTCCGTGCGGCGGGCGGGGCGGCCGTCGTGCAGTGGACGCCGTACGGGATGGGACGGCGGGCCGCCGACCTGCCGCTGCTCTCCCGTGCCACCGGAGTGCATGTGCTCTGCGCGACGGGGCTGCACCAAGCGGCGCACTACGCACCGGAGTTGCTCGACGAACTGCGTGGGAGGCTCGCCGAGGTCTTCGTCGACGAGCTGACCCGGGGCATCGGCATCTCGGGGGTACGCGCCGGTCTCATCAAGGTGGCGGGCGGCTTCCACGCCCTCGACGCGCACGCCCGCTGGACGATGGCGGCGGCGGCCGAGGCCCACCACGCGACGGGCGCACCCATCGCCGTCCACCTGGAGCTGGGCACGGGCGCGCTCGACGTACTGGACCTGCTGTGCGGGGAGTTGGGGGTCCCCGGCGACCGGGTGATCCTCGGCCACCTCAACCGCTCCCCCGACCTCGTCGTCCAGCGCAGGGCCGCCGGCTCCGGCTGCTGGCTGGCCTTCGACGGGCCGTCCCGCGCCCACCACGCCACCGACTGGCGGATGCCGGAGGCCGTACGGGCCCTCGCCGAGGCCGGGTTCGGGGACCGGTTGCTGCTCGGCGGGGACACCGTGGTGGCCGGGGCACGGTCGGTGGACGGCGGGCCCGGGATGCCGTACCTGCTGCGGCGGGTGCGGCCGCGGCTGGCGGCGGAGCTGGGCGCGGAGCAGGTCGAGCGCATCCTCACCGACAACCCGGCCCGGGCCTTCGCGGTGGACTGGCGTTAGGCGTCAAGCAACGGAGATGTCGACCGACGGGCGGAGCTTCGCGGCCGCGGCCAGGGCCTCGTGGGCCGGATGCGTGTCGAAGGCGGACAACAGCTCCCGGTCGGCGGGGAGTTCGGCCGCCGGGAAGGCGATCTGCTCGTAGGCCGCCAGGAAGCGCGGGCCCCAGCGGCGGGTGCCGAGGCGGGCCGTGCGGGAGCAGTTGTCCACCATGTAGGCGACATCGCGGGCGTGCATGTACGGCAGCAGCGAGTCGACCGCCTCGATGACCGACTCGTTGACGATCTCGGACCACGGGTGGCCGTGCTCGGCGAACTCGTCGACCTGCGCCATCATCGTGGCGACGAACACGCCCGCGGTGAACGGCTCGACGGGCAGCTCCCGTTCGGCCCGCCGGGCGCGGACCCGCTCCCCCGCCGCCCACATCGGCGAACCGCCGATCCGGCTCATCTCCCGCTTCCCGAGCCGCCGTTCGGCCAGGATCACACTGCGCAGTTCGGTGCCGTCGGCGACCTCGTCGTAGATCTCGGCGACGATCTCCCGGGCGGGTCCGTAGGCCGCCGTGTACGCCCGGTCGAACACCTCCCGCCCGGCCGTGTCGAGGTCCTCCCGGACGCTCCGGATGCCCGCCCGGGAGATGGTCCGGGCGATGGGCCCCGTCACGTTCTCGCAGGACCGTTCGTACGCCGTCACCTCGTCGTCCCCGGCCAGCCGGTAACGGCTGTACAGGCTCTCCACGATGCCGTGCACGGCCCCGGCGAGGACGGCGCGTTCGCCGACGATGTCGGAGCGGTACTCGCTCTCCAGCGTGGTCCGGAAGGTGTACGGCGAGCCGAGCCCGACCGACCAGCCGAGGGCGAGGTCGCCGGCCCGGCCGTCCGGGTCGGCGTGCACGGCGAAACTGCTGTTGATCCCGGCGCCGTTGACCTCGGCGCCCTGTTCGTAGAGGCGGCGCACGGAGTCGCCCATGCCCTTGGGGCAGACGGCGATCACTCCGTGGCCGGCCGGGAAGTCGCCGCCGGTGGCCCGCAGATGGCCGAGCAGGAAGCCGTGCGAGAGGCCGATGACCGCGCCGGGCCTGAGCGCGGCGAAGATCTCCTGGTGGTGGGCGGCGAGTGCGGCGTCGGCGATCAGCAGGAGCAGCAGGTCGCTCTCGGCGGCGACGGTGAGCCAGTCGCCGAGGGTGCCGTTCTCCTCGGTGAAGCCGTGGGCACGGGCGTCGGCGGCCGAGGCGGAGCCGGGGCGCAGGCCGACGGTGACCGTGATGCCGGTGCCGGCGAGGGAGTCGCGCAGGTTGCACGCCTGGGCGCGGCCCTGCGGACCCCAGCCGAGGACGCCGATCCTGCTGACCCCGGCGAACGCCTGGGGCAGCAGCGGGAAGAGGTGCCGTCCGCCGCGCAGGATCGTCTCCGTGCCGCCGGGCACGTCCATGGTTTCGAGCGCGAAGACACGGGAGGTGTAGCTGGTCGTCGTGGTCATGGTCGAGTTGTATGCTCCGGGCGGATGTTGCGGCAAGCGCAACTTCCGCAGCGGCCTGTTGCGCATCATGAAAGGGCCTGGTCACAGGGTGCGGGACGATCACCGGGAGCTGCGGCTCTTCCTCCATCTCGCGCAGTCGCTGAACTTCGGGCGGACCAGCCTGGACTGCCATGTCAGCCCGGCCACGCTCACCCGGACCGTGCAGCGTCTGGAGGCCGGCCTGGGCCGGCGGCTCTTCGACCGGGGCCCGCGCGGGGTGTCCCTGACCGCGGAGGGGCACCGCTTCCGCGCATACACCGTCCAGGCACTGGAGTTGTGGCAGGCCTACCGCGACGAGCATCCCGACCCGGCCGAACTCACCGGCAGACTCGCCGTGTTCGCCACCGTGACGGCCTGCCAGGCCCTGCTCCCCGACCTGTTGGCACCGTTCCGGACGGCGCACCCGCAGGTACGGCTGGATCTGCGTACCGGTGACGCGGCGGCGGCGCTGGCCCGGCTCGACGAGGGCGAGGCCGACGTGGCCGTCGCCGGCCTCCCGGCGCGTCTGCCGGAACCGCTGGTCGCCCGGACGGTCGCGGTCACCGACCTGGTCCTCGTCACCGCGCGCGACCGTCCCGACCCCGGCCTGGACGGTCCCTTCGTCCTCCCCCAGCGGGGTCTGGTGCGCGAGGCGGCCGACCGCTGGTTCCGCACCCGGGGCGCGGCGCCGGACCTCGCCTGCGAACCGGACGGCCACGAAGCCCTGCTGGCGCTGGTCGCCCTGGGCTGCGGCACGGGACTGGTGCCCCGGATCGTCCTGGAACACAGCGCGGTGCAGGACCGGATCTCGGTGCTCCCGGCCGATCCGGCACCGGAGCCGTTCCCCATCGCGCTGTGCGTCCGCCGGTCCGACCTGCGGCGGCCACTGGTGGCGGCGCTGTGGAGCCTCACCGCCCGGTGGTAGGCCGCCGGCGGCGGCGCCGTGGACCCGACGGCGGAGGGTGGCCGCTGTTTACTGCAGCGCCCCCAGCGGATCGTCCAGCACCGGCTGCCATGCCAACTCGGCGGCCCCCACCAGGCTGTTGTGGCTGAGCGTGCACGGCAGGATCGGTACGCCGCCACTCTGCCCCCACAGGCTGCGGTCGGCGACCACGGCACGCAGCCGCTCCGGGTCGGCGTCCAGCAGGGTGCGGTGCAGGCCGCCGAGGATGATGCGGTCGGGGTTGAGGATGTTGACCAGTCCGGCCAGGCCCAGGCCCAGTCGGTCGATCAGCGCCTCGGCGGCCCTGCGCACGGTCGGGTCGTCGTAGTGGTCGCGGACCAGGTCCTCGGCCTGCCTGAGCAGCGACACCTCGGGGCCGGGCGCACGGCCCGCCTCGATGAGCAGCGCCAGCGGATCCGCCTCCACGTCCAGACAGCCCCGGCTGCCGCAGTGGCAGGGGCGGCCCTCGGGGTTGACGGTGAGGTGACCGACCTCCAGTGCCAGGCCCGAACTCCCCGTGTGCAGACGGCCGTCGAGCACCAGCGCACCGCCGACGCCCCGGTGCCCGGTGGCCACGCACAGCAGATCCCGGGCGCCCCGGCCGGCGCCGTGCCGGTGCTCGGCCAGCGCGGCCAGGTTGACGTCGTTCCCCGCGAACGCCGGGCCGGTGATCCCGGCCGCGCGCACGCACTCCGCGAAGATCCGGCGCACGGGCGCGCCCACCGGCCAGTCCAGGTGCAGGGGGTTGAGGGCCAGGCCGTCCGGTTCGGCGACGGCGGACGGTACGGCGAGACCGGCGCCGACGCAGCGGCGGCCGGTGGTGCGGAGCAGATCGGCGCCCGCCTCCACCACCGAGCCCAGCACCTTCGCCGGGTCGGCGTCGACCGCCTCGCAACCGGGCGCCGTCGCGACAATACGGCCGCCGAGACCGACCAGCGCCGCGCGGAACCCGTCGGCGTGGACCTGCGCGGCGAGCACGACCGGGCCGTTCTCGGCGACCTCGAGGCGGTGCGAGGGGCGGCCCTGCGACCCGGCCGCGGCGCCCGGGTGCGCGTCGACCCTGATCAGGCCGAGCGCCTCCAGTTCGGCGGCGACGGCGCCGGCGGTGGCCCGGGTGACGCCGAGTTCCGCGGTGAGGACCGCGCGGGTGGGGGCGCGGCCGGTGTGCACGAGTTCCAGTGCGGGGCCGAGTGCGCCGCGTCCTCTGTCCAACCTGGTCTTCGAGGTCCCTTCCCCCGTCTGGCGGGGGGCCGCCTTGCCGCTCATGAGAGGGAGTCTGCCATGATCCGCGGGAAGGGCCGTATCAAAGGTGCGGCGCCGTTGGGGCTGGTCGCGCAGTTCCCCGCGCCCCTTGGGCGCGCTTCAGAAACCGCTCACTCGAAGAGTCACGTTCAGACGGCCGGTCAGACCCAGCTCCGCCGGTCCCGTGCCCGGGTACACCCTCGGCACCCCGTGATAGGCGAGTCGCGACTCTCCCCCGAACACGAACAGGTCCCCCGACCGCAGTTCCACATCCGTGTACGGCTTGGTCCTGGTCTCCGTGTTGCCGAAGCGGAACACGCACGTGTCCCCCAGGCTCAGCGACACCACCGGCGCGTCGGAGCGTTCGTCGGCGTCGCGGTGCATGCCCATCCGGGCATCCGCGTCGTAGAAATTGATGAGGGCGATGTCGTACGACAATCCGCCGACCGCCTCCGGGCCCAGTGCCTCGGTCACCGCGCGGCGGCCCAGTTCGTCCAGCCAGGGCGGGAACGGCTTCACGGGGCTGCCGTCGCCGTCGGTGACCGTGCGGGCGTAGGCGTACGGGTACCAGTGCCAGCCCAGGCAGACCTGGCGGGCGGTCATGGTGCCGCCGCCCGGTGTGCGGACCGTGCGCAGGCCGGCCGGGGGCCGGGCCCAGTCGCGGCAGGCCATGAGCAGCGCGCGCTGCCGCTGCGCGTCCAGCCAGCCGGGGACGTGCACGGCGCCCGGCGCGACGCGGGCGCACGCCCTCGGGAACAGCTCATCCTCCATGCCCCCATCCTGCCCGACCTGGTCTGAGCTGGGGTTCCGCTAGCCTGGACGCACGATGAGCGACCGTATGACGACTGCGTGGGGCGAGTTCGAGCTGTCCCGCTTCCCCGAGGATCCGCGCGACCGGCTGCGTGCCTGGGACGCCTCCGACGCGTATCTGCTGCGGTATCTCGACCAGGAGCGGATCGGGCTGTCGGGCACGGTGGTGGTGCTCGGCGACCGCTGGGGCGCCCTGGTCACGGCGCTGGCGGAGCACCGGCCGACGCAGATCACCGACTCGTATCTGAGCCAGGAGGCGACCCGGGCGAACCTCGCGCGGGCCGGCGTGGAACCCGGCGCCGTACAGCTGCTCACCACCCAGGATCCGCCGCCGGAGCGGGTGGACGTGCTGCTGGTGCGGGTGCCGAAGAGCCTGGCGCTGCTGGAGGACCAGTTGCTGCGGCTGGCGCCCGCCGTGCACGCGGGCACGGTCGTGATCGGCACCGGCATGGTGAAGGAGATCCACACCTCGACGCTCCAGTTGTTCGAGCGGATCCTCGGGCCGACCCGGACCTCACTGGCCGAGCAGAAGTCCCGGCTGGTCCACTGCACACCGGATCCGGCGCTGGAGCGTCCGGCGAATCCGTGGCCGTACAGCTACGCGCTCCCCGACGGCATCGGGGCAGTCTCCGGGCGTACGGTCGTCAACCACGCGGGGGTCTTCTGCGCCGACCGGCTCGACATCGGTACGCGGTTCTTCCTGGCGCATCTGCCCGAGGGCGGGCGGCGGATCGTGGACCTGGGGTGCGGCAACGGGGTCGTCGGTACGGCGGTGGCGCTGGCCGATCCGACGGCCGAGGTGCTGTTCGTCGACGAGTCGTTCCAGGCGGTGGCCTCGGCGGAGGCCACCTACAAGGCCAACGGGGTGCCCGGACACGCCGAGTTCCGGGTCGGGGACGGGCTCGCCGGGGTCGCGGCCGGGAGTGTGGACGTGGTGCTGAACAACCCGCCGTTCCACTCCCACCAGGCGACCACCGACGCGACGGCATGGCGGATGTTCACCGGGGCGAAGCGGGCGCTGCGGCCGGGCGGCGAACTGTGGGTGATCGGCAACCGGCACCTGGGCTACCACGTGAAGCTGCGCAAGCTGTTCGGCAACAGTGAACTGGTGGCGAGCGACCCGAAGTTCGTGGTGCTGAAGGCGGTCAGGCGCGGGTAGTCCCGCCGCCCAGCACGCCGATGATCCTGGTCACCTCCCGGGCCATCGCCTCCCTGCCGACGCTGAGGTACTTGCGGGAGTCGACGGCCTCGGGATGGTCCGCGAGGAAGCGGCGGATCGAGGCGGTCATCGCCATGTTGAGCGCCGTACCGACGTTGACCTTGGCGATGCCGCCGGTGACCGCGGCGACCAGGCCGTCGTCCGGCACCCCGGAGGAGCCGTGCAGGACGAGCGGGACGGGCACGCCGGCGGCAAGGCGTGCGAGGAGGGCGTGGTCGAGGGCGGCGGTGCGGGTGGTCATGGCGTGTGCGCTGCCGATCGCCACCGCCAGCGCGTCGACCCCGGTGCCGGCGACGAAGGCCCGTGCTTCCTCGGGATCGGTGCGTGCGCCGGGTGCGTGGGCGTCCAGGGGCGGGCGACCGTCCTTGCCGCCCACCTCCCCCAACTCGGCCTCGATCCAGAGCCCTTGGGTATGCGCCCAGTCGACGGCGGCCGCGGTCGCGGTGCGGTTCTGGACGTAGGGCAGCCGGGACGCGTCGTACATCACGGAGCTGAATCCTGCACCGGGTGCCTGCCGGAGCAGGTCGTCGCTCTGGACGTGGTCAAGGTGCAACGCGACGGGTACATCGGCGCGTTCGGCGGCGGCCGTGGCGGCGCGGGCCAGCGGGAGCAGTCGTCCGTAGCGGAACCTGACCGCGTTCTCGCTGACTTGGAGGACCACGGGCGACCCGGCCGCCTCCGCGCCGGTGACGACGGCCTCCACGTGTTCCAGGGTGATGACGTTGAACGCGGCTACGGCGCACCGGGCTTCGGCGGCCCTCGTCATCAACTCGCCGGTGGCTGCGAGGGGCACGGTCACTCCTCCCCGGACGAACCGGACGGGGTGAGGATCACCGAGCGGGTGAGGTGGCGGGGCCGGTCGGGGTCGAGACCCCGGGCCGCGGCGACGGCGACCGCGAGGCGCTGGGCCCGGACGAGTTCGGCGAGCGGGTCGAGCGTGCCCTCGATCCACAACCCCCCGGTGGCCCGGACCTGTTCGGCGAGTCCGGTGGGCGCCGGGCCGAACATCCAGCCGGCGCCGGAGCGGGAGGTGATGCTGATCGGGCCGTGCCGGTACTCCATCGCCGGGTAGGCCTCGGTCCAGGAGAGCGAGGCCTCACGCATCTTCAGCCCGGCCTCGTTGGCGAGACCCACGGTCCAGCCGCGCCCGAGGAAGGTGAACTGGGTGCACTCGACGAGCCCCGTGGGCAGGGGAGTCGAGAGTGCGGTGCGGGCGTCGGCGACCACGGCGTCGGTGTGCAGGCCGAGGTGGGCACGCAGGAGGGTGAGCGCGCTGGTCGCGAACCGGGTCTGCACGACGGAGCGTTCGTCCGCGAAGTCCAGGACGACGAGGTCGTCGGCGGCCGTCATCACGGGGGTGTCCGGGTCGGCGGTGATCGCCGCCGTGCGCACGCTCCCCTTCAGCCGCCCCAGCAGGTCCAGCACCTCGGTGGTGGTGCCGGACCGGGTCAGGGCGAGCACCCGGTCGTACGACCGCCCGTGCGGGAACTCCGAGGCGGCGAACGCGTCCGTCTCACCGTGCCCGGCCGACTCGCGCAGTACGGCGGCGGCCTGGGCCATGAAGTACGAGGTGCCGCATCCGACGATCGCGACCCGCTCCCCCGGCGACGGAAGTGCCTCCGGGTGCCGGTCCGCCTCATCGGCCGCCCGTATCCAGCACTCGGGCTGACTGGCCAGCTCCTCAGCGATATGCGACATACCACTGCCCTCCGTGATGTGATTGTTTCTGCAAGATAGAGCCACCTTTCAAGCATGTTCAAGCATTTCGTCGAAATCCGGGTGCGCTAGGGTCACTGGAAGATCGAGAACCGGAGGCCGCCGATGTCGCGGGACGCCCGCTGGAAGGCACTGCTCGAGTTGCTCGTCGAGCGCGGCCGCCTCGAGGTCGAGGAGGCGGCGGCCGAGCTGGAGGTGTCGGCGGCGACGATCCGCCGGGACCTCGACCAGCTCGCCGAGCAGCAGATGCTGGTGCGCACCCGGGGCGGGGCGGTGGTGCACGGGGTGTCCTACGAGCTGCCCCTGCGCTACAAGACGGCTCGGCGGGCCTCGGAGAAGCAGCGGATCGCCAAGGCGGTGGCGGAACTGGTCGCGCCGGGCGAGGCGGTGGGACTGACCGGCGGTACGACCACGACGGAGGTGGCCCGTGCCCTCGCCGTGCGGGGCGACCTCACCACCGGCACGCCGGCGCTGACGATCGTCACGAACGCACTGAACATCGCCAACGAGCTGGCCGTACGGCCCCAGTTCAAGATCGTGGTGACGGGCGGGGTGGCGCGCCCGCAGTCGTACGAGCTGATCGGGCCGCTCGCGGACGGGGTGCTGGGTCAGATCACCCTCGATGTGGCGGTGCTCGGGGTGGTCGCCTTCGATGTCACGCACGGGGCGGCGGCCCATGACGAGGCGGAGGCCGCGATCAACCGGCTGCTGTGCGAGCGCGCGGCCCGGGTGGTCGTCGCCGCCGACTCCAGCAAGCTGGGCGGGCGCGCGTTCGCCCGGATCTGCGCGGCGGAGCTGGTGGACACACTGGTGACGGACACCGCGGCGGCGCCGGAGGCGGTGCGCCGGTTCGAGGAGGCGGGAATCCGGGTCATGACGGTGTGACCCGCTCCCGGACGGCTGCCCGCGGGAGCCCGCCGGTGTCCGCTGTCAGATCCCGCTGGTGTCCGCGCTGACGAACCCCGCGCCCCGCTGGTCGTTGCAGCCGAACACGGGCCGGTCGGCCGGGTCGGGCCAGCTCTGCTGGGCCTGCAGGGCGACGCTCACCAGGGTCAGCAGCAGGTCGACGTCGCTCGCGGCGTCGAGTCGTATCGTCACCCACTGCGAGCCCGGGACGATGCGGATCGCTCCGGTGTTCTTGAGGTCCTTGGCGAAATGCCGGATGGCGCGGGCGGTGAGACGCAGGTCCACATCGCGGTCCGAGTGGAAGTGCGCGATCTCGCCCTCCAACGAACTCACCGCCTGGCCCAGACCGCAGCTCGGTACGGCCTGGGTCAGGTCGGGCCAGGTCGCCAGTTGCGCGAGAGCGCGCGAGGCCAACGTCATGGGGCCATCATGGCCCGCTCACTCTCCGGTAACCAACTAGCGAGCAGTTATTAACCGAGCTGTTGCCGGACTCTGTCCGAACACAAACGCATGGGACGAGCGAATATCCGCAGGACTTCAGTGGTTCGAGGGATGGAAGGTACCTCTCGGACGTCCGGGACAGCCGTGGCCAACGTCACGTTCTACGCACGCCCGGCATCCTTCTTACCCACGCCTCACACCCGTGGCCGCGAACGCGTCGGCGGCCGCGAGGTCGAAGTCCCCGTGGTCGCTGCCCAGGCCCTGGGCCACCAGCGCCGCCACGGCGTTGCCGAGCACGGCTGCCTCGTACGGGGTGCGGCCGAGGCCGATGGCGTGGACGAAACCGGCCGAGAAGGCGTCACCGCAGCCGGTGCTGTCCACGACGTCGATCTCGAAGACGGGGACCGTCTCGGTGCCCTCGGCGGTGACCAGGAGCGTGCCGTCGCCACCGCGCGTGACGGCGACCAGCCCGGCCCCGGCGTCGATCAGCTTCTTCGCACCGGCCACCAGGTCGTCCTCCTCGGAGAAGCCCAGCACCTGGTCGTCGTTGGGGAGCAGGTGGTCGACGTGGGGCAGGGCCGCCGCGATCTGCTCGAAACTGCCGAACACGCCGGGCGCGAGCAGATCCACGGAGGTCGTCACTCCGTGCTCCTTGGCGAAGTGCAGGATGCGCGCGGCGATGTCGACCCCGATCAACTCGGGTCCGCCGAGGTGGAGATGAGTGGCTTCGGCGAGGGCGTCCCAGGGCACGTCGTCGAGGCCGTAGGTGACGTTGGCGCCGAGCAGATGGAGGGAGGGCCGGTCGCCGTTGGAGCGGATGGGCAGCACGCTCGCCGAGGTGCCGGTGTCGATGCGGCGTACCAGGAACCCGGTGTCGATCCCCGCCTTGCCGAGCAGGTGCACCAGCATGTCCCCGGTGGCGTCGGCACCGATGGCCCCTGCGCTCTGCACGGTGGCGCCGAGCTTCGCCAGGGTGAGCGCCGTCCCGCCGGCCGTCCCGGCCGCGGTCATCCTGATGTCCTCGACGAGGGTGGCACCCTGCCCCTCGGGTATCTCGTCGACCGGCCGGACCAGCACGTCCAGCACATGGACGCCCATCGTGACGACTCTCATGGCTTGCCCTCCTGCAGGGGTTGGGTGGTGCCGTAGTTCCGTGCGATCGCGGCCTCGATCACCGCGAGTTGCTGCTGCTCGTCCAGGACCCGGGGTTTCCCGATGGCCGCCGCGTGCTGGTAGACACCGCAGGCCCATTCGAGCAACAGGGCGTTCTCGACGGCCTTGTCGAGGGTCGGCCCCATGGCGACCGAGCCGTGGTTGGCCATCAGGGCGGCGCTGCGGCCGTCGAGCGCGGTGAGCACCGATTCGGCGAGTTCCGGGGTGCCGAAGGTGGCGTACGGCGCAACCCGTACGGTGCCGCCGAGAGCGAGCAACTGGTAGTGCATGCAGGGCAGTTCGTCGATCACGCAGGAGAGGGCGGTGGCCATCGGGGCGTGGGTGTGCACGACCGCTCCGGCGCCGTGCCGCCGGTAGACCCCCAGGTGCAGGTCGAGTTCGGAGGTCGGCTGCAGGGTCCCGGCCACGGTCTTCCCCTCCAGGTCGACCACCGTCACCTGGCCCGCGGTGAGTTGGGCGAGCACCGCTCCGGTCGCGGTGACCGCGACCCGGTCACCGACCCGCACACTGACGTTTCCCGCCGTACCGATGAGCAGTCCCGCCGCGCCCAGCCGTCGACACACGTCCGCGACCGCGGCCCGCTCCTGGACCAGCGCGGAGCTTGAGTCCGTCATGGCCGCGACGGTAACCTAAACCTGAAACAAAGTCACGTTCAGATTCAGGAGCCGCGCGTGAGCGAGCCGACCGCCGACGAGACCGGGGTCGTGCTGCGCCGGACTCCCCAACAGGCCCGCAGCAAGGCCCGGTTGGCGAAGGTGCTGAAGGCGGCGGAGCGCGTGCTGGTCGCCGAGGGCGTCCAGGCCCTGACCACGACCCGGGTCGCGGCGGAGGCCAAGGTGTCGGTGGGCTCGCTGTACCAGTACCTGCCGGACCGGGACGCGATCATCGACGCGCTGGCCGCCGGCTACTTCACCCAACTCGAAGCGGTGATGGACGAGTTCGTCCGGGCCGCGGGGATTGAGCGCTGGCCGGACCCGGTCGGCGTGCTCATCGACACGTACGCCGCGCTCTACCGCACCGAACACGGCTTCCGGGCCCTGTGGTTCGGCACCGGGCTGACCGACCGGACCCGGGAGGCGGACCGCGAGCACAAGCACCGGATGGCGGACGGGGTGCGCCGGGTGCTGCTCGCGCTGGGCGTCGCCGAGGACACGGAGGCACTCGGCCGTGCCTGCCACGCCGCCGTCCTCACCGCCGACGCCCTCGCCCAGGAGGCGTTCCGCCGCGACGCCGAGGGGGACACCGCCCTCCTCGACGAAGCGAAGGTCATGCTGCGCGGCTACCTCACGGCGATCACCGGACGCCGGGGGCAGGACCGAGCCTGAACGGCCGTACCAGGCCCGCGACTCCTCAGTCCCTGCCGTCGGCGTCGGCCGCGTCCGCGCCGGCCGCTTCGTCGGCGGCGATGATCACGAAGCGGCGTACGGTCTCGACGGGCATGTCGAGCCCTTCGGACGCGGCGCGCTCGTCACCGAACACCTGCACCGCCTCGGCGACGGCCACGGCCAGTTCGGCCTCCGCCTTGCGCACCTTGACCTCTGCCTTGTCCACGGTGTCGACCACCGTCAGCTGGCGCCGCTGCTTCTCCTGGAGCCGCTGTTTACGGGAAGGCGCCTTGTCAGAATTCTGCACAGTCATGATCAAGATCATAAGCGGGTCCTCCTCCGGCACGAAATCGGTAACTCCGCTTCTGCGAGAGGCTGTTCACCAGCTGGGGTGGGCTAGGGCCTGTCGTTTGGATCAGGCCGGCTGCGAGGGACTGCGCATTTCAGCCGACCCGAGCGGGGTGTGGTGCGTGCAGCTGCAAGGCGGAGGAGGGCGGCGACGCGGAGCGTCGACAACCGACGACAACGCCGCAGATGCGCGTGCCACACCCCGCGACGCCGGCATGATCCAAACGACAGGCCCTAGGGGGCCGACCCCGCCGGGGAAGCCGTGTCGTGTGTGCGTGCCGGGTCCGGGGCGAGTTCTCGCAGGAGGGCGGGGGAGAAATTGCCGCCGGTGAGGATCGTGGCGAGGGATGCGACTCCGAGGTCGTGGCGCAGTGCGGCGGCGATGCCGACCGCGCCCGAGGGTTCCAGGATCAGGCCCAGGGTGTCCCGCACCAACCGCAGCGCCCGGAGGATGTCCTGCTCCTCGACGAGGAGGACCTCGTCGACGACCTCGCGCATCCAGGCCACCGCCGCGGGCACCGGCACCCGTACGGCGATGCCGTCCGCCATGGTGGACACCGGCCCCGTGGACTCGGGCACGCCGGTGCGCCAGCTCGCCTCCATGGCGGGGGCGCCTGCCGCGCACACCCCGATGATCCGGGTACGAGGTGAGCGGGCCTTCGTCCAGCAGCCGATGCCGCTGACGAGTGCGCCGTTGCCGACCGGGACCACGATCGCGTCGAGATCGAGCGGGGCCAGTTCCACGGCGATGGTGCCGGCTCCCTCCGCGATGAGCGGCTCGTCGCCGTCCTCCACGAAGACGCACTCCGGTCGGGTACCGGCGTATGCCCGGGCCGCGTCCTTGGCGGCGTCGAAATCGGCGCCCGACAGCACGACTTCGGCGCCCAGTTCCCGCATCCGCGCCACCTTGGTGGGGTTGGCGTCATGGGCGGCGAACACCGTCACCGGGATGCCGCGGGCCCGGCCGACGTACGCCATGGCCTGGCCGAAGTTGCCGGCCGAGGCGCAGACGACATGCCGTGCGACCGCCGCCCGCCGCAGGAAGAGGTCCACTCCGCGGCCCTTGAAGGACCGGAGCTGGTTGAGTGTCTCCACCTTGACCACGGTGTCCCGGCCGAGTGCGCGGGAGAGCGCGGGGTCCGAGAACTGGGGAGTGTGCAGGAAGGCGGGGTTGATGAGACGGGTGGCCTCGTCGATGCCGTCAGGAGACAAACGCGTTACGGTCATGACTCACCTTAGGTCGGCACTCGGCGTGATGACTACGGCCGAACCGGTGCCGTGGCCGAGCGCCTGCTGCTCTCCACTACGCCAGGGACACCGGGGCGCCCGTGGCGCTCCAGACCGTGCCGCGCCGTTCGTGCCGGATGAGTTCCGAGACGGCATGGGCGACGCGGGCTCCGACCTCGCGTTCGACCAGGTACAGGGCGAGGTCGAGGCCGGAGGTGACGTTGCCGGCGCTGAGCAGGTTGCCGTCGTCGACCATGCGGGCCGTTACCGGGACGGCCTTCGTTCCGGCGAGGTCCTGGCCCCGTTCGTGTGTGACCAGCGGCCGGCCGTCCGCCAGGCCGGCGTGGGCGAGGAGGATGGAACCCCCGCAGACGCTGGCGACGGTCATGTCCGGTCGAGCCAGCGCCTCACGCAACAGGCCCGGCAGATCCGTGGCCCCTGCCCGGCCGAGAATCCAGCCGATGCCGCCGACGACGCCGGGATCCAGTGAGAGGCCGCCCGAGGCGCCGGGGACGACGATCACGCTTTTCCTGTTCACGTCCACGGCGGAGGTCGCGGTGAGCGTGATCGACGGGAATCCACTGGGCACTTGCCGTGCGCCTTCGGCGCTGACGAACTCGGTGGACACCTCTCCGCCGGAGAACTCGCCTGCGGAGTGGAAGACTTCGAAGGGTCCGAGGACATCGAGGGGGTCGAAGCCGTCGTAGAGCGCGATCTGTACGTGCATGGCTCAAGTCCTTGTCCGGGTCGGGAGGAGCGGTCGGTGAAACAGCGGCGGAGGTGAAGGGGAAACCGGTCAGCCCAGCATCCGGCGCAGGGCGTGAGCGCTTGCGGTGACGGCCCGGTCGAACCGGGGGCCGAGATGGACGAAGGGCAGGAAGCCGTGCGGCAGGTCCGCTTCGCGGACGGCCGTGACCCGGACACCGGCTGAGCGGAGCTTGTCGGCGTAGGCCTCGCCTTCGTCCCGCAGCGGATCGAATCCCGCCGTGACGAGGTGCGCCGGCGGCGTGTCCGGGGCGACCTCGCCGTAGATGACGGACACCTGCGGATCCGTGCGGTCCACGCCAGGGGGGAGGTAGTGGTCCTGGAACCAGCGGATGTCGTCGTCGGTCAGCAGGAATCCCCTGCCGTAGGTGTCCCGGGACGGGTGACGGCCGGCCAGGTCGGTGGCGGGATACAGCAGCCACTGCCCCGCCGGGACGGGGCCGTGCCCCCGCCCGGCGGCACGACGGGCGGTCACCGCGGCGAGCGTGGCCCCCGCGCTGTCCCCGCCGACCACGATCCTGTCCGGGTCGATGCTGAACTCCTCGGCCCGGGAAACGGTGTCGTCGAATGCCGCCAGGGCATCGTCCACGGCGGCGGGGAACGGGTCCTCGGGGGCGAGCCGGTAGTCCACCGACAGCACTCGGTGGCCCGAGTGTTCGGCGAGAAAGCGTCCCACGTGGTCGTATCCGGCGCGGCTGCCGATCACCCAGCCGCCGCCGTGGAAGAACACCAGCGCACCGGACGTCCCGGGGCAGGACGCGGGTTCGTACAAGGTCGCTTCCAGAGCGTTCCGCCCGCCCTTCAGGCACACCTCGGACGCCGTCACCGCCCGCGTCGGCCGCCGGCCGGCACGGAGCATCGGTGCGTTGCGTTCGAGTGCCGCGCGGGACAGCTCCGGTGAGTCCTCGACCACCAGAGCCGACTCCCTGCCCCCGAGGGAGCGGATCAGCAGGCGAGCATCAACGGCCGGCGTTGCGCCGTCCACGACGATCTCCGGTCCCGCCAGCGCCGACCGCACCCGATCCGGCAGGCGGCCCAGCAGCCCGACCATCACCTCCTGCGCCCGCACCCCCATTGGCACTGAGATATCCCTGGCCACACGGCCCTCCATCGAGTTACAGCCTGACTGAAAGATTGTTTCAGTCAGACTGTAACCCAAGGGGGAGGAGCACGCCAGTGAAGCTCTCCGGGGGCTTCGGGCGGGGCGGTGCGGGGTCAGCGCAGGCCCAGCCGTCCCCTCGTCGCCAGCAGGATCACCGCCGCCGCCAGGGTCGACGCGATCAGGAAGGCGTAGGTCGTGCTCTCGATCCCCGCCGACGGGAACATGTCCGAAAACGCCACGGAGAAGAAGTTGTTCACGCTGGTGTGCAGCAGCATGACCAGCGGCATGCTCTCGCGGGAGCGGTTGAACACCCAGGTCATCACGAAGCTGAACGCGAGCGTCGTCCCCATGAAGGCGATCGGGCGGGAGGGGTCGACGTCCGGCCCGCCGCCCCACTCCGTGAGGAACAGCGGCAGATGCCAGGCGCCCCAGAGCACACCCACGATCAGGGTGGCGACCAGCGGACCGAAGCGGCGCTGCATGTGCGGCATCGCGAACTCGCGCCAGCCCGGCTCCTCGGCGAGGCCCGTGGTGATCATCTGCATGATCAGGCCGGGGATGTACGCGACGAGCACGACGGCCGGCGGCATCACAGGATTCCGGTCGGTCAGGGCGGCGGTGGCGATCGTCAGCGCGGCCGGCACCGAGAGCGCCACGACCAGGAACCAGCGCCAACTCACCCGCAGCTTCGTCATCCGGCCCCGCCACTCCCGCAGTCCGGCACGGCCCTCCGTGACGGCGGTGACCAGCAGCGCCGAGCCGATCGGGCCGAGGTAGGCACCGGGCAGGACGCCGAGAAGCTGGCTGCCGAGCGCGCCGCCGGGGAAGGTCCAGTGCCACAGGCCGACCCCGTTCCCGGAGAGGATGTACGGCGTCCAGGCCAGCCAGCTCATCCCCATGGCCAGCGCGAAGAACCAGGTGAGCGGGCGGCGGCGGATGGCGGAGCGGTGGGGTGCCGGAGTCTGTGGGGGAAGGTTGGTGACGGTCACCGGGGTGTCCCTTCGGGGGGCCGAGCGGCGGCTCGACAGCGGCTGAGCGGGCTGCCGGGCGGCCCTCTGCGTGCCGCCCTTGCGATGCCCCAAGCACACCAGCGCCGAGCTTCCCGATCATTGCCGCGCACACCCCGACTCCGGGTACAGCAGGCTGTACCGCCCCCGTCGCCACGCGTCCCGCCCACGAGGCACGCCGTGGCCTACCCCGCCGCATGCCCGTCGGACGCGGTCGCGCGGTCGGCGGCTTCCCACAGGGCCGTGCCGAGTTCCTGGTTGTGGAGTTGGGCGGAACCCTGGCCGCGGCGGGTGTGGACGAAGTAGGCGCCGGCGAGGGCCTGTTGGCGGGTGGCCAGTTCGGCCAGCCGTTCGGCGCCCTGGCGAGGGGTGCCGATGAACGGGCGGGCGGCGGCCTTCAGGAGGCTGCCGGTACGGCCCAGGTACCGGCCGAAGTCCGAGGCGATGATGCCGGGGTGGAAGTCGCCGACGTCCACGCCCGGGTTGCGGCGGTGGAACTCGCGCAGCAGCACTCCGGCGGCGAGCTTGGCGCGGGCGTAGGTGTGGTGGCCCGACACCCGCGGCTCCCCCGCGAGGGCGGCGGCGAGGTTGTGCGGGGAGAGGACGGCGTTGGTGTGGGACCGGGAGTTGGTCAGCAGGACGCGGCCGGTGGCGAGCTTCCCGGCCAGCCGTGTCATCAGCAGCCACGGCGCCAGGGCGTTGGCCTGGAAGGTGGCGTCGATCCCGTCGTCGGTGAGGTGCGGGGGCATGACGCCGCCGGCGTTGAGGGCCAGGACGTCGATGTTCGGCACGGCACGGGCCAACCGCGCGGCCAGGGTGCGGGTCTGGGCCAGGCTGGTGAAGTCGGCCGTGTACGTGGGCGCGTGCAGTTCCTCGCCGATGGCCCTCGTACGTTCCTCGTCACGGCCCACGAGGTGCAGGGTCGCCCCCTGGACGCTGAGCAGACGGGCGGCCTCGACGCCGAGGCCCGAACTCGCCCCCGTCAGCACGATGGTCCTGCCTCTGAGGTTCATCGGAGCGTCATCCTTTCGGCGCGCCGCTGACCGAGAGGCGGTCGGCGCTCGGGCGGGGGGATTCGACGGCGTCCAGCAGGCACTGGGCCAGGTCGGCGCGGCTGATCGCCAGGGGCGAGGGGGTTCTGATGCCGGAGCGGGCGGACCAGGCGTGTGAGGCGGGCCGGTCGGTCAGCGAGCCGAAGTAGACGACGGTGAAGTCGAGCCCCGAGGCGGCAAGGATCGCCTCCGCGGTGTCGAAGTCCTGGTAGTCGCGGCGGATGAGCAGCCGGGTCAGCGCCTTGAGCGGCCACGCGGTCCGCTCTCGTGAGACGCCGCTCCCCCAGGCCAGCGGCATGGCGATCCGCCGTACCCGGTGCAGATGCATGGCGGCCACCAGGTTCGCGGCGGCCCGGGCCATCACCGGGGAGCCGGTACGCGCCTTGAGCCAGAGCGGATTGCCCAGTGCGCTGACGACCGCGTCCTGCCCGTCGACAGCGTGGCGTACGGCTGCCAGGTCATCGCCCACAGCTCCCTCCACGAACCGCAGCCCCGGCTTCTCGGCCTGCCCCGCACTCCGCCGCACGAGCGCGGTCACCTGGTGCCCGCGCTCCAGGGAATGGGTGACCACCTGCCGGCCCAGGCCGCCGTTGGCGCCGACCACCAGGAGCTTCATCTCCGTCATCTCACCTCATCGGGATCACCGGACAGCATGTTTCAGTTTGCCTGAAACCCGGAATGGAGCCTGCCCCGAACTCCAGTTAAAGTCAAACTGAAACTTTCCGAGGAGGAACGAGGAAGCCGTGACCGCCCAGCCCCCGCCCACCAGCACCGCCTTCCTGCTCGCCGCACTGGGACGGCGAGCCAGGCAGGACGTCGAACGGGCGCTCAAGCCGACCGGTTACACGCTGCGCCATCTCTCGGCTCTCGGCCACCTGTTGAGGGAACCGGGGATGTCCTACAGCGAACTCGGCCGCAGGGCGGGGATCACCGCACAGAGCGCCCAGGCCACCGTCCGGCAACTGGAAGAGCGCGGTGCCGTCGAGCGCCGCACCGACCCCGGACGCGGCCGCACCGCGGAACTGCACGTCACGGCGACCGGCCAGGAACTCCTGCGGGCGGGGCGCGACGCCTACGCCGAAGTGGACGCCGCCCTGGAACGCGCGCTCGGCAAGGAACGGCGCCAGGACCTCACCGGGCTTCTCCTGTCGGCGCTGTCCGCAGGCCCTTCGGGTGAGTGAGGGAAGGCGGCGGGGTCTGCGGCGCCACATAGCCGTGGCGGACGCCGGAGGCGCCCTGGTACCGGGCCCGCGAGGGGGGGCGTCCAGTCGGCGAGCAGGTCGTCGTCGAGGGGACACTGAGGCTGCCGAACGGAAGACAGCGGTTGCCGTCGTCTGGACCTGCGAAGATCCAGCGTCTCGACAACATCCTTGCCCCGTTCGCCGCCCGTCACCTAGCCTGAGTTTGTGCCGCTAATAAACAAAACCCGTTCGCACAGCGTCGTGCCGGGTAGCCCCCTCGCCCTCAGCCGTCTCCGGATCGCCATCACCGCGCTCTTCGCCATGGACGGCTTCGTCTTCGCGGGCTGGGTGGTCCGGATCCCCGACATCAAGCACCAGACCCACGCCTCGGTCGGCGCACTCGGGCTCGCGCTGCTCGGCGTCTCGGCCGGCGCGGTGATCACGATGACGCTCACGGGCCGGCTGTGCCGCCGCTACGGAAGCCACCCCGTGACGGTGGCCTGCGCGATCCTGCTGTCCCTGAGCGTCGCCCTGCCACCGCTCACCCACTCGGTCATGGCGCTCGGCGCCGTCCTGCTCGTGTTCGGCGCCGCGTACGGAGGCCTGAACGTCGCCTTCAACAGCGCGGCCGTCGATCTGGTCGCCGCCCTCCGCCGCCCGATCATGCCGAGCTTCCACGCGGCGTTCAGCCTGGGCGGGATGATCGGCGCGGGCCTCGGCGGCCTGGTCGCGGGCTCCCTCTCCCCCACCCGCCACCTGCTCGCCCTCACCGTGATCGGCCTGCTGGTGACCGCTGTCGCCGGCCGCACCCTCCTCCGGTACGACGCCCCGGCCCCGCGCACCGAACAGCACTCCGGCACCACCCCGCGCCGCCTGGACGCGCACACCCGCCGACGGGTCGTCGTCTTCGGCCTGATCGCCCTGTGCACGGCGTACGGCGAGGGGGCGATGGCCGACTGGGGCGCGCTGCATCTCCGTCAGGACCTGGATGCCTCGCCGGGCCTCGCCGCGGCTGGTTACACGTGTTTCGCCCTGGCCATGACGATCGGCCGAGCGAGCGGGACGAGACTGCTGGAGCGGCTCGGACGGTCCAGGACCGTGATCGTCGGCGGCAGTACGGCGGCGGCCGGCATGCTGCTCGGCTCGCTCGCGCCGTGGGTGTGGGCGACGCTGCTCGGCTTCGCGGTGACCGGACTGGGCCTGGCCAACCTGTTCCCGGTGGCGGTGGAGCGGGCGGGCGCGCTGGCCGGGCCGTCGGGTGTGGCGACCGCCTCCACCCTGGGCTACGGCGGCATGCTGCTGGGCCCGCCGGCGATCGGCTTCATGGCGGACTGGACGTCCCTGCCGACGGCGCTGACGAGCGTGGCGGTGCTCGCGGGCGCAGCCACACTCATAGGCGCAACGGCCAAGTAGCCCAAAAGGCGGTGCGCGGCGGAGAAGAGCAGGTCAGTCCAGCAGCCCTGGTTCCCTTACCGACTCCAGCACCCCGGCCAGCCTCGCCGTGTCGGCCTCCGTCCACGCCGGCGGTCGCGTGATCAGGGCCCACGCGCTCGTCGGCATCGTCCCGTACCGGTGCCCGAACCCGTCCGGCACGCTGTCGGCCCCCGCGAGGTCACACACCACCTGCCAGAACGTCAGCAGCGGATACCACCGCATCGCCGGTGAGACGTCCCGGGCACGGGGCCGGTCCAGCCAGTCCGGTTTGTGGAAGGCGAGGGAAGGTGACCACCAGACCACCGGGTCGGATCCGTTCTGGAGATAGACCGCCCTCGGTTCTCCCCAGGGCGCGTCCGGGATGCCGTAGTCCTTCCGCACCTGTGCGAAGCGCAGATGCGCCCCGTCGCCGACCACCGGCCGCCACTCGGGGCTGCCCGGCTGCCGCTGCGCGGTGACCGACTTCCAGAGGGGGTTGTCGTAGGTGGGCCCCACGAACAGTGCCCCGCCGGTCTTCTCGACGAGCGCGGGCAGGGAGCCGTCGAGGGCGGACTCCATGGAGAAGGAGCCGAGGCTCTCGCCGTAGACGAGGAGCCGGGGGCGGGAGCCGGCGGGGAGGGTGCGCCACTTGGCGTAGACCGCGTCGAAGAGGCCCCGCCCGGTGTCGGCGGCCTCGTCCTCGGTGAGCGCGGAGACCCAGCTGGGCAGGTAGGAGTACTGCATGGCGACCTGGGCGGTGTCGCCGCCCCACATGTACTCCAGGGGTTTGCTGCCCTGGTCGTTGATCCAGCCCGTGCCGGTGGTGCCCATGACGGCGAGGATGCTGCGGGAGAAGCCGCCGGTGCGTTCGAGTTCGTGTACGGCGAGGGCGGCGCGTTCGTCGAGGGTGGCGGCGGAGCGCAGGCCGACGTAGACCCGTACCGGATCCTCGGCGGGGTGGCCGGTGAACGCGGCGATGTCGGCGCGGGTCGTGGCCGTACCGACGAAGGTGCGGCCCTGGGCGCCAAGGGTGTCCCAGTGGGCGGCGGACCCGGGGCTGCCGGAGAGGGTCGGCAGGCCGGGCTGGTGGACGCCCTCGCTGGTGCCCTGGTCGGCGAGGGACGCGGTGCTCTCGATCGCGTCGAGTGCCGCGTTCAGCAGGAAGCCCTGGACGATTCCGACGATCACGAAGGCGGCGAGGACGACCCCGGTGGCGTAGGCGACGGGGCGTGGGACGAGGACGTCGAACGCGTGGGCGACGATGCGGGTGCCGAGCCGTACCGTCCGGGCGACCAGGAGCAGCAGCGTCGCGACCAGCGCGGCCACGACCGGGACAAGCGCCCACTGCCACCAGGCCACCTGCGGGGGCAGGGTCACCGCCCGGCGGACCTGGCCCTCCCAGCGGACGCTCCAGGCGGTGACGGTGACGATCGCGGCAGCGCCGAGCACCCCCATGACGGCCCACAGGACCCTGCGGACACGC
This sequence comes from Streptomyces sp. NPDC048277, assembly GCF_040652235.1. NCBI lineage: Bacteria > Bacillati > Actinomycetota > Actinomycetes > Kitasatosporales > Streptomycetaceae > Streptomyces > Streptomyces sp. NPDC048277. The sequence goes on from NZ_JBEZLQ010000017.1 coordinate 219,116, forward strand.
GGGCGGACGCGGATGCCGGCCCAGCGGAGCAGGTACCGGGCGAGTGACTCCAGTACGGCGCCGACGGCGTAGCCGATGACCGCCGAGACGCCGGCAATGAGCCCCTGGAGCCACCAGGAGCGCGGGAGCAGGGACGGGGTGAGGGACAGGCAGTAGCACAGGACCGCCACCGCGGTCCCTCCCCGGCACGGCCGCCGCCGGACCACCCGGCCGGGGCCCGCGTGGTGGCGCACGCGGTCCACGACCCGGCGGGTCCAGTCCTTCGTACGATTCAGCGCCCTGCCCGCAACACTCACTTGGCCACCTCGGGACCACGATCGGCCACCGCACCGGCCGCCGCATCCGGAAGATCCCGAAAGCGCACGCTCCCCCACGCCCCCGCACTCCCCCCGCGCAACAAAAGGTGCGGAGCCGCACCGGGTATCCCATCGTGGTGGGCATGGCCCAGGCCCAGATGACCGAGAGTCCCAGTCCCTCACCACCTGCGGCCAAGCCGACGCTTCCCCCGCCGACCCCGACGGTGGCCGGCTCGACGGCCGGCGCCGGCGCGTTCCCGCTGCCGCGCCGCTTCGCCGATAGGACCGGTGTCGCGGGCGCGCCGATCGCCCGGGTGATCGCGGGCGCCGGCCTGCCGACTCCGGCCCCGGTCCTCCGGATACCGGCACCGCGGCGGGCGGACCCGGCCGCCGGCGGGCCCGAAGCACCTTCTCGTCCCGCCAAGGCACTGGGGCTGCCGGAGCTGCGCGTCGTGGAGACCGGCGGTGACGTCGACGCCGAACCGGGCCGGGGGCGCGGCGGCGGGCACTGTACGGCCTGTCCGCCGGTCCGTGACCCGGTCGAGTTCTGACCCGCCCGGCCAGGAGATGCCGTTTCCCCGGCTCCCCACCCGGACGGCCCTGGTGGCCGCGTTGGCCGTGCTGGTGGCGGCGAACCTGCTGAACAACCGCTGGGCCCCGTCCTGGTCCCTGCTCACCGCGGTCGCGGCCTCGGCGGTCCTGGTGGCTGTGCTGTTCTGGGCCGGGGGCAGTCTTCAGGAGCTGGGTCTCGGCCGGGACACCCTTGCGGACGGAGCTCGTTGGTCCGTCGCCCTGATCGGGATCGTCGCGATGGTCTATCTGTGCGGGGCCCTTCTGCCGGTCACCCGCGGCCTGTTCGAGGACCGGCGGACCAACGCGCTCGGCGGCTCGGCGATCGCCTTCAGGGCGCTGGTGGCGGTGCCCGTGGGGACGGTACTGCTGGAGGAGATCGCCTTCCGCGGCGTCCTGTTCGCGCTGCTGTGCCGCCTGCGGACGGCGACGACCGCCGCCGTCGTCTCCTCGGTCCTCTTCGGGCTCTGGCACATCCTGCCGTCGTTGAACCTCAACAGGGACAAGCCGACGCTGGGTTCGGTCTTCGGGCACTCGGTCGCCGGGGCGGTCCTGGTGGACCTCGGGGCCGTACTGTTCACCGCCGTGGCGGGATGTCTGCTGTGCTGGCTGCGCGACCGCAGCGGCTCCCTGCTGGCACCGATGGCCCTGCACTGGGCGGTCAACGCGCTGGGGTACACGGTGGGTTTCCTGCTGCGCCAGTGACGGCCGCATCGGGCAGACTCGCGGCATGGAGACTGCCGAGTATCTTCAGATCCTGGACCGGGAGGGCCGGGCGCTGGGCGCGGCCGCCCTGGAAGCGGGGCTCACCGCCGAGGTGCCGACCTGCCCGGGCTGGCAGGTGCGCGACCTGCTGCGGCACACGGGCACGATCCACCGGTGGGCCACCGGTATCGTCGCCGACGCCGCTCCCGAACGCCGTCCCGTCCCGGACCCGCCGGCCCTCGACGGCACCGAGCTGACCACCTGGTACCGGGACGGCCACCGCGGCCTCGTCGACACCCTGGCCACCGCGCCGCAGAACCTGACGTGCTGGACCGTGCACCCGGCCCCGGCCCCCTCGCCACTGGCCTTCTGGGCCCGCCGCCAGGCCCATGAGACGACCGTCCACCGGTACGACGCCGAGGCGGCGCGGGGCGGTCCGGCGTCCCCGATCGGCACGGACTTCGCGGTCGACGGCATCGACGAACTGCTGCGCGGCTTCCACGCCCGCCCTCGCAGCCGGCTGCGCACCGAGGTCCCCAAGGTGCTGCGGGTACGCGCCCTGGACGCGGACACGGCCTGGACCGTACGGCTGTCCCCCGAGCCGCCCGTGACGGAGCCCGGCGCAGGGCATGACGCGGTCACCGAACTCGCCGGTCCCGCCGACCAGTTGTACCTGGCACTGTGGAACCGGGTGCCCGTGCCGAGAGTGACCGGCGATCCGGAACCGGCCGAGCTGTGGCGCACCAACTCCGCGATCTGAACGGCCGGTTCAGCCGGCCAGCATCCGGATCAGCACCGCGCGCTGCACCGGCAGCACCTCGCCGTGCAGCGCGCGCCCCTTCCCGGTGAGCGCAACCCGCACGCCCCGCCGGTCCTCCGGGCACATGGCCCGCTCGACCAGGCCGTCCTTCTCCAGCCGGGCGATCAGCCGGGACAGCGCGCTCTGACTGAGGTGCACCCGCTCGGCGATCTCCTGGACGCGGTAGCTGCAGGCGCCGTCCGCGGCCTGACCGTCGGAGAGCAGGTCGAGGACCTCGAAGTCACTGGCGCACAGGCCGTGGCCGTGCAGGGCGCGGTCGAGCTCGCACTGGGTACGGGCGTGCAGAGACAGAATGTCCCGCCACTGCTCCACGAGCGCCTGTTCGGGCTTCTTCGCCGCCATCCCGGCACCGTAGCAGAGAAACGGGATTGTTGCATCGTAATTAAATGCACTTGCATTCGATGCATGCGCATGTACTGTCTGGGGTCATGACCTCTCCGCTCACCGCTCCCGCCGACCCGTTCTCGGCGGTCCGCTGGACTCCCCGCCTCTGGGGCACCCTGCTGGTGCTCTGCGCCGCGATGTTCCTGGACGCCCTGGACGTGTCGATGGTCGGCGTCGCCCTGCCGTCGATCGGCTCCGATCTGCACCTGTCGACGTCGACGCTGCAATGGATCGTCAGCGGCTACATCCTGGGATACGGCGGCCTGCTCCTGCTCGGCGGCCGCACCGCGGACCTGCTCGGCCGGCGCCAGGTGTTCCTGGTGGCCCTCGGCGTCTTCGCGCTCGCCTCGCTGCTCGGCGGCCTGGTGGACTCTGGCCCGCTGCTGATCGCGAGCCGCTTCATCAAGGGCCTGAGCGCCGCCTTCACCGCTCCGGCCGGCCTCTCGATCATCACGACCACGTTCCCCGAGGGCCCGCTGCGCAACCGCGCCCTCTCCATCTACACCACCTGCGCGGCCACCGGCTTCTCCATGGGCCTGGTGCTGTCCGGCCTGCTCACCGAGGCCAGCTGGCGCCTCACCATGCTGCTGCCCGCCCCCATCGCCGTGATCGCGCTCCTCGCCGGCCTGAAGCTGCTGCCGCGCAGCGCCCGCGAACGCGACCACAACGGCTACGACATCCCCGGCGCCGTCCTCGGCACCGCCTCCATGCTGCTGCTGGTGTTCACGGTGGTGGAGGCTCCGCAGGCCGGCTGGGCATCGGCCCGCACCCTGCTGTCGTTCCTCGCCGTCGCCGCCTTGCTGACCGTCTTCGTCCAGGTCGAGCGCCGCTCCCCCGGCCCGCTCGTCCGCCTCGGCGTGCTGCGCTCGGGCCACCAGATCCGCGCCCAGCTCGGCGCGGTCGCCTTCTTCGGCTCGTACGTCGGCTTCCAGTTCCTGACCACCCTGTACATGCAGTCGCTGCTCGGCTGGTCCGCGCTGCACACCGCGCTGGCCTTCCTGCCGGCGGGCGCACTGGTGGCCGTGTCCTCGACCAAGGTCGGGGCGATCGTGGACCGCTTCGGCACCCCGCGGCTCATCGCGGCCGGCTTCGCGCTGATGGTCCTCGGATACGCCCTGTTCCTGCGCGTCGATCTCACCCCGGTCTACGCGGCGGTGATCCTGCCGTCGATGCTGCTGATCGGCGCGGCCTGCGCCCTGGTCTTCCCCTCCCTCAACATCCAGGCCACCAACGGGGTGGACGACCATGAGCAGGGCATGGTCTCCGGACTGCTCAACACCTCGGTGCAGGTGGGCGGCGCGATCTTCCTGGCGATCGTCACCGCCGTGGTCACCGCCGGCGCCCCCGCCCATGCGACCCTGCAGGCGGTGCTCGACAGCTACCGTCCCGGCTTCATGGTCGTGACGGGCGTGGCCCTCGCCGGGCTGCTGATCACGCTGACGGGACTGCGCACCCGGCGTCCGCGGCAGAGCGTCGTGATCGCCAAGTCCACCTCGCTGGAGGCGGAGCGCGTGTCCGTGCGCGACTGAGCACGATGGGGGGACTGCGGGGGTCCGAGGGGGACGCCTCCGAACGTGCGCCCGGCGGGGGCTGGTTGCTCCGCCGGGCGCACGGCTGTGAGACTGGCGGGATGACGAGTCACGGGGGACGACGCGGTCAGGCCGAGCGGGACGCCATCACCGTCGAGATCGGATACGCGCTGTGCAGCGCGGTGTTCGCGGCGGCGGTCGTCTTCGGGGTGGTGGCCGGCCCGGCACTGCTGTTCCGACTGCCCACCGGTTTCGAGCGCGTTCTGCCCCTCGTGGGCGTGGCACTCGCCACCGTGGTGTTCGTCGCCCGGGTCGTCAGCGTGCTCGTCCGTTTCCGGCAGTCGTCTCAGCCCAGCCAGCCCGGCCGTACCAGCCCCGACTCATAGGCCAGGACGACCAGTTGGGCCCGGTCGCGGGCGCCGAGTTTGACCATCGCGCGGCTCACATGGGTCTTGGCGGTGAGGGGGCTGACCACCAGACGGCGGGCGATCTCCTCGTTGGACAGGCCGATGCCGACCAGCGCCATCACCTCCCGTTCCCGCTCGGTGAGCTGGACGAGGGCGTCGGCGGCGGCCGGTTCCTTGGAACGCGCCGCGAACTCCGCGATCAGCCGTCGCGTCACCCCCGGCGACAGCAGCGCGTCCCCGCCCACCACGGCCCTGACGGCGCGCACCAGTTCCTCGGGTTCGGTGTCCTTCACCAGGAAGCCGGAGGCGCCGGAGCGGATCGCCTCGAAGACGTACTCGTCGAGCTCGAACGTCGTCAGCATGACCACCCTGACATCCGTCAGCTCCTTCTCCCCGGTGATCCGGCGGGTCGCCTTCAGGCCGTCGAGCCGCGGCATCCGGATGTCCATCAGGACGACGTCGGGGCGCAGTTCACGCACCTTGCGCACCGCCTCCTCGCCGTCCGCCGCCTCCCCGGTCACCTCGATGTCGGGCTGGGCGTCGAGCAGCGCCCGGAAACCGGCCCGCACCAGCGACTGGTCGTCGGCGAGCAGTACCCGGATCATCGGTCCTCCCTGTCGTCGAAGGGCAGTACGGCAAGCACCCGGAAGCCACCGCCGTCGCGTGGCCCCGCCTCGATCGTGCCACCGAGCGCGGCCGCCCGTTCCCGCATCCCGGCCAGCCCGTTCCCGCTGCCACCCGCGTCCGCGCCGGTCGCGGGCCCGTCGTCGTCGATCCGCAACCGCAGCTCCCCGCCCCCGCGTTCGAGCCGCACACGCGCGTGCCGCGAACGGGAGTGCCGCACGACATTGGTGAGCGCCTCCTGCACGATCCGGAAGGCGGCCAGGTCGGCGCCGGGCGGCAGCCGCGGCGGCTCCCCCTCGACCGTCACCGTGAGCCCGGCGCCCGCCGCCTGTTCGACCAGTTCCGGCAGCCGCCCGAGGCCGGGCGCCGGTGTGCGCGGCGCGTCTCCCGGGGCGCGCAGGGTGTCGAGCACCTGACGGACCTCCCCGAGGGCCTCCTTGCTGGCGGCCTTGATGGTGGTGAGCGCGGCCCTGGCCTGCTCCGGGTCGGAGTCCAGGAGCGCGAGGCCCATGCCCGCCTGGACGTTGATGACCGAGATGCTGTGGGCGAGCACGTCGTGCAACTCGCGGGCGATCCGCAGCCGTTCCTCGTCCGCCCGCCGCCGGGCGGCCTGGGCACGGTCGGCCCGCTCCCGCGCCCACTGCTCGCGCCGCACCCGGGCCAGCTCGGCCACGGAGACGATGATCAGCACCCAGGTGGCGATGATCATCTCCTGGCCGAGGGCGGCGCCCCCGTCCCCCGGCGGCGGCAGCCATCGGTACAGCCAGAGCGAGATCAGCAGGTGCCCGCCCCACAGCATCCCGACGGCCGCCCAGGCGGCCCGGCGGTGCCCGGCGACGATCGCGCCGAAACAGGCCACGGCGACGGCCGCGAAGAGCGGCCCGTACGGGTAGCCGGCGCCGAGGTAGACCAGGGCGAGCCCCGCCGTGCCGAACGCCACCGGCACCGGGTGCCGGTGCCGCCACAGCAGCAGGACGCAGGTGACGAGGATCAGCAGGCGGGCCGGCCCGTCGAGGGGTTCGCGGTGCGGCTGCTGGCGGGCGGCGAAGTTCGAGCCGGCCAGGACGAGGGCGGTGAGCAGCACGGTGGAGCGCCACGGCAGGCGGGAACGGGCCGGCTCGGCGGCGCCGTCGTCGGTGCGGTGCCACCACGGGGGTCCGTAGCGCCACCACTGCGCGGGGCCGCGCTCCCGTACGCGCTGCTCGTCCATGACCGCCACGCTAGACGCCGTCGGCCGGGGCGGGCGTCAGCCCGGCGAGGTGATCACGCGTACTCCCCGGGAAGTAGGCCGCCGCGCACGGTCAGCGGCCGGACGACAGCTCCGCCACCTCGGCGTCGAACAACCGGTCCGGGTCGAAGCCCATGCCGGTGAAGTGCCCGGCGAGTTCGAGGGAGAGCACCCCGTGCATGCGGGTCCAGAACGCCAGCGCCCGCCGCAGCACCCAGGGCGGCGCGGGGTGGTCGCCGGCCCAGTGTCGGTGCTGGGAGAGGTGCGCGGTGAAGCCGGCGGAGGCCGGCGCGGGCGCCTCGAGCGCGGCTCCCGCGAAGACGTCGAGCAGGGCAGCCATGATCTCCTGGGCGATCGCGGTGATGTCGTCCGGCGCGTGATAGCCGGGGACCGGGGTGCCGTAGACGAGGAAGTACCGCTGGGGGTCGTCCAGCGCCCAGCGACGCAGGGCGCGCGCGAGGCCTTCGACGCCGGCACCGGAGTCGGCCGCGGCGCGGAAGGTGTCGGCCAGGCCGCGGTAGGCGTCCCGGATCAGCTCGGTGATCAGCTCGTCGCGGCTGCCGTAGTAGCGGTAGAGGGCGGGACCGCTCATGCCCAGTTCCTTGGCGATCGCGTTCAGGGACAGGCCCGACGCGCCGGACTTGGCCAGCTGCTCCCAGGCGCGCGCCTTGATGTCCGCCCGCACCTGGCTCCGGTACCGCTCGCGGGGGCTCACCGCGTCCGCGTCTGCCGCCATGGCCGTCACGCTCCTCTCGCTCTGACCTGCCGGGCTTCCGAGTTCCCGGGTTCTGGGTCCCCAGCTTCAGGGTTGTTCGTTTCACCTTATCACTTTCGAGAGTGGCTCTAACGAACGCGATGGCATCCTCCGCAGTGAGCGCTTGACACTTTCGCGAGTAGCCATCATGTTAGTTATAGCTTCTAACGCAAGCGAGTAGCTCTCTCGCTTGCGAACGGATCTACACACGGAGGTCGTCATGGGAACTGCCGAAATTGCCGGAACCGCTGGAATCGCCGGAAACACCCAGCTCGTCGAGGTCGTCCTGCCGGGCGTCGTGGAGCCCGAGGGGCTGCAGCTCCGGCACCGGGAGGTCCCGGCCCCGGGCACCGGCCAGATCGTCGTACGGGTGGAGGCGACCGGCGTCTCCTTCGCGGAGCAGCAGATGCGCCGCGCCCGCTACTACGACCAGCCGCCCTTCCCCTTCGTCCCCGGCTACGACCTGGTCGGCACGGTGCTCACGGCCGGTCAGGGGGTCGCGCCGGGACTCGTCGGCAAGCGGGTGGCGTCACTGGTCAAGGTCGGCGGCTGGGCCAGTCACGTCGTGCTCGACGCGGCCGACGCCGTGGAGGTGCCCGCCGGGGTCGGCGCCGTGGAGGCGGAGACGCTGGTGGTCAACGGCATCACGGCCTGGCAGATGCTGCACCGCAGGGCCAAGGTGCGCCGGGGCGGCACGATCCTGGTGCACGGCGCCAACGGCGGGGTCGGCACGGTCCTCGTCCAGCTCGCCCGCGCGGCGGGTCTGCACGTGATCGGCACGGCCTCCGTTCGCCATCACGACGCGCTGCGGGACCTGGGCGTGACCCCGGTCGACTACCGCGCCGAGGACGTCCCGGCCCGGGTCCGGGAACTGGCGCCCGGCGGTGTCGACGCCGTCTTCGACCACCTGGGCGGCCGCAGCGTGATCGACTCCTGGCGGCTCCTCGCCCCGGGCGGCACCCTCGTCTCGTACGGCAGCGCCACCACCCGGGACGACTCGGGCTCCAAGCAGTGGCCCGTACTGAAGATCCTCGGCCGGGTGTGGCTGTGGAACGCGCTGCCCAACGGCCGGCACGCGTACTTCTTCAACGTCTGGGAGGGCCGCGCCCTGAACAAGAACCGTTTCCGGGCCCGGCTGAGCGCCGACCTCACCCAGGTGTTCCAGGCCCTCCAGCGCGGCGAGGTCTCCGCGCACGTCGCCGCCCGGCTGCCCCTCACCCGGGCCGCCGAGGCCCTGCGGCTCGCCGAGTCGGGGACGGTCGCGGGGAAGGTCGTACTCATCCCGGACACCGGCGACGGGGCCTCGGCCGCCCCCGCGCAGTGAGGACCGCCGGCTCAGCGGCCGCCGCCCGCGAACGCCCCGCCGTCGGCGAACGCTCCGCCGTCCGCGAAGGCCAGCGAGGCGAAGCGTTCGCCGATCCGGCGATGGGTGGCCGCGTCCGGGTGGAGCTGGTCGGGCAGGGGGAGTTCGGCGGAGTCGGCCTCGCCGTAGAGGGCACGTCCGTCGAGGTGGTGGAGGTGGGGGTCGTCGGCCGCGCGCTGGGCGACGATCCGGGCCAGTTCGTCCCGGATGACAGCCAGGGTGAGCTTGCCGCTCGCGCGCTCGGCCGGGTCGCCGACGGCCGTGAAGGTGAGCCGGCCCGCGGCGAAGGAGCTCAGGTCCATGGCGGTCGGACCGGGCGTGTCCTCGTGGATGGGGCACAGGATCGGCGACACGACCAGCAGCGGAGTGGTGGGGTGCCCCTCGCGGACGGTGTCGAGGAAGCCGTGGACGGCGGGACCGAAGGCCCGCAGCCGCATCAGGTCGGCGTTGACGACGTTGATGCCGAGTTTCAGGCTGATCAGGTCCGCGGGGGTGTCCCGGACGGCGCGGGCGGTGAACGGGTCGAGCAGGGCGCTGCCGCCCAGCCCCAGGTTGACCAGCTCCACACCGGCGAGCGCGGCCGCGAGCGCGGGCCAGATGCCGGTGGGGCTCGCCGCGTCCGAGCCGTGACTGATGGAACTCCCATGATGCAGCCAGACCTTGCAACCGCGGCCGGGTACGGCGGCGAGCGGGGCGTCGGTGCGCAGCGCGACCAGTTCGGTGGTCTCGTTGTGCGGCAGCCAGATCTCGACGTCCTTATCCTTCGGGGGCAGGCCGGTGAAGCGGAGGGTGCCGACCGGTCCGGAGCGCAGCTCCATCGTCCCGGCGCTCATGTCGACGACCTGGACCTTGCCGCCGGTCACCACACCCTGGCCGGCCAGGGTGCCGTCGACGAGCAGGTCGTACACGCCGTCCGGGCGGGGTGGTGCGCCGACGTAGAGCCGCTTGGTGGGCAGGGTGTCCAGTTCCACGGCGGTGGCGCGGGTGCGGAACACCAGTCGTACGCCGGAGGGCTGGGACTCGACCATGGCGAGCTGCGGGTCGGCGCACTGGGCGCGGGCCCGGGCGGGGAGGCGGTGCGGCAGGATGCCGTGCTCCGTGTGCTCCAGGTCGAGGGCTCCGCGCAGCAGGCCGGGGGTGATCGGGGTGGTGATCCAGCGGGGGTCGTGGTGGTCGGTGTTCATCGCCTCTGCCTGGGGGCTGGTGGATACGTGGGGTTCAGGTGCGGGGCCAGGTGCGCAGCAGGGCGTCGAGGGCGTCCAGGATGCGGGTCCAGGACTCCTGGCTGTCGGGGGCGCTGTGGCTGAAACCCCCGCTGAGTTCCAGGTCGACATAGCCGTGGAAGACGCTGCCGAGCATCCGGACGGCATGGGTCTCGTCCGGTTCGGTCAGGTCGTAGCCGCGCAGGATCGCCCGGGTCATCTGCGCGTGCCGGATCCCGGCGCTGGCCGCCGCCGTGTCCGGGTCGAGGCGCAGCCGGGCCGCCGTGTAGCGGCCGGGGTGGGCGCGGGCGTAGTCGCGGTACGCGCCGGCGAACGCGACGAGGGCGTCCCGGCCGGCCCGGCCGGCCAGCGCCTCGGCGGCCCGGTCGGCGAGTTCCTCCAGCGCCAGCAGGGCGATCCGGGTCCGCAGGTCCTGGGAGCTCTTCACGTGCGAGTACAGGCTCGCGACCTTCACATCGAACCGTCTGGCCAGCGCCGAGACGGTCACCTGGTCGAAGCCGGCCTCGTCGGCCAGTTCGGCTCCCGCGCGGACCAACCGCTCCGTACTCAGTCCCACTCGCGCCACAGCCGCACCTCCACTTCCACTTCCCCTCTCGCCTGAATGGATTATGCAGTTGCCTAAACCTTTTAGGCAATTTAGCGTGCCACACATGAGGCAGCTGAGTGAGCAAGAGATCCGCGCCGCGTTCGTGAACTGCACGAAGGGCGCGGCGAAACGCCTGACCATCCCGCACGACCTGGACGAACGGCCTTGGGCCGACCTGGACTACTTCGGCTGGCGCGATCCCCAGGCACCCGACCGCGCGTACCTGGTCACCGAGTCGGACGGCCATGTCCGGGCCGTGGCGCTGCACTGTCCGAGCCCCTCCTCCTGGCAGACCCGGCGCAGCATGTGCTCGATCTGTCTGACCACGCACACCGGCGGTGTCTCGCTGATGGTCGCCGCGAAGGCGGGGAAGGCCGGGCAGCAGGGCAACTCCGTGGGCGCCTATCTCTGCAGCGACCTCGCCTGTTCGCTGTATGTGCGGGGTCTGCGGGACGCGGGCATGGGCGGGCGCATGCCGGAGTCGCTCACCCTGGAGGAGAAGATACGGCGGACCGTGACGAACCTCGCCGCGTTCCTGGGCAAGGTGACGGACTGACAGCCGGTGGGGACGCCCGCCGGACCCTGCTACGGGAAGACCAGCCCCACTCCGTGGGCAAGCTGGCCTGCCGCGTGCCGGAAGAACCGCTCCCGGTCCTCCACGACCCCCTTGAACTGGCCGAACAGCTCGAACCCGACCAGCCCGAACAGCTGGGCCCACGCCGCGGTCATCGCCACGACCACCTCCGGCGGGAGGCCGGGCATCAGCTCGTCGGCCATCCGCCGGGCCTCGGGCGCGAGTTCGGCGGGTACGGGGGTACGGGCCAGGCCGCGTCGCTCGAACGCCTCGCGCACGATGCCGATCAGCACGAAGGCGACGCGGGCGGCCGGCTGGATGGTCGTGTCCGGCGCCGAGTAGCCGGGCACCGGCGAACCGTAGATCAGCGCGTACTCGTGCGGATGCGCCAGCGCCCAGCCGCGCACCGCCTCGCACACGGCGACCCAGCGCCGCGCGGGGGCGGCGTCGGCGTCCGCGTCGACGGCGGCGGCGTGCGCGGCCTCGGCGGCCTCACCGAGGGAGTCGTAGGCGTCGATGATCAGGGCGGTGAGCAGGTCGTCGCGGCTGGGGAAGTAGCGGTAGAGCGCCGACGAGACCATGCCGAGTTCGCGCGCGACGGCCCGCAGGGAGAGCTTGGCCGCACCTTCGGCCGCGAGTTGTCTGCGCGCCTCGCCCTTGATGGCGGCGGTGATTTCCGACCTGGCTCGCGCACGGGCGCCCTGTGGGGTGGTCATGAGCAGCAGTTTGCCATGTTTGCAGAGCGGTGCACACGGTTTGGAGCAGTGCACTCGAAATTGAGCACCGATCTGCCTTCAGTGCGCCGATCCGCCTTCAGCGCACCGATCTCAAACAAGTGCGGCGCACACTAAAGAGAGCACTGCTCTTGCTTTGGATCGCCGATCTCCCCCACACTGGAGTCGAGCGAGAGCACCGCTCTCCCGAACTGTGGGGGTCACCGTGTCGACACACGTCCAGAAGCCCGGCTGGTTCACCGTCAACATCTTCAACCGGGCGGTGGCCTGGCTCACCCGGCGCGGTCTCAGCATCTGGGGCTCCCGCGTCCTCGCCGTCCGGGGACGCAAGAGCGGGGAATGGCGCACCACCCCCGTGAACCTGCTGACCGTCGACGGACAGCAGTATCTGGTCGCGCCGCGCGGCCACGTCCAGTGGACCCACAACATGCGCGCCGCCGGCGGCGGCGAACTGCGGCTCGGCAAGAACGTGGACGTCTTCACCGCCACCGAGGTCGCCGACGACGACAAGGTCGAGTTGCTGCGGGCCTACCTGAAGCGCTGGAAGGCCGAGGTCGGTGTCTTCTTCAACGGGGTCGGCCCCGACTCCCCCGACGCCGACCTGCGCCGCATCGCTCCCGACCACCCGGTCTTCCGGATCGCCGTCACGAGGTGACCGAGCCCTCGCTGTCCGTGTCGTCCGCGTCCACCTCGGCGGTCCGCTCCGCGGCGACCGGCTCCGGAACGAGTGAGGTGAGGGCGCGCTGGGCCAGCGGGTGGGAGCGGACGAGCTCGGCGAGGGACGTCCTGCCCTGGGTGATCTCCTTGAACGCGCGCCAGGCGGGGCGGAAGCCGGTCAGGGCCGCGTGGAAGAGCCCGGGCCGGCGCTCGAAGGCCGCGAGCATCCGCTTGCCGACGCTCATCTCGACACCGAGGCCGGCCTTGACGGCGAAGGCGTAGTTCAGCGCCTGGCGGCGGGTGTCGACGGCGTCGTGGGCCTCGGCGATCCGGACCGCCCACTCCCCCGCGAGCCGCCCCGAGCGCAGTGCGAAGGAGATGCCCTCGCGGGTCCAGGGCTCGAGCAGGCCCGCCGCGTCACCGCACACGAGCACCCGGCCCCGGGAGAGCGGCGAGTCGTCGGCGCGGCAGCGGGTCAAGTGGCCGGAGGAGATGCTCGGTTCGAAGCCGGCGAGGCCGAGCCGGGCGATGAAGTCCTCCAAGTAGCGCTTGGTGGCGGCGCCTTCGCCGCGCGCCGAGATCACGCCGACGGTCAGGGTGTCGCCCTTGGGGAAGACCCAGCCGTAACTGCCGGGCATCGGGCCCCAGTCGATGAGGACGCGGCCCTTCCAGTCCTCGGCGACCGTCTCCGGAACCGGGATCTCCGCCTCCAGGCCGAGGTCGACCTGGTCGACCTTCACCCCGACGTGGGCGCCTATCCGGCTGGCGCTGCCGTCGGCGCCGACCACCGCGCGGGCCAGCAGAGTCTCGCCGCCCTGGAGGACGACCGCGACCGTGCGCCGGTCCGGGACGGCCGAGCCGTGCTGTTCGACGCGCTGCACGGCGGCGCCGGTGCGCAGTTCCGCGCCCGCCTTCTGGGCGTGCTCGACCAGCTGCTGGTCGAACTCGGGCCGGTTGATCAGCCCGAACATCATCTGCTTGGAGCGGCGGGTGCGGGTGAACCGTCCGTTGTTGGAGAAGGTGACCGCGTGCACCCGGTCCCTGAGGGGCAGCTCGAAGCCCGGCGGGAGCGCGTCGCGCGAGGGGCCGATGATGCCGCCGCCGCAGGTCTTGTAACGGGGCAGCTCGGCCTTCTCCAGCAACAGCACGCGCCGTCCGGCGACCGCCGCCGCGTAGGCGGCCGAGGCCCCGGCGGGTCCCGCGCCCACCACGACGACGTCCCACACCCGCTGCGCGTCGTCCGCCTGCACGTCGTCCGCCGAAGAATTCTCGCCGCTCACGATGGTCCGCTGCTCCGATCAAGCCGTAGAAGCCGTATCAAGCCATGTCAGGCCGTGGGCCGGGCCCTGTCCGTCCAAGCCGTGGGTCACGCCCTTGTCCGTCCGGAAGCCGACACCTGTCACCTGTCCCCCGCATCCTACGGCGGAGATCGCCGCAGGCCGCTGTGGGAGGATCCATGTACTCACCAGTTCAACGTCGCACCCACGAGGAGCGTGCCCATGTCGTCCAATCCGGTCGCCGAGACCGTCGCCGCCCTGCTGCCCCGGGCCAAGGCGGAGCTCGCCGAGCTGGTGGCCTTCAAGTCGGTGGCGGATTTCGCCCAGTTCCCGAGGAGCGAGAGCGAGGGCGCCGCGAACTGGGTCGCCGACGCGCTGCGCGCCGAGGGCTTCGTGGACGTCGCCGTACTGGACACCCCGGACGGCACGCAGTCGGTGTACGGCCACCTGCCTGGGCCGGAGGGTGCCAAAACGGTCCTGCTGTATGCGCACTACGATGTCCAGCCGCCGTTGGACGAGGCCGCCTGGACCACCCCGCCGTTCGAGCTGACCGAGCGCGACAGCCGCTGGTACGGGCGCGGTGCCGCCGACTGCAAGGGTGGCGTGATCATGCACCTGCTGGCGCTGCGCGCGCTGAAGGCGAACGGCGGCGTCCCGGTCGACGTCAAGGTGATCGTCGAGGGCTCGGAGGAGCAGGGCACCGGCGGTCTGGAGCGCTACGCCGAGCAGCACCCCGGGCTGCTGGAGGCGGACACGATCGTCATCGGCGACGCGGGCAACTTCCGCGTCGGGCTGCCGACGGTGACCACGACCCTGCGCGGCATGACCCTGGTCCGCGTCCAGATCGACACGCTCCAGGGCAATCTGCACTCCGGCCAGTTCGGCGGCGCCGCCCCGGACGCGTTGGCCGCGCTGATCCGGGTGCTGGACTCGCTGCGCGCCGCGGACGGTTCGACGACGGTCGACGGGCTCGCGCCGGAGACGGGCTGGGAGGGCCTCGCGTACGACGAGGAGCAGTTCCGCAAGGACGCCAAGGTGCTGGACGGTGTCGAGCTGATCGGTGACGGCTCGGTCGCGGACCGCATCTGGGCCCGTCCGGCGGTCACGGTGCTCGGCATCGACTGCCCGCCGGTGGTCGGCGCCACCCCGTCGGTGCAGGCGAGCGCCCGCGCCCTGGTCAGCCTCCGGGTGCCGCCGGGCACGGACGCGGCCGAGGCGAGCAAGCTGCTGCAGGCCCACCTGGAGGCGCACACCCCGTGGGGCGCCCGGGTGCGCACGGAGCCGGTCGGCCAGGGCCAGCCGTTCCGCGCCGACACCACCAGCCCGGCGTACCAGGCGATGGCCGACGCGATGGCGGTCGCCTACCCGGGCGAGACGATGCAGTACGCCGGTCAGGGCGGCTCCATCCCGCTGTGCAACACCCTCGCGAGCCTCTACCCGCGGGCGGAGATCCTGCTGATCGGCCTCAGCGAGCCGGAGGCGCAGATCCACGCGGTCAACGAGAGCGTGTCCCCCGAGGAGCTGGAGCGGCTGTCGGTGGCGGAGGCGCTGTTCCTCCGGAACTACGCGGGCTGACGCCCGGCCGCTCTGCCCTCGGCAGAGGACCCTCGCCCCGGGCGGGGGTCCTCCCTACGGTCGGGGCATGGACGTCATCGAGCTCCTCCCCCGGCTGCACCTGCTGCGCTTCCCGGTCGGCCAGGCCTATCTCTGGCACGACCCGGACACCGGCGCCTCGACGCTGATCGACGCCGGCCCGCTCGGCTCGGGTCGGCCGGTCGCCGACGCGCTCACCGCGCTGGGGCGGTCCCCTTCGGCCGTACGACGGATCGTCCTCACCCATTTCCACGAGGATCACGTCGGCGGGGCGGCCGAGTTCGCGGCCCTCGGCGGAGCCGAAGTGCTGGCCCACCGCCTGGACGCGCCGGTGATCCGGGGTGAGATCCCGGGCCCGCCACCGGTGTTCGAGGAGTGGGAGCTGCCGATCCACGCCGAGGTGGCGAAGCGACTGCCCACGGGCAAGCCCGTCCGGCCGGACGAGATCACCGAAGTCTCCGACGGGGACGTCCTGGACTTCGGGGGCGGTGCCCGGGTGGTGCATGTCCCGGGTCACACACACGGCAGCATCGCGCTCCATCTCCCGGCGCACGGCGTGCTGTTCACCGGGGACTCGGTGGCGGCCGTGTCGGTCACCGGTGCGGTGATCCTCGGGGTGTTCAACCTCGACCGGGCCCGGGCCCTCGCGTCCTTCCGCCGGCTGGCCGCGCTGGACACGGAGATCGCGTGCTTCGGCCATGGTGATCCGGTGACCGCGAACGCGTCGCAGGTGCTGGCCGAATCCGCGGACACCTACGGGCCGCCGCGGTGACCATGGGGGCATGACCGACACCACGCGCCGCATCGCCGCCCACACCGACATCGCAACCTCCCTGGCCCTGCTGAGCGATGTCGAGCTGGCCGAACTGGTCGCGGCCGGCGAGCCGCTCGGCACCGGGATCGGTGGCAGAGCGGTGCGGATTACGGTGGACGGCAGCCCGGTGTTCGTGAAGCGGATCCCCCTGACCGACCGGGAGCGGGACCCGCTGCACGCCCGCTCCACCGCGAACCTCTTCGGCCTTCCGCCGTACTGCCACTACGGCATCGGCGCCGTCGGCGGCCCGGGGTTCGGCGCCTGGCGGGAGCTGGCCGCGCACACGGAGACGACGAACTGGGTGCTGGCCGGCCGCTTCCCCGGCTTCCCGCTGCTGCACCACTGGCGGACCCTGCCCGACACACCCCACCCGCTGCCCGACGAACTCGCGGACATCGAAAGGGCGGTGGCCTACTGGGGCGGCGCCGCCGGCCTGCGTGAACGCATCGAGGGCCTGCGGGACGCCTCCGCGAGCCTGACCCTGTTCCTGGAGCACTTCCCGTCCACCCTGCACGAGTGGCTGGACGCCGAACTGCGCACGGAACGGGCGGATGCGGCCTGCACCCGAGTGGCGCGGCGACTGGAGGAACTGACCGCCTTTCTCCGGACGCGGCAACTCCTGCATCTGGACGCCCACTTCCGCAATGTCCTCACCGACGGCCGGCAGCTGTACCTCACCGACTTCGGGCTCTCGCTCAGCTCCCGCTTCCGGCTGGCCCCGGACGAGCGGGACTTCTTCGACCGGCATCGCCACTACGACAGCGCGTACTCCGCCTACTTCCTGGTGATCTGGCTCGTCACCGCCCTGTACGGATACCGGGGCGAGGAGCGTGCGGAGTTCGTGCGCGCCTGTGCCGAAGGGAAGCGGCCCGAGGGGATCCCGCGGGCCGCCGCCGAGCTGCTGCTCCGGCACGCCCCGCTCGCCGTGGGCATGGAGGTCTTCTGCCGGAGGCTGGGGCAGGAGAGCCAGCTGACGCCGTTCCCGTACGTGGACGGTTACAGCAGCTGCACGCTCTCCGCGTAGTGGCAGGCGACCGGGTTGCCGCCGCCCCGGTCGACGAGGTCCGGTACCTGTTCGACGCAGGCGGTGCGTTCGCTGTCGGTGAGTTGGCCCGCGAACTTGGGGCAGCGGGTGCGGAAGCGGCAGCCGCTCGGCGGGCGGACCGGGCTCGGGACGTCCCCCTGGACGGTGATCCGTCTGCGGGCGCGTTCCTTGCGCGGGTCGGGCAGCGGGATCGCGGAGACCAGGGCCTGGGTGTAGGGGTGTGCGGGGCGGGCGAAGAGCTGCCGGGCGGGGGCGATCTCGACCAGGCGGCCCAGGTACATGACGGCGACCCGGCTGGCGACATGGCGCATGACGGAGAGGTCGTGGGCCACGAAGAGGAAGGACAGGCCGAGTTCGGCCTGGAGGTCCATCAGCAGGTTCAGGATGCCCGCCTGGATCGACACGTCCAGTGCGGAGACCGGTTCGTCCAGGACGATCACCTTGGGGCGCAGCGCCAACGCGCGGGCGATGCCGATGCGTTGGCGCTGTCCACCGGAGAACTCGTGCGCGAACCGGTTGCCGTGTTCGGGGTTGAGGCCGACGAGCCGGAGCAGTTCGCGCACCTCGTCGCCGGCGCCGGGGCCGTAACGGCCGTGGATGCGCAGGGGTTCGGCGACGATCTCGTGGACGGAGATACGGGGGTCCAGGGAGGCGTACGGATCCTGGAAGACGATCTGCAACTCGCGGCGCAGGGGCCGCATCTGGCGTCGGCTCAGTTCGGTGAGGTCGTGGCCCCGGTAGCGGACCGTGCCGGAGGTGGCGTTCTCCAGATGGAGCAGGGTGCGCGAGATCGTCGTTTTGCCGGAGCCGGACTCGCCGACCAGGCCGAGCGTCTCGTTCTCGTGCAGGTCGAAGGAGACCCCGCAGACGGCGTGCACGTCACCGATCCGGCGGGGGACGACGCCCTTGGACATTACCGGGAAGTGTTTGACGAGGTCGCGGACCTGGAGGACGGGTTCGCCGGTGCCGCCGTGGCCGGGCAGCGGGGGCAGCGGATCGGTCATCGGGCATCGTCCTCCTGGTCGGCGAACCGGGCCAGGGCCTCGGTGTCGGCGCCGACGGCGTCGAAGACCTCGCCGGCCGCCGCGTCGACGAGTTCGTCGGCGAAGTGGCAGGCGCTGTGGTGGGCGTCGGATCCGGCCGGGCGCAGGGCCGGTTCGGTGGTGTCGCAGGGCTCCCGGCGCATCGGGCAGCGGGGTGCGAAGGGGCAGCCCGGTGGCAGGTTGAGCAGCGAGGGCGGGGAGCCGGTGATGGGGGTCAGCCGGTCCTCCTCGCGGTCGAGGCGGGGCAGGGAGCCGAGCAGGCCGAGGGTGTAGGGCATGCGCGGGGTGTAGAAGATGTCCTCGACCGAGCCGGTCTCCACAATCCGCCCGGCGTACATGACGGCGACCCGGTCGGTGTGGCCGGCGACCACTCCGAGGTCGTGGGTGATCAGGACGAGCGCGGCGCCGGTCTCGGCGCGGGCGGCCTCCAGGGCCTCCAGGATCTGGGCCTGGACGGTGACGTCGAGGGCGGTGGTGGGCTCGTCGGCGATGATCACGTCCGGGTTGTTGGCGATCGCGATGGCGATGACGACCCGCTGGCGCATACCGCCGGAGAGCTCGTGCGGATAGCTGTCGACGCGCCGTTCGGGGCTCGGGATGCCGACCGTGCCGAGGAGTTCCACGGCGCGTTCGCGGGCCGGGCGTTTACCGAGCCGGGGGTTGTGCCGGAGCAGGGTCTCGGCGATCTGGTAGCCGACCGTGTAGACGGGGTTGAGGGAGGTCATCGGGTCCTGGAAGACCATGGCGATGCCGCTGCCCCGCACGTCGGACAGTCGGGCGTCGGACATGCCGAGCAGTTCGTTGCCCTCGAACCGCACGGAGCCGCGCACCCGGGCCGAGCCGGGCAGCAGCCCCATCACGGCCAGTGCGGTGACCGACTTGCCGGAGCCGGACTCGCCGACGATGCCCAGTGCTTCGCCCCGCTCCAGCCGGTAGCCGACGCCGCGTACGGCCCGTACGGCACCGTCCTCGGTGGGGAACTCCACGCTGAGGTCCTCGACTTCGAGCACGGCTCCGGACTCCTCGCCCCTGCCCACCACCCTGTCGATGCCCTTGCTGATGCCGGTGCCGTCGCCCGCGCCGTTGCCGTTGCCTGTGTCGGTGGCCGTCACTGTCGCACCCTTTGCTGCCGGGGGTCGAAGGCGTCGCGCAGCCCGTCGCCGATGAAGTTGATGGTGAGGGCGATGGCGATGATGAAAGCGCCGGGGATGTAGAAGAGCCAGGGCCGGGTGTCGACCGCCGTCTGCGCCTGGGCGACGAGCAACCCGAGGGAGGTGTCGGGGGGTTGGACGCCGAAGCCGAGGAAGGACAGGGCGGTCTCGGTGAGGATGCCGGTGGCGACCAGGATCGTGGCGTTGACGATGATCGGGCCGAGCGCGTTGGGCAGCAGATGGCGGAAGATGATCCGGGTGTCGGAGGCGCCGAGCGCCCGGGCCGCCTCCACGAACTCCTTCTCGCGCAGCGATAGTACGGACGAGCGCACCACACGCGACACGTACGCCCAGGTCAGTCCGGCGATCACGACGGCGATCCAGTACCAGGAGCCGCCGCTGCGCGAGGAGATGACCAGCGCGATCGCGAACAGCGGGAGCGTCAGCACGAGATCGGCGATGCGCATCATCAGCGCGTCGACGAAGCCCCGGTAGAAGCCCGCCACCGCTCCCCACACCGCGCCGACCAGGGTGGAGCCGAGCGCGATCAGGATGGCGATCTTCAGGGAGGTCTGGGTGCCGCGCATCACCTGGGCGTAGGCGTCGTACCCGGAGGAGTCGGTGCCGAACGGGTGCTTCCAGGAGGGGGGTTGTGAGTTGTCGGGGGTGTACTTGGCGTACGAGTAGTGCCAGAAGTGCGGGCCGATGAACGCCCACAGCACGATCAGCACGAAGACGACGAGGCTGATCATCGCGGCCCGGTGGCGCAGGAAGCGGCGCAGGACGAGCTGGGCCTGGCTGCGCTGCACGACGGTGAACTCGTGATCCGTGGGTGCCGGTTGGGTGCCGGTCGGCCCGAGTGCCCCGATGTCAGTCATAGCGGATCCTCGGGTCGAGTACGGCGTAGAGGAGGTCGGCGAAGAGGTTGAAGACGATGACGACGACGGCTGACAGCAGCAGCCAGGCCATGGTCCGGTAGACGTCGAGGGTGGTGGCGGCCTGGACGAGCATCTCGCCCATGCCGTGCCACTGGAAGATCGTCTCCGTGATGACCGCGCCGCCGAGGATGATCGCGATGTCGAGGGCGGTGACGGTGGCGAGCGGGATCAGCGCGGTGCGCAGGGCGTGCCGGGTGAGCACTTTGCCGCGCCGCAGCCCCTTGGCGCGGGCGAGCCGGACGTAGTCGCTGTCCATGACCTCGAGCATGGAGGCGCGGGTGTAACGGGTCCAGGAGGCGAAGGAGACGAGTGCGAGGGTGATGGTGGGCAGGATGAGATGACCGATGCGGTCGGTGAACTCGTTCCAGGTGGTGTCCACTTCGAGGTACGGCGACTTCTCCCCGATGGTCCCGAGGAACTGGCTGCCGGTCTCCTGGTTGAACCAGATGCCGGCCTGTTTGAGCAGTACGGCGAACCAGAACACGGGCATGGCGAGGAACAGGAAGCCGAAGAAGGTGATGGTGTAGTCGGCGGCGCTGTACTGGCGGATCGCGCTGAACACGCCGAAGACGACGGACATCACGAGGGCGAGCAGCATGGCGGCGGCGACCAGGGTGACGGTGACCCGGAAGCGGGTGAACAGGTCGTGCCCGATGTCGAAGTTGGCCTGGACGGACGGGCCCCAGTCGCCGTGCAGGACGCCGGTGATCCAGTTCCAGTAGCGCTCCACGGCCGGCTCGTTGGCGTGGATGTGCCGGGCGAAGGCGGCCACGGCGGCCTTGCTGGGCGGGGGTTGCCGCGAGGTGGCGAAGTTGGCCACCGGGTCGCCGGAGTTCACGACGACCAGGAACACGAGGAACGTCGAGACGATCAGTACGGGTATCGAGACGAGGATGCGGCGCACGGCGTAGGCGAGCATGGGGTCTTCTCTCGCGGAGGCCCGGCCCCGGGGTCACCGGGGCCGGGAATCGGATCCGACTGGGTCCCAGGAGGGGTTACTTCTTGAGGCCCCACTCGCCGACGTTGTACGGCGGTCCGACATTGGTGGAGTTGTTGCGCATGTTCACGAACCGGGTCTGCACCGCGAGGAAGGTGGGCTTCTGGTACAGCGGCAGCACGTAGGCGTCGTTGACCATGATCTGGTCGGCCTGGTTGAGCAGGGCCGCGGCCTTGGTCGTGTCCGTGTCACCGATGGCCTGGCTGATCAGGGAGTCGACCTGCTTGTTGCTGTAGCCGCCGAAGTTGCCGCCGCCTCCGGTCGACCAGGTCTGCTGGGCGTTGCTGAACGGGAACGGTGAGGCCACCCAGGCGAAGACGATGATGTCGTACTGGTGGCCGGCCAGGACCGTGCCGAGGTCGGCGGCGCCGATCGGCTTGATCGTGACCTTGATCCCGAGGTTGGCGAGGTCGCTCTGCAGGATCTGGCACTCGCTCTGCCGGATCTGGTTGCCGGTGGTGTAGCGGCAGTTGAAGGGTCCGACCGCCTTGCCGTCCGGGGTCTTCAGGGCGGTACCGACTCCGGTGAACTTGGCGTCGGTGAGGTACTTCTTGGCCTTGGTGAGGTCACCCGAGCCCTGGCCGCTGGCACTGACCACGTCCTGGTAACCAGCCTGTCCGGGAACGAAGTTGTGGTTGTAGAGCTGCTTCACGCCGGGATCGAACTGGGCGACGGTCTTGGCCATGATGTCCTTGACGCTGATGGCCGTGAACATCGCCTGCCTGAGTGCCAGGTACTTGCCGATCACCGGGTTGTGCAGGTTGAGGTCGAAGTGCTCCCAGGTCAGCCCGTTGCCGATGGTGTAGGTGACGTTGGGGATGGCCTTGACCTGGTTGACGAGGTCGACCTCGGGCTGCGGGTAGATGCCCTGGACCTCGTTGTTGCGCAGCGCGATCGGCTCCTGCGTGGCGTCCGAGATCACCTTGAAGATCAGCCGCTGCAGGGTGGCCTTCTGGCCCCACCACTTCGGGTCGGGCTCGTAGGTGGCGTGGTCGTTGTCGACCCATTCGGTCATCTTGTAGGGACCCGCGGTCGCGTACTTGGTGGGCGGGTTCTTCTGGAAGTACTGCCAGCCCTCGGTCATCTGAGCGGCCGTCATATGGGCCGCGTCACCGGCCGTGGCGCCGGAGAGCTTCTCGGCGACGTGCGCCGGATACAGCGGATACCCCGCTCCGAACAGCGACTTCCAGTCGGCGTACGGCTTGGCCATCACCACGGTGACGGTCTTGCCGCCGTCGGAGCCGGTGACCGACTTGATCCGGTCGTAGCCGGCGGTGCTCTGCGGCAGACAGCCCTTGGTCTGGGTGGAGTCGCTGGCGGGCGGCGGCGGACAGTCCTTGCCGTCGTTGGTGCGCCAGTAGTAGATGAAGTCGTCGGCGGTGATCGCGGTGCCGTCGTTCCAGGACGCCTTGGGGTTGATCTTGTAGACGAGAGTCTGCGGGCTGGCGCCGGTCTGGGAAGCGGAGCTCACCAGGTCGGTGTTGAGCTTGACGCTGAAGTCCGGCTGCGGGATGTAGACCTGGGGCAGCACGGGGCTCAGGGCCTCGGCGTTCTCGAAGGTGTTGCCGTTGGTGTCCTGCACGTTCCACTGCTGGACGTTCTTCTCGATGACGTAGGTGAACGTGCCGCCGGTCTTGGTGGCGGCGGAGTTGCAGGTGTCGGCCTGGCCCTCGGTGGAGCAGGACGTGAGACCGGCCGAGGTGCCCTTGCTGCCACTGCCCCCGCCGCCTCCCCCGCTGCTGCAGGCGGCGAGCGCCAGGACGAGCCCGGCGGTCAGTGCGAGTCCCCTTGTGAGGGCCGAAGTGTGCGCGCGCATATCCCCTCCTTCGACCGGTGGATGTCCGGCCTGTGCACGGCGGCCAGCGGCCGCAAGGAAGTTGAGCTGCGCACCGACGGTAGAACGTTTGTGTACCTCCTTCACGTTCTTGTTCATACCGTCACGGCTTCAATTCACCCTCGGTTTCCCCTAGGAACCTTCCGCACCGGGCAAAGTCCTCTACACATGCCCAGGGAATGCCAAATTTGCCGCCAACCACGCCAAGAACATGGGCACTTGACACCTCATCAGGGAATGTCAACCGACCGGGACGCCGGCCTCCAGATAGAGCGCGGCGCCGCGTTCACGGGCCCGCAGCGCCCAGCGCAGCCGTTCGTAGCGCACCGGGGGCAGCATCGCGGCGGCCTCCTGCTCGGTGACGAACCGCCAGTCGCGCAGCTCGGGCCCCGGCAGCACCAGCCGCCCGGCCTCGACGGAGTCCAGCCGGCCGCCGTCGAAGAGCAGCCGCAGTCCGCCGTAGCGGGGCGGGGCGGGCTGTTCCCAGTCGACGACGAGCAGCCCGGGTACCTTCTCCAGCCGTATCCCGGTCTCCTCCTCGACCTCGCGCACGCCGGCCTGGGCGGGGGCCTCGCCGGGCTCGACGACACCGCCGGGGAACTCCCAGCCGGCCTTGTAGGTGGGGTCGACGAGCAGGACACGGTCGTGTTCGTCGAAGAGGAGGACGCCCGCGGCGATGGTCTCGGCGGTGGGTTCGGGGGTCTGCACGATGTCGCATGCCGCCGCCTCACCGCTGCCGACCGCCTCGGCGATCCGCACCGCCGTCTCGTACGGGCTGAGGTCGCTGGTGTCGACGAGGTGGGCGTCGGCGCTGATCCAGGAGGCGAGGGCGGCGCGGTAGGGCTCGATCTGGTCGTACGACCACTGCCGGACGCGCATCTCGCCGTCGGGCAGGTCGGGCGGGATCTCCCGCCCGGCTATTCGCTCGCGCAGGATCGTTTCGGCCGGGGTGAGACACAGATGCCGGACGGTGATCCGGCGAGCGGCGAGGCCGCCGAAGATCTCGTCGCGGTAGTCCTGGCGCAGCAGCGTCATGGGCACCACGAGGGTCCCGCCCAGCTCGGCGAGCATCGCGGCCGCCGAGTCGATCACCATGCGTCGCCAGATCGGCAGGTCCTGGAAGTCACCGGCCTCGGCGAGGTGCTTGGCCGGGAGCAGGTGTGCCAGTGTCCCGCCGATGACCTCGGGGTCGAAGAACGTGCTGTTCGGGATCAGTTCGATCAGTTCACGTGCGGTGGTGGTCTTACCCGCACCGAACGCGCCGTTGACCCAGACGATCACGGACTCCCCCTCTGCTGTTGGCCCCCTGTGGCTTGCCCGCTCCACACTGCCACGGAAACCAGTTCCCGTTGAGGCCGCGAAAACGGAAGGGCCGGTGCCCCCTACGGAACACCGGCACCACCGCTCCCGACCGCCCGGCCGGGTTATTTCTCCCCCAACAGGCCTTCGTCGGCCTGGAAGCTGTCCTGGCTCACGATGTGGTCGGCGTGCTCCAGGGTGTCCGAGACGTTCAGGTCGCCGAGCGGGCCGTTGTCGGCGGCGTGGGAGGGGGTGATGGCGGCCACGACGAATCCGGTGGCCAGACTGGCGATGGCGAGCATGCTGCGCTTCTTCATGCCCGTCTCAACTCCCCCGACGACCGGGGGTCACGCCCGCACCCGCGACCGGAGCAACCCGGCACGCGGGCCCCGAAACCGGGTGGCCTGGGTGATCGCGGCGCGGGTAGCGTCGGGGCTCCGACCGGCCGCCACCCGCGGCCCGGCCCGCACAGGAAGCCGTACGCCATGAGCAGCCCGCGACCGACCACGACCCTCTGGCGCCCCACCGGCCCGGTGGAGCTCGATCTGGTCCGGGAGCTGGAATGGCGCGCCTGGCCGCCCCGGCTGCCCGAGCAGCCGATCTTCTACCCGGTGCTCGACGAGGACTACGCGATCAGGATCGCCCGGGACTGGAACGTGAAGCACGACGGCGCCGGATTCGTGACCCGTTTCGAGGTCGACGCGGAGTTCGCCGGCCGCTATCCGGTCCGGCAGGCCGGCGGCAGCACGATCCTGGAGCTGTGGGTACCGGCGGAGGAACTGGACGAGTTCAACGCGCATATCGTCGGCACGATCGAGGTCGTCCACACATTCCGCCCGACCGGGCAGAACACCGGATGACCTGCGCCTCTCCGACGCAGACCGCCGCACCAGGAACCCGGCAGCCGAGCGAGCCCGGCCGGCCGGGGTTGGACCCCGGCCGGCCGGGCTTGAACGTTCCTGCGGTGTTCTGCGGGTGTCGTCAGACGCCGGCCGCCGTCGCGTCCGGCCTGCGGGCCAGTGCGGCGGCCGCGGCGCCCACCAGGCCCGCGTCCGTGCCCATCTGCGCGGGCACGATCGTCAGGCGCTGGACGAAGGAGAGGGTCGCGTAGTCGGTGAGCGCCTTGCGCAGGGGCGTGAAGAGGATGTCCCCCGCCTTGCCCACGCCCCCGCCGATCACCGCGATGTCGATCTCGACCAGGGTCGCGGTGGCCGCGATCCCGGCCGCGAGCGCCTGCGCGGCCCGCTCGAAGGAGGCCACCGCGACCGGGTCGCCGGCCCGGGCCGCGGCCGCCACCGCCGCCGCCGAGGTGTCACCGTCCGGCCCCGGCCGCCAGCCGCCCTCCACCGCCCGCCGGGCGATGTTGGGACCGCTCGCGATCCGTTCCACGCAGCCGCGCGACCCACAGGGGCACGGGTCCCCGTCGAGGTCCACGCTGATGTGGCCGATGTGGCCCGCGTTGCCCGTGGGGCCCGGATGCAGCTTGCCGCCGAGCACCAGGCCGCCGCCGACGCCCGTCGACACCACCATGCACAGCGCGTTGTCGTGGCCGCGGGCCGCGCCCTGCCAGTGTTCGGCGGCCGTGATGGCGACGCCGTCGCCGATCAGCTCGACCGGCAGCCCGCCGGCGGCCGCGCGCACCCGCTCGACCAGCGGGAAGTCCCGCCAGCCCGGCACATTGACCGGGCTCACGGTGCCGGCGGAGGCGTCCACCGGTCCCGCGCTGCCGATGCCGAGCGAGCCGGCACGTCCCCACAGGGGTGAAGCGGCGAGTTCGCCGACCACCTCCTCGACGGCCCCCATGACCGTCTCGCCGTCCTGCTGGGCGGGCGTCGCGCGCTGGGCGCGCGCCTGGATCCGTCCGTGACCGTCCACCAGAGCGCCGGCGATCTTGGTGCCGCCGATGTCGAGGGCCGCCACGAGGTCGGTGTGCATCAGAGTCAGATCTCCCCGTCAACCATGAGTAGCCGAGTGAATGGCAGTAGCCGGTCAAGCGGTGGGGGCGCAGGCCGGAGATTGCGGTGGACAGTGTCCCTCGCATCTGACAACGTTGTCCAGGCTCTATGCTCGACGCCACATCCTCATACAAACCCATGGACCTTTGCATCCCCCGTGGACAGCCCCGTGGACGACAGGACAGGACGCCGCATCGTGCCCGAGACCTCCCGCCGTGCAGACCGTCTTCCCGGCTCCCGTTACGGCACCCGGCCGACGATGAAGGACGTGGCGGCGCGCGCCGGTGTAGGCCTCAAGACGGTGTCCCGTGTGGTCAACGGCGAGCCCGGGGTGACCCCGGACACCGAGCGCCGGGTCCAGGAGGCGATCGACGCGCTGGGCTTCCGCCGCAACGACAGCGCGCGGGTACTGCGCAAGGGCCGTACCGCGAGCATCGGTCTCGTCCTGGAGGACCTCGCGGACCCGTTCTACGGCCCGCTGAGCCGCGCGGTGGAGGAGGTGGCCCGGGCCCACGGGGCGCTGCTGATCAACGGGTCCAGCGCCGAGGACCCGGACCGGGAGCAGGAGTTGGCGCTCGCGCTGTGCGCACGGCGGGTGGACGGGCTGGTGGTGATCCCGGCCGGGGACGACCACCGCTATCTGGAGCCGGAGATACGGGCGGGCGTGGCGACGGTGTTCGTGGACCGCCCGGCCGGGAAGATCGACGCCGATGTGGTGCTCTCCGACAACTACGGCGGCGCCCGCGACGGCGTCGCCCATCTGATCGCGCACGGCCACCGGCGGATCGGGTTCATCGGCGACATGCCCCGCATCCACACGGCGGCCGAGCGACTGCGCGGCTACCGGTCCGCGATGGAGGACGCCGGGATACCCGTCGAGGACGCGTGGAACTCGCTCGGCGTGACGGACCCGGAGCGGGTGCGCCGGGCGGCCGAGGAGATGCTGTCCGGCCCGTCGCCGGTCACCGCGATCTTCGCGGGCAACAACCGTGTCACGGTCACCGTGATCCGGGTGCTGGCCGAGCACACCCGCCCGGTCGCGCTCGTCGGCTTCGACGACATCGAACTCGCCGATCTGCTGACTCCGGGCCTCACCGTCGTCGCCCAGGACTCGGCCCTGCTCGGCCGCACCGCCGCCGAGCGGCTCTTCCGCCAGCTGGACGGCACGCTCCTGGCGCCGGAGCGGATCGAGCTGCCGACCCGGCTGATCACCCGCGGCTCGGGTGAGCTGCCGCCGGCGGACTGAGCCGCCCATGACGGGCCGTACGCTCGCGGAACTCGGGCTGGACGAGGCGCCGCGCGACCATCCGCTCGCCTACCCCGGCATCTGGCCCGCCGACTCCGGACTCCTCGACGGCGACCGGCTGTCACCACTGGACCGGCTGGTGTACGACGACGGCCGGGTACCGGTCCTCGCGGTCGGCTCCAACGCCTCCCCCGCCCAACTCCGGCACAAGATGGCCGAGTTCGGGGTGACCGGAACGATCCCCATGGTGCGCGCCCGGGTGACCGGCCTCGACGTGGGCGTCTCCGCGCACATCAGCCGCCTCGGCTATGTCTCCGCTTCCCCGGTCGAATCCCCTACGACGGTACGGGAGTTGTTCGTCGTCTGGCTGGACGGGCGGCAGCTGGAGGTGATCGACGCGAGCGAGGGCGTACCGCTGCCCGACGGCAACTTCGGCCGGGCCTGGCTGCCCGCCCCCGATGTACGCGTCGGCCTCGCGGACGGCACGGCCCTCCCCGGCGTCCACGCGTACGTGAACCGGCACGGCGTCCTGCACGACGGCACCGGCACGCCCCGCCGCCATCCCGGGGAGCGCGCCCTGCTCACCGAACTCCTCACCGAGTCCGCCGAGTTGAGGGGGCTTTTCGGCGTCACGCCCGAGGAGTTCTGCGCGCGGGCGCGGGCCGACGCGGAACTGTGCCGGCAGGGCACCCGGCTGTTCGCCGAGCGGAGTTGGGCGGTCGCGTCGGGGCTGGAGCGGTACGTCGGCGCTCAGCAGACGGGGAGCCCGGGGACCGGCTCGTCGTTGTCGCCGCCGCTGATGTAGACGTCGCTGATGTACACACCGGTGTTGCCGTTGTCGTCGTCGGTCCTGGCCCACCAGACGTTGGTCGACTGGCCGTGGCTCGCCCGGCGGCCCAGGTCGGCCTGGCAGTAGAAGGGGTGGCTGCCCGGGTGGACTTTGCCGACCTTGGTGCCGTCGGCGGTGTACGACTTTGCGGCGCTGGAGACCAGGCAGGTGTACGTGCCGGCACCCGTGGACTGGCAGACCGGGGCAGGGGTCGAGGTGGCAGTGGCGGTGGCGGTGCCCGAACCGGTGGCGGGGCCGGGGCTGGAGGTCCCCGCCGCCGGTGCCGTTGCGGAGGCGCGGACCGTCGGCCTGCCGTCCTGGGCGTGCGTGGCCTCACCGGCCGGAGCGGCGCTCGTCTCCTCGCCCTGTCCCATGGGATCCGGCTCGGCCGAGTGCCCTGTGTCGGCGCCGGTGACGCTCTCGGAGGCCCCGGGCGGAATCGAGGGGGCCGGGGCCGCGTCCGGCTTCGCCGGGTGGCCCTTGTCGTTCAGCAGGGCGACGGTCAGCCCGACCGTCGCGAGGACGGCGGCGACGGCCACCGTGGCAAGCCGCCCCGCCCGGCGGCCGACGCGGCGCGGTGGGGTGGGTCTCAACGGCCCGTCAGGACCGGCGGAACGGGGTACGGAGCCTAAGCCGTGGGCGGCCACCCGACCGCTGCCCTCCGCCTCGACCACCTGGCCTCCTCCGGAAAGGGGCCTCGCGCCAGGCCCCTCGACGGATTCCTGAGCAGATGGCGGCTGACCGGGGCCCCCGGACCCGGCCACCTCGCCGCGCGCCTGGCCGCCCCGGGGAAAAGCTCCCTCGGCAGACACCTCGGCGGACACCTCGACCGGCCCTTCGGCCAACGCCGGCCCGGACCCCGCGACGAATTGCCGAGCGGCGCCAGCGGCTTCGGCCGCCTGGCCGGCCCCGAGAAAAGGCCCCTCGCCGGGCATCTCGGCCGGCCCCTCGGCGAACGCCCGCCCGGCCTCCTCGGTGGATTCCTGGGCGGATGCGGCCCGGCCTGCCTCCTGGGCCTCGACCGCCTCGACGGGACCCTGGAGAGGCCCCTCGGAGCGCCCCTCGCCGGATATCTCAGCGCGTTCCTCGGCGAGTTGGCCGGCCGGTGCCTCCTTGCCGGGCCCCTCGGCGGGCCCCTCGGCGGGCCCCTCGGCGGGCCCCTCGGCGGATCCCTCGGCGGATCCCTCGGCAGGTCCCGTATCCGGACGTGCCACGGGCTCCCCGGGCGCGGGCTCCGGCCGTGCGGGCGTCCGCAGGGGCGTCGTCGGCACGTCCGTCACGGGTTCCCGGGCCACGGTCCGCAACAGTTCGCAGGCCTCCTCCGCCCCCGGCGGGAGTCGGGCCGCTTGTCCATCAGGCGCCGGAGAACGGGGGCGAGCGGGCCGGCCCTGCGGGGTTCGGGGAGGGGCTCGTCGACGATCGCGGTGAGTGTCGAGAACGTGGAGGTACGGCGGAAGGGCGAGGCGCCCTCCACGGCCGCGTACAGGGTGGCCCCGAGCGCCCAGACGTCGGAGGCCGGGCCGGGATGCGCGCCCCTTGCCCGTTCGGGTGCCAAGTAGTCGAGGGAGCCGACGAGTTCGCCGCTGTGGGTCAGGTGGGTGGCGGAGCCGTCGCCGGGGTCTTCCATGGTGGCGATGCCGAAGTCGGTGAGGACGACCCGGCCCGAGCGGTCGAGGAGGATGTTGCCGGGCTTGACGTCGCGGTGCAGGACGCCGACCCGGTGCGCCGCGGCCAGGGCGTCCATGACCTCGGCGGCGACCCGGGCGGCCTCCTGCGGGACGAGGGTGCCCCGGTCGCGCAGCACGTCGTCCAGAGAGGGGCCGTCGACCAGCTCCATGACGATCAGCGGCCGGCCGTCGACCTCGGCGATGTCGTGCACGACGATCACACCGCGATGGCGTACCCGGGCGGCGGCCCGCGCCTCGCGCTGCATCCGCATCCGCAGATCGGCCAGTTCGGGCCCGGCGCTGTCCGTGTAGGCACGCAGTTCCTTGACGGCGACCTCGCGGCCGAGGACCTCGTCGACCGCGCGCCACACCACGCCCATGCCGCCGCGCCCGAGCCGGGCCACGACCCGATACCTCCCGGCCAGCAGGCGACCGGTCCCGTCAGCCTGTCCGTACGAACCCGACACCACAGCCCCGCTCCTGACACACATGTGTGAATGGCGCACCAGAGTACGGCGCGGTGGCAGGCACGGTTCAAGTAGCCTGGAAAAGCTGTGACTTGGCCGCGACCTGCTAGTTGCCGGAGGCCGTCAGGTCACCGCGCCGGGGTGCCGCGAAGCCCTCCAGGCCGGCCCGGGTCAGACCGGTCAGCGGGGCCACCTCGGCGATGTCGAGCGCGCCGCAGTCCAGGCCGCGCAGCAGATAGCCGCTGAGGGCCTTGGCGGTGGCGGGCTCGTCCATGATGTCGCCGCCGGCGCGGTTGGCGTACCGGGCGAGCCGGGCGGCCGCCTGCTCGAACCCCTCGCGGTAGAAGGCGAAGACGGCCGCGTACCGGGTCGGGAGGTGGCCCGGGTGCATGTCCCAGCCCTGGTAGTAGGCGCGGGCCAGGGCGCGCCGGGTGAGGCCGTAGTGCAGCCGCCAGGCGTCGTGCACCTGGGCTGTGGGGCCGACCGGGAGCACGTTGGTGGAGCCGTCCGACACGCGGACGCCGGTGCCCGCGGCGGCGACCTGCATGACCGCCTTGGCGTGGTCTGCGGCCGGGTGGTCGCTGGCCTGGTAGGCGGCGGAGACGCCGAGGCAGGCGCTGTAGTCGAAGGTGCCGTAGTGCAGTCCGGTGGCGCGGCCCTCGGCGGCCTGGATCATCCGGGCGACGGTGGCGGTGCCGTCGGTGGCGAGGATGGCCTGGCTGGTCTCGATCTGGATCTCGAAGCCGATCCGGCCGGGCTCCAGGCCGTGTGCCTTCTCGAAGGCCTCCAGGAGCCGTACGAAGGCGCTCACCTGCTCGGGGTACGTCACCTTCGGCAGGGTCAGCACGAGGCCGTCGGGCAGTCCGCCGTGGGCCGTCAGCCCGGTGAGGAAGATGTCGAGGGTGCGGATGCCCCGGTCGCGTACCGCGGCCTCCATGCACTTCATCCGGATGCCCATGTACGGTGCCGCCGTCCCGTTGGCGTACGCCTCGGCGATCAGGCGCGCCGCCCGGGCCGCCGTCTCGTCCTCCTCGGCGTCGGGGCGGGGGCCGTAGCCGTCCTCGAAGTCGACCCGCAGGTCTTCGATCGGCTCGCGCTCCAGCTTGGCGCGGACGCGGGAGTGGACGGGCTCGGCGAGGTCGTCGGACAGGCCCAGGACGGCGGCGAAGGAGGCGGCGTCGGGGGCGTGTTCGCCGAGGGCGGCTAGGGCCCGGTCGCCCCAGGAGCGGATGGTGCCGGCGTCGAAGGCGTCGCCGGGAACGTAGACGGTGTGGACGGGCCGGCGGGTGCCGGGGTCGCCGGGGTAGCGGCGCTCCAGCTCTGCGTCGACCGGGGCGAGGGAGGCGCTGATCTCCTCGCTGACGGCGCCGGCGAGGCTCGTCGCCACCTTCTCCTGCTGGCCCTGACCCATCCCACGCCTCCTGTTTTCCACTGTACGGAATCAACAATCCGTTGTGTGAAGTTATCCGGGCGCCTTTGGAGTGGTCAACACCATGTCCACGGGGCGACACGCCCCCATCTGGGCATGTTCACGCTCATCACACACCTGGGTAACACACTCTCTGCGCGGACTCGCCTCCCGCACGACTCGTCCGGCCGTCGCCATCGAAGGAGCCTCCGTGCCGAACCAGCGCCGAGTCACCCGCCGTCTGGGCCTGAAGGTCCTCCTGGCCGCGGCGGTCACCGTGCCCCTCTCCAGTGCCGCGATCTCCGTCTCGTCCGCCTCCTCCACCCCGTCCGCCACCCTGCGGGCCGGCCGGGCGACCCCCTCGGCCCCGCCCCGCCGCTCGCCCCGGCTCGACGTCATGACCTTCAACCTGCGGTACGCGAGCACCGCCGAACCCAACAGCTGGAGCGACCGCAGACCCGTGATGCGCGAACTGCTGCGCCGCGCGCACCCCCAGGTCATCGGTACCCAGGAGGGCCTCTACCAGCAGCTGCGCGACATCGACGCCGACCTCGGACCGCACTACGACTGGATCGGCACCGGCCGCGAGGGCGGCAGCCGGGACGAGTCCACCGCCATCTACTACGACATCCGGCGCCTGGCCCCCGTCGAGCACTACACCTTCTGGCTCTCCGACACCCCGGAGGTGATCCGCTCCAACACCTGGAACGCCGCGTTCCCGCGCATCGTCACCTGGGTCCGCTTCCGCGATCTCGCCGACGACGGCCGGGAGTTCTACGTCGCCAACACCCACTTCGACCAGCGGAGCCAGTACGCGCGCGAGCGCAGCGCCACCCTGCTCACCCAGCGGATCGCGGAGTTCGACCCCGCGCTGCCGGTCGTGGTGACCGGCGACTTCAACGCCGCCGCGCACAAGAACCCGGCCTACACCACGCTGGTGAGCTCGGGTCTCGTCGACGCCTGGGACGCGGCCGAGCGGCGCAGCACCCTGTACGCGACCTTCCACGGCTACCACCGGCTCAAGCCGAACGGCGACCGTATCGACTGGATCCTGACCTCGCCCGGGGTGACCACCCACCAGGCGACGATCAACACCTTCTCCATGCACGGTCAGTTCCCGAGCGACCATCTGCCCGTGCAGGTCTCCCTCAGCCTGCGCTGACACGACGAGGCCCCCGTGACCGGTGCCGGTCACGGGGGCCTCGGACAGCCCGGCTGCGAGGATCAGCCCTTGCGGGCGTTGATCTCCTCGGTGAGCTGGGGGACGACGTCGAAGAGGTCGCCGACGACGCCGTAGTCGGCGAGTTCGAAGATCGGGGCCTCGGCGTCCTTGTTGACCGCCACGATGGTCTTGGAGGTCTGCATGCCGGCGCGGTGCTGGATGGCGCCGGAGATGCCGTTGGCGATGTACAGCTGCGGGGACACGCTCTTGCCGGTCTGGCCGACCTGGTTGGTGTGCGGGTACCAGCCGGCGTCGACCGCGGCGCGGGAGGCGCCGACGGCCGCGCCGAGGGAGTCGGCGA
>NZ_JBEZLQ010000018.1:0-118763 GCF_040652235.1 Streptomyces sp. NPDC048277
GTAGACGGCCACGCTCCCGATCCCGGCGTCCCGGCAGGCCCGGGCCACGCGGACAGCGATTTCGCCACGGTTGGCGATGAGCACCTTGCGCACGACGGCCCTCTCCTCATTCGGCAGGAATTCTGGGATGATCAAGCACGTCCGGGGGAATCCCGCTCCCGGACAATCGCCCGAATACCTGTCCATCGTCGGCGCGGCACATCGGTGCGTTCAACAGCCAACCATTAAGCCTTCAGACCAGATCTGCAGGTGGGCTACGACTTTGTTGGCGCACTGCCAGGCCAGTGTCAGAGAACTGTCAGAAGCGGCGCGGAACTCTCCTCGGACGGCGAACAGTCGACCGCCGGCCGAATACACGGGCACCAGGGAATATGGTGCCTGACGGCATACGAAAGGGCGGGCTCCGCCGTCCGGAGCCCGCCCTGTCCGAGGATCTGTGTGCGTGAATGTCAGACCGTTCCGAAGCGGAATCCCACGCCGCGGACGGTGACGATCCAGTCGCTGCCTCCGAGCTTCCCGCGAAGGCTGCTGACGTGGGTGTCCACGGTTCGCCGGGACCAGGAACCACCCCACACCTGCTGCATGATGCGCTTGCGTGTGATCACCGTCCCCGGATGGGCCGCGAGCAGATAGAGCAGGTCGAACTCCTTACGGGTCACCTCCACCGCCTCGCCGTGGAGACTGACCTCGCGGGACGCGGCGTCGATGCGCAGCGGCCCGCACGAGACCACCCGCGCGGTGACCGACTGCGGCCGGGCCCGGCGCATGACGGCATCCATCCGGGCCATCAACTCCCGGAATCCGTACGGCTTGACGAGATAGTCGTCCGCGCCGGCCTGGAGGCCGAGCACACGGTCGAGTTCCGTACCCCATCCGGTGACCGCGATGAGGGGCACATCGCTGAGCGACCGGATCGAACGACACACCTCCAGTCCGTCCAGGTCGGGCAGTTCGAGATCCAGGAGAACGATGTCGGACACCTGGTAGGCCTGGAGAGCGGCGCTGCCGGTGCCCACTCCCTCGACCTGGTGACCGTGCCGCCGCAGTCCGGCGGCCAGGGTCTCCATGTCGCCCTGGTCGTTCTCGACGACAAGAACCCGCCAACTGGTCGAGGGCCTGCGGATCTGTACTGCGAGGGACTTCCTTGCTTCCAGGGTGCTGCTCGTTGCGCCTTGGCTCACTTGCTCTCCCCCTGAACATGTCGTTCACGCTCGAGCGCCTGACGTCTCGAGCTTAAAAACCTACCTCTCGGTTTGTCAAAAAAAGACTCAGTAAACTCACACTCCGTCACAATTCTCGCCCCATTTGCGGCAATTGAGTGGGTATCAGAAGCAAGATCGACATCGAAACGTAACCGGCACCTCCCTTGCGGATCTTGAAAGCTCCTGACTTTCGACCGCAGGTTCCGTTTCCGTGACCCACTGACGGGGGCCGCGGTTTGTTCTCGGCGTCAACCAACTCGCCCCAAACGCCCCGATGTACGCCTCCATGGCCTCGCACATATGCATTGCGCGGCGCCCCGGGCGTTGGTAAACCTTCCGAAGTGTTTTTGACTGTCCGATTCCCTGCTTCCACCCGGCATTCACTCTGGCCAACACGTGGAAAAGCGTGACCTTCTGGGCAGTATTGACAGAGTGTCGACAGTGCGGGCTCCAGGCCGGGCCGACCCTCCCGGCACGAGGGAGGCCAGGAGCCGCTATAAACAGACTGTCAAGTCTGTTCTCTGGATCGCGGGATGGAAGGATGCTGGCAGGTGGGACACCAACAGGAGAGGGCGACCCGCACCCGCCGACTGATGCTGAAGTCGGCGGCGGAGGTCTTCGACCGCGAGGGCTACGCGTCGGCCAGACTGGCCGACATCAGCGCGCACGCCAGAATGAGCACCGGGGCGCTGCACTTCCACTTCGCCAACAAGGAGGACCTGGCCCGTACGGTCGTGAACGAAGCGCGCGGCATCCTGTGGCGCGCCGCCCGGATCCCGTACGAGAAGAACGGCGAGCCGCTGCAGGCCCTCGTCGACATATCGCACACGCTCGGCCAGTTGCTGTCCTGGGACGTGGTGGCCCGGTCCGGGCTCAGGCTGGACACGGAGTGGCCCAGGGGCGGGCGGCAGCAGTTCATCCACGCCTGGCACGCCTGCCTGCAGCGGCTGCTGGACCGGGCGGACGAACGGGGCACGCTCCGGCCGGAGATCCAGCCGCAGCCGCTGATCTGCGCCATCGTCGCGGCCACGACCGGCATGGGGGTGCTCATCAAGGGAGGCACCGGAGAACGGACCCGGATGGGCTTCACCGGGTTCTGGCAGGGCTTCCTGCCGGGGCTCGCCGCGTCGAACGTGCTCGACGGGCTGAACCCCGGCGGAACCACCGATCTGGTGGACTACGCGGTGACCGCGTCCCGTTACCTGCCCTACGACCCGGAGGAGGCGGCCGACGCGGAGAGGGCGGCGAAGGGCCTGCTGTGATCCGGGACCGGCCGCCGGCTGCGGTACCAGTCGGCGTACCGGGACAGCCGCTGGGCGAAACCGGCGCCGGGGTCGCATCCCAGGTCGGTCCAGAGCCGGTCGTCGGTGAACCAGTGGTCCGCCGCCAGGAGTTCCAGGTGGTGGCGGGCCGTCGGGTTGTCCCGGACCCGCGCCCGGGCGGCCTCGGCCCCGATGCCGGGCACGGACGCCGGAAGCAGGCCGTACAGGTCGGCCACCGCCGACATCAGCAGCGAACCCGGCACGGGCTCCGGGTGGTTGACGAAACGGACCCGTGCGGCGGGCGCCGCCGGCGCGAGCGCGGCCGCCATCAGCGCGCGCCCCAGTGTCCCGGCGTCGACCACCGACTGGCGGCCGCCCCAGCCGTGCGGCCCGGCCCCCAGCTCCCGCAGCAGCATCAGCACACCGGGGATCACCCAGCGGTCCCCGACCCCGTACACCAGATGGGGCCGCAGCACGATGCCGCCCGCCGCGAGGACGTGCCGCTCGGCCGCCGCCCGGGTACGGCTGGTGTCCGACACCGGCGCGACCGGCGCCGCCGCGGGCCGGACCCCGTGGAACGGACCGCGTCCGAGCACCGCCGCCGTGCTCAGGTACACGAACCGCTCGACCCCGGCCCGCCGGGCCTCCTCGACCAGGGCGCGCGTCCCCAGGTCGTTGACCTCGCACAGCAGCCGGGGATCGCCGCCGACCTGGGAGGCGCAGTGGACGACCGCGTCCACTCCGTCGCAGACGCCACGCAGCGAGGCGGGGTCGGTGAGGTCCCCCTGCACGTAGTCGATCCGATCCCGCCGCTCCCGCCGCTCCCGTCGTACGGAGCCGGTCCGGTCCCCTGCTCCGGAGCCGGTCCGATCCCCCGGTACCGAGCCGGTCCGGTTCCCTCGTACGGATCCGACCTGGGTCCCGGTTTCCGGTGGCGGCTTCCGGACCAGCAGCCGCAGCCGGACGTCCCCCGCGACGTGGGCCGCGGCCACCGCATGGCCGCCGACGAATCCGCTCGACCCCGTCACCAGGACGAGCCGGCTCACCTGCTCCCCCGCACCGTGCCGCCCAGCGTCGCGGCGAACACGGGCTCCTCCCCCTGCAGTCCCTCCACCCGCAGTACGGCTCCCTGGTCGGGGCAGGTGTCGTGCCGGGCCAGGATCCAGCAGGGCTCGGCCAGTTCGCAGTACTTCTGGAAGGAGACCCGCAGCGACGCCGGGTGGAACACATGCCCGGGCGTGAGCACGGCGGCCGCCTGCCGGGCGGCTTCCAGGAGCACCATCCCGGGGACGTGGTCGTTGGCCCGGGCGAAGAGGGTGGGGTGCGTGGTGTCCAGGCGCAGCCGCCAGCCGGGGCGGTGCTTGGAGAGGGCGAGGACCACGTCCCTGCGGTCGGCACGGCCGGTCTCGTGCGGCGGGACGGCGGGCAGCAGCGGCACCGGACGCCCGACGACGGACATCCGCTCGCCCCGCAGCCTGCCGTAGACACGGGCCGAGGTGACCGTGAGGACGCCGATGCTGGTGGCGAGCAGCCGGCCCAGGCGCTGGAAGCGCAGGTCGACCCGCATGCCCACGAGGCGTCCGGCGCGCAGCTGGACGTCCGAGCAGTCGACCACGACCTCGATCGGGCCCGACGCGCTCGCGACGGTGAAGTCCGGGGTCTCGAGCGTGTACCCGATCTCCCGCATCACGAACTGGTCGCCGACCGGGACCCCGAACGCGGCGTGCGCGAGCATCATCGTCGCCTGCCGGGTGGTCTCGGCCACCAGCATCGGGTCCTGGCGGCCGTCGGGCAGCGGGGCGAAGAAGCGGTGCGCGGCGGGCCACTCCACCGAGACGAGGAAGCGGTGTTCGGAGAGCCGCAGCCACTCCACCGGGAAGAGGTCCTCGGCGTACGGCCGGTGGCACAGCTCGGGCGTGGCCATCCCGTCGGCGGGGTGCAGCGGAACGGCCGGGCGCAGCGGAACGGTGGGGCCGGGGCGGTGGACGGGGGCGTCGCGGTCCGGGATCAGAACCGGCGAGTCGGTCTGGAAACCGGGCGGGAGAGCGATGTCGAGGGTGCCGGACATAACGTTGTGCCCACTGACCGGACCGCTCTGCCCGTTGATCCGGTGACTCTGTCCCCTGTCCTGGCAGCCCTGTCCGTCGCGCTGTTCCACGGTCGCCGCGGAGGCCGCGGCGGACACCGGTGTCACCGTGTTGAGCTGTACTGATGCGGGTGCCGTCAGGGTCGCCGCGGCCGTCCCGGCAGGGGAGTCGGGTCGGCTGGGAGCCGGTTCCGAACCACCATGAGTAGCGACTAACCGGTCGATTACAGATATGTCACAGTCAGACATGGTCTGCCCCCAGAGTCGATGAGTACGGGGTTGGTTGCCCCCCTCGACAAAAGACTGGCAGTCCGGTTCTCTTTGTGGGGCGACCTGACCAAGCTCTGACATAGAAACAGGCACCGAGGCCATGGCACGACAAGCACGAGCAATTCAGACCCGCGAGTCGATCCTGCTGGCTGCCGCCGCGGTGTTCGACGAACGCGGCTACACCACGGCGACCATCACGGAGATCATCGCGAGAGCCGGCGTCACGAAGGGGGCCCTGTACTTCCACTTCTCCTCCAAGGAGGAGCTCGCCCACGGGGTGATAGCGGCGCAGCTCGACCTCGGGCCGTTGCCCGCGCAGCGGACGAGGCTGCAGGAACTCTCGGACCAGGGGCTGCTGTTCGCCTACCTGCTGCAGAACGACCCGTTGACCCGGGCCAGTGTGGGTCTGGCGATGGACCAGTGGAACGAGGGCGTGGAGAGCGACAACCCCTTCCACGGCACGCCGTTCCAGTCCTGGGCGGACCGGCTGACCGAGGTCCTGATAGAGGCGCGCGACCGGGGGGAGTTGCTGCCGCACGTCGATCCGGCGGAGACGGCGGAGCTGCTCGCGGGTTCCTTCACCGGCATCCAGTGGACGTCCCAGGTCCTGTGCGAGCGCAAGGACCTGACGCGCCGGGCGATCGTCATGTTCCGCCACCTGCTCCCCAGTATCGCGATGCCGCAGATACTGCCCACGCTCGACCTCGCCCCGGACCGCGCCGAACGGCTGCTGGCCTCCCGTGACGCGGTCCTGGAGGGACAGGTGACGCCGGTCGAGGAGGAGAGCGGGGGCATCTCGGAGGCCGACGCCCTGCCGGAGGCCGGGGTCTTCGCGGAGGGCAAGGAGGCAAGGCGGGACGGAAAGAGCGGAGCTGCCCCGGAGGGGGAGGACAGCTCCGCCTGATCCAGGGGTGTCGGTTTCGCACGGCTCTCGAAACCGGCACCCAGGTCTGCTCCCGGCACGCCCGGGGCAGGGGCGGCTTCGGCCAGGTGCACGGCTTCGCACAAAGCCGAACACCCACGGCCGGCGGCCCGATTCACCCACCGGCCACCCACCCGGCAGCGGCCCGTCACACCACCGCCGAGACCCGCCACACGAACACTCCGCCCCGCCCCGTGCACGCCTCGGCCCACCATCGCGCCGAGACGCCCCTCAGACACCGCCCCGACCACCGCCCCCCGCACGGACCGGCGGTGCAACACCCGCGAACACCACGAGCCTCGGGGCCCGCCGCCGCCCGAGACGTGCCTCAGGTGCCGCACGGCCCACGGTTTCCCGCACGCCCAGCGGTACGACGCCCCGCGAGGACCACGAGCTCCTCGGCCTCGCACCACCCCGAGACGTATCTCAGGTGCTGTCCCGGCCGCCGACCCCCGCACGGGCCGGTGGTGGGGCCGCGTCTTCCAGGCGGTAGCCGACGCCGCGGACCGTGACGATCCAGCCGTCGCCCAGCTTGGCGCGCAGGGCGCTGACATGTGTGTCGACCGTGCGGGTGGAGATGGCCCACTCGTCCGCCCACACCCTGGCGATCAGGTCCCGGCGGGAGACCACCGTCTCCGGTGCCGAGGCCAGGAGCAGCAGGATGTCGAACTCCTTGCGGGTCAGCTCCAGTTGGCGGCCGCCGACCCACGCCTCACGGGCTCCGGGGTCCACCCGCAGCGCCCCGCAGGTCACGCCGGCCGCGTCCCCGCCGGGGGTGACGCGGCGCGCCACCGCGTTCATCCGGGCGATCAGCTCCCGGAACCCGTACGGCTTCACCAGGCAGTCGTCCGCGCCGGACCGCAGGCTGAGCACCCGGTCCATCTCGGTGTCCCGGCTGGTGAAGGTGATCAGTGGCGTACCGCCCCGGGCCCGGATCTCGGCGCACACCTGCAGACCGTCGAGATCCGGCAACTCCAGGTCGAGCAGGACGACTTCGGCCTGCTCCCACTGTTCGAGCGCCGCCCGCCCGGTGCGGGCCCGCCGGACCTGGTGGCCGTTGCGCACCAGGCGGCAGACCAGCGGCTCGGCGGTCCCGTCATCCGGATCGATCACAAGTACGCGCATTTCCTCTCCACGCCGGGCCGCTCCCCGGTGGTGCGGGACACCCCCGGTCCGCGGCCCGGAAGGTCACTCGCCCGCCGCCCGGGTGTGCACCACGCGGTAGGTGTTGGAGTCCCGCCAGACGGCGAACGCGTCCACCTGGGCGTCGGTCTTCTGACGGTCGGCCGACCGCTCCCCGGCCGGCTGGTCACGGAAGGCGTCGTAGGCCTCCTTGCTGTCCCACTGCGAGTAGACGACGACCCACTTGCCCTCGATGCCGCGCCCGCGCAGGCCGCGCAGCACGATGTGGCTGCGGTAGCCCGGCACGTCCTGGAGCCACTTCTGGCCCGCACCGAGCGCGTCGACCAGGGCGTCCTGGGTCGGCTCCATGACGCCGTACAGGTCGATGGCCGTGTAGTCGTCGCGGGAGGGGCCGATCTCGGTCTCCTCGACGCCCGACTTCTGCTGGGTGAAGACCACCTCGTTCTGCAGCAGCCGTATCGCCGTGGTGATCTCACCGAACAGCGGCAGGGTGCGGTGCTTGAACTCCTCGCCGGCGTAGCGGGTCTCGAGGTCCTCGGTGGAGCGCCACTGGATGAAGTTGGCGGTGCCGAACTTGGTCTGGCCGCTGTGCACGGTGCTGGACATCCAGCCCTCGTAGGCCGCGGCGTCGACGATCTCGCGCATCGCGGCGAGCAGGCTGTCCTGCTTCTCGGCGGAATCGGTGGAGAACAGGTTGAGCACGGTCAGGTTCTTACCGTCGGCTGCGATCTTCGGCATTCTCTCTTCTCTTCCGGTAGAGGTAAGACACGAGTGAAGGACACGGATGAAGCTCAGGGATGAGACACAGGGCGGGAATTCACCGGCCGGTGCCTCCTGAGCCAGCATGACAAGGTCGCAAGCCCCGCTGAAGTCCGCGGTGTTCAGGACTGCGCGCGGATTGTCAGGTCTTCCCCGCCCGCGTCAGGTCTTCGGCAACTGCGTCAGGTCTTCGACAACTGCACTTGGGCGCAATTGGCCCGCGCGCGATGCTCAGGTAATGAATTCAGACGCGGCAGCAGCCGAAATCAGCGTCCTGCTGGACCGATATCTGATGGGCCTTGACGACGACAAACTGGACGACGCCTGGGCGGACGCGCTGTTCAGCGCCGATGCCCGCGTCGAGTTCCCGATGAGCCGGCACGAGGGCATCGAGGGGCTCGCCGACTGGCATCGGCAGGCCCTCGACGCCTTCGCCCGCACCCAGCATC
The DNA here is from genome assembly GCF_040652235.1 of Streptomyces sp. NPDC048277. NCBI lineage: Bacteria > Bacillati > Actinomycetota > Actinomycetes > Kitasatosporales > Streptomycetaceae > Streptomyces > Streptomyces sp. NPDC048277. Next base: position 8,094 of record NZ_JBEZLQ010000018.1, read on the forward strand.
TCAACTCCCCCGCCGTGGTGGACCTGGTGGACGGGGACCGGGCGGTGCTGCGCGCCAACCTGGTCTCCACCCACGTACACCACCCGGACGCCTCCGGCGATCCGCTGTTCGTCGCCGGCACCCTCGCCCGCGGCGCGGCCCGGCGCACCGAGCGGGGCTGGCGGCTGACCGAGCTGTCGTTCCGGGCGGTCTGGTCGACCGGCACCCCGCCACAACCCAGGGCCACCCGGTGACCGGGCCGACCGTCCTGGCGGCCGGGGTACAGGACCGGCAGATCGCGACCATGCTGCTCGACATCGGCGTGATCCTGCTGGTGGGCGCCCTGCTCGGCGCGCTCGCCCGCAGGCTGGGCCAGCCCAAGGTGACCGGCGAGATCCTGGCCGGCATCCTGCTCGGGCCCAGTGTCCTCGGTCTCCTCCCCGGACATCTGACGGAGCGTCTGTTCCCCACCGACGTACGGCCGTTCCTGTCGGCGGTCTCCCAGGTGGGCCTGGTGCTGTTCATGTTCGTGGTGGGCTGGGAGTTCGAGCGGCAGCTGATCCGGCCGTACGCGCGGCTGGCGGCGAGTGTCTCGCTGTCGTCCATCGCGCTCGCCTTCGGGCTGGGCGTCGCCACGGCGGTCGTGCTGTACCCGAGCCACGACACCGTGGCCGGGCACCACATCTCCTTCCTCGCCTTCGCCACCTTCCTGGGCACCGCCATGTCGATCACGGCGTTCCCGGTACTGGCCCGGATCCTGACCGAGAACGGGCTGACGGAGACCCGGCTGGGCACGCTGTCGCTGGGCAGTGCCGCCATCGACGACGTGCTGGCCTGGTGCCTGCTCGCGTATGTGTCGGCCCTGGTCACCTCGGACGGCGACCTGGCGGGGCTGGCCCGCATCGGGGCGTACAGCGCGGTCTACGTCGCGCTGATGTTCCTGGTGGTACGGCCGCTGGTGGCCCGGCTGGTGTGGCGGTGGGCGGCCATGGAGCGCTGGAACCTGCTGCTGGCCGTGTTGTGCGCGGGGGTGTTCGCCTCGTCGTGGCTGACCTCGTGGATCGGCATCCACCAGATCTTCGGCGCGTTCCTGTTCGGCTTCGTCATGCCGCGCGAGCCCCGCCGGGTGCTCGCCGCGAACCTGCGCCGGCCGCTGGACAACGCCAGCCTCGTGCTGCTTCCGGTGTTCTTCATCGTCACCGGTCTCGGGGTCGATCTCGGCGCGCTGACCGCCACCGACTGCCTGGCCCTGGTCCTGGTCATCGCCGTGGCCTGCGCGGGCAAGCTGATCGGCGCCATCGTCCCGGCCCGGCTCTCGGGGCTGTCCTGGCGCGAGGCCAAGGACCTGGGCGTGCTGATGAACACCCGCGGTCTGACCGAACTCATCATCCTCAACGCCGCCGTGAGCCTCGGAGTCCTCGACGGCCGGATGTTCACCATGCTGGTGATCATGGCCCTCGTGACCACGGCGATGGCGGCCCCGCTGCTGTCCCCGCGCGAGCACCTCACGGCCGGCGGCACCCGGAAGGCTCGTACACCTGTCGCGGACGCCACGGCTCCGCACACCTGACGAGGGGGCTCATGTGACACCCGTCCAGCCATCGGCCCGCTACACGGACAACCGACATCTGCCGCAGCCGCCGGTCGACGGCCGTGCGCTGCGCACGGTGTGCGGAAACTTCGCCACCGGCGTCACCGTCATCACCACCGGCGACGAGAAGAACGGCGCCGCCACCACGGTGAACTCCTTCACCTCCGTCTCGCTGGAGCCGCCGCTGGTGCTGTTCTGCCTGCACCGGCAGTCCCGCCTGCGGTCCGTCCTCCACGAGTCCGGGGGCTTCGTGGTCAATTTCCTGACGCACAGTCAGGAGCGACTCGCCTGGAAGTTCGCGGGCCGCGAGTCGGCGCGTCTGACCGAGGTGCCGCACCACCGGTCCCCGGGCGGGCTGCCGGTACTCAGCGAGGCGCTGGCCTACCTGGAGTGCCGGCTCTCCGCCGAGTACGACGGCGGCGACCACGCCATCCTGCTCGGCGAGGTCACCGGCCTCGGCACGCACGCCGAGGAGACCGACCCGCTGGTCTTCTACCGGGGTTCGATGCGCGCGCTGCACGGCGCCTAGCCGTCGTTCGGCTGCGGCGCCGTCGTGGCTGGTCGCGCAGTTCCCCGCGCCCCTTCGGGGCACGGCCGAAGCCCAGGGGGCTCCATGGCTTTCACCGAGAGCACGTCAGCGCAGCGACACCGCGACCGGCTCGTCCGCCGCGTCGAACTCCCGCCTGGCCCGCTCGACCTTCCGGAGGTTCTCCGCGGACCAGTCGGCGAGGTGGGCGAAGATCGGCGCCAGGCTGCGGCCGAGCTCGCTGATCTCGTACTCCACCCGGGGCGGCACCTCGGGGTAGTACGTGCGCACCACCAGGCCGTCGCGCTCCATCTGCCGCAGCCGCTGGGTGAGCACCTTCGGCGTGATCGTGGCGATGTTGCGCTGCAGCTCGACGAAGCGCTGCCGGCCGTACTCGTTCAGCGTCCACAGGATCGGCGTCGTCCAGCGGCTGAAGACGATGTCGAGCACCGGCGAGACCGGGCACGCCAGCTCGGAATCGACCCGTGCGCCCTGCACGTCGGCGGCCTTGCTGCCCATTCGGACCCTCCCAGGAAGTCACTTTCCTCTAGGTACCTACTTTACCCAGGATGCTAGCTTCCCGGAAGACGGGTGAGTGACCCAACTCCCCGCCTCGCGCGATGCCTTGACGTCCTTCCCGTTCTCCCCGTCCCTGCCGAACACCCCTCCGTCACATCCACTAGGAGCGACATGTCGACCCAAGAGTCGTTGCGCCGTCCCCCCACCAACTCGGAATCGGCCCCGCCCCAGCGCCCCGGACTCATCCTGGCGTTCCTCTGCCTGGCCGGCTTCATGACCTTCCTCGACGTGTCGATCGTCAACGTCGCGTTGCCGACGATCGAGAAGGAACTGCACATCTCGCAGACCTCCCTGCAGTACATCGTCACCACGTACGGCATGCTGCTCGGCGGCTTCCTGCTGCTGACCGGCCGGCTCGCCGACGCGTTCGGCCGCCGCCGGATGCTGCAGACCGGCCTGCTGCTCTTCTCCGGCGCCTCGCTGCTCGCCGGGTTCGGGCAGAACGCGCCCATGCTGATCGTGGCGCGCGGCGCCCAGGGTCTCGGTGCCGCGTTCATCGCGACCGCCGCGCTGTCCCTGCTCGCCAACAACTTCAAGGAGGGCGCCGAGCGCAACAAGGCGCTCGGAGCCTGGGGCGCGCTCAGCGGTATCGCCGCCGTCGCCGGTGTCACCCTCGGCGGTCTGCTCACCGACGGGCCGGGCTGGCGCTGGATCTTCTTCATCAACGTGCCGATCGGTCTGCTGTGCGCGGTGATCGCTCCCCGGGTCGTCGGCGAGAGCCGTGCCGAGGGGCCCCGCCGTTCCTTCGACGTCGCCGGTGCCGTCACCCTGACCGCCGGTCTGGTGCTGCTCATCTTCAGCCTCGGCCAGACCGTCTCCGACTCCCACGTCCCGACCGCCCGCGTCTACGGCGGCTTCGCCCTCTCCGCCCTGCTGCTGCTCGCCTTCGTGGTGATCGAGCAGCGCACCGAGGCCCCGCTGATCCCGTTCAGCGTCTTCAAGCGCCGGTCGCTGACGGCCGCCAACGTCGTCGCCGTCCTGCTGCTCGGCACCTGCGTCACCCTGTTCTTCTTCGCCAGCCTCTTCATGCAGCAGGTCCTCGGCTGGTCGGCCCTGAAGACCGGTCTGGCGTACGTGCCGCTCGCGGTGATCGTCGCGGTCGGCGCCGGTGTCGCCTCCCAGCTGGTGACGAAGGTCGCCGCCAAGCCGGTGCTGATGACCGGTCTGACGCTGACCAGCGTGGGCATGTTCCTGCTCTGGCGGGCCCCGTCCGACGCCTCCTACCTGGTCGACCTGCTGCCCGCGTTCCTGCTCTCCGGACTGGGCCTCGGCCTGTCGTTCGTGCCGGTGCAGGTCTCCGCGTTCAGCGGCACCCAGGAGGACGAGTCGGGTCTGTCCGCCGGTCTCATCAACACCGCGCAGGAGGTCGGCGGCGCCCTCGGCCTGGCCGTGGCCGCCACCTACGCCTTCCGCCGGGTGGCGGAGCTGACCGCCTGGGCGCACGGTGACCCGGCCCGGGTGGACCACGCCCGCACCGAGGTCTTCCACGACGCGTTCATCTCGGGCGCCTGCTTCGCCGCCGCCGGTCTGCTGCTGACCCTGATCCTGATGCCGCTCACCAAGGCCTCGCACCCGGCGTCGGACCAGCCGGCCGCCGCCCCCGCCAAGGCCTGAGAACGGAGCCGGTATGCCGACGTCACTGCGGTTGTCGCCCGCGGCCGAGGCCTTCCTCGCCGAGAACCACCTGTGCACCTTCACCACGATCCGCCCCGACGGTTCGCCCCATGTGACCCCCGTGCGGTTCACCTGGGACGCCGAGGCGGGCCTGGCCCGGGTCATGACCGCGGTGACACGGCGCAAGGCCAGGAACCTGCTGGCCGCGCCGGGCAGCCGGGTCTCCCTCTGCCAGACGGTGGGCGGCCACTGGCTCACCCTGGAGGGCACCGGCACCGTCAGCGAGGACCCGTTACGGATCCAGGAGGGGGTGCGCCAGTACGCCAAGCGCTACTGGTCGCCGCCGCCGGAGCCGCCGGGCCTGGTGGTGATCGAGGTCCGGGTCGACCGGGCGCTGGGCCTGCTCTGACCCACAGCGAGGCCGACCGAGGGTGCCGGAGATTTCCCGCCGGCACCCTCGCGCGTTTCCCGGCACCTGACACAGCTGGAAATCCTCTGACGAAATTTGTCAGAGACCTGTACTTGCATCCGTTCAGCTTCTCGGGCTCCCCCGGAATACTGGAGAAAAGTCCAGTTGGGAGAGGAAACATGGACGATTTTCATGCCGACGTAATTGTCGCCGGAGCCGGCCCGGCCGGACTCATGCTCGCCGGTGAACTCCGCCTGGCAGGGCGCTCGGTGATCGTGCTCGACCGCCTGACCGAGCCCATGCAGCAGTCCCGGGCGCTCGGGTTCTCGGCCCGTACCATCGAGGAGTTCGGACAGCGCGGGCTTCTCGAACAATTCGGCGAACTCGAGACGATACCCTTCGGTCATTTCGGTGGACTGCCCATCGACTATCGCATCGTCGAGGGCGGCAATTTCGGCGTCCGCGGTGTTCCGCAGTCCCGTACCGAGGCCATTCTGAATGTCTGGGCGACCGGCCTCGGCGCCGACATCCGCCGCGGTCACGAGGTCATCGGCACGGCCCAGGACGACACCGGTGTCGAGGTGGAGGTGGCCACCGCCGACGGCGTGGAACGGCTGCGCGCCGCCTACCTGGTGGGCTGCGACGGCGCCCGCTCGACCGTGCGCCGGCTGGCCGGCATCGACTTCCCCGGCAACAGCGCCACCATCGAGATGCTGATGGCCGACGTCGCCACCAACGAGCTGCGCATCCGCCCGACCGGCGAGGTCGGCGGTTCCGGCATGGTCGTGGTCCTCCCGCTGGGCCCGCACGCCACCCGTGTCGTCGTCTTCGAGCGCGGCGCGGGCGTCCGCCCGACCCAGGAGGCGCCCAGCTTCCCCGAGGTCGCCGACGCCTTCCAGCGTGTCACCGGCGAGGACATCCACGGCTACCGGCCGCTGTGGACCAGCTACTTCACCGACGCCAGCCGCCAGGCCGCCGCCTACCGCGCGGGCCGGGTCTTCCTGGCCGGCGACGCCGCCCACATCCACCTGCCCATCGGCGCCCAGGGCATCAGCGCGGGCGTCGGCGACGTGGTGAACCTCGGCTGGAAGCTGGCCGCCGCACTGGACGGCCACGCTCCCGAGGGCCTGCTGGACACCTACCACAGCGAGCGCCACCCGGTCGGCGGCCGGATCGTCGCCAACACCCTGGTGCAGCGCTCCCTGTACCTCGGCGGCCCCGAGATGCAGCCGCTGCGCGAGCTCTTCGGCGAACTGGTCGGCATCGAGGCGGTCCGCCGCCACCTGGTCGGCCTGGTCACCGGCCTGGACATCACCTACGACATGGGCGAGGGCGGCCACCCGCTGCTCGGCCACCGGCTGCCCGACCAGGACCTGATCGTCGGCGACGAGAAGACGACCACGTACGAACTGCTCACCCGGGGCCGCGCGCTGCTGCTGAACCTGCGCGGCGGCGACGCCCTCACCGCGGCCGCCGCCGGCTGGGCCGGCCGCGTGGACGTCGTCACCGCCTCCCGGCCCGACCCCGAGGCCCCGGCCGCCGACCTGCTCGTCCGCCCCGACGGCTATATCGCCTGGGTCTCCCCCGACGGCTCCGCCGAGGGCCTGACCGCCGCCCTGCAGCGCTGGTTCGGCGCCCCCGCGGACGCCCCCACCGACAGCTGACCGCAGACCCGGTCGGCGTCGACCACCTGCGCCGACGCCTCGTCAGAAGAGGAGTTCCGAGTTGACCGGCAAGGCCGAGACAGAGATACCCGCCAAGGCCCCGGCGGAGAAGAAGGCCCCCGCGGCCGACCAGTGGACCGAGTGCGACGTCATCATCCTGGGTGCCGGGATCGGCGGCTCGATCACCGGCGCGATCCTGGCCCGGCAGGGCGCGAAGGTCGTGCTCGTCGACGCCGGCCAGCACCCGCGGTTCGCGGTCGGCGAGTCCCAGAACCCGCAGCTCGTGGAGTGGCTGCACATCCTCGCCGTGCGCTACGACGTGCCCGAGCTCAAGCACCTGCTCGACGTCAAGGCGGTCACCAAGTACATCGGCGCCCACCACGGCAGGAAGCAGAGCTTCGGTTTCGTCCGGCACGTCCCGAACCGGGAGCCGGACCCGCGCGAGGCGACGATGTTCGTCATCCCGAAGATGCTGACCGAAGCCACCCACATGTTCCGCCAGGACACCGACACCTACTACTTCAACGTCGCCGCCAAGTACGGCTGCACGCTGCGGCAGAACTGGCGCGCCACCGACCTGGACTTCGACGACGAGGGGGTGACGGTCACCGGCCAGAGCGGCGAGGTGTTCCGCGCCAAGTACCTCATCGACGCCAGCGGTTTCCGCTCGCCGCTCGCCCAGAAGTTCGACCTGCGCGAGAAGCCGTCCCGGATCAAGCACCACGCGCGGTCGCTGTTCACGCACTACGTCGGCATCAAGCCGTACGACGACGTGTGCAACTACCCCGAGGCGCTGCGGCCCCCGGCCGAGTCCCCGTTCCACGGCGGCACCCTGCACCACCTGATCGAGCGCGGCTGGTTCTGGATCATCCCGTTCGACAACTACGAGGACTCCCGCAACCCGATGTGCAGCGTGGGTCTGACCTTCGACGAGCGGCTGTACCCGCAGCCCAAGGACATGACCCCGGACGAGGAGTTCAACCACTACCTCGACAAGTACCCGGCGGTGAAGCGCCAGTTCGAGGGTGCGCGCCGGGTGCGCGAGTGGATCTCGACGCCGGACCGCATCCAGTACTCGTCGAAGCAGACGATCGGCGACCGCTGGTGCCTGATGTCGCACGCGGCCGGCTTCGTCGACCCGCTGTACTCGCGCGGTCTGTCCAACACCTTCGAGGTGGTGGACGCGCTGTGCTACCGCCTCCTGGAGGCGCTGCGCGACGACGACTTCTCCACCAAGCGCTTCGAGTACGTGGAGCGCCTGGAGCAGGGGCTGCTCACCTACAACGACATGATCGTCAACAGCTCCTACATCGCGTTCTCCCACTTCCGGCTCTGGAACGCGGTGTTCCGGGTCTGGGCCTGCTTCACCACGCCGGCCACCATGCGGCAGATCCAGGCCCGCCAGGAGTACCAGCTGGACGGCGACGACCGGCACTTCCGGGAGATGGAGAACGCCCCCTACCCGGGCCTGTGGTGGCCGGACAGCCACGCCTTCAAGCACCTGCTCGACGTGACCCACGAGACCTGTGAGCGTTACGAGGCGGGCGAGATCGACGGCGACAAGGCGGCGGACATCGTCTTCCAGGCCATCAACGACTGCGAGTCGGTCAACACGCCCTTCGGCTGGAAGGACGGCGAGGACCACCGCTTCTACCGGGCCACCACCCCCACGATGATCAAGTTCATGTGGTGGGCGAGCACCAACGGGCCCAAGGAGATGCGCGACCTGGGCCGTTCGATGCTCAAGGGCGTCGTCAAGTCCGCCGCGCGCGGCAAGAAGGTCTCCTGACCGCGCCGCACCGACCGGTCCGCGCGGGGTGCGGTGCCACCCACTCCCACTCTCCGTGCCCCGCGCGGGCCATTTCCCCCAGCCTTTCCCCCACACAGCAACCACACCCGCATCAACCATGGGACACCGCGTGATCAGTCGCAGAACTCTGCTCGGCGCCGGGTCGACCGCCGCCGGCCTCGCCCTCCTGCCCGCCGCCCCGGTCGCCGCCGAAGCCTCGTCGACAGCCTCCTCGACGCCGTGGAGCTCGCTGGCGAACCGGCTCTCGGGCACGCTCGTGCTGCCCACCGACTCCTACTACACCATCGCCCGGCAGGTGGAACTCGCGCAGTTCGACGCCGTGAACCCGCAGGCGGTCGCGTACTGCCAGAGCGCGGCGGACGTCGCGGCCTGTGTGCGCTTCGCCCAGGACCAGGGCGTGCGGACGGCCGTGCGCAGCGGCGGCCACAACTACGGCGGCTGGTCGACGACCCCCGGTCTGATCATCGACGTGTCCCGGCTCAACGCCGTCACGGTGAACAGCAGTTCGTCCGTGGACATCGGTCCGGGCGCGCAGAACGTCAACATCCTCAACGCGCTGGCACCATACGGCCTGGTGGTCAGCGAGGGCGGCTGCCCGACGGTGTGCGCCGGCGGCTTCCTCCAGGGCGGCGGCTTCGGCTTCCTGACCCGGCCGACCGGCATGGCCTGCGACGCGATCACCTCCGCCGAGCTGGTGCTGGCCGACGGCTCCACGGTGACCACGTCGGCCACCCAGTACCCGGACCTGTTCTGGGCGATCCGCGGCGGCGGTGGCGGCAACTTCGGCATCGTCACCAGGTTCACGGTCACCCCGCACAGCGGCGACCAGATGGCCTTCAGCAACCTGATCTTCCCCTACGACAGCATGGCCGACGTCCTCGACGGAGTGGCCCGCTGGCTGGTGGACGCCCCGCACACCATCGGCGGCGGCGCCTATGTGGTGCAGGCCGACGCCGCGCCCGGTTCGGTCCCGCAGGCCAACGTGTTCCTCGCCTCGCGCGGCACGCCCACCGAACTGGCCGGTGAGGCCGCCCGGTTGACCGCGCTGACGGGTGCTCCCCTGCAGCAGCAGAGCGGCGTCATGACGTACCAGCAGCTCATGATGATGATCTTCGGCTGCTCGAACCTCACCGAGGCGCAGTGCCAGCGCTCCGGGAAGACCCCGCAGGGCACGCTGTCCCGCCCGTCCTACGGCGTGGAGCGGACCCGTCTGGGCAGCAGCCCGTACCCGGCGAGCGGCTGGGCGGACGTGATGACCGCGTTCGACGCCAACCGCAGGGCGGGCCAGTCCCGTTACCTGGACTTCCACTTCTTCGGCGGCGAGGCCAACTCCCTGGCGCGCACCGACACCGCGTACGTGCACCGCGACTCGCTCTTCTCGGTCAACTACCGGGTCTTCATCAACGACCCGGCCCAGGTGACCGACGAGGCCAAGGCGGTCGCCAACTCCTGGGTGAGCAACGGCTTCGCGACGATCGACCCGCTGTCCAACGGCGAGAGCTACCAGAACTGGATGGACCCGTCGCTGAAGAACTGGAAGGTGTCGTACTACGCGGAGAACTACCCGCGGCTGACCCGCATCAAGGCCAAGTACGACCCGTACCGCTTCTTCTGCTTCCCGCAGGCCATAGGCACCGTCTGACCGCACCTCCCGGACCGCCCGCCAGGTTCCCGGCGCCACATCCCCCGGGCACCCGCAGGAACTTGGCGGGCCTCACACGAGAGGCCGCCGGACGACGCAGTCCGGCGGCCTCTCGAAGCGGTTCCTGGACGCTGACGCGTCGCGGGCTCAGGGCCTGCGGCCGTACCAGCCGACCAGGCGGTCGATGGCGAGGGCGTCCTCCGGGACGTCGACGACGGGACCGAACGGCACCTGGCCGCCGCGCGGTTCGCGGGGGACGGCGCGCTGCATGGCGGCCAGCGGGGCGGCCAGCACGGTGTCGTCCCACTCGGGGCTCTGGCCGGTCGCCTTGGCCAGGTCCCAGGTGTGCAGGACGAACTCGTTGGTGTAGATGACCGCGGCGGCGGCGCCGGGGACCGGGCCCCAGGGCAGGCCGATCTCCCGGCCCAGGATCGCGGGGTCCGACCAGACGGCCTTGAGTTCCTCGGCCCCGGCGGTCCAGGCCTTGGCCCAGTCGCCGTCGGCGACGTCCTCGGCGAAGTGCGGAACGGAGAAGAACTGCCCGCCGGCGCCGATCACGGCAACCCTGCGGACCACGGAGACGAGGTGATTGGACAGTTGGCGCACCGAGTAGTCGGGGCACGGGGTGGTGGCGTCGTAGTCCTCGGGCCGCAGCGCGGCGAGGACGGCACCGGCCAGGTCGACGGCCTTGAGCAGTCCGTCGCGCGGGTCTGCGGGCTTCGTGGTGTCGGTCATGTCATCGAGTCTCCCGACCAAACAGGCCACCCTCCGGCCACTTTCCCACCGCATTCCACGAAAGGCTGATCTCTGATGCGAGCTGACCGACTGGTGGCCGCTCTTCTCTTCCTCCAGGCGCGGGGCCGGGTGACCGCCGCGGAGCTCGCCGCCGAGCTGGAGGTCTCCGAACGCACCGCGCGGCGCGACCTGGAGGCCCTGACCGCCTCCGGCGTGCCCGTCTACGCGCAGCGCGGCCGGGGCGGCGGCTGGCGGCTGGTCGGCGGCGCCCGGACCGATCTGACCGGGCTCACCTCACCGGAGATCCAGGCCCTGTTCCTGGCCGCGGGCTCCTCGGCGGCCTCCCCCGAACTGCGCTCGGCGCTGCGCAAGTTACTGCGCGCGATCCCGGAGCCGCTGCGGCCGCACGCGGAGGCGGCGTCCCGGGCCCGGATGGTCGACGACCTGGACTGGTCGCGCACGGCCGTGATGACCGGCGGCACGCACCACAGGGCGCTGGAACGCGCGGTCCTGGACGGGGTGCGGGTGCGGCTCGGCTACGCCCGCCCGGGCCGCACGCCGAGCGACCGCACGGTGGACCCGCTGGGCCTGGTCCTCAAGGCGGGCCACTGGTACCTGGTGGCCGGCACCGACCACGGCCTGCGCTCCTTCCGGCTGGGCCGCGTCACCTCGGTCGAGGCGACAGGTGAACCGGTGCGCCGGCCCGCCGACTTCGACCTCGCGGCCGCCTGGCGCACCCTGGTCACCCAGCTGGAGGACCGGCTGTTCGCGGCTACCGTCCAGGCCTGGGCGGAGCCGGACGCCCTGTCCCTGCTCCAGCAGCTGTTCGGCGGGCGGCTGAGCATCGGCCGGCTGCTGCCGGACGGCCGCCGGGAGATCGAGGCCGCCGGTCCCTCGGTGGAGGTGCTGGCCGCGCAGCTGGCGGGCCTCGGCACCCGCGTCGAGGTGGTCGGCCCGCCCCTGGCCCGCGAGCACCTGGCCCGCCTCGGCCGCGCTCTCACGGCGCGGTACGAGGAGCCGTCACTCCATGAGGCGGCCGCATAGTCACTTTCCTCTAGGTACCTACTATCCGAAGGATGCTAGCGTCGTGAACATCAACCAACTCCCCGCTCTGCTCACCACTTTGGAGCTGTCATGATCGTTGTCACCGGAGCCTCCGGAAACGTCGGCCGTCCGCTCGTCGAGGCACTCGCCGCGGCGGGAGCGAAGGTCACCGCCGTCTCCCGCAGTCCCCTCTCCTACGACCTCCCGGAGGGCGCCCGGCATGTCCGGGCCGACCTCGCCGAGCCCGATACGCTGCGCCCCGCCGTGGACGGCGCGGACGCCCTCTTCATCCTGCTGGCCGGCGACCTGCTCGGCGGCGGAGCCCCGGCCACCGAGGTGGTGGCGGCCGCCGCGGAGGGCGGTGTACGGCGCGTGGTGCTGCTGTCCTCGCAGATCAACGGCACCCGCCCGGACGTCCTCTCGCACGGCCGGCTGCGGGAGTTCGAGGAGGCCGTACGCTCCTCGGACCTCGACTGGACGATCCTGCGGCCGGGCGGCTTCGCGTCCAACGCCTACGGCTGGGCCGAGGCGGTGCGCACCCAGCGCGCGGTGATCGCCCCGTTCGCCGACGTGGCGCTGCCGGTCGTCGACCCGGCGGACATCGCCGAGGTCGCCGCCGCCGTGCTGCGCGAGGAGGGCCACTCCGGGCAGACCTACGAGCTGACCGGGCCGGCCGCCGTCACCCCGCGGGAGCAGGCCGCCGCGTTCGCCGAGGCGCTCGGCGAGGAGGTCGGGTTCGTCGAGCTCACCCGTGAGCAGGCCCGCGAGCACATGGCGCGGTTCATGCCCGAGCCGGTGATCGACGGCACGCTCGACATCATCGGCGCACCGCTCCCCGCCGAGCAGCGGGTCAGCCCCGATGTGGAGCGGATCCTCGGCCGCCCGGCCGGCTCCTTCGCGGGCTGGGCCGAACGCAACGTCCACGCCTTCAAGTAGGGGCGAGCCACCCCCGATCCCGGCCCTTGGGGTGATGGTCCCGTGATCGGCGTGACCAGCCGCAGGTCGCGGCGTTGAACGGGGAGTGCGGCGGCTGGTCCTGCCGCCGCACTCCCCGAGCAACAAGGCAACAAGAAGGAGAACGTGATGTCTCGCATCGCGAAGGCCGCCGTCGTCGCCCTCGGCACCGGCGCTGTGGTGATCGGCGGAGCCGGCCTGGCTCTGGCCGACGCGGGCGCCAACGGCGAGGCCGTCGGCTCGCCCGGCGTGCTGTCCGGCAACGTGATCCAGGCACCGATCAACATCCCGGTCAACCTGTGCGGCAACAGCATCGACGTGGTCGGTCTGCTGAACCCCGCGTTCGGCAACACCTGCGTCAACGCAGGCCACCTCCACAAGGACGACGACCACAAGGACGACGACCACAAGGACGGCGACCACAAGGGTGGCGGCTACGGCCACTGAGCCGGCGCCCGCGGAGGAGCCCCGGTGCCTCGGCACCGGGGCTCCTCCCGTGTCCGGAGCGCCTCAGGCGTACCGGTAGATCCGGCTCATGTCCTCCAGCGACTGCGGGGTCACGTCCCAGGGCGGCAGCTTCTCGCCGCGGGCGACGACCCGTTCGTGCTGCGGGTCCGTGAGGCCCGGCGCTTTCGCCGGCAGATAGCGCCGCCCGCGGTGCCGGGCCTGCCAGCGCTCCCACTGCAGGTCGATGAAGGCGTGGTGGAGCCAGAAGACGGGGTCGTTGACGGAGGCCCCGCCGAGCATCGCCCCGCCGACCCAGCGGTGCACCCGGTTGTGGTTGCGCCAGGACGCGCTGCCGTTGCCGGTCCCCCAGCCCTCCAGCTTGTTGCGGAAGCCCCGGGTGACGGTCGAGTCCCAGGGGGAGACGTCGTACGTCGGGTCGTCCAGCGCCCAGTTCAGCTCGGCCCTGGTGGGCAGTTCGATCGGGGCGCGGGCCCGGCCCAGGTCGCGGGCGAGGAACTGCCCGTCGGTGATGCCCTCCTTGATGGTCCAGTGCCCGGCGGAGTACGCGAACGGCCCGGTCATCACCTGCTGGTCGCGGGCCCGGCCGTTCCCGCCGAGCAGGTCCTTCGTCCAGGGGACGGAGGACGGCGTGCGGTCCCTGGTCCAGTCCCAGTACGGCACGGTCACCGAGGAGTCGACCCGGCGCAGGGCGCGCTCCAGCTCCAGCAGGAAGCGGCGGTGCCAGGGCAGGAAGGAGGGCGCCATATGGGCGGTGCGCAGCCCGTCGTCGCCGTCGGGGGTGTAGTAGTCGATGTGCATCCGCACGAATTCGTCGTACTCGCCCCGGCGTTTGACCTCCAGGAACGCCTTCACCAGCCGTCTGCGCTCGCCGGCCGTCAGTCTCCCGACGTCCTTACGCACGTACGCCATGGTCTCCCCCCATGTGCATGTGGTCCCCGCCCATCGGCCCCGGGGCCAGGTCGCGCAGCCGCTGCCCGGGCCCGAGCTGGTCGACGGCCGCCCGGGCCGCCGCCAGCGGGGTCGGGTACGAGCTGTAGTGGTCGAGCATGCTGAGCCAGGAGCCGTCGGCCCGCCGCATCAGATGCAGCGGCCGGCCGTCCACCGTGACCTGCCACTCGCCCCCGCCGGCGGCCCGCCCCGCCACCAGCGCTCCGCGGATACGGCGGCCCCGGTAGGTCTCGTCGAAGGAGGTGCCCGCCGGCCCGGCCACCGCGGGCACCGGCCGGGAGGCGGCGACGACCGGGGCGAGCGCCAGCGCGGCGGCGGAGGCGAGCAGCCCCCGCGTCATCTCGCGCCGCGTCGGTCTGCCCGTCCCGGCTCTGTCCGGCTGCCCGGCCCCGGGCTCCGCCCCCACCGCCACACCACCGACTCCGACGACCATGCCCACTCCTCGTACGGTTCACCGATCGCTGTCGCTACCGGTAACCGTCCGAGGGGCCGCCCGGTCACCGCCGCGCCGCCATCCGATGCACCGTGGGCCCGAAACGGCCGTGATTAAAGGGGAGTCAGAGCCCGGGACCGGCGCCCAGGTCGCCGCCGGCGACCGTCTGCACGACCGGGGCGAGGACGCCGGCCCCGGGCTGCTTCAGGCCCGGCAGGCCGAAGTGCCGCGGGTCGGGCGCGGTGAGCGGGGCGTCGACCGACAGGCCGGGGGCGAGGGTGCGCAGGTCGGAGGCGGGGGCGTCGACGCCGACGTGGTCGAAGCGGTCGCCGAGGAGGTGCGGGAGCGGGGCCCGCAGGTCCAGGCCGGGCAGTCCGCCGCTGAGCGGGACCTGCGGCAGCAGCCGGTCCGGGAGGAGCCGGCCCTCGACATAGCGCGGCCCCTCGGGGGCGCCGGGCGTCAGCAGCGGCAGCTCCATGCCGAGCCTGGGCACCTCCGTGTTGAGGGACTTCGAGACGCCGTCCAGGGGTACGGGCACGGGGACCGTCCCGGCCGCGGCGGCGGGCACGGCGGCGGCGCCCACGGCGGCTGCCGCGGCCGCGACACCCGTGACGACGGCGGCAAGGGTTCCTCGGGTGGTCGGCTTCATGTCAGGTACGGGCCCTTTCGGAATGCGGGGAAGCGACGTCCGTACCGGGTAACGAGCCGGAAAACGACCTCAGTTCACAATTCGCCCGGGTGCAGCATTGGTCGGCTGTTCAGCTTGTCCAGAAGTCCCACCATCGGGTCAGGATCAGCATGCCGACGACCCCGATGTGCAGCAGCGGCAGCACCCAGGTGAACTCGCCGAGGAACGTGCGCAGCCACGGTGGCGCGGGCAGGAACCGGCGGCGTACGGCGAAGGAGGTGACGTACCAGAACAGGACGATGGTGGCGACCCAGGCCAGGCAGCACCACAGGCACAGCGCGCCGATCCGGTACAGCGACTGGAACTGCAGCCAGGACACGAAGCCGACGCCGAAGGCGCAGCCGGCGTCGAAGGCGAGCCAGTACCAGCCGGGGAAGCGGGCGCCGGCCAGCAGGCTCGTGCCGACGCAGACGACGACGCCGTAGGACACCAGGCCCAGCATCGGGTTGGGGAACCCGAACACCGCGGCCTGGTGGCTCTTCATCACGCTGCCGCAGGACACCACCGGGTTCAGGCTGCATCCGGGGACGAAGTGCGGGTTCTCCAGCAGCTTGAACTTGTCGAGGGTGATGACCCAGGAGGCCAGCAGCCCGGCCGCCCCCGCGACCACCGTCAGCAGCGCGAACCCCCGCCCGGCGCCCGCGGTCCCGGCCATCAGCCGCGCAGGCGGCGGGCCGGCAGCACGACGTGCGCGGCGGCCGTCAGGGTCTCCTCGGCTCCGCCGAACTCCTTGAGCGCCTCGGGGGTGACGGGCCTGCCGGGCTCGGCCTCGGGCCAGGGGCGGGTGGTGAACACCAGGTAGGCGTAACCGCGTTCGCCGACCGCGGCGAGCCACTCCGGGGGTGCGGGGCACTGGGCGTTGAGCGGGGCCAGGGTGAGGACGGCCTGGCCGGCCTCGACGAGCAGGGTGACGGGCAGGCTCGGCCGGGCGGTGCCGTCGACGAGGTCGCCGCCGACCGGCAGTCCGTTGTTCTCCAGCAGCGCCTCGATCGCGGCCGCGGTGGCCCGGGGGCCGCCCTCGGCGTCGCCGAGGGAGTAGGCCAGCAGATAGGGCATGTCGCTGCCGTCGGGGGCCTCGCCGCTCCAGGCCAGCACGACGAGGGTGCCGAGGTCGGCGACGCGGAAGGGGCGGGTGGTGCTTGGGGTTGAGGTCACCGCGCGACCTTATCGACGGGCCGCGGGGCCGCCGGGGGTCCGCTCACCCGACCGGCGGACGCCCGGCGGGTTCCGCCACACGAACGAGGGACGCCTCTCGACGTCCCTCGAACGGTGTCCCTCGAACGGCCCCGCGGCGATCCCGGCCGCACCGCCTCAGCTCTGCAGGGGCAGCCCGCCCAGCAGCGGGTTGTGCTGGTTGAGCGAGGCGGCCGCGCCCTTGACCGTGCTGAGCACGGAGTTCTTGTTCTCGGTGTCGAGGGCGTTCGACTGGTGCTGCAGCGGCATCGCCTGGTTCAGATCCAGGGGGCCCTTGGTGAGCGTGTTCACGGCGCCGTTGAGGCTGGTGGGCGTGAGTTCGGCGGTGCTGTAGGCGAACGCGGGCGCGGCGACGCCGGCGAGGGCCACGGAACCGGCCACGACGGCGGCAGCCTTCAGGGACTTCATCGGGCTTCCTTTCTGCGGGCGGCTTTCGGCAACGCAAGCCGCCGGCGGGAGTTCTGACGATGTGTCCAACGACGTACCGGCGGGCCGGAAACCCCGTGCTCACAAGACATATGAGATCCCGCAAACGCCTGTGGGACCCGGGTCGGGGCGCGGACGGCGGCGGCTCCGCGGACGCACGAACCGGCCGCCCTCCCGCGGGACGCGCGGGCGGACGGCCGGCCGAAGGGAACAGCCGCGGCGTCAGCCGTTGACGCAGGTGTTGCCGAACCCGGGGTTCAGCAGGCCGACCACGTCGATGGTGTTGCCGCAGAGGTTGATCGGCACGTGGATCGGAACCTGGATCACATTGCCGGACAGCACGCCCGGGGAGTGGGCGGCGACGCCGTTCGCGCCGCTGTCGGCGGCAGCCACACCGGCGCCGCCGGCGACGGCCGCGACGGCGGCGGTGGACAGGACCAGGCCCTTCGCGATACGCGACATGGAGAGGTGCTCCTTGAGATCGAAACAAACATCCGGGCGGATGCCCAGCGCTGTGTCAACGCGCGGCACCTGTCCGGGTTGTGCCGCCAAAGGAGTGATCTCCCGAGTGGCCGCCTTCACGATTCCGACACACATGCCCGGTTTCGACGGATTAATGCAGATGGCGATTAGAGTTGCGCATCTCCCGACTTACCCGTATTGGCATCCCATCGCACCCCTCCCGCCTCCCCCTCTCCCCTCTCCCCGAAAGGGCGAAGCCGGTCATGCGTCATCCCCTGGGCCCGCTGTTGCGCCGCACGTCGGTGAGCGCCCTCGCCCTCGCCGCGATCTGGGTACCCGGCACCGCCCGGGCGACCGCCCCGCCCGCCCCGGAATCCACGCGCATCCCCTTCGCCGAGCGCTACCACGCGGTGCTGCACGGCGGGTTCGCCCGCGCGGCCAACACATCCATCAGCTGCCGCACGGCGCCCGTCCAGGCCTCCGAACCGCCCTGCGCGGCGGCGCGCGAGGGCCGGGTCCCGGCGGTGAACGGCAGCTTCGACATGTTCTACGTCGACGTCGACGACGACCCCAACACCTACAACTCCTCCCGCGCCGAGGTCCGGCTGCCGGAGGGCGCCCGGGTGACGTACGCGCGGCTGTACTGGGGCGGCAACCTGCTGGCCGGCGAGCAGAAGCCGGCCAAGGACAACGGGCGGGTGCTGATCGCCGAACCGGGCGGCCAGTACAAGGAGTTGCTCGCCGACACCGTCGTGGGCCACCGGGTGGGCCGCGGCGCGGACGCCTTCCAGGCCTCGGCGGACGTCACCGGCCTGGTCCGGTCGAGCGGCGCGGGGCTGTGGACGGTCGGCCAGGTGAACGTGGCCATGGGAAGGTCGAGGTCCGGTGCCTGGGGCGGCTGGACACTGGTCGTGGCCTACGAGGACCCGGCGCAACCGCTGCGCGCGCTCTCCCTCTGGGACGGCTTCGACTCCCTCGACCGGCCGGCCGAGATTCGGCTGAACGGGGTACGCGCCCCGCGTGGCGCCACCGGCCAGGTGGGCCTGGTGGCCTACAACGGCGACCGGGGCGGCACGGGCGACTCGCTCACGCTCACCACCGCCGGCCGCACCCCCCGCCCGCTCGGCGACTCCGCCAACCCGGCCGACGACGTACTCAACTCCACGATCAACGACCCCGGACCGGTACGCGCCCGGCGTGAGCCCGCGTACGCCAACACGCTCGGCTACGACTCGGATGTGTTCGATCTAGGTACCGGTCTCGCGCAGGGCGGTGACCGGCCGACCTTCCGGCTCGTTTCCCAGCGCGACGCGGCGTGGGCGGGCGCGCTCTTCGCCGCCGTGGACGTGCAGTAGTGCGGCGCGTTCCCGCCCGCAGTCCCGAGCGCCCCCCGTGAGCGAGGAATCCCGCGTATGCACCGATCAGCAACCGACCCTCGGCCACGGGTCATGCACCTGACGCAACCCGTCGAGGGCGGCGTGGCCCGGGTGGTCCTGGACCTGGCGAAGGCCCAGCTCACGGCCGGTCTGCGGGTCACGGTGGCCTGCCCCGGTGGTGAACTGGCCGAGAGCGCGCGGGACCTGGGCGCCGAAGTGCGCCGGTGGCGCGCCGACCGCTCCCCGGGCGCCGGTCTCCGGCGCGAGGTACGACGGCTCGCCCACCTGCTCGACGAGGTACGGCCCGAACTGGTGCACGCGCACAGCGCCAAGGCGGGCCTCGCCGGACGGCTCGCCCTGCGCGGCCGCGTCCCGACCCTGTTCCAGCCGCACGCCTGGTCCTTCGAGGCGGTCGGCGGGGCCACCGCCGCGCTGGCGCTGCGCTGGGAGCGATGGGGCGCACGCTGGGCGCACCGGGTGGTGTGCGTCAGCGAGGCCGAGCGGGCGACCGGTGTACGCGCCGGTGTGCACGCCCGGTACGCCGTCGTCCCGAACGGCATCGACACCCAGTACTTCACCCCGGGGCCCGCCACCGGCAGGGCCCCCCTGGTGGTCTGCGTCGGCCGGCTGTGCCGGCAGAAGGGCCAGGACGTGCTGCTGCGAGCCTGGCCCCGGGTGCTCAGGCGGGTGCCGGACGCCCGGCTGGCACTGGTCGGCGACGGACCCGACCGGGACGCCCTGCGCCAACTCGCCCACGGTTCCGTCGAGTTCGTGGGCGCCACCGCGGACGTCCGGCCCTGGTACCGGGCCGCCGACCTGGTCGTGCTGCCCTCACGCTGGGAGGGCATGGCGCTGGCCCCGCTGGAGGCGATGGCCTGCGGGCGGCCGGTGCTGGTCACCGATGTCGACGGCGCCCGCGAGAGCCTGCCGCCCGCGCACGCCGCGCACTGTCTGGTACCGCCGGAGCAGCCGGATGTCCTGGCCGAGGCCGTCGCCCATCTTCTGCTCGCCCCGCAGCTGCGCGCCTCGCTCGGCGACCGGGGACGCCGGCACGTCCTGTCCACGCACGATGTGCGGCACACGACGGAGGCGGTCGCGGGGCTGTACCGCGAACTCCTCGGCGGGCGGCCGCTCATGTCCTTTGAGTGCAGGGAGTCCATCCACTCGTGACCGCGGAAAGCACCGTCCCCTCCCCCGGCCCGCAGCCACGGGAACACGGATACTCGCCCGTCTCGGTCCTGCCGGCCCGCACCTCCGGCGGCTTCCGGTTCCCGCTGCGGCGGCCGCCCGCGCGGCCCGCCTCCCCGGTGCCGCTGCCGGCCGCCGACCTGTGCGCCGCGCTGCTCGGCGCGGCCGCGCTCGACGAGGCCGTGCACCGGCCCGTCCTGGTCGGCCTGCTGGCGTGCGGGGCGATACTGCTGCGCCCGCCCGCGCCCGGCCGGATGGCGGGGGTCCTCGACGAACTGCCCGCCGTCTGCGGCCGGATCATGGTCGTCTGGCTGGGCCTCGCCGCCGCCGTCGCCGCCTGGGACCCGGACCGCGCGCTGTCCGCCCGCGCCCTGCTGCTGGGCTCCGCCCTGCATGCGGCGGCGGCGTGCGCCGGCCGCGGCCTGGTGCACTGGCGCCGCCGCCTCGCCCTGCTGCGCCACCCCCGCGCCGCCCTGGTCGTCGGCCCCGCCGCCACCGCCCAGCGGGTCGCCGCCGCCGTGCTGCGCCACCCCGGCTGCGGGGTACGGCCGGTCGGCGTCGTCGCCGAGCGCCCCGAGGGCCCCGCGGGACTGCCCGTGCTGACCACCGGCGAGGAGGTCGAGCGGGCCCTCATCCAGAACGGGGTCCGGGCCGTCCTCACCGTCCACCCCGGAGTCCGCACCGAACAGGGCCCGCTGCTGCGGGCGCTGGCCGAGTCGGGCTGCGTGGTCTGGGAGGTCGACGCGGACTCACCGGCGTACGAGATGCGCGACCAGCTCGCCGGGTTCTCCTGCCGCCGGCTGGAGATGGGATCGCGGCGGCGCGGCAGCGTCGGCAAGCGGGTGCTCGACATCGCCGTCTCCGGGACGGCGCTCGTCCTGGTCAGCCCGCTGCTCCTGCTCTTCGCCACGGTGCTCCGCCTCACCGACGGGCCCGGCGTGGTCTTCCGGCAGGAGCGCATCGGCAAGGGCGGCCGCCCCTTCACCCTGCTGAAGCTGCGCACCCACCGCCCGGTCGACGAGCACGAGGCCGCCACCCGGTGGAGCGTCGCCGGCGAGATCCGGATGAGCCGCTTCTGCCGCATCCTGCGCCAGACCTCGCTGGACGAGCTGCTCCAGCTGTGGAACGTGCTCTGGGGCGACATGAGCCTGGTCGGACCGCGCCCCGAACGGCCCTACTTCGTCGGCCAGTTCAGCCAGACCTACCCCGGCTACGCGGCCCGCCACCGGATGCGGACCGGCATCACCGGCCTCGCCCAGATCCACGGGCTGCGCGGCGACACCTCCATCGAGGACCGCGCCCGCTTCGACAACGCCTACATCGACAACTGGTCGCTGTGGCAGGACGTCTGCATCCTGCTGCGCACCGCGGCCGCGCTCGTGCGCTCGACGGGGAGCTGACCATGAGCTTCGCACTGTCCCCGGCCAGGCCCCTGCGGATGCCGCCGGTGCTGGCCGTGGCCGCCGTTCTCGCGGTCCTCGCGCTGCCGCTCACGGCCGGCGGCGGGGACGGCGGGGCCGGACCGGCCGACGCGGTGTCCGCCCTCGTGGTGCTGTACGCCGCGCTGCGGGCGGTACGGGGGCGGCGGCGGCCGTTGTCGCCGACGGCCGCGGTGATCCTGGGCATGCCGGTCGTGGGCCTGGCCGTCGCCGCGATGGGCGCGGCCTCGCCGGGGGCGGGGCTCACCGGCCTCGGCCGCTATCTCCAGGTGTTCGTCCTGGTCCCCGCCGCCGTACTGCTGCTGATCCGGGACCGCGCCGACTTCCGGCTGCTGGCCTGGTCGTTCGTGGCCCTCGCGGGGTGGGAGGGCGCGGTCGGGGTGCACCAGTACGTCACCGGGACCGGAGCGTCGTACCAGGGCGAGGAGATCCGCGCGGTCGGCACGTTCGGAGCGCAGGACGTGATGGGCATGGCGACGGTCGTGTCCTTCGGCCTCGTGTGCGCGCTCGGCCTGGCGCTCGGGCGGTCGCCGGTACGGCAGCGGGTGGCGGCGGGCGCGTGCGCGCTCGGGTTGCTGCTGCCGCTGGCCGTGTCCTTCAGCCGGGGCGCCTGGATCGCGACGGTGCTGACCTGCGGTGCCCAGCTGGCGCTCGCCGGACTGCGGCGGGCGCTCAAGGTGGCGGCGGTCGCGGTCGCGGCGGGCGTGGTGCTGGTGGGGGGCTTCGGGGTCGGTACGGCGATGCTCCAGGAGCGGCTCAGCAGCATCGGGCAGGTCACCGACGCGCCCGACCAGTCGGTGATCGACCGGTACACGCTGTGGGCGGCGGCGACCGGGATCTGGCGCCGGCACCCCGTCGACGGGGTCGGGCTGAAGAACTTCCCGGCGTACCGGGACGGACACGCGTCGCTGGCGCTGTCCTCCGGGAGCGACACGGAGGGGGCGGGGGCGGCGTACCGGAAGCAGCCGCTGCTGTCGCCGCACGACATGTATCTGCTGGTGCTGAGCGAGCAGGGGCTGCTCGGGCTGCTGGCGCTGGGCGGGAGCTGGCTGGCGTTGTTGGTGTGCGGGTTGCGGGGGCTGTGGCGCACCAAGGCTGACGGCCGTGGTCTCGACTGTGCGCTGGTGGCCTGTGGGTTGTTGGTCTGGCAGCTCGTGGACTTCGTGTACGCGGACATCGGGGGGCCGTCGACGGTGCTTACGGCCGTCGTCTTCGGGGTGGTGGCCTGGTGGGCGTTGGTGGGGACGGAGCGCGTTCGATGACAGTGACGCCTTCGAGTTCCAAGGCTTCGGGGGTACCTGCGCCGCGTGTCGACTGCGAGCCGGTGGGGGCTGATCGCGCAGTTCCCCGCGCCCCTGAAGGGGCGCCTCCCTCACGGGGTTTTCTTGCGAGGGCCGCTCTCGTCACCGCCGTGCTCTCCGTGCTCGGGTCGCTTCTCGGGCTCGTCCGGGACCAGTCCCTTGCGCGGCTCTTCGGGGCCGGGCGGGACACCGACGCCTTTCTCGTCGCCTGGACCATTCCCGAGTTCGCCGCCACTCTCCTCATCGAGGACGGACTGGCCTTCGCGCTCATCCCCGCCTTCAGCCTGGCGCTCGCGCGCAGGGCGCAGGGGGCGCCCGGCGACCCCGTGCGGGCCCTGGTCGCCGGGACGCTTCCCAAGCTCGCGCTCGCCTTCACCGCTGTCGGCGCCCTTCTCATCGGCGGGGCCCCGCAGCTCGTCGAGGTGCTCGCGCCCGGGCTCCGGGACCCCGGGCTCGCCGTCGACTGCACCCGGCTCACCGCCACCTGTGTGCTGACCTTCGGGCTGGCCGGCTACTGCAGTGCCGCCCTCCGTGCCCACCGGCGTTTTCTCGCGCCGGCCGCGATCTACGTCGCCTACAACGCCGGGATCATCACGGCGATGTTCGCCCTCGGCGGGCACTGGGGCGTGCGGTCGGCCGCGTTCGGGGTGGCGGCCGGGGGCTGCCTGATGGTCGCCGTACAACTGCCCGCCCTGCTGGGGCGGTTGCGGCGCCAGGGCAAACCGTCGGCCGGTGGTGGTGCCGTCGCCGAGTCGCAGCCCATGAACGTGGCCCTGATGGCCACCGTGCTGCTGTTCGCGCTGTGCCGACAGTCGCAGGTGCTGATCGAGCGGTTCCTCGCCTCGCATCTGCACTCCGGGGCGATCTCGCACCTGAACTACGCGCAGAAGGTCGCGCAGATCCCGATGACGATGTCGATGATGCTGTGCACGGTCACCTTCCCGGTGGTGGCCCGGGCGCTGGCCGAGGGCGACACCGAGCGGGCCCGGAGCCGGGTGGAGCGGGATCTCTCGGTGGCCGCGAGTGTCGTCCTGCTCGGCACCGCCGTGGTCGTGGCCTGTGCGCCGCAGGTCATCCGCGTCCTGTTCCAGCGCGGGGCGTTCACCCCGGACGACACCGCCGCCACCGCCGGGGTGATGCGCGTGTACGCGCTCGGACTGCTCGGGCAGACCCTGACCGGTGTGCTGGTCCGCTCCTACTTCTCGGCGGGCCGCGCCACCTGGTACCCGGTCGCCGCGATGGCCTCCGGGATCGTCGTGACCTCCTGGATCGGCGCGTTGACGGTCGGCCCGTTCGGCGTCACCGGCATCGCCGCCGCCAACGCCACCGGCATCACCGCGACCGCCGTGCTGCTGCTGGCCGGCATGGGTCCGCGCAGCGTCCCGATCCGTACCCGGCAGGTGCTGGGCGAGCTCAGCAGGCCGGTCCGGGCGGCCCTCATCGCCGCCGTCGTCGGGATCTTCGTCGCCCAGCGCCCGGCGGATCCGCTCACCGGTCTGGCCGCCGGGGCCGCGACCGTGACCGCCGTCTTCGTCCTGATCGGCTGGGCCCTGGACGCCCAGGGCTTCGCACCCGCACTCCGTTCCGTAGGCACCGTCACCCGAAGGCTCGCGCATGCCGTCTTCCACTGAGTCCGCCGAGAGGGTCGAACGCCTCTCCGGTCCCGTCCCCTGGGTCGCCATGTACCACTCGGTGGGCGACCGCTCCGACGATCCGTACCGCGTCACCGTCACCCCCGACCGGCTGGAGAGACAGCTCCGCTGGCTGCGCCGGCGGGGGCTGCGCGGGGTGCCGATCGCCGAGCTGCTCGCCGCCCGGGCCCGGGGGGAGGGACGCCGGCTGGTGGGGCTCACCTTCGACGACGGGTACGCCGACTTCCTCGACCACGCCCTGCCCCTCCTCGACCGCTGGGGCTGCGGCGCCACCCTCTTCGTGCTGCCCGGACGGCTCGGCGGCGACAACGCCTGGGATCCGCTCGGCCCGCGCAAGCCGCTGCTCACCGCCGACGGGATCCGGCGGGCGGCGGCCGACGGCGTGGAGATCGGTTCGCACGGGCTGACCCATGTCGATCTGACGAAGGCGGACACGGAGACGCTCAGGGCGGAGACCGCGCGCAGCCGGGCCCTGCTGGAGGAGCTGGTCCAGTCCCCCGTCGACGGTTTCTGCTACCCCTACGGCACCGTCGACCGGCGTGCCGTCGACGCCGTGCGGGACGCGGGATACGGCTACGCCTGCGCCATCGACCCCGGCGACCTGAACGGCGTCCACGCCCTCCCCCGGGTGCACATCGGCCAGAACGACCACGCCGTACGCCTCTTCCTGAAGTACCGGCTGCACCGGCTGCGCCGCCGTCCCGTCGAAGGACTGTGAATGAAGGCGCTGCATGTCATCACGGGGCTCGGGGTGGGCGGGGCGGAGCAGCAGCTCCGGCTGCTGCTGCGCCACCTGCCCGTCCCCTGCGATGTCGTCACGCTCACCAACCCGGGACCGGTCGCGCACGGGCTGGCCGCCGACGGGGTGCGGGTGGTCCATCTCGGCATGGCCGGGAACCGGGACCTGGGGGCGCTGCCCCGCCTGGTCCGGGTGATCCGGCGGGGCCGCTACGACCTCGTCCACACCCATCTCTACCGGGCCTGTCTGTACGGCCGGATCGCCGCCCGGCTGGCGGGGGTCCGGGCCGTGGTCGCCACCGAGCACTCCCTCGGCGACTCCCAGCTGGAGGGACGTGAACTGACCTCCGGGGTACGGGCGTTGTACCTCGCGGGCGAACGGCTCGGGCGCTCCACGGTCGCGGTCTCGCCGACCGTCGCCGAGCGGCTGCGCCGGTGGGGGGTGCCGGGGCCGCGGATCGAGGTCGTCCCGAACGGCATCGACCTGGAGCGGTTCCGCTTCGACCCGGCCGTGCGACGGCGCACCCGCGAGGCCCTGGGGCTCCCGCAGGACGCCTATGTCATCGGCGGCATCGGGCGGCTCGCGCCCGGCAAACGGTTCGACGTACTGATCGAGGCCCTGACCCAACTCCCGCCCGAGTACTGGATGTTGCTGGTGGGCGGGGGTCCGGAGGAGGGCACGCTGCGGCGCTTCGCCCGCGCTGCCGGGGTCGCCGGTCGTGTGCTGTTCACCGGCGAGCGGCCGTATGTCTCCGACCGCTCGCAGGACCCGGACCTGCCCTCCCTCACCTCCGCCATGGACGTGCTCGCCTCGCCGTCGGCGGAGGAGGCCTTCGGGCTCGCCGTCGTCGAGGCGCTGGCCGCCGGGCTGCCCGTGCTCTACAGCTCCTGCCCGGCGGTCGAGGACCTGCCGCCCGCCGCCGCCCCGGGCGCCCGCCGCATCGAGGGCGGTGCCGGCGCCTACGCCGAGGCGCTGGCCGCCGCCCGCGCCGCCGGACCCGGCCCGCGCACCGCGCCGGAGGCCGCCCGTCACTACTGCATCACCCGCAGCGCCGCCCAGCTCATGGACGTCTACGCCGCCGCACTCGCCACCACACCCCAGGGAGTCAGTACGCCATGACCGAGAACCCCATCCGAGCACCCCGTCGCTTCGCCCGCGCGGTGCGGCCCTGGTCGCTGCTGGCGGCCGGGGTCGTCGTCGGCGGCGCGCTGGGCGGCGCCTACGGACGGCTCGAACCCCGCACCTACACGGCGACCAGCTATGTCATCGCCGTCCCCACCGACAGGTCCGACACCGCGTCCACCCAGGGCTTCGCACAGGCCTACGGCCGGGTCGCCACCCAGCTCGCGGTGCTCGGGGACGCGCAGATGTGGGCCGGGGTGCCGGTGAACACCCTGCGCAACAGCGTGCAGACGGAGACCTCGCCGGACGCGCCGATGGTCGCCGTCTCGGCCACCTCGCGCCACCCCCTCCAGGCCGCCGACATGGCGAACGCGGTGGCCCGCTCGCTCGCCCAGCACGCCAACGACACCAAGGCCGACACCCACGTCGAACTCCTCCAGTTCTCCCGGGCGCTGAAGCCGACCGCGCCCTCCTCCGCGTCCCCGAAGGTGACCGGGCTCGTGGGCGCGAGCGCGGGCGGGCTGCTGGGCGGGCTGGTGCTCCTGGTACGGCCCCGGCGCCGCGAGGAGGTGACCGGGACCGCCGTACAGGCCTCCGTGCCCGGTCCCGCGGTCGCCGCCGACGTACACGGACAGCTGTGACGGCGACGGCCTACCCGACGCTCGCCGCGTACACCACCGAACTCGTCACCGACGAACGCGCCTTCGCCGAGCTGGCCCCCGCCTGGGGCCGCCTCTACCGGCGGTGCTCCACGGCCACCCCGTTCCAGAGCCACGCCTGGCTGCACTCCTGGTGGCGCTCGTACGGGGTGCCCGGACGGCTCCGCCTCGTCCTGGTGCGCCACGGCGGCGACCTGGTGGCCGCGGCCCCGCTGATGCTGGTCCGCCGGCCGCTGCCCGCGCTGGTGCCGCTCGGCGGGGCGATCTCGGACTACGCGGACGTGCTGCTCGTCGACGCCGACGACGGCCGGGTGGCGGACGCGCTCACCCAGGAGCTCGCGACGGCGGCCAGGACCGCGCTGATCGACTTCCGCGAGGTGCGGCCGGGCGGTGCGGTGGAGCGGGTCTACGACCGCTGGCGCGGGCCCTGCCGGAAGGTGCCGGACTCGCTCTGCCTGGAGCTGCCCGCGGTGTCGATGGACGAGCTGGTCACCCGGCTGCCGGCCGGCAAGGCCCAGCGGGTGCGCGCCAAGCTGCGCAAGCTGGGCTCGCTCGGGGTACGCCGGGACGTCGTGGCACCCGACGGGGTCGACACGGCGCTGCAGCGCCTCCTCGAACTGCACCGGCTCCAGTGGCAGGGCCGGAAGGTGACCACCGAGCATCTGCAGTCCCGGTTCCGGGAGCATCTGGTGCGCTCGGTGGGGCCGATGGTGCGCTCCGGGGACGCGGTGGTCACCGAGTTCCGCCTCGACGACGAGGTGGTCGCCGTCGATCTGACGCTGCTGTCGCCCAGCCTGGCCGGCGGCTATCTGTACGGGGCGCATCCACGGCTGCGGGAGCAGAAGGCGGACGTGGCGGTGATGCTCCTGGACGCCTGCACCCAGCACACCGGCACCAGCGAGCGCGGTGCGCTCAGCCTGCTGCGCGGCAACGAGCCGTACAAGCACCACTGGCGGCCCCAGCCGGTCGTCAACCAGCGGCTGTTGCTGGCCCGGCGGCGTACCGCCCCGCTGCTGACGGCGGCGCTGGGCGACGCCGCCGCCCGGCAGCGGGTCAAGGAGGTGCTGCACCGTTGGAAGGAACACCGGCAGGACTAGCGCGTACCCGGCGTGGTGGCGCAGGCGGGCGTGGCGGGCGGCTTGAGGACCGGGGTCGGCGTGGGCGTGGGTGTGGACGTGGGTGTCGGCGTCGGCGTCGCGCTGTCGGTGTGGCTGGAGAGCTCGGAGCGGTAGACCCCCGACGAGCGTGGGTTGGCCGAGCACTGCCAGACGCCGTGCGGGCAGTAGTCGGTCAGCGTGTTGTACAGCGGCTCGTGCACGTCCATCCAGGCGAGCATCCGCCGCATGTACTCGGCGTTGTCACCGTTGCGGAAGAGACCCCATTCCGGATAGGAGACGGGCTTCCCGTGGGCCTTCGCGAAATCGACGTGCTGCTGAAGCCCATAAGGCTCCCGGACCTGTTCGTCGAAGGAAATTCCGGTCGGCTGGTCGTAGGAATCCATGCCGATGATGTCGACCGTGTCGTCCCCCGGATAGCACTGCGTCCACGGTACGGCGTCGCGCCCCCGGCTCGGCGTGAAGTCGAACCTGAATTTCTGGCCCGGCACCGCACGCATGGTGGTGACGATCCTGTTCCAGTACTTCTTCCAGGCCTCCGGGTCCGGCCCGCAACGATGGGTGTAGGTAGTGCCGTTCATCTCCCAGCCGAGCACGATGACCGTGTCCGGCACCCGCAGCTCCACCAGCCGCTCGGCCAGGGCCCGGAAGTGGTGATCGAACTCCCCGGCCGCGCCCCGCGCCAGCAGTCCGCGGACGTCGGTGTCGTCGATGCCCTCCTCGTTGCGCTCCTGCATGGGGACGTTGAGGACGAGCATCCGGTCGGCCTTCTGCCGCCGCCAGTGCGCCCAGACGTCCAGGAAGCCGGGGGCGCCCTCGATGTCGCTCCACCGGTCGCCGGGCAGATACGTGTGCGCGACCTTCAGCTCGGTGCCGCCGAGCCAGCTGCTCAGCTGGGCCATGCGCGCCACCCCCAGCGGGCCGGAGTCGAGGAACGCCCCGAAGGCCGGGGGCACGGGCGCGACGGGCGCGGGACTGGCCGTTGTGGGTGTGGGCGTGGGACGCGCCGGGACCGGTGTGGGACTCACCGGTGCCGGAGCGTGGCCCGCCGGGACGGGCAGGGGAGCCGCCGACGCCGGGACGGACGTCGTGGGAGTCGGAGCCGGTGCCGGGTCCGTGACCCGCGCCGCCCCCGCGCCCGCGCCCGCGCCCACGCCCACGCCCGCGGCGAATCCCGGACCGGCGGTCAGGGCCGCCGAGGCGACCACGACCGCCGCCGCGACCACGGCCCGACGGCACGACCGGGACCTCGGCCGCATTCGTTGCTGCGGAGCCATGCCTGCTCCTTTCTCCTCCAGTTCTCTGACAGTTCTCTGACACTCAGTCATATCAATATGAATTCCGCCAGTGTGATTGCGGCTTTCGGGTGTCCCGAAAGCCCGCACGGGTGAACCGACGCAAAGGAAAAGGTCCGTGTCGCTGCTAGACATCCGGGTTCCCGCGGTTCTGCTGCGGATCGACCGGAATCCCTTTCACCACGGCACCCTGGGGGCCGTGCGCTCCCTCGGCAGAGCCGGCGTGGAGGTCCATGTGGTCGCCGAGTCCACCGGAAGTCCGGTCCGCAAGTCCCGTTTCGTACGACAGCTGCATCCGCCGCCGGCACCGGGCGCGTCGCCCGCCGAGATCGCGGCCGCACTGGACACGGTGGCGGCGCGGATCGCCCGTCCGGCGGTGCTGATCCCGATGGACGACGCGAGCGCCATCGCGGTCGGCCGGCACCGCGAGGACCTCGCCCCCTCCTACCTGCTCCCGCAGCAGCCCGCCGCGCTGCCGGAACGGGTCGCCGACAAGGCGGAGTTGGCCGAGGTGTGTGTGGCGGCCGGGATCCCGCACCCGCAGACGCTGGTCCCGGACAGCGCCGAGCAGGCCGCCGCCGCTGCCTGGCGGCTCGGCCTTCCGGTGGTCGCCAAGTGGAGTCGGCCCTGGCTGGTGCCGGCCGGGTCCGGGCTGCGCAGCACGGTCGTGGTGCGTTCGGCGCGGGAGGCGCGGGAGCTGTTCCTGCGGGCCGAGGAGGCGGGCAGCAGGCTGCTGCTCCAGCAGTTCCTGCCGCCGGGCCCGGACCGCGACTGGTTCTTCCACGGCTACGCCGACCGCACCGGGGCGGTGCGCGCGGGCGGCCCCGGCCGCAAGCAGCGGGCCTGGCCGCGCGGGGCGGGCCTCACGGCCGTCGGCCTGTGGACACCCAACGCGCAGGTCCAGGCGCTGGCCGAGCGGCTCACCGGCGAGCTGGGCTTCCGGGGCATCTTCGACCTGGACTTCCGGCGCTGCGGCAGCACCGGCCGCTACCACCTGCTGGACTTCAACCCGCGTCCCGGCGCCCAGTTCCGGCTCTTCGCCGACAGCGCGGGCCTGGACGTCGTACGCGCCCTGCACCTGGACCTGACCCACCGTCCGCTGCCCGCCGGGGTGCCGCTGGCCGGGCGGGCGTTCGTGGTGGAGAACTACGCGCCGCTGAGCGCGCTGCGCCCGGCCCCGCGCGGGCGGGAGCTGGCCTGGAGCGCCCCGGACGACCGGGGGCCGGGCCTCGCGATGTGGGCGCTGTGGGGCCGGCACGTGACGGGCCGGCTCCTGGACCGGCTGCACCGCGGCATGACCCTCCCGGCCTCGCGACCGCTCTCCGCCGTGGTCCGCCAGGCCGGGGAACCGGCGGGGGAACGGGCCGGGGCACCGGCCGGGTCCCGGGCCGGTTCACGGGCCGGTGAGCCCGCCCTGACCGGCCTGGACGAGGAACTCTCCGGTCTGACCGGCCGGTCCGCGATGTCCGACGACGAGAAAGCGAGCAGCTGCTGATGTACGACCTGCTGGTGGTGGGCGCGGGCCCGTACGGCCTGTCCATCGCCTCCCATGCCGCGGCGGCGGGCCTGAACGTGCGGGTCTTCGGCCGCCCGATGGCGTCCTGGCGTGACCACATGCCCCGTGGGATGTTCCTCAAGTCCGAGCCCTGGGCCTCCAACCTGTCGGACCCCGAGGCGCGTTGGCGGCTGGACGTCTACTGCGCGGGCCGGGGGGTGGCGGCCGAGCACGGGCGGCCGATCCCGCTGGACATGTTCAGCGAGTACGGCCTGTGGTTCGCCCGCAACGCGGCCCCGGCCGTCGACGAGCGCACGGTCACCCGTGTCGCGCCCCGGGACGGCGGCTTCGAGGTCACCACGGCGGACGGCGAGACCGTGCCGGGCCGGACCGTCGCCCTCGCCATCGGTGTGCTGCCGTTCGTCGAGATCCCCGCCGCCCTGCGCGGCCTCTCCCCCGACCTGGTCTCGCACAGCAGCCACCACGCCGACCTCGACCGCTTCGCGGGCCGGGACGTCACGGTGATCGGCGGCGGTCAGGCGGCCCTGGAGACGGCCGCGATCCTCGCCGAACAGGGCAGCAGGGTAAGGGTGTTGGTACGCGCCGACGAACTGTGCTGGAACGAGGTGCCGCCGCCCTGGGAGCGCCCCTGGTGGCAGTCGGCCCGCTCCCCGCACAGCGGGCTCGGCCCCGGCTGGCGCAACTGGTTCTACTCCGAGCGGCCGGGCCTGTACCGGCGGCTCGCGGAGCCGACCCGGGCCCGGATCGCGGCCACCGCCCTCGGTCCGGCCGGCGCCTGGTGGGTGCGGGAGCGGGTGGAGTCCGGGGTGGAGGTGCTGCTCGGCCGCGAGGTGACGGCGGCCCGCGCGACGGCGGGCGGGGTGCGCCTGGACACCGGGATCCGGGGCGGCGGGGTGGGCACGCTGGAGACCGAACACGTCATCGCGGCCACGGGGTTCAAGGCCACCCGGGAGCGGCTCGGGCTGCTGGCCGGCGAGGTCCGCACGACGCTGGTGACGGGGGCCGACGGGGCGCCGGAGGTCGGCCGGGACTTCGAGTCGTCGTACCCCGGGCTGTTCCTGGCCGGTCTGATCACGGCGGCGGGCTTCGGCCCGGCGATGCGCTTCGTGCACGGCGCCACGTTCACCGCGGGCACGCTGGTGCGCGGGGTACGGCGGCGGCTGCGCTCGGGCCCGGCCGGCTGGGGCGTCCCGGCGGGGCGCCGGGAGCGGACACCGGACGCGGTGCGCGGCTGACGGGCGGGTGCCGGGCGTCTGGGGCGTCCGGCACCCGTCGTCTCCACTACGGCACGGACTACGACCGGCGGGACGTGGCCCGGCCCCGCCGGTACAGGATCGTCCCGCCCGCGATCAGTACGGCGCTGGCGGCCGAGGCCGCGAGCATGCCCTCACTGCCGGTGTGCGCGAGGGTGGGCGGCGCTCCGTGCTGCTGCCCACCACCGGGCGGAGTCGTGAGGCTCGGCGGGGTCGAGTGGCGCGGCGGGGTCGAGTGGGCCGGTGGACTCGGCGGAGTGGAATGGGCCGGCGGGCTCGGCGGAGTGGAGTGGCGCGGCGGTGCCGGCGGAGTGGAGTGGCCGGGCGGGGACGGCGGGGTCGAGTGGCCCGGCGGAGTGTCGGTGCAGGGGGGAGAGTTGTGGCCGCCGTGGGGAGGCGGGGTGTCCTGACCGTAGGAGGGCGGGGTCTGCCCACCGTGGGAGGGCGGGGCCGAGTCGCCGTACGCGGGAGGCGCGTCGCCGTAGCCGGAGTCGCCGTAACCCGAGTCCCGGTGGTGGCCGTAGGGCATCCCGTGGAAGCGGCTGTCGGAGTGCCTGTGCGAATCCGAGGTGTTGACACAGGAGTTGCCGAAGGCCGGGTTCAACGCGGAGGCCGCGTCGACCGAGTTGCCGCAGATGTTGATCGGTACGTTCACCGGGGCCTGGACGTTGTTGCCGGACAGGACGCCCGGTGAGCCGCCCGCGGCCCCGGTCGCGTCCGAGTCGGCGAATGCGGGACTTCCGTACAGGGACAGAATGCTCGTCGCGGCGGCGGCCGCGAACACTCCCCTGCTGAGGGTCTGTCGCAATCTCGTTGTCTTCCTGCTTGTTGCTGCTCGAAGAATGGGGAAGGCCGGCCTCGGAGCGCGGATGCGAAGGACCGGCGCTCCGGGGCCGGCCGTGAATCAGCCGGGGGCTGCTGCGCTGCGCCGACTTCGTCAGCCGTTGACGCAGGTGTTGCCGAGCGTGGGGTTCAGCAGCGCGATGATGTCGATGGTGTTGCCGCAGAGGTTGATCGGCACGTGGATCGGGATCTGGATCACGTTGCCGGAGAGAACGCCCGGGGAACCGACGGCGGCACCCTCCGCACCGGCGTCCGCGAAGGCCGGGGCGGCACCGCCCAGGGCCAGGATCGCGCCGACGACGACAGCTGCGGTCTTCTTCATGAACTATCCCTTCTCTTCGGTCATGCCCGTGTGACGGCCGAAACCGAGGCGAGCACAGCATGGTCGGCTCGCACCATGACCGGCAGGATGTAGAACGAGGAATAGACGGAGAAGGAAACTACGGAACGCGTGCCGTCCGGTAATTCACTCGAACGCCTTCACAGAATTGACGTCACGGGGAAGGCAGCAAAAAAGCCGTTCGGGCGACGCGTAATCACACGCCGCCCGAACGGATTTCACCTCACCGGAATCACTGGTTGGCGATGCCGTTCGCGGAGAGCACCGCGATGTCGTCCACCAGGTGCGACAGCGGCTCGTCGCCCTTGGCCTGCGTCGAGTTCTCCGCACACTGCTGGTTCTGCGCGGCGGACAGGATCGGCACGTCCTGCAGGACGCCGACGGATGCGAGGCCGGAGACCACGCTCTGGACGTTCGCCTTCAGGGGCAGGCCGACACAGAGCTTGTTCAGCGAGCCCCCGACCAGGGTGGCCTGGGGGCTCATGTTGCCCTTGGTCACCGCGTTGCCGAACGCCTCATGGGCGCCGTTGCCGCTGGCGGAGGTGGTGCCGTTGTCATTGCCGGTGGCAAGCGCCTGGGGGGCTGCCGCCGCCGACACACCTACGACGGACACGGCGACCGCCGCCGCGGCCATTGCCTTCTTCAGCATTTCGCTTTTCCTTTCCCGGCTTTGAGCCAAGACGGACGTTCCTGCCCGGCATCAACCGCTCGCATCCGGAATGGTTGCGGCACGGGCCCGGTACGTCACCCGATCGGACCGGTGGCTCGGCCCGAATTCCCCGTGAACACTGGGCGGGTGACGGAATCGGGGTTTGCCGGGCCGTGGGCCATTGGAGTGAAGGGGAGCAACCAACCGGATCACCGGCAGTTGACCAGGGCGCTCCGGTGGACGGGGTGTCCTCAGAAGGGAATTGACAAGTGATCAAGAAGATTCTGGCCTCCGCCGCTGTCGCAGCCTCCGTCGTCGGCGTCTCGGCCGCGGCCGCGGCGCCGGCCCTGGCCACCGGCAACGACCACGGCACCACCTCGGCCAGCGGCAACGGCGCCTTCCAGTCGTTCGGCAACTCCGCCACGTACGGCAACATGAGCCCCCAGATGGCGCTCATCCAGGGCTCCTTCAACAAGCCGTGCATCGCCCTGCCCGCGAAGCTGAACCTCCAGAGCGTGGCCGCCGTCGGTGCCGCCGTCGGCGTTCTGCAGGACGTGCCGATCCTGTCCGCGCCGCAGAACCAGCAGTGCGTCGAGAACTCGACGCAGGCCAAGGGCGACGAGCCGCTGTCGCACATCCTGGACGACATCGCGATCCTGGCCGCGAACGGCGTCAAGAACCGGTAGTCCGGACCTCCCCCGCCCCCAAGGGCCTCGACCGACGGGCCGCCGACTTCTCGGCGGCCCGTCGGCCTGTGAGGCGCCATCCCACGATTCCGTCCGGGCGAACGGGGTGTTTATCGAGTTATCGGACTCGGTTACTCCAATCGGGGCAAAGGACGCAACCCCGGCGGGTCCCCGGCCGTTGATGATCACGCAGCTCCTCCCCGGAGTCCGCCTTTTCGAAGGGAACAAACATGAAGAAGCTGTGGGCAACCGCGGCTGTCGCCGCCACCGTCGCCGGCCTCGCCGCCACGGCCGCCCCCCAGGCCCTGGCGACCGGCAACGACCACGGCACCACCTCGGCCAGCGGCAACGGCGCCAAGTCCGAGTTCGGCAACTCGGCCACGTTCGGCGACCAGAGCCCGCAGCTCTCGCTGGTCCAGGGCACGCTGAACAAGCCGTGCATCGCCCTGCCGGTCAAGGCCAACATCCAGAGCGTGGTCGCCGGTGCCGCCGCCGTCGGCGTCCTGCAGGACGTGCCGATCCTCTCCGCGCCGCAGAACCAGCAGTGCGTCGAGAACTCGACCCAGGCCAAGGGCGACGAGCCGCTGTCGCACATCCTGTCCGACATCGCGGCCCTCTCCGCCAACGGTGCCGGCAACAGGTAGTCCTGACACTCCGCGGGCGGCGGGTCACCGGTTCTTCCGGTGGCCCGCCGCCTTCGTCGTGCGGGGTGCGGCTGCTTCCTACTTCCGGTAGAGCGCCTCGATCTCGTCGGCGTAACGGGCGGTCACCGCATGCCGTTTGAGCTTGAGCGACGGGGTGAGCAGCCCGTTGTCCTCGGTGAACTCGCCCTCGACCAGGGCGAAGGAGCGGATCGACTCGGCGCGGGAGACGGCCTCGTTGGTGTAGTCGACCGCCTTCTGCACCTCGGCCCGCATCCTGTCGTCGCGCACCAGCTCGGACAGCGGGGTGTCCGGCGGCAGCTTCCGTACGGACAGCCAGTGGGCGACCGCCTCCGGGTCGAGGGTGACCAGCGCGGCGACGAAGGGCCGGTTGTCGCCGACCACCAGGCACTGGCCGACCGGCGAGCGGCTGCGCAGCCGGTCCTCCAGGACGGCCGGGGAGACGTTCTTGCCGCCGGAGGTGACCAGGAGGTCCTTCTTGCGGCCGGTGATGGTGAGATAGCCGTCCTCGTCCAGCGCCCCGAGGTCGCCGGTCGCGAACCAGCCGTCGTCCGGGAGGACTTCGGCGGTCGCGGCCGGGTTCTGCCAGTACGACCCGAAGACCACCGGCCCCTTGATCAGCACCTCGCCGTCGTCGGCGATCCGGACGGCGGTCCCGGGAATGGGCTGTCCGACCGTGCCGGGGCGGGGTGCCAGCGGCGGCACGATGGTGGCGGCCGCGCTGGTCTCGGTCAGGCCGTAGCCCTCGTAGACGACGATCCCGGCGGCCTGGAAGAACAGGTTGAGGTTCCGGTCGAGCGGCGAGCCGCCGCTGATGGCGTACCGCATCCGGCCGCCGAGTTCCTTGCGGACACGGCGGTAGACCAGCAGGTCGTACAGCGCCCAGGCGGCGTACAGGCCCGGCCCCGGCCCCTTCCCCGTGCCGAGGAACCTGCCGAGATACGCCTCGGCGAACCGCACCCCGATCCGCTCGGCGCGGTCGAAGGAGGCGGCGCGCCCGATCTTCTCGGCCGTCGCCCGCCCGGTGTCGTGGATCTTCTCGAAGAGGTACGGCACCCCGACCAGGAACGTCGGCCGGAACTCCCGGAGCGCGGGCCGGAGTTCGTCCGGTCTCACGCTCGGGAAGTGGCCCATCTCGATACGGCCCATCAGACACGCGATCTGGAGCGTGCGGCCCAGGATGTGGGCGAGCGGGAGGAACAGCAGGGTGGAGGCGGTCTGGCCGGTGACCGCCTGGAAGACGGGGTGCAGCAGCTCGACCGTGTTGGCGGCCTCGGCGTGCAGGTTGGCGTGGGTGAGGACACAGCCCTTGGGGCGGCCGGTGGTGCCGGAGGTGTAGCAGACCGTGGCGGTGGTCTCGGGGGTGAGGGTGCCACGGCGCTTGGTCACCTCCTCGTCCGGGATGTCCCGGCCGAGGAGGGTGAGATCGGTGACCGCGTCCGCGTCGAGTTCCCAGATGCTCGGGGGTTCGGGGTGCGCGGCGGTCCCGGCGGTCACGGTGGCGGTGTTCCCCGGGGTCTCGGTGACGATGTGACGGGCGCCGGAGTCCCTGACGATCCACTCCACCTGGTCCGCGGAGGAGGTGGGGTAGACCGGGACGGTCACACCGCCGGCCGCCCAGACGGCGAAGTCGAGGACGGTCCACTCGTAGCGGGTGCGGGACATGACGGCGACGCGGTCGCCTGCGGCGAGGCCGGCGGCGATCAACCCCTTCGCCACGGAGGTCACTTGGGCGGCGAAGGCGGCTGCGGTGACGGTGCCCTCGCCGCGCCGGATCGCCGTGGCGTCGGGAGCCTCGGCGGCGTTGGTGTACGGGAGGTCGGCGAGGGAGCCGGTGGTGAGGGGTGGGGCGAGGTGCTCCCGGTGCACCTCGCGTACGACACCGGCTGCGTCCCTGGTGAGCTCGATCCTGCCTCGGTCGGCCAGGTCTGTCCGTTGCCTTGCCCGCTTGAGGTCCTTGCGTACGCCCATGGGGCGTCAACTTACTCATAAGTAAGGGTTGGTCAATGGGTTCGGACGGGTCGAGTTTCGGGTGCGGGTGGGTGGGGGTTGAGCGCGCCCACGCGGCGGTAGCCGCATATCGAATACAGCCCCGCGCCCCTAACGGGGCGCTGCCTCACCGATCGCTGTTGACAGTTCGGCTACGTCCTTGTCCTCGGTCACCTCTGCCAGAGTCGTTGCCCGGGACTGGAGCTCTGCGAGGCTCGGCGCTCCCGGGATGTCGTAGTCGCCGCCCGCCAGTGCGTCCGCGAAGTACGCTGCCACGGCCGTTACCTGGAAGCGCGGGGACGTTGTCCAGACCGAGTCGTGCAGGGCGTCCGTCTCCATCGCGCCCGTGTTCTCGTGCGGGGTGCGGGTGTCGGGGTCCAGCCAGCGGACCGTGGCCGTCGCCAGGTGGCCGTCCGTGCCGGGGTTGGTGCGGACCGCGTAGAGGGCGGTGACCGTGTGGCCGGGGCCCACCTCGCCGCCGTCCACACGGTCGTTGCGGAAGTCCTGGTCGGCGACCTTGCGGTCCTGGTAGCCGATGAGGCGGAACTCGGCGACCGTGTGCGGGTCGAAGGCCACCTGGGCCTTGGCGTCGCGGGCCACCAGGTCGATGTTCTGCGGGAGTTGGCGGCAGAAGACCTCGGTCGCGGTCGCGGTGTCGGAGACGTACGTCGTGTGGCCGTCGCCCTTGTCGGCGAGGCGTTCCATGAGCGCGTCGCCGTAGTCGCTGCCCACTCCCACGCCGAACAGGGTGATGCCGTACTCGCGGCGGTCGCCGTCGATGCGTTCGAGGATGGCGTCCGGGTCGGTCTCGCCGTCGTTGGCGAGGCCGTCGGAGATCAGGACGACCCGGTTGGTGCCGTTCTTGCGCAGGCCCTCGACGGCGGTGGCGTAGCCGGTCTCCACGCCCTCGCCGAGGTTGGTGGAGGAGCGGGCGGACAGGCCGTCGACGGCGTCGTGGATCTCGGCGCGGTGACCGCCCAGGCGGGTCATCGGCAGGACCTTCTCGGCGTGTTCGCTGAACGTGACGATCGCGACCGAGTCGTCGTCGCGCAGCCGGTCGGTCATCGTGTCCAGGGACTTCTTGGCGAGGTCCAGGCGGCCCGGTTCGTCCATGGAGCCGGAGACGTCGATGACGAAGGTGAGGGCGGCCGGCGGGCGGTCGTCGGTGTCCTCGGCGGGCCGGGTGGTGAGGCCGACGCGGACCAGGGACCAGTTCGGCCTGCTGGTGCGGGCGCCGTCGACGGTGACCGTGAAGCCGTTGTGGTCGGGGGTGCGGTAGTCCTGGCGGAAGCTGTTGACGAATTCCTCGGGGCGGATGGTCGTGGGGTCCGGGCGACCGCCGTCGGCGAGGGTGCGGCGGGCGTAGCCGTAGGAGGCGGTGTCGACGTCGAGGGCGAAGGTGGAGAGGTGGTCGGAGGACGGGCTGGTGGCGGAACCGGTGGCGGCGGAGGTGGGTCCGTCGCCCCGCGCCCGGGAGGGGGCCGGGGCCGGGAGGCCGTTGCTGTGGTTCGTGCTGCTCGCGTGGTCCTCGTCCGCGCCGCAGGCCGTCAGCAGCAGCGCGCCCGCGGTGGTCAGGGCGAGCAGTGCCCCGCACGCCTGTCGTCGGGTCCGGTGTCGGTCCATCGCGTGTACCCCCTGTGCCGGTCGGAGTCGACTTCCTGACTTTCTGTCGACTCTGACGGCGCAGGGGGCCGGAACGTGCGCGCCGATGCGTTGCGGATGGATCTCGAAGAGGCCACGGACCAGCGGCGTCGAGGCCGGAGGGAGATCGTCCGGTGACCTAGGAGACCACGTCCTTGCGGGCGAAACCCCGGAAGGCCAGGGCGAACAGCACCAGGGCGTACGTTATGGAGACCGCGGTGCCCTGGATCATGCCGGACCACTCGGGATGCGGCTGTACGGCGTCCGCCCAGGCGAACTGCCAGTGCGCGGGCAGGAAGTCGCGCCAGTGGCCGAGGGCGGTGACCGCGTCCAGGACGTTGCCGACGATGGTCAGGCCGACCGCGCCGCCGACCGCGCCGAGAGGTGCGTCGGTCTTGGTGGAGAGCCAGAACGCCAGCCCGGCGGTGACCAGTTGGGACACGAAGATGTACGCCACCACGACCGCGAGGCGCTGGGTCGCCGTGCCGGTGTCGAGCGCGCCGCCGGTCGGGATCTGGAGCGGGCCCCAGCCGTAGGCGGCCGTGCCGACGGCCAGGGCGACCAGCGGCAGCAGGATCATCGCGGCCAGGCTGAGGCCCAGCGCGACGACCAGCTTGGACCACAGCAGCCGGGCCCTCGGCACGGGTGCGGCCAGCAGATAGCGCAGCGAGGACCAGCTGGCCTCCGAGGCCACCGTGTCCCCGCAGAACAGGGCGACCGGGATGACCAGCAGGAAGCCCGCCGACACGAACAGGTTGACCGCGGCGAAGTTGGCGCCGGAGGCGGTGGCCGTGTCCATCAGGGTGACGGTGCCGTTGCGGTCGCCCGGGGTGCCGCCGATGGCGAACGCGATCACCAGCACGAACGGCAGGGCGGCCAGGATCCCGCCCATCACCATCGTGCGGCGGCGCTTGAGCTGGCGGGCCAGTTCGACGCGCAGTGGCAGGGTGCGGCCCGCCCGGTAACCGGAGGCGACCGCGGCTCCCTCGGCGAGCGTGCTCATGCGGAACCTCCGATCAGGGTCAGGAAGGCGTCTTCCAGACGGCGGTGCGGGCCGACGGACGCCACGGGCACGTCGAGCCGTACGAGTTCGGCGACCAGGCGCGGTGCGCTGCCGCCGGGGTCCATACGGACCAGGAGACCGTCGTCCGTGCGGGTCACCGAGGCGACGCCGGACAGCGCGGCCACCTTCTCCACGACGGGCTCCTCCACGGGCGTGCCCGTGCCGACGAGGAGGGTGTCGCCGGAGCCGATGATCTGGCCGACGGGGCCGGCCTGTATCAGCCGGCCGCGGTCCATCACCACGAGGTGGGTGCAGGACTGCTCGACCTCGGCGAGGAGATGGCTGGAGACGATCACCGTGCGGCCGGCGGCCGCGTAGCGGATCATCACCTCGCGCATCTCGCGGATCTGCGGCGGGTCGAGGCCGTTGGTCGGTTCGTCGAGGATGAGCAGGTCCGGCAGGCCGAGCATGGCCTGGGCGATGGCCAGGCGCTGGCGCATGCCCTGCGAGTAGGTGCGGACCGCGCGGGCCAGCGCGTCGCCGAGGCCCGCGATCTCCAGGGCCTCCTCCATGTGGGAGTCCTCCGGCGGGCGGCCGGTCGCCTGCCAGTACAGCTCCAGGTTCTCCCGGCCGGAGAGGTGCGGCAGGAAGCCCGCGCCCTCCACGAAGGCGCCGACCCTGGAGAGGACGGGCGCGCCCGGGCGGATGGCGTGGCCGAAGACCCGGATCTCACCGTCGTCCGGCTTGATCAGGCCCATCAGCATGCGCAGTGTGGTGGTCTTGCCCGCGCCGTTGGGGCCGAGGAGGCCGAGGACCTGGCCCTTCTCCACGCGGAAGGACAGCTCCCGCACCGCGTACCGCTCGGTCGAGCCCGCGTAGCGCTTGCTCAGGTCCGTTATCTGGAGCGGGACTTCGGCCAGCTCCGGGGCGGGGGCCGGACCGGCGGTACGGCGGCGGCCGGTGACCAGCAGGGCCAGGGCGGCGACCGCGCCGGCCAGCGGCAGCCACCACACCCAGGCGGGCAGTGCCGCGGCGGCCGTGTCCACCTTGGGTGCGGTCGGCACGCTCAGGGCGCCCTTGAGGGAGACGGTGTAGGTCGCCGGGGCGGTCGGGGAGGCGTAGCCGAGGTCGGTGGAGGCGAGGACCAGACGGATCCGGTGGCCCTTCTGGACCTCGTGGTCGATGGCCGGGAGCGTGATCGTGACGTCCTTGCCGGACCTGGCTCCCTCGACCCGGATCGGGGCGACCAGCTGCGAGGGCAGTACCTGCTGGGTGCCGTCCGGGCCGACGTCGTACACCTTGCCGAACAGGACGACGTCGTCGCTGGTCGAGGTGAGGTGCACGGTGGCCGTGGGGGTGCCGGTGATCTGCACGTTGTCGGCCACGGGGGCGGAGTCGAAGTGCGCGTACTGGCCCGGGAAGTCCAGGGAGATGCCGACGCCGAGGGAGGAGAGCTGGGCGAGGCCGCCGGCGCCGCCGAGGCCGGGCAGGGCGGAGACGCCGGGCGGGGAGGCGCCCGCCGGGTTCTCGATGCGCTGGGTGCCGCCGGTCAGGGCGATGGACTTCCGGTCGTCCTCCAGGCCGGGGTAGCTGCCCGAGGTCGCGCCGCGCAGCTGGGCGGCGCCGGTGGTGGAGTCGACGCCTCCGGTGCGGGTGATCCGGAAGGCCGGGCCGGTGTCGGCGGCCTTGTCGCCCTTCAGGTAGCGGTCGAACCAGGAGGTCGTCCGGGCCTCGACGCGGCTGGTCTCCAGGTCGCCGCCGTC
Organism: Streptomyces sp. NPDC048277; assembly: GCF_040652235.1. Taxonomy (NCBI): domain Bacteria; kingdom Bacillati; phylum Actinomycetota; class Actinomycetes; order Kitasatosporales; family Streptomycetaceae; genus Streptomyces; species Streptomyces sp. NPDC048277. The sequence continues at coordinate 49,491 of NZ_JBEZLQ010000018.1, forward strand.
GTGGCCGCCGGCGATCCAGTCGACGTCGACGGGGGCGCCGTTGGCCTTGATCGCCTTGGCGGCGGCGTCGGACTGGGAGAGCGTGAAGAGGGAGTCGGTCTGGCCCTGGAAGAGCAGGGTCGGCACCTTGATGCGGGCGCCGACGGCCGACGGTGAGCGTTCTTCGAGGAGCTTGACCGCGGCCGCGTCCGGCTTGCCCGACTCGGCGACCCGGTCGTACATCGCGCACAGCGCCGGATCGAACTTGGCGCAGCCGCCGCCGGTGTTGAAGAAGATCCCGGCCCACAGCTTCTTGAACACGCCGTCGGGGAACAGGGCGTCCGCGAGGTTCCAGTACGTGATCGAGGGGGCGATCGCGTCGACCCGGTTGTCGTAGGCGGCGGCGAGGAGCGAGATCGCACCGCCGTACGACCCGCCCGCCATGCCGACCCGCGGGTCACCGGCCTTGTCGAGCTGGACCTGCGGCTGGGTCGCCAGCCAGTCGATGAGCCGGGAGACGTCGGCGACCTCGCCCTTCGGGTCGTTGAGGCCGATCTTCCCGGTGGACCTGCCGAAGCCGCGGGCGGACCAGGTGAGGACCGCGTAGCCGTCGCGGGCGAGGTCCTCGGCCTCGGCGCGCATGTCGTCCTTGCTGCCCCCGAAGCCGTGGGCGAGGAGGACCGCGGGGCGTCGGCCGGTGCCGGGCGTGGTGAAGAACGAGGTGTCCAGACGTACCCCGTCCACCGCCATGACCTTGTCGGCGCGGTGGACGGCCGGTGCGTCGTCGGAGGCGGCGACGGCCGTCCAGGTACCGGCACCGACGAGCACGACGACGGCGGCCGCGGCGGAGAGCAGCCGTCGCGGCCGCCGGAGCAACGCTCGTAGGCCGGGGGGTCGAAGATCCATGCTTCAACGGTACGGGCCCGGACCGACATCCGATGCCGACGCTGGGGTGAACCCCCGGCCATCCCCGAGGAGTACGGACGCGTTGCCGCGTACTTCGGCCGCGGTACACCGGGTTGACGTCGGGTGCGGGCGGGCGGGGGTTGCCGCGCCCCCGGAAAGGTACTCCGGTCCGTTGCGAACGTTGCGCGCCGTCGTGGCTGGTCGCGCCCACGCGGCGGAGCCGCAGATGTCAGAGCCCCGCGCCCCTGGGGCGGCTGCTCTTCCCGGTGCTCGCAGCGCAGCGCCGCTCAGCGGAATCCCGCCGCCGCGGCGATCAGCCACGACGGCGGGTTCCGGCGGTGCCGTGCACAGCCCGGCCCCGCACCTTTAACGGGGTGCCACGTCCTCCGGGATCGACACCACCCAGTGGGTCTCCTTGCGGGGGCGGAGGTAGAAGGCCCAGTACAGGGTGGCTACCGCCGTGATGCCGCCGGTCCAGAGGAGGTAGGTCGTCTCCTGCTGGGTGAGGATGTAGGCGAGGACCGCGATCAGGAGGACCGGCATCGCCGGCCACAGGGGCATCCGCCAGGCCGGGGTGTGCTTGTGGTGGCCTCGGCGGGACAGCAGGGCGGCGATCGCCACCAGGAGGTACATGCCCGTCACCGAGACGCCCGTCACGCCGTACAGGGTGTCGAGGTTGACGAAGCAGAGGAGGGCTCCGGGGACGCCGACCGCGAGGGTGGCGACCCAGGGGGAGCCGAAGCGGCCCAGCTTGGAGAGGGCGCTGTTGACCGGGGCCGGCCAGGCCTTGTCACGGGCCGAGGCGAACAGGACGCGGGAGTTCTGGATGACCATGACGATGCCCGCGTTGATGATCGCGAGGGCCACGCAGAGGCTGACGAAGGTGCCGACCGCGGAGTTCGACCAGGCGGTGACCATGGAGCTGATGTCGCCGCCGGTGAGGGCCTTGATGTCGGTCGCGCCCATGGTGATCGCGGCCACCGGGACCAGGATGACCACCGTGGAGATCGCGAGCGTGGCGAGGACCGTGCGGGCGACGTTGCGGCGGGGGTTCTCCAGTTCCTCGGAGAGGTAGACGGCCGTCGAGAAGCCCTGGGTGACGAAGAGGGCGATGGCCAGGCCGGAGACCACCAGCATCGCGGTGACGGTGGTGGTGTGGCCGCCGGAGTCGGCGACCTGCATGGAGGTGAGGCTGCCGACTCCCCGGTGGCTGTGGGAGAAGCCGAGCACGGCCACCACGCCCGCCGCGATGACCTCCAGGACCAGGAAGATGCCGGTGATCCAGGCGTTCGCGCGCAGGTCCAGCAGACCGGCGAGGGTCGCCAGGAGCATCACACCGGCGCCGGTCATGGCCGGGTCGAGATGGACGAGCGGGGCCAGGTAGTCGGCCGTGCCCATCGCGATCACCGGGGGCACGATCATCACGACCAGGAGGGAGAGGACGAAGACCAGCCAGCCGGCCAGGCGTCCCGCCATCGTGGACACCATCGCGTACTCGCCGCCCGCGCTCGGGATGAGGGTGCCGAGTTCGGAGTAGCAGAACGCCACGGCGATACAGAGGAGGGAGCCGATGGCGATCGTCAGGGCGGTGGCGGTGCCGAGGGAGCCGAACAGGTCGGGGACGACCACGAAGAGCGTGGAGGCCGGGGTGACGCAGGAGAGGGTGAGGAGGGTGCCGCCGACCACGCCGATCGAGCGCTTGAGCTTCTGCGGGCTGTCCGAGACCTCCGCGGAGGCCGTCTCAACAGGGTGGAGCGTGTCGGTCATGAAGCGGTTCCGATCGACTTGAGCGGCGAGGAATGTCGGCCGGGAGTGCTATCGCCTCCGGCGGCTCGTCTTGTGCGTCTCTTCGTCCGCTCCCGGTTGCGATGCATGGAACCCCGACGAAAACCATCACGTCAATGGTCGTTAACCTACGGAATCCGTAGATCCACTCGGCGTTTTCCGCGTATACGGCAGCACGAGGGAGGCCATTCCATGGCGTCGGCCCGTACGGGAATCGCAGCGCGGGCGTCAAAAAAACATGAGGACGTCCGGTATCCGGACCCGAATCACAGCAATGGGTGGGGACTCATGAAGCTGAAGTACACCGCTGGACGGCAGGCGCTCCAGCACAGCGCGACGATCCGGACGCTGTTCGTGAAGGGCGCCTACTACTACAACGTCGACCCCCAGGCCTTCAGCGGGGGCAGCGGTGGCAACCCGGCGGCCACGGTGAAGTACCTCAAGTACGCGAGAAGTACGCGAGCGACGTGAAGGACCTCGGCAAGGCGACCGTGACCATGGACTTCGAGAAGTTCGGCGCCACCGCCCCGGTGCAGGCCCCGCCCGCCGCCCGGACCGCCGACCTCACCAAGGCGGTCGAGGACGCGCGGAAGAAGCAGGGCTGACTCCGGAAACGCCGGTGCCCCGGCCCTCCTCGGAGGGGCGGGGCACCGTACGGCCTCAGTGGTTGCGCGGGAAGCCCAGGTCGACGCCCGCGGGGGCCTCGGACGGGTCGGGCCAGCGGGTGGTGACGACCTTGCCGCGGGTGTAGAAGTGCGTGCCGTCGTTGCCGTAGATGTGGTGGTCGCCGAAGAGCGAGTCCTTCCAGCCGCCGAAGGAGTGGTAGCCGACGGGGACCGGGATCGGGACGTTCACGCCGACCATGCCCGCCTCGATCTCCAGCTGGAAGCGGCGGGCGGCGCCGCCGTCCCGGGTGAAGATCGCGGTGCCGTTGCCGAACGGCGAGCTGTTGATGAGGGCGACACCGTCCTCGTAGGTGTCCACGCGCAGGACGCACAGGACCGGGCCGAAGATCTCGTCCGTGTAGGCCTTGGCGGTCGTGGGGACCTTGTCGAGGAGCGAGATGCCGATCCAGTGGCCGTCCTCGAAGCCCTCGACCGTGTAGCCGGTGCCGTCCAGGACGACCTCGCAGCCCTCGGCCGCCGCGCCCTCGACGTAGGAGGCCACCTTGTCGCGGTGCACGGCCGTGATCAGCGGGCCCATCTCGGACGTCGGGTCGTTGCCGGGACCGATCTTGATCTTCTCGGCGCGCTCGCGGATCTTCTCCACCAGCTCGTCGCCGATCGCGCCGACCGCCACGACCGCCGAGATGGCCATGCAGCGCTCGCCGGCGGAGCCGTAGGCGGCGGAGACGGCCGCGTCGGCCGCCGCGTCCAGGTCGGCGTCGGGGAGGACCAGCATGTGGTTCTTGGCGCCGCCCAGGGCCTGCACGCGCTTGTGGTTCGCGGCGGCGGTGGTGTGGATGTAGCGGGCGATCGGGGTCGAGCCGACGAAGGAGACCGCCTTGACGTCCGGGTGCTCCAGGAGACGGTCCACGGCCACCTTGTCGCCGTGCACGACGTTGAAGACGCCGTCGGGCAGCCCGGCCTCGGCCAGCAGCTCGGCGATCTTGATGGACGCCGACGGGTCCTTCTCGGACGGCTTCAGCACGAACGTGTTGCCGCACGCGATGGCCATCGGGAACATCCACATCGGGACCATCGCCGGGAAGTTGAACGGCGTGATGCCCGCGACGACGCCCAGCGGCTGGCGGATCGAGGAGACGTCCACACGGGTCGCGACCTGCGTGGACAGCTCGCCCTTCAGCTGCACGCTGATACCGCACGCCAGGTCGACGATCTCCAGGCCACGGGCCACCTCGCCGAGCGCGTCGCTGTGCACCTTGCCGTGCTCGGCGGTGATCAGCTCGGCGATGGCGTCGCGGTTGGCGTCGAGCAGGGCACGGAAGCGGAACAGGATCTCCGTGCGCTTGGCCAGCGAGGACTGGCCCCAGGACACGTAGGCGTCCTTCGCCGCCGCCACCGCCGCGTCCACCTCGTCGACCGAGGCGAACGCGACCTTCGTGGTGACCGCGCCGGTGGCCGGGTCGGTGACCGGCCCGAAGTTGCCCGACGTGCCGTCGACGGACTTGCCGCCGATCCAGTGGTTGACGATCTTCGTCATGACCGGTTACTCCTTCACAGATGGCGGCGTCGGGTCGAGACGTGCCGTTCGTAGAGCTCACGTGCCTTGACCGCGGCGGATCGGGTCGCGGTCGCGGCCACGGGTACATCCCACCAGGCCTGCGCCGGAGGCGGGCCCGACACTGTGTCTGCGGTTTCGGTCTCCACGTAGACACATGTGGGAGTGTCGGCGGCCCGTGCCTCGGCGAGCGCCGTGCGCAGGTCGCGGACGGTCTTCGCGCGCAGGACGCGCATCCCGAGGCTGGCCGCGTTGGCGGCCAGGTCGACGGGCAGCGGAGCGCCCGTGAAGGTGCCGTCGTCCGCGGGGAAGCGGTAGGCGGTGCCGAACCGCTCGCCGCCCACCGACTCGGACAGTCCGCCGATGGAGGCGTAGCCGTGGTTCTGCACCAGCAGCACCTTGATGGCTATCCCCTCCTGTACGGCGGTGACTATCTCCGTCGGCATCATCAGATACGTGCCGTCGCCGACCAGCGCCCACACGTTCCGCTCCGGCGCCGCGAGTTTCACCCCGATGGCGGCCGGTATCTCGTAGCCCATGCACGAGTAGCCGTACTCCAGGTGGTACTGGTCGTACGACCGTGCCCGCCACAGCCTGTGCAGGTCGCCGGGGAGGGAGCCGGCCGCGTTGACGATCACGTCGGAGTCGTCGGCGAGGGCGTCCAGGACGCCGAGGACCTGCGGCTGGGTGGGGCGGACGTCGGGCTCGTCGGCCTCGTAGCAGGCGTCGACGCGCTGCTCCCAGCGCTCCTTGTCCTCGGTGTACTCGGTGACGTACGAGTCGGTGGTCCGGTGGCCGTCCAGGGCCTTCTTCAGCTCCGCAAGGGCGCTGCGGGCGTCGGCGATCAGGGGCAGGCCGGCGAGTTTGTGGCCGTCGTAGGGCGCGATGTTGAGGTTGAGGAAGCGGACGTCCGGGTTCTCGAAGAGGGTGCCGGAGGCCGTGGTGAAGTCGGTGTAGCGGGTGCCGACGCCGATCACCAGGTCGGCGGTGCGGGCGAGTTCGTCGGCGGTGGCGGTTCCGGTGTGGCCGACGCCGCCGACGTCCTGCGGGTGGTCCCAGCGCAGCGAGCCCTTGCCGGCCTGGGTGGAGGCGACCGGGATGCGGGTGGCCTCGGCGAACTCGGCGAGCACGGCTTCGGCGCGGCTGTGGTGGACCCCGCCGCCGGCGATGACCACGGGGCGGCGCGCGTCCCTGATCGCCCGTACGGCCGCGGCGAGTTCATCGGGATCGGCACCGGGCCGCCGTACGGTCCACACCCGGTCCGCGAAGAACGCCTCGGGCCAGTCGTACGCCTCGGCCTGGACGTCCTGCGGGAGGGCCAGGGTCACGGCGCCGGTCTCGACGGGGTCGGTGAGGACCCGCAGGGCGGCGAGCGCGGAGGGGATCAGCTGCTCGGGGCGGGTGATCCGGTCGAAGAACTTGGACACCGGGCGGAGGGTGTCGTTCACGGACATGTCGGCCGCGTGCGGGACTTCGAGCTGCTGCAGGACCGGGTCGGCGGGGCGGGTGGCGAAGACGTCGCCGGGCAGGAGCAGGACCGGGAGGTGGTTGATCGTGGCGAGGGCGGCGCCGGTGACCAGGTTGGTGGCGCCGGGGCCGATGGAGGTGGTGACGGCGTGTGTGGAGAGACGGTTCGATTGACGCGCGTAGCCGACCGCCGCGTGCACCATGGCCTGTTCGTTGCGGCCCTGGTGGTACGGCATCTCGTCCAGGTGCTCCAGGAGTGCCTGGCCGAGCCCGGCCACGTTGCCGTGGCCGAAGATGCCCCAGGTGGCGGCGATGAGGCGGCGGCGCTCGCCGTCCCGCTCGCTGTACTGGACGGCGAGGAAGCGGACGAGCGCCTGCGCGACGGTCAACCGAATCGTCATCGGTAACCCTCCGTGTGGTCCGGGTGGAAGCAGATCCGCCACTCCCGCGTCGCACCCGGCCCCGCCATGACGTTCAGGTAGTACATGTCGTGCCCGGGCTGCGCGATCGACGGGCCGTGCCAGCCATCGGGAACGAGCACGGCGTCGCCGGAGCGGACCTCGGCGAGGACGTCGGTACCGCCCTCACGGGAGGGGAATACGCGCTGATACCCGATACCGTTCGGTCCGTCGATCTCGAAGTAGTAGATCTCCTCCAGCTCCGACTCCTCGCCGGGCCGGTGCTCGTCGTGCTTGTGCGGCGGGTACGAGGACCAGTTGCCGCCGGGCGTGATCACCTCGACGGCGATCAGCTTGTCGCAGTCGAAGGCGGTGGCGGAGGCGAAGTTGCGCACCTGCCGGGCGCTGGTGCCGCTGCCGCGGTCTTCGACGGGAACCTCCGGCGCGGGGCCGTAGCGGGCGGGGAGTCGTCGCTCGCACTTCGCTCCTGCCAGGGCGAAGCGGCCTCCCGCGCCGGAGGCGATCTGGACCTGGGCGTCCCGGGGCACGTACACGAAGTCCGAGACTCCGCTGAACACGCTCTCCCGGCCCAGGATCTGGAACTCTTGTCCCTCTGTTCGCACCGTACATCCGCCCTGTAGCGGAAGCACGATCCACTCACTGTCCCCGGTGGTGAACAAATGCGTTCCCCCCGGGGCCAGTTCGACGATCCGCAGGCTGCTGTGCGCCCAACCGGCCCGCTTGGGGTCGATGTCGAGCGCGTACTGGGCGTTCGCGGTCGAACCCTTGCTCAGGTGCAGCTCGTTGGTCGTCATCAGGGCCTCACAGAAGTCCTACGGCGGTGTCGACGGCGGCGGCCACGTCGCCGTCCGCCGGGTACAGCAGCGAGCGGCCGACCACCAGGCCGCGCACGGTGGGCAGTTGCAGGGCGCTGCGCCACTTCTCGTACGCCCCGTCCTGGTCGTCGCCGACCTCACCGCCGAGCAGCACGGCGGGGAGCGTGGACGTCTCCATGACCTGGGCCATGTCGTCGGGGTCGTCCGTCACCGGCACCTTGAGCCAGGTGTAGGCCGAACTCCCGCCCAGGCCCGAGGCGATGGCGATGGACCTGGTGACCGCTTCCGGGGACAGGTCGTTCCTGACCTTGCCCTCGGGGGTGCGCCGGCTGATGAACGGCTCGACGAAGACCGGCAGTCGGCGTGCGGCCATGTCGTCGATGGCGCGGGCGGTGGACTCCAGGGTGGTGAGGGAGCCCGGGTCGTCGTAGTCGATGCGCAGGAGCAGCTTGCCGGCGTCGAACCCGAGGCGCTGTATGTCCTCGGCGCGGTGGCCGGTGAACCGGTCGTCGAGCTCGAAGGAGGCGCCCTGCAGGCCGCCCCGGTTCATCGAGCCCATGACGACCTTGTTGTCGAGGACGCCGAGCAGGAGCAGGTCGTCCAGGATGTCGGCGGTGGCGAGGACACCGTCGACGCCGGGCCGGGACAGCGCCAGGCAGAGGCGCTCCAGCAGCTCCGCGCGGTTGGCCATGGCGAGCTTGTCGCCGCCCACGCCGAGGGCGCCGCGGGCCGGGTGGTCGGCGGCGACGATCATCAGCTTGCCGTCCTCGTTGAGGAGCGGACGGCGGGCTCTTCGCGCGGCCGCCTCGGCGATGGCCTCGGGGTGGTGGGTGCGGGTGCGGACGAGGGCGGAGATGTCCACGGACGGCTGCTTGGCGGGGTCGCCGCCCTCGTGATGGGCGCCCGCGACGCGGCCGGCCCTCACAGCACCGCTCCGGCGGCGAGCGCGGCGTCGATCTCTTCCGGCGTCGGCATCGCGGAGGAGCACTCCAGGCGCGAGGCGACGATGGCACCGGCCGCGTTGGCGTGCCGCATGGTCTTCTCCAGGTCCCAGCCTTCGAGGAGGCCGTTGCAGAGGGAGCCGCCGAAGGCGTCACCGGCGCCGAGACCGTTGAGAACGTTCACGGGCAGCGGCGGCACCTCGGCGGAGTCGCCGTTCCGGTTGACGGCGAGGACACCCTTGGGGCCCTGCTTGACCACGGCGATCTCGACACCGGCGTCGAGCAGCGCCTGGGCCGCGGCCTGCGGCTCGCGCACGCCGGTCGCGACCTCGACCTCGTCGAGGTTGCCGACGGCGACGGTGGCGTGCTTCAGCGCCTCGGCGTAGAACGGGCGGGCCGACGCCGGGTCCTTCCAGAACATGGGGCGCCAGTCCAGGTCGAAGACCGTGGTACCCGACTTGGCGCGGTGCGCGAGGGCCGCGAGGGTCGCCGTGCGGCTGGGCTCCTCGCTCAGTCCGGTGCCGGTGATCCAGAAGATACGGGCGTCGCGGACGGCGTCGAGGTCCAGTTCGTGGGCGTCGATCTCCAGGTCCGGGGCCTTGGGCTGCCGGTAGAAGTACAGCGGGAAGTCGTCCGGCGGGAAGATCTCGCAGAACGTGACGGGGGTGTTCAGGCCGGGGACGGAGGTGACCCAGCGGTCGTCGACGCCGAAGCCCTGGAGGGCCTCGTGCAGGTAGGCGCCGAAGGCGTCCTCGCCGGTGCGGGTGATGACGGCGGTGCTGCGGCCGAGACGGGCGGCCGCCACGGCCACGTTGGTCGCCGACCCGCCGAGGAACTTGCCGAAGGACGACACCTGGGCGAGCGGGACACCGGTCTGGAGCGGATAGAGGTCCACCCCGATCCGCCCCATGGTGATCAGGTCGTACGCCATCGGCTTCCCTTCGTCACGGCTCTCCCCCGGTTTGTAGTCCCGGGGAGGGAGTCGTGTCAATGGTTTGTCCGGACATTCGGACGACAAGGTGAGAGGGCATACATACCTCGGTCGTGTCACAAATGCCACTCATCTGTCACACGTGTCACAGCTACGCGAGTTCCCGGTCACACCAGGCCTACAGCCGCTTGCGCACAGTCACTCTCCGTCGTTCACCGGACACAGGCTTTGTGATCGCCAGCGCAGCGCCCGGCTCCCCCGCCGACCTTCCCGGTCGCCGCCGCGGTGCGCGCAGGGAGGTGCATCTCATGACCGACCGAAGGCTCTGGTCCTACAAGGAGATCGCGGCGCACATCCGGGTACAGCCCGACACCGTGCGCTCCTACCGCAAGCACGGGCTCCTCCCGCCTCCCGACCACGTCGAGCGCGGCAAACCGTACTGGTACGCCGACACGGTCCGCGCCTGGGTCGCGTCCAGGCCGGGGAACAGGGGCCGCAGAGACATCTGAACCGCCCGCCCCGCCCGCCGGGGGCGGGGCGGCGAGTGCGTCAGGCCCACGGCTGGATGACCGTCACCCCCGCCCCCGGTGCCGTGCCCATCGCCGCCAGGGCCTCGGGGACCGCGTCCAGGGTGATCGTGGAGGTCACGAGACGGTCGGGGCGCAGGATGCCGGCGCGGACCAGTTCGAGCATGGCGGGGTAGGTGTGGGCGGCCATGCCGTGGCTGCCGAGGAGTTCGAGTTCCAGGGCGATGGCGCGGGCCATCGGCAGCGGGGTGTTGCCGTCCGGGGAAGGGAGCAGGCCCACCTGGACGTGCCGGCCGCGTCGGCGCAGGGAGTTGACGGAGGCGGCGGCGGTGAGCGGGGAGCCGAGGGCGTCCAGGGAGAGATGGGTGCCGCCGGCGGTGAGGTCGCGGACCGCGGCCGCCGGGTCGCCGGCGTCCGTGGCGTCCACGCCGTGGGCCGCGCCGAACCGCCGTGCCAGGTCCAGGGCTTGGGGCGACACGTCGACCGCCACCACCCGTGCGCCCGACGCCGCCGCGATCATCACCGCCGACAGGCCCACGCCCCCGCAGCCGTACACCGACACCCACTCCCCCGCCGCGACCCGGCCCTGCTGCACCACCGCACGGAAGGCGGTAGCGAAGCGGCAGCCCAGGGCGGCGGCGGTGGCATACGACATGCCGTCCGGGATCGCCACCAGGTTCACCTCGGCGTGGTCCAGCGCCACGTACTGGGCGAAGGAGCCCCAGTGGGTGAAGCCGGGCTGGGTCTGGCGTTCGCAGACCTGCTGGTCGCCGGCCGCGCAGGACGGGCAGCCGCCGCAGGCGCAGACGAAGGGGACCGTGACCCGGTCGCCGGGGCGCCAGCCGGTCACCCCGGCACCGACCGACTCGACGACACCGGCGAGTTCATGGCCGGGGACGTGCGGGAGGGTGATGTCCGGGTCGTGGCCCATCCAGCCGTGCCAGTCGCTCCGGCACAGACCGGTGGCCTCGACGCGGACGACCACACCGTGGGGGGCGGGGGTGGGGTCGGGAACCTCTCGCACTTCGGCGGGCGTGGCGTAACGGTCGAAGACGACTGCTCGCATACGGGCGTGCTCCTTCGGGGGGTGCGCGACGGCCGGGAACTCCTGCCGGACGATCCTGCCCCGAAGGGGGCGCGGGGCGGTATCGATGCGCGGCCGCCGCCGCGCGGGCGCGACCAGCCACGACGGCGCCGCGGACCAGCCACGGCATGTCACCGCACAGCCGGCGGAGCGCTCTGCGCCCGGCTCTCAGCGCGAGCCGGCCGGAGAAGGAGTCTCCCCGGGGACGTCGGCCTCGGTCGCGTCCTCCCGCTCCTCCGGGTCATCGGCCGACCCCGCGTCCTCCCGGGACACCGGCCGCTCGCCCTCGCTCAGGCCGAACCGCTCGTGGAACCGCCGCAGCGGCCCCGGCGCCCACCAGGTCGCCCTCCCCGTCAGCCGCATGATCGCCGGGACCAGGAGGCTGCGGACCACCATCGCGTCCATCAGCACCGCCAGCGCGATGCCCAGGCCCAGCATCTTGGTGTTGGTGACCCTCGATGTGCCGATCGCCACCATCACCACGGCCAGGATGACCGCCGCCGCGGTGATCAGCCCTCCCGTGCGCTGAAGGCCGAGACGCACCGCGCGCTCGTGGTCGCCCGTCCGGTCGTACTCCTCCTTGATGCGGGAGAGCAGGAACACTCCGTAGTCCATCGAGAGGCCGAACGCCACGCAGAACATCAGGACCGGGAGCGTGGTCTCGATCGAGCCGGGGCTGGTGAAGCCCAGCAGGTTGGAGAGATGGCCGTCCTGGAAGACCCAGACCACCGCGCCGAACATCGCCGTGAGGCTGAGGGCGTTGAGCAGGACCGCCTGGACCGGGATCACCACGCTGCCCGTGAGGAGGAAGACGAGCAGCAGGGTGACGATCGCTATGAACGCCGCCGCCCACGGGAGGCGTTCCCCTATCGCGTGCTTGGAGTCGACCAGTACGGCCGCGGTTCCCGTCACCTTGGTGTCGAAGGGGGCCTTCAGCTCGCGCAGGTCACCGACCAGGCGCTGGGCGTCGTCGCCCACCGCCTCGCCCTTCGGCTGCACCGTGAAGTACGCCGAGTCGCCCCGCACCAGGGGTCCGGTGACCCCGGCCACCCCTGGCAGGGCCGCCACCCGCCGCTCGTACGCCGTGTACTGCGCCTCGGTCGCCGCGCCCTCGGCCAGGACCTCCAGGCCGCCGCCGGGGTTGCCCGGGAAGCCCTCCCGGATGTGCTGCTGGACGACATGGGACTCGGCGGTGGCCGGGAGCTGGCGGTCGTCAGCCGTGCCGAACTTCACGCCCAGGAAGGGCAGTCCGAGCACGATCAGCAGGACCGTGGTGCCTATCGCGAAGAAGGGGGCCCGGCGCATGACGAGCGTCGCGGCGCGGGCCCAGGCCGTGCCCTCCGCGCCGGACGGCCGTGCCTGCCCGCCCCTGGGGAACAGTCGGCGCAGGTCCAGGGAGTTGACCCGGTGCCCCAGCAGGACCAGGGCCGCCGGGAGCAGGATCAGGGCGGCCGCCGCGGCCAGCAGGACCACCGCCATGCCGGCGTAGGCGAAGGAGCGCAGGAAGTACTGGGGGAAGACGAGCATCGCCGCCAGGGAGACCGCGACCGTCAGGGCCGAGAACAGCACCGTGCGGCCCGCTGTGCGCAGGGTCGTGGCCACGGCCGTCAACGGGTCGGCGCCCGTGGACAGTTCCTCGCGGAAGCGGCGGACGATGAAGAGTGCGTAGTCGATGGCCAGGCCCAGCCCCAGGGCCGTGGTCAGGTTCATCGCGAAGACGGAGACGTCCGTGAAGGACGTCAGGCCGCGCAGCACCGCGTTCGTGCCGAGGATCGCGACGATGCCGATGCCCAGCGGGAGCAGGGCCGCGATCGCGCTGCCGAAGACCATCACCAGCAGGATCAGGGTGATGGGCAGGGCGATCAGCTCGGCGCGGGCCAGGTCCTCCTTGATGATCGTCTGCATGTCGTGGCGTACGGCCACCATGCCGCCGACCTTGACCGTCACCGGTCCGTGGGTGCCCCGGTAGTGCGGGGCGATGCGGTCCAGGGTGTCGGCCGCGGCCTTCTCGTCGCCCGTGATGCGCGCCGCGATCAGGGCCTCATGGCCGTCCTCGGCGCGCAGGGACGGTGACCCGGTCCCCCAGTACGAGCCGACCCCTATGACGCCCTTCTCGGCCGACAGCCGTGCGACCAGGGACTTCGCCTCGGCCGCCACCGCCGGGGTGTCCACCGACCCGGAACCCGCGTTCACCAGGAGCAGCAGGTTCGGCTGGGAGTCCGGGAACTCCCGCTCCAGTGCCTTCGTCGCGTACGTCGACTCGGCGGCCGGGTCCTCCCAGCCGCCGCTGCCCAGCCGGTCCGCGACCCCGCTGCCGGCCAGCACGGCGAGCGCGGTGATCACCAGGGCGAGCAGCAGGGAGAGCCGTGGCCGGGCGGTCACGAACCGGGTCCAGCTCCCCACGCGGGGCCTGCTCCCGGCCTCCGAGGGCTTGTTGACTTCGGTCATCCTGCGGTGTCCCCTTCACCGTGACCGCTGCTCATCGGGTACGCATCCGCTCCGCGCACAGGGCAGCATGGGTCGGCCATTGCCATCTAGACTGGCAAACACGAGACGTCGCTCGCGTTTCACCAGAATGCGAGCGACCGCTCGTGTTTGTCAATCGCGTCCGGAGAGCTGGGGACAACGCGTGCCCGACGAGCCCGAGAAGTCAGAGAAGCCCGAGACCACGGGCAGGGAGCAGCCGCGCCGTCGGCAGGCTCGCGGCGAGCGACGCATCCAGCAGCTGCTCGACGCCGCCGCCTCGGTCTTCTGCACCACGGGCTACACGGCCGCCAGCACCAACGCCATCGCCCGCGAGGCAGGCGTCTCCCCCGGCACGCTCTACCAGTTCTTCCCGAACAAAGAGGCGATCGCGATCGAGATGGGCGACCGGCTCGTGCACGAGATGCGGGAGACCTACGGCGAGGCACTCGCACCGGTCGCCCCCGGCACGCCGCTCGCGGAGGCGGTCGGCGCGGCCGTGGACCGCTTCATCGCGTTCAACACCGAGCGCCCCGTGTTCTTCGCGCTGATGCACGGCCCCGACCTGCCCGGCGGGATCACCGAGGCCCACGACGCCCTGCACACCGCCCTGATCGGCCGGGTCGAGGACCTGCTCGCCTCGCTCCTCCCGCCCGACGCCGACAAGGCCCATGTCACCCGCACGGCGCACGTCTGCCTGGGCATCTACAAGGCGGGGCTGGAACTGGCGCTCGGCCACCAGGACGCCGAGCGCGAGGCGTACATCCAGGAGATCAAGGACGTACTCGTCCGCTATCTCGACCCCCTGGTCGGCGACCCCCTCGCCCGGCCCACCGGCTGACCGCACAGGGCCGGACGGCCACTCCCCCGAGCCCCCGGACTGCGACATACGTCATGTATGCCTAATGTGCGAGTAAATCTCCGCATTTCACATACAGTCATGCAGGCGTACCGCAGGAGCACCAGGGGGACCCGCCGTGACCCACTCGCACCCCGGCCGGCCGCAGGCCCGTATCCCCGGTCCGCAGCAGCCGCCACCGCCGTACCCCCGCATCCGGGCCGGCCTGTGGAAGCGCTGCCTCGGCGGCGGGCTCGCCCTGTGGGCGCTGACCGCGGTGGTCACGTACGCGACGAGGAACACCACGCTGCTGCCGACCCTGATCCTGCTCGGCAGCTTTCTCGTGCCGGTCGTCTTCGTCCTCTGGGCGTACGAGCGGCACGGCCGTGACCTGGGCGTCAGTGCGATCCTCGGCTGTTTCCTGACCGGCGGCACGCTCGGGGTGCTGGGCGCCTCGGTGATGGAGTTCTACCTCGTCCACCCGTCCTGGGGGATGTTCGTGGCCGTCGGCCTGATCGAGGAGGCGGTGAAGCTCGGCGCGCTGGTGTTCGTGCTGCGCCGGCTGCCCGGCATCCGGGGCATACGGGCCGGTCTGGTGCTCGGCGCCGCCGTCGGCTTCGGCTTCGCGGCCCTGGAGAGCTCCGGGTACGCCTTCAACGCGGCG
The DNA here is from genome assembly GCF_040652235.1 of Streptomyces sp. NPDC048277. NCBI lineage: Bacteria > Bacillati > Actinomycetota > Actinomycetes > Kitasatosporales > Streptomycetaceae > Streptomyces > Streptomyces sp. NPDC048277. The sequence goes on from NZ_JBEZLQ010000018.1 coordinate 64,491, forward strand.
GTCTCCACCGAGGGCATCGACCTGCGGGCGCTGATCGAGACGGAGATCCTGCGCGGGGTGCCGGCCCCCTTCGGGCACGGTCTGTGGACGGCGATCGCGGGCGGCGTACTGCTCTCGTACCGGCGTCCGAACGGGCGTTTCCGGTTCACCGGTCCGGTCGTCGGCACCTACGTCGGCGTCGCGCTGCTGCACGCTCTGTGGGACTCCACGCACGGCGTCGCGATCTGGCTGGTGGCACATCTGGCCGGCACCGGCCTGGACCGGCAGCTGTTCGCCGAGGGGTACATCCCGCGCCCCACCGCGACACAGGAGCACCTCTTCACCCTGTTCTCGGTCGGTCTGCTGGTGCTCGTCTCACTGCTCGGCGTCGCCTGGGTGTGTTCGCTGACGCGCCGCGATCCCTCTTGGAGAAATACCCCCTAGGGGTATAGTGTGAAAACAGTGGGGCCCTCGTGGGCCCCATCGGCCCCACACGCCTCGACGAGGAGAACGACATGACCGCCCAGACCGACCTCCCGGGCTCCGTCACCGCCGTCTACAAGGTGACCGGCATGAGCTGCGGACACTGTGAGGGTTCCCTCTCCGCCGAGCTCTCCGAACTCCCCGGCGTCACCTCGGTGAAGGCCGTCGCGGCCAGCGGCGAGGTCACGGTGGTCTCCGAGGCCCCGCTCGACGAGGCGGCCGTGCGCGCCGCCGTCGACGAGGCCGGCTACGAGCTCGTCGGCCGCGCCTGAGAACACCCCCTTCACCAGGAACTTCACCGGGCCGTACCGACCAGCTGATACTGGATCCGTGCGGCCCGGTCCGATGTCTGGAGTCCGGACATGAGCAGCACCACCACCGCACAGACACCGATAGCCCCGGTACCACCGGCACCGCCGGCCGAGACCTCCGAGGTCGAGCTGCTGATCGGCGGCATGACCTGTGCCTCCTGCGCCGCCCGGGTCGAGAAGAAGCTCAACCGCATGGACGGCGTCACCGCCACGGTGAACTACGCGACCGAGAAGGCGCGGGTCACATACCCCGGGGGGGTTCAGGTCGCCGACCTGATCGCCACGGTCGAGAAGACCGGGTACACGGCCGAGGAGCCCTCGCCGCCGGAGCCGCAGTCACAGCCGGAGGCCGAGCCGGGCCGGGATCCCGAACTGGCCGCCCTGCGCCACCGCCTGCTCGTCTCCGTGCTGCTCGCCGCGCCGGTCGTGCTGCTCGCCATGGTTCCGGCGCTGCAGTTCGACAACTGGCAGTGGCTGTCCCTGACGCTCACCGCCCCCGTCGTCGTCTGGGGCGGCTGGCAGTTCCACCGGGCCGCCTGGACCAACGCCCGGCACGGTGCCGCCACCATGGACACCCTGGTCTCGGTCGGCACGCTGGCCGCGTTCGGCTGGTCGCTGTGGGCGCTGTTCCTCGGCGACGCGGGCATGGCCGGCATGCACGACGAGTTCCGGTTCACCGTCTCGCGCATGGACAGCGCGTCCACCATCTACCTGGAGGTGGCGGCCGGGGTCGTCGCGCTGATCCTGCTGGGCCGCTATCTGGAGGCGCGCTCCAAGCGCCGGGCGGGCGCGGCCCTCAAAGCCCTGATGGAGCTGGGCGCCAAGGACGTGGCCGTCCTGAGGAACGGCCGTGAGGTACGGGTCCCGGTGGCGTCCCTGGCCGTCGGCGACCGGTTCGTCGTACGGCCCGGGGAGAAGGTCGCCACCGACGGGACCGTGGTCGAGGGCGCGTCCGCGGTGGACGCGTCGATGCTGACCGGCGAGTCGGTGCCGGTGGACGTGACCGTCGGCGACGCCGTCACGGGCGCGGCCGTCAACGCGGGCGGGCGGCTGGTCGTGGAGGCGACGCGGGTCGGCGCGGACACGCAGCTCGCGCGGATGGCGAAGCTGGTGGAGGACGCGCAGAACGGCAAGGCCGAGGTGCAGCGCCTCGCCGACCGGATCTCCGCCGTGTTCGTCCCGGCCGTCATCCTGGTCGCGCTCGCCACCTTCGGGGTCTGGCTCGGCGTCACGGGCGACACGGCCGCCGCGTTCACGGCCGCCGTCGCCGTGCTGATCATCGCCTGCCCGTGCGCGCTGGGCCTGGCCACGCCGACCGCGCTGATGGTCGGCACCGGGCGGGGCGCGCAGCTCGGCATTCTCATCAAGGGTCCCGAGGTGCTGGAGTCCACGCGCCGGGTCGACACCGTCGTGCTCGACAAGACCGGGACGGTCACCACCGGCCGGATGAGCCTTCAGGACGTGTACGCCGTCGAGGGCGCCGACAAGGACGAGGTGCTGCGGCTCGCCGGGGCGGTCGAGCACGCCTCCGAGCATCCGGTCGCGCGGGCGGTCGCCGCGGGGGCCGGGGAGCGGGTCGGGCCGCTGCCCGCGGTCGAGCACTTCGAGAACGTCCCGGGGCGGGGCGTCCGTGGGCGCGTGGCGGGCCGTGAGGTGGCCGTGGGCCGCCTGTTCGACGTGGTGCCGGAGGAGTTGACCCAGGCGCGCTCCCGGGCCGAGCAGGAGGGTCGTACGGCCGTCCTGGTCGGGTGGGACGGAGAGGCCCGGGGGATTCTCGCCGTCGCCGACGCGGTCAAGGAGACCAGCGCCGAGGCGGTGCGCGGACTGCGCGCGCTCGGGCTGACGCCGGTGCTGCTGACCGGCGACAACCGGGCGGTGGCCGAGGCGGTCGCGCGGGCGGTCGGGATCGACGCCGAGCACGTGATCGCCGAGGTGCTGCCCGAGGACAAGGTCGACGTCGTACGACGGCTGCAGGGCGAGGGGCGGACGGTCGCCATGGTCGGCGACGGCGTCAACGACGCGGCCGCGCTGGCCACCGCCGATCTGGGGCTCGCGATGGGCACGGGGACGGACGCGGCGATCGAGGCCGGCGATCTGACCCTGGTGCGCGGCGATCTCCGGGTGGCGGCCGACGCGATCCGGCTGTCCCGGCGGACCCTCGCCACCATCAAGGGCAACCTCGTATGGGCGTTCGGCTACAACGTGGCCGCGCTCCCGCTGGCGGCCGCGGGACTGCTGAACCCGATGATCGCGGGGGCCGCGATGGCCTTCTCGTCGGTGTTCGTGGTGACCAACAGCCTGCGGCTGCGCACCTTCCGCTGAAGTTACCGGCGGTTCGGCCCAGCTGATGTAAGAGTCCCCCTAGAGTCCAACGCGCACCTCACATAAGCTCTTCACAAGGCTCGCGCATCATCCTTACGCTTGAGCTCCGATCGCCATATCGGGGCTCTTGCGCATCTATCGGACAGATGCAAGAGACGCAGATCACAGTGATGTGAACGTAACCATCGAAGGGGTTCGAAGGTCTAAGTTGGCGATGTCAGAGAAGCGTCTTGGGGGGCGCTGACCTGGCATCTGGGGATGTCTTGGGGGACTTCCTCAGAGATGCGTTGCCGGGGCACGTACGTCGGGAAGCTTTGAGCGGCCCTCCCGTTCCGTACGGGTCCCGGCAGATCGCACCGCATCACTGGATGTAGTACGGCGAGTTCTGCTCGTTGTGCTCAAAGCAGCGTTTCAGGCGCTGCCGTACCGAGCGCCCGGCCGGATCCCGTGGGGGGAATCCGCACCGGGACACGGGAAGGCGCCCTGGTCGCCGGCCCGTGGGGGGACCGGCGCTCCAGGGCGCCTTCTGCTATGCCCGTACGGCGGGGGCACCGATGGACGGCGCCCCCTGGCCCGGCAGGTGTCAGCGCTCCTCGACCGGCACGAAGTCGCGCTCGACGACGCCCGTGTAGATCTGGCGCGGGCGGCCGATGCGGGAGCCCGGCTCCTTGATCATTTCCTGCCACTGGGCGATCCAGCCCGGGAGGCGGCCGAGGGCGAACAGGACCGTGAACATCTCGGTCGGGAAGCCCATGGCGCGGTAGATCAGGCCGGTGTAGAAGTCCACGTTCGGGTAGAGGTTGCGCGAGACGAAGTAGTCGTCGGAGAGCGCGTGCTCCTCCAGCTTCAGCGCGATGTCCAGCAGCTCGTCGGACTTGCCGAGAGCGGAGAGGACGTCGTGCGCGGCCGACTTGATGATCTTGGCGCGCGGGTCGAAGGACTTGTAGACCCGGTGGCCGAAGCCCATCAGACGGACGCCGTCCTCCTTGTTCTTCACCTTGCGGATGAAGGAGTCGACATCGCCGCCGTTGGCCTGGATGCCCTCCAGCATCTCCAGCACGGACTGGTTGGCGCCACCGTGCAGCGGGCCCCAGAGCGCGGAGATACCGGCGGAGATCGACGCGAACATGTTCGCCTGCGACGAGCCGACCAGACGGACCGTCGACGTCGAACAGTTCTGCTCGTGGTCCGCGTGCAGGATCAGCAGCTTGTCCAGCGCCGAGACGACGACCGGGTCCAGCTCGTAGTCCTGCGCCGGCACCGAGAACGTCATGCGCAGGAAGTTCTCCACGTAGGAGAGGTCGTTGCGCGGGTAGACGAACGGGTGGCCGACCGACTTCTTGTACGCGTACGCGGCAATGGTCGGAAGCTTGGCGAGCAGGCGGATGGTGGAGAGGTCGCGCTGCTTCGCGTCGAACGGGTTGTGGCTGTCCTGGTAGAAGGTGGACAGCGCCGAGACGACCGACGACAGCATGGCCATCGGGTGCGCGTCGCGCGGGAAGCCCCGGTAGAAGTTCTTGACGTCCTCGTGCAGCAGCGTGTGCCGCGTGATCTCGTTCTTGAACGTGGTGAGCTCGTCCACGGTCGGCAGCTCACCGTTGATCAGCAGGTACGCCACCTCAAGGAAGGTGGAGCGCTCCGCCAGCTGCTCGATCGGGTAGCCGCGGTAGCGAAGGATGCCCGCCTCACCGTCGAGGTAGGTGATGGCGGATTTATAGGCAGCGGTGTTGCCGTAACCGCTGTCCAAGGTCACGAGACCGGTCTGGGCGCGGAGCTTCCCGATGTCGAAGCCCTTGTCGCCGACGGTGCTGTCGACCACCGGGTAGGTGTACTCGCCGTCGCCGTACCGCAGTACTACAGAGTTGTCGCTCACGTCTTCCCTCACCGACGTAGTGCCTCATCTTCGAGGTGCCCTGACTGTCTCTACCATCCCCCATTTGGCTCAGGAGAGTGCACTCGGGGTCGACCGTTGGGCCCATCGGCGGCACTCAGTGCCGCCAACCTGCTCATCCTGCCCCCTTGTCTCCCCATCTGGAAGTGGTCTGTGACCTTCACGACTCATTTGATCGATCATTTTTTTGGATACCACCGCGGGTACCGCTCCCGCCGAGCCTGAAGTCCAGCGCGGTGCAGCGCCGACCTGCGGACACGGTGCGCACCGCCTGCCCGATCGCCTTGCGCGAACCGACGAGAACGACCAGCTTCTTGGCGCGGGTGACCGCCGTGTAGATGAGGTTCCGCTGGAGCATCATCCACGCGCCCGTGGTGACCGGAATCACCACGGCGGGATATTCACTCCCCTGTGAACGGTGGATGGTCACCGCGTAGGCATGGGCCAGTTCGTCCAGTTCGTCGAATTCGTACGGCACCTCCTCGTCCTCGTCCGTCAGCACCGTGAGGCGCTGATCGACCGGGTCGAGCGCGGTGACGACGCCCACGGTGCCGTTGAAGACACCGTTCTTGCCCTTCTCGTAGTTGTTGCGGATCTGGGTGACCTTGTCCCCGACCCGGAAGACCCGCCCGCCGAACCGCTTCTCGGGCAGGTCGGGGCGGCCGGGGGTGATGGCCTGCTGGAGGAGTCCGTTGAGCACCCCTGCTCCGGCCGGCCCCCGGTGCATGGGCGCGAGCACCTGTACGTCCCGCCGCGGATCGAGCCCGAACCTGGCCGGAATCCGCCGGGCCGCGACGTCCACCGTCAGTTTCCCCGCCTCCTCCGTCTCGTCCTCCACGAAGAGAAAGAAGTCGTTCATGCCGTCGGTGACGGGGTGCTGCCCGGCGTTGATCCGGTGCGCGTTGGTCACCACCCCCGACTGCTGGGCCTGCCGGAACACGCGCGTGAGGCGCACCGCCGGGATCGGACCGCCGTCGGCGAGCAGGTCACGCAGCACCTCTCCGGCCCCGACGCTGGGCAGTTGGTCGACGTCCCCGACAAAGAGCAGATGCGCACCGGGCGGTACGGCCTTCACCAGCTTGTTCGCGAGCAGCAGGTCCAGCATCGACGCCTCGTCGACCACCACCAGGTCGGCGTCGAGCGGCCGGTCCCGGTCGTAGGCCGCGTCCCCGCCGGGCCTCAGCTCCAGCAGCCGGTGCACGGTCGACGCCTCGGCACCGGTCAGCTCGGCGAGCCGCTTGGCGGCCCGCCCGGTGGGCGCGGCGAGCACCACCTTGGCCTTCTTCGCCCGCGCCAGCTCCACGATCGACCTGACGGTGAACGACTTCCCGCAGCCGGGCCCACCCGTCAGCACGGCGACCTTCTCCGTCAACGCCAGCCTGACGGCGGCCTCCTGCTCGGGGGCGAGATCGGCGCCGGTACGGTCCTTCAGCCAGGCGAGGGCCTTGTCCCAGGCGACGTCCCGGAACGCCGGCATCCGGTCGTCCTCCGTCCGCAGCAGGCGCAACAGCTGGGAGGCGAGGGCGACTTCGGCGCGGTGGAAGGGGACGAGGTAGACGGCGGTGACGGTTTCGGCGTCCGGGGTGGGACCGGGCAGCTTCTCCCGTACGACGCCCGGGTCCTCCCCGTCCTCGGGCGGCGCCGCCAGTTCGCCGAGGCAGTCGATGACAAGTCCCGTGTCGACCTGGAGGAGTTTCACCGCGTCCGCGATGAGCCGCTCCTCCGGGAGGTAGCAGTGCCCCTGGTCGGCGGACTGCGACAGCGCGTACTGCAGCCCGGCCTTCACCCGCTCCGGGCTGTCATGGGGGATCCCGACGGACTGGGCGATCTTGTCCGCCGTCAGGAACCCGATGCCCCAGACGTCGGCGGCGAGCCGGTAGGGCTGGTTCTTCACGACGGAGATCGACGCGTCGCCGTACTTCTTGTAGATCCGCACGGCGATCGACGTCGACACCTCGACGGTCTGGAGGAAGAGCATGACCTCCTTGATCGCCTTCTGCTCCTCCCAGGCGTCGGCGATCTTCCTGGTCCGCTTCGGCCCGAGCCCCGGCACCTCGACCAGCCGCTTCGGCTCCTCCTCGATGATCCGGAGGGTGTCCGTCCCGAAGTGCTGGGTGATCCGGTCCGCGAACACCGGCCCGATGCCCTTGACCAGCCCCGACCCCAGATAACGCCGCATCCCCTGCACGGTGGCGGGCAGCACGGTCGTGTAGTTCTCGACGGTGAACTGCTTCCCGTACTGCGGATGCGACCCCCACCGCCCCTCCATCCGCAGCGACTCCCCCACCTGGGCACCGAGCAGCGCGCCGACGACCGTGAGGAGATCGCCGGCGCCTCTGCCGGTGTCGACACGGGCGACGGTGTAGCCGTTCTCCTCGTTGGCGTACGTGATGCGTTCGAGCACGCCTTCGACGGTGGCGAGTCGTCGTTCGCCTGTGGGGGTCCCCGCCTGCTGAGCCATGAACCGACGGTACTGGTGAGGACTGACAGTCAGCGGAGCGGTGTGGATTTCAGGGCGTCGAGGAAGGTGGTGAAGGCGGGGGCGGGGAAGGTGAGGGTGGCGCGGGCGGGGGTTTTGGAGTCGCGGACGGCTATGCGGGCGGGGGTGGTCGCGATCTCCACACAGTCATTGCCGTCGCCCTCGCCCGAGTAGGACGACTTCCGCCAGGTGTCCATGGGGTGCCTCACAGCTCTTTCGCCAGGTTGTGGATGAAGTCACGCGACCGTCCGGGGTCGAGTGACACATCCTCAACCCTACGGAAGCGCGTTCGATAGACGTTGAGCTGAGACTCGGAGTCGATGAACACCGAGCCATGAGGAGCGTCGCGCACCACGGTGTCCAACCCGGGTACGCGTCCGCCCACGTACGTCATCGTGCTGGAGGCTGTGGCGAAGTCGTCCAGGTCGAAGGGGACGACCCGCACGGTGATGTGGTCCGCCTCGGAGCGCTCAAGGAGCCTCGCGAGTTGGGCCCGGGAGGCGGAACGGTCACGGACCCTCATACGCAGGGCCGACTCGTGGATCACCAACTTGTACGGGATGGTGATCTGCTGACGCCTCATACGGTGACGTACGCGCAACTCCAGCTCACTGGAGGTCAGCTCGGGCAACCTGGCCGAGAAGACCGCACGGGCGTAGTCCTCCGTCTGCATCAGGCCCGGCACATACAGGATGGCCACTTCATGGCGGAACGAGCCGTGGTGATCCAGTTCGGCGAGATCCAGGAACGACGTCGGCAGCTTCCACCGGTACTCCTCCCACCAGCCGCGTGTCCGGTCCGTGGCCATGGCCACCAGGGCGTCGACGAACTCCGTGTCCAGACAGGCGTAGTGGGATACAAGGCGTCGCAGACGCTCCTCGCTCACACCGGCGAGTCCGGTCTCGAGATGGCTCATCTGGGCGCGATTCGCTCCCAGCAGTGCTGCCGCTTCGATGGCGGTGAGCCCCGCAGCCTCGCGGAGTCTGCGCAACTCGATGCCCAAGCGCATCTGGCGTGCGGTTGCTTCGCGCCTCAGGGGCATCAATTGCTCCTCGTTCGGGGGCGGATCACGCGATCAGCTTGCTCGGTCACACATGTTAGCCCTACCGTCAGTGACGCAACACATACGCAGCGGAAGTGCACCGCTCCGTCCTGCCGTGACGGCCGCGGCAACGCCACCGCGCGTGAGTCTCCCCCACAACCACCGGAGTTGATGACGCATGCCCGACGCCTGGGAGTACACCCTCACCATCCCCAACGACCTCCGGGCGGTCACCGTCAGCCGTCACACCCTCAGACTCGTGCTCACCGCACACGGACTCGCCCGTTTCCTCGACATCGCCGAACTCCTCGCCACAGAGCTGGTCTCCAACGCCGTACGGCACACGAAGGGCCCCGCCGCCCTGCGCGTCCGCTGGTCGCCTCCCGGCACCCTCCGGATCGGCGCGTGGGACGCGGACCCCGAACCGCCGGAGCCGCCCGTGCCGTTGGAGGGGATCGGGGAGCTGGAGGAAGGGCGGGGACTGGCGCTCGTACGGGCCTGCTCGGACCTGTGGGGCTGGCAGCCGCTGTCCAGGTACGGCAACCGGGGCAAGTACGTGTGGTGCGAGCTGGCCGCGGCGTAGACCGGCCACGCCTCCAGCAGGGCTCGGCCCACCTTGGCTCAATCCTGCTCCTGCCGCCATTCACGAGGCCAATTCCCGGACGGGGGCGGGGGCCCGACGACTCCGAGTTCACTACGGGCGGCCGCGTAGAAGGAATCACGTCTCCGGCTCACCCGCTGCGAGTCGCGAATCCACCCCTCGACGTCGTCCCTCTGCTCCCGCGCATGCAGTTCCAACGTCCAGACAGCCTCATGCCATGACCGCGCCGCCACGACGGTGCCGGCGTCGCCGACCAGCAGAACGGACTCCCACAGCGTGGCCCGCCGGGCTTCGGCTTCGGCAAGGAGCTGCAGCCCGGCGGCTGGTTCCAGCGGATCCACGACGTTCGCGTACCCCAGTGCCGCACCGATGCGCTGGGTTATCCAGATCTGCTCCTTGAGGGCATTGCCGTATCGCGCGTACACGTCGAACTTCTTCTCCTGCCAGCGCTCGGCCTGCACTCGGCGCCATCGTGTCCGTTCCGTCAGCGTCGTGGTGGCATACGAGCCGGCGGCGCCGACCGCGACTCCCAACAACGTGGCCAGCTGATCCACAAACACCGCATCCCCCTGCATGTTCGACGGCCCGGAAACAGGCAGCATGAGATCCCTTCCCGTGGCTGCGTGATGCAGGCCGAAGCCGTGGGCCGCACCGGCATCCCTCCATACCCAGCAGCTTTGACATAGGACATATTCAATATGACCTATGTCAAATGTTATGGTCGTGGGAGGAGGTGGTGTCCGGTGCAGATCAGCGGGACGACGGCGACGGAGATCGCGGACAGTGTGCGGGACCTGATCGCGTCGGGTCGGTTGGCGTCGCAGGACCTGCTCCCGCCGGTGCGCAAGCTGGCCGAGGAGCTGGGGGTGAACCGGAACACCGTGGCCTCGGCGTACCGGCAGCTGGTGGCCGCCGGTGCGGCGGAGACCCGCGGCCGCGGTGGGACGGTCGTGACGGGGGTGCCGCAACTGGCCGGTGAGGGAGCGTGGTTCGGTGGCCGCCTGATCGATCTGGCCAGCGGCAACCCGGATCCGGAACTGCTCCCCGATGCGCTGCAGGCGCTCCGTGGCGGCGGGTACCGGCCCGCGTTGTACGGCGCGCCGTCGGTCGATCCGGACCTCGCCGCCTGGGGGCGGGCGCAGTTCTCGCCGGACGTCTCCGTGGACGGTTTCCGGGTTCTGGTCACGCATGGCGCGGTGGATGCCACGGAGCGGCTGTTGACCGCCCATCTCACCCGGGGTGACGCGGTTGCGGTGGAGGACCCGTGCTTCCTGGCCAGCATCGGCACCCTGCGGCTGAACGGTTTTCGCACTGCCGCGGTCCCGGTCGACGATGCGGGGATGCGGCCCGAGGCCCTGCGGGCGGCGTTGGAGTCCGGGGTGCGGGCGGTGGTGTGCACGCCGCGGGCCCACAACCCGACCGGTGTGAGCGTCACGCGCGAGCGCGCCGCCGAACTGCGGTCGGTCCTTGAGGCGTTTCCCCGGGTCCTGATCGTCGAGGACGATCACTTCTGGGCGGTCTCCAACGTGCCGTACCACCGGATCACGCCGCCCGGGACCTCACGGTGGGCGTTGGTGCGTTCGGTGTCGAAGTTCCTCGGGCCGGATCTTCGGCTCGCGCTCGTCGCCACCGACGAGGACAGCGCCCAGCGCCTGCAGACGCGGCTGAACACCGGGACGACGTGGGTGAGCCGGCTGCTGCAGCACGCCGTGTGCGGGATGCTGCGTGATCCGCAGGTGCACGAGCTGACCGCGCGGGCGCGCGACGCCTACGCCGAGCGCAGTTCACTTCTGCTGGCCGAGCTGGGCGCGCGGGGCATCGGGCGTCCGGCCGGTTACCGGCCGGACGGCCTTAACGTCTGGGTGCCACTGGGCACGGAGGCCCGTCCGGTCGCGGACGCGCTGGCGCGGCGCGGGTGGGCGGTCCGGCCCGGCCACCTCTTTGCCGCCGGGACCGGCACCGGCGAGGAGATCAGGGTGACCACCTCCACGCTCACCGTGCAGCAGGCACGCGACTTCGCCGACGACCTCGCCGCCGTCCTCCCCGTCCTCCCCGTCCACCCCACCTGACCCGCCGCGCACCGCGCCGGGACCGGCCGGCTGCCGTCGAGGCGGCCCGGTCTTCGCTTTCGACCACCACCCACCGCCGGAGGCATGCGTCATCGCGGCGGACTGCTCCCCTGACACGCACAACCAGAGAGGCCGGCACAGCCATGCGCACACACATCGTCGTCCACGAGGCGTTCGAGGCCCCGGGGGCCTTCGAGAACTGGGCCATGTCCCGGGGCCACGACCTCGCCTTCTCCCGGGTCCACGAAGGCGACGCGCTGCCCGTGTCCGTCCAGGACATCGACCTGCTGATCGTGATGGGCGGCCCTCAGCAGCCCGGCACGACCGTCGAGGAGTGCGCGCACTTCGACGCAGCCGCGGAGAAGGCCCTCATCTCCTCCTGTATCGAGGCGGACAAGGCCGTCATCGGTATCTGCCTCGGTGCCCAGCTCGTCGGTGAGTCGCTCGGCGCCGCCTGGGCACCCAGCCCGAACACGGAGATCGGCTCCTTTCCCGTCACGCTCACCGACGCGGGCCGCGAGCACCCCTTCCTCACCGGCTTCGGGGACTCCTTCGACACCGGCCACTGGCACAACGACATGCCCGGCCTCACCGACGAGGCGACCGTGCTGGCCACCAGCGCCGGATGCCCCCGCCAGATCGTCGCCTACAGCCGTTACGTGTACGGCTTCCAGTGCCACATGGAGTTCACCCCGGACTGCATCGAGGCCCTGATAGAGCACGACGAGAAGGAACTGGCCGCACTCGCCGACCGACCCTACGTCCAGCAGCCCGACCAGCTGCGTGCCAACGACTACACGGAGATGAACGCCAAGCTCACGACGTTCCTCGACCGGCTCGCCGCGGACTATGCCGCCCGCTGAACAGCGGCAGGCCCTCGGTGTCGACGACCATGTGCCACTTGCGACCGTAAGGCGAGCCCCGGGTGCACGCACCGCAGCAGCCGTCAGGCTGGATGCGGCGGTACGTGCAGTCGCCGGAGCCGGTGGGCCGTCCGGGCCCGGCAGACTGGCCCCATGGACGCTGGTCTCGCCGCCCTGTTGGGCGCCGCCGTCGGTTCGCCGGCCACCCTTGGCGCCGCGCTCGTGAACGGGCGGGCGCAGGCGCGGGCGCAGCACGATCAGTGGCGCCGTCAGCACCGCCGCGACGCATACGCCGGGTACCTCGGCGCCCTCCATGACCGCGACATCGCCATGGACGCGGTCCTCGACGCGCTGCGCTCCGACGCGCCCGACCTGTCCGACGTCGACGAGAAGACACGCCGCTTCGTCGCCCTGGCCCGTGAGGTGCACCGGGCCGTCGAAGTCGTGATCCTCGAAGGGCCGGCCGCCCTCGCGGACGTCGCCGAACGTGTCACCCACGCCTCCGACGACCTGTCCCACGTCATGCGGCGGACGGCGGAGGACACGCACGCGGGAGACACCGCCCGCAGAACCGAGGACGCCGCCCTCGCCACCGAACGGGAGCGGACTGACGTCGGCGGCCCTGTCGGGCTTCGGCGCCCCGAGTGATACGACAGCCCCGGTCCCGGGCGCCCAGTGCACGCGTTCTGCGCGACTGGGCGGCCGCGGGGCCGGGGCTTTGCGTGGTGGCGTCGGTCAGCGGGGCTGGGTGAGTTGGGCGGCGAGGAGGTGGGCGTCGAGGAGGGCCGTGTCGGTGGTGCGGGCGGCCTTCGCGTAACCGGTGAGCATGCGTTTGGTCAGGACGAGCGCCTGCGGCGAGCGTCGGGCGAGGGGCCTGGTCCAGGCGGTGACGGCGGTGTCCAGCTGGTCCAGGGGGGCGACCTTGTGGAGGAGGCCCAGGCGGTGGGCGGTGGAGGCGTCGAACTCGTCGCAGGTGAGCATGAGTTCGCGGATCCGGGCGGCGCCCGCCTCCGTGATCAGGCGGCCCATGGCGCCGCCCCAGGCGGGGGCGAGGCCGAGGCCCAGTTCCGGCATGCGGAAGCGGCAGGTGTCCGCACCCGCGCGCAGGTCGCAGTAGGCGGCCAGGGCCAGGCCCGCGCCGATGACCTTGCCGTGCAGACGGGCGATCGTCACGGCGTGGGTGTTCTCCAGGGCCTGGCAGACCCGTTGGGCCTTGTCCGCGATGCGGCGCAACGCGGCTCCGGTCGGGTCGGCGACCAGAGCGTCCTGGTACTCCCGGCGGTCCGCGCCCAGGCAGAAGTCCTCGCCCAGGGAGGAGAGGACGAGGATACGGATGTCGGGCTGCTCGTGGAGGCCGTCGAGGACGGCGATGAGCGCGTCCAGGACGGCGGCGCTCAGGACGTCGTCCTGGGTGGTGGACGGGTTGAGCCGGACGTGGAGGACCGGGCCGTCCAGGGCGAGGGTCAGAGGGGCGGGGTGGGCGGGCCCGGGCTGGGCACTCAGGGGGGCGGCGGGGGACACATCCTGGGCATCGGGGGCCACGTCCAGGGTGTCGGGGGCTACCGGCAGGTTCATGACAGTGCTAGGTCCAGATTCATGAGGCGCCTGAAGGCCACCCGGCGGGAGGCCCACTCGGGGCGGCGGACCAGGGTGAGCCGGGGCAGGCGGGTGATCATCGCGCGGAGGAGGGCCTGGGCCTCCAGGCGGGCCAGGGGTGCGCCCAGGCAGTGGTGGATGCCCCCGCTGAACGCGATGTGGGTCGGGTTGCGGCGTGGATCGAAGGAGTCGGGGTCGGTGAACCGGGCCGGGTCCCGGTGGGCGGCGCCCACCATGAGGTGGACCATCTCCCCCTCGTGGACCTCGACGCCCTCCAGGACGCAGTCCTGGGCGGCGACCCGGCTGATGACGTGGATGGGAGGGTCGTAGCGCAGTGCCTCCTCCACGAACCCGGGGACGAGGTCGGGTTCGGCGGCGAGACGGCCCCAGCGGTCGGGGTCCTCGACCAGGAGGTAGGTCATCATGGACAGCAGGGTCGCGGTCGTGTCCAGGGCTGCCAGCAGGACGAACAGGGTGAGGGAGTAGACCATGTCGTCGGCCTTGTCCCGGTCGTCCGGTTCCAGTTCGTCCCAGGTGGCTATCCACCGGGACACGGGGTCCTCGCCGGGCCGGGCGCGCCGCTCCCGCACCACGGCCATGACGTAGGAGCGCAGTTCGGCCATGGCCACGTCCGAGCGGGCCAACTGGGCGGCGTTGGGCAGCAGTTCCTGGGTGAAGACCTGTTCATGGGTCAGTTCGCGCAGGCGCGGCCAGTCCGCGCTCGGCAGCCCCAGCCAGTCGCCGATGGTGGCGACGGGAAGTTCCTCGCTCACCAGGTCGATGAAGTCCGCCTCACCGGCGCGCAGACGGTCGTGCAGGGTGTCCACGAGACGGTCGGCCACCTCGCTCACCCGGCCGCTCAGCTGCTCGATGGTGGAGCGGCCGAAGTTGCCCGCCGACCTGCGCACCCGGGTGTGCTCCGGGGGGTTGAGCGCGGGCAGGGTACGGCTGATCTCCCGGGAGGACGGGGCGCTCCAGCGGGTGCGTTCCCCCTGTCGCTCACGCCAGTTGCTGTCGGGTTCGAGCCAGGCGGGGCTGCGCAAAATCCGGTCACAGGTGCCGAATCCGGTCACCAGATGACCGCCCCAGGGGGCGGGGCTGACGTCGCCCCGCCCCCGGAGCTCTGCGTAGAACGGGAATGGGTCGGCCTGTCCTTCAGCCGTCCGAAGACGGTGGAACAGGGAAACGGTGGCGCGACGATCCGCTGACGGTGTCGTGACACTCCCCACGATGACGGCTCCTTTCTGCCAGCCGCCATCCGTACCCGCCGGATGATTGAAGCATCCAGTAACCCAGTACTTTCATAGGGTTACCTACGTCACTCGCCATTCACCCAGGCACGGAAACGGCTGAACAGCCCGCCGCTCTTGGGGCGCGGCGCCGCGTGGGCCGGCCGGCCGGCCGAGACCGACTGCGGAAGAGCGGCGGACGACTGCGCCGGCTGGCCGGAAGACGGTGCCGCGGGGCGGTTTCCGGCCGCGTGCGGCACGGTGCGGGGGGTATACCGGATGGGCACGGTCACCAGCGAGCGGCTCCACGGGGTCGCCACCCATGCGAGTTCCTTGAAGGGGACCCGCACCTCGACGTCGGGCAGCCGGTTGAGCAGGGACTCGACGGCCGTGGCCGCGATCATGAACGCCGGGTCCTTGGCCGGGCACGCGTGCGGGCCCGCGCCGAAGGCCAGATGGGCCTTGGAGCTGAGCTGCTCGCGGTGCTCGGTCAGCTTGGGGTCGGTGTTCGCCGCCGCGAAGGAGATCAGCACCGGGTCGCCCGCCCGCAGCGTCCGGTCCCCCAGCTCGACGTCCTGGGTGGGGTAGTGGCCCGCGTAGTTGGCGATCGGCGCGTAGTTCCAGAGTGTCTTCACGACCGCGTCCTCGACCGGCAGACCGCTCGGCCAGTCGTCGCTGAGGTACAGCGCGGCGCTGGTGCCGATCGAGGCCGACAGGGGCGCGGTTCCGCCGGACAGCAGGGTCACGAGCTGGTGCAGCACCTCCTCGTCGGTGAGCCGGGCGGAGTGCACCATCAGCCGGGTGGTGAGGTCCTCACCGGGCTGCCGGCGCTTGAGTTCGATCAGTTCGGCGAGCGCGCCGCCCAGGGTCTCGTCGGCCCCCGGGGTGCCCTGGAAGATGCCGGTGATCCCGGCGATGACGCGGTCGCCGAGCTCGGGCGGGCAGCCGAACAGGTCGCCGAAGACCAGCAGGGGCAGCGGCTGGGCGTAGGCGGCCATCAGCTCGGCCTGGCCGAGGGCCTCGGAGCTGAAACGGCTGATCAGGTAGTCGGCCGACTGCTGGGTCAGCCGGACCAGCCGGCCCTGGTCGACGGTGGCGAGGCTGTCCGTGACCGCCTGCCGCAGCCGGGCGTGCGCCGCGCCGTCGCTGAACAGGGCGTTGGGGCGGTAGCCCATCATGGGCAGGGCCGGGCTGTCCGCCGGCACCTTCCCCTCGTTCAGGGCGTTCCAGCGGCGCGAGTCCCGCACGAACAGGGTCGGGTTCTGCAGGATGTACAGACTGGCGTCGTAACTGGTCACCAGCTCGACCTCGACGTCCGGCGCGATGTCGACCGGGGCGCTGGGCCCCAGCGAGCGCAGCTGGGCGTACACGCTCTCGGGGTCGGAGCCGAAGTCGGCCCCGTACAACGGGACGTTGCCGTGTGCGGGGCAACCGGCCGGTATCCCGGCCTTGTCGAAGGGCTGTTGCATGGTGGCTCCTAGCCGAGTGAGGACAAGAGGTGCTTCACGAGTGTGATGAGTGCCTGCATCGAGGAGTCCTGGTCACGGACGTCGCAGTCGATGACCGGGGTCTCCTCGGAGATGTTGAGTGCCTCGCACACCTCGTCCAGCGGGAACTGGCTCTTCCCGTCGAAGGTGTTGACACCGATGACGTAGGGCAGGCCGAACGCCTCGACCAGGTCCAGGATGGGGAACGTCTCCTCCAGCCGGTCGGGGTCCACCAGGACCAGCGCACCCAGCGCGCCCCGGGACAGCCCCTCCCACATCTGCTTGAACCGTTCCTGCCCGGGGGTTCCGAAGATGTAGAGGACCAGGTCCTCGCTGAGGGTCAGACGCCCGAAGTCCATGGCCACGGTCGTGGTCGTCTTGTCCGGGGTCTCGGAGAGGTCGTCGAGTCCCTCGCTGGCCTCGGTGATCTCCTCTTCGGTCTGGAG
This sequence comes from Streptomyces sp. NPDC048277, assembly GCF_040652235.1. Lineage (NCBI taxonomy): Bacteria > Bacillati > Actinomycetota > Actinomycetes > Kitasatosporales > Streptomycetaceae > Streptomyces > Streptomyces sp. NPDC048277. Next base: position 81,289 of record NZ_JBEZLQ010000018.1, read on the forward strand.
CGGCTCGATCTCGGAGACGCTTCCGATGTACGTGGTCTTCCCGACCGCGAAGTGGCCCACGACCAGGACCTTCACGGAGCGGGAGACGTCGGGATCCAGATACACGTAGTTACGCTCCGGTTCGTATGCGCATCAGGCCGTCGAGCACGGCGGTGAGCAGGACGGGGTCGTGGCGTTCGGCGTGGGGCACCGGATTCCGCACATGGATCAGACCGTCCTCGGCCATCTGCGCCAGCAGGATGCGGACGATGCCCAGGGGCAGTTGGGTGTGGGCGGCGACCTCGGCGACCGAGAGGAAGCCGTCCGCGATCAGGTCCATGACCGTACGGGCCTCGGGGGCCAGCGTGCGGGCCGCCGCCACGGCGCCGTCCCGGGCCGTGATGATCGTGGTGTGCTCGTACTCGCTGTCCCGTGGCAGCGCGCGCCCCTGCGCGATGACGAAGAGTGGGACTAATGGGGCCGTCAGCTCCAGCTCGGCGTCCAGGTCCTCATGCATCGCCCGCCCTCCCTCCCTGAGCGACCGGCCCCGCGGTGAGCGCGGGCATCGTGTCACTCAGACGTACGGTGAACTCCTCGATATCGCTGCCGTGTTCGGCCGCCGCCGCGAGGAAGGCACCCTCGCCGGCCGCGATCAGGAACACCCAGCCGTGCTCGAACTCGATGACCGTCTGGATCCAGTCGTCGTCCTGCCGCCCGCCCGCGAACGGGGCGGTCGCCCGGCTGTAGGCGTGGATGCCCGTCATGGCCGCCGAGATCGTGTCCGCGAGGTTCCTGCCGATCCCCGCGCTCGCCCCGCGCGGCAGACCGTCCGCGCCGAGCAGCAGAGCGTGCAGGGCGCCCGGCACCGATGCCACCGCCTTGTCCAGCTCCGCGAGAACGAAGACCCCTCCGCCCTCCGCCTCACGCGTGGCCGAGGGACCGTCCCCGGTCTGGGCCGCGTCACCGGCGGTCACCCGCGGCGGGGCCGTGAGGTTGTTGCCCAGCCGGGAGACCAGCCGGTTCATACGGAACGAGAGCTGCTCCATGTCGACGTCCGGCTCCGCGGCGGCGGCCAGGTAGGCCCCCTGCCCGGCCCCGATCAGGAACACCCAGCCGTGCTGGAACTCGATGACCGTCTGGATCCACTGCCGGTCCCGCGACGGCCCGGCGAAGTGGGCGGTGGCCCGGCTGAGCGACTGCATCCCCGCCATGGCGGCGGAGATGGTCCGCACGTCCTGGCCGGTCAGGCCGTCCGTGGCCCCGCGCGGTATGCCGTCCGCGGACAGCACCACGGCGTGCCGTGCCCGGGGCACGTTGTCCACGATGTCCTGGACCATCCAGGACAGGTCTGGCGTACTCATGCGTTCTCGGACCCTCCGGGCGTCGGGATGTCGAAGGAGCCCGTGTCACGCGCGGACTGCGTGCCGCGCTGCAGGGCCGCCAGGCTGCCGGTGCCGCGCCGGGCGGTGCGCCGGGGCGTCTGCTCCGCACCCGTGGTGATACCGGTGGGCGACATACGCGAGCCACGCTTCGGCAGGCCGCCCGCCGTGCGCGCCGGCTTGCCGGCCTCCATCGGCCGGATGCTGCTCACGGGCGCCTCGGTGGCCGGCGGCAGGGTCTCCTCCATGGTCCACAGCTCCTCGGGCAGCAGGACGACGGCTCGTACGCCGCCGTACCGGGAGACGCCGGTGACATCCACCGTGAAACCGTGCTGACTGGCGATCAGACCGATCACCGGGAAGCCGAACTTCGGCTGGGTGCCCAGCTGGGACAGGCGGGGGAGGTCCTGGCCGGACAGCAGTGCGCCCGCCCGCTGCCGCTCCTCGTCGCCCATGCCGACGCCGGCGTCGTCGATGATGATGCACAGGTTCTTCTGGACCTGCCGGAAGGTGACCTCGATCGGCGCGTCCGCCTGGGAGAAGCTGGCGGCGTTGTCGAGGAGTTCGGCGACCGCGAGGGCGACCGGCGCGACGGCGGAGGCCTTCAGCGCGATGCCGCTCGGCTGCATGATCTCGACCCGCTGGAAGTTGCGGATCTGGCTCTGGGCGCTGCGGACGACGTCGTAGACGCTGGCGGGCTGGTTGCGGCGGCCCAGCGGCGCGCCGCACATGACCGCGATGCCCTGCGCCTTGCGGGCCATCTGCGCGTTGGCGTGGGTGATGTCCATCAGGTCGGACAGGACCGCGTGGCCGCCGTACTCGCGCTGGACCCCGTCCAGGAGGGTGGTCTGCTCGGCCGCGAGGCTCTGCAGGAAGCGGGCGGCGCCCTTGAGGACCGCCTTGGTGTTCTCCTCGGCGGCCTGCTCCGCCTCGCGGATGACACCGTCCTGCTCGTCCCGAAGCTTCGTCAGATCGACCTGCATACGGTCGAGTTCACCCTGCGTGTACCGCAGCCGCGCCTCCAGCGCGGCCTCCGACTCCTTCTTTCTCCTCCCCAGGCCCCTGCTGCGGAGCACGAGTGCGACGACTGCGGCTGTGGCTATCACCGCTATCGCAACCAGGCACCAAAGAAGCACGTCTTGAGTCATGGAAACCTTTCCCGGCGCGTGGCATGCAGGCGTCAACGGATACGCCTGGCAAGGATCCGCAACCCGTCCAGGGGACTGCATGACTGATTGATGCGGAGTGCTGACCGCGTTCAGGCTCAGGGTGTGAGCAAAAGTGGATCAAGGTCGCAGACGGCGGAATGCTATCACCGTCAACTCCAGTATCAGAGTTCACTCCTTCCGCTTTCACAGGGTCAACATGTCTGCCTGTTAAGGGGCGTTGACGATGCCGTTGCGCGCAGGTCCCCGCACCGGTGGGGCGCGAGCACGCGGACCCCGGCACCCGACGTGAACACTCGGGGGCGCGGGGCTGAACGTCCGGTTCCGGCGGGGCTCGGACCGGTACGGCCCCGGAGCTGGTCCCGGTGCCGGACCGGCGCCGAACGAGGCGGCGCCGCGAGCGGGTGCTCGCGGTCCGGCGCTGACGGACATGACCGGCACGGGTGGCGGAATCCCCGTAAGGCGGTAAGGGTGGGCGGCGGAGGACTTCATCGCGCGCAGGGAGAACGTGCAACATGCCCGAGATCACCACTCCGTATGCGACCGGCACCCCGTGCTGGGTCGATCTGATGGCGCAGGACCAGCAGGCGGCGCTGGACTTCTACCGTGACCTGTTCGGCTGGCAGGGCGAGGTCGGCGGGGCCGACTTCGGCGGATACGCCGTCTGCACACTGCACGGCAAGCCGGTGGCCGGCATCGGCGCGGCCATGGCGCCCGAGGGACAGCCCGAGCCGCCGACCGTCTGGACCACCTATCTGGCCAGCACCGACGCCCAGGCCACCCAGGACGCGATCGTCTCGGCGGGCGGCACCCTGATCGCCCCGGTGATGGACGTCGGCACGATCGGCCGGATGCTGATCGCCGCCGACCCGCAGGGCGCCGTGTTCGGAGTGTGGCAGCCGGTCGAGTTCCACGGCGCCGGGCTGGTCAACGAGCCGGGCACGCTGATCTGGAACGAGCTGAACACCACCGACGTACCCGGCGCGACCGGCTTCTACGGCGAGGCCTTCGGCATCGAGATCCAGCCCATGGAGGGCGCCGACGGGACCTACTGGTCGCTGAACGTCGGCAGCAAGGGCGTCGGCGGCGCCGCCCGGCTCGGGGACGAACGGCCCGGCACCCCGCCGCACTGGCTGACGTACTTCGCGGTGGACGACGTCGACTCCACCGTGGACGCGCTGGTCAAGCGGAACGGCACGGTGCTCGCACCGCCGTTCGAGATGATGGCCGGCCGGATGTCCGTGGTCGCCGACCCGCAGGGCGCGGTCTTCGCGGTCTTCAAGCCCAAGCCGATGTGAGCCCCGGCAGAGCAGCCCGCTGCCGCAAGCACCAGCCCCGGACCCCCTTCCCCTTTCCGTACGGCCGGGGATACCCCTGAGAGGACCGACGGACGGTACGGAAGGGGCACGGGACCATGGGCGCAGAACGGACCGGGCACGGCTGGTGGGTGGACGGACGCTGCACGAACTGCGATGTCGCGCGGCAGTTCGCCCCGGGACTGATCGGCGAGGTCGGCGGCCGTTCCGCCGTGCTGCGCCAGCCGCGCGACGAGGCGGAGACCGGGCGCTTACACGCGGCCGCGCACGCCTGCCCCACCCGGTCCGTCCGCCCCCCGGACGGCCGGCTGGACCCGGCGCGGGACCCCTTCCCCATGCCCCTCGACGACACCGGCACGGTCCACCTGTGCGGGCACAACTCCCCGCACACCGCCGGCGCCAACTCCTACCTCCTCCGCCGCCCCGACGGCACGTCGCTGATGGTGGACACCCCGCGCTGGAACCCGGTCCTCGCCGCGCGCCACGAGGCGCTGGGCCCGGTCACCGACGTGCTGCTCACCCATCGCGACCACGCCGCGCACGGACGCCGGTACGCCGACCGCTTCGGCGCCCGGCTCTGGATCCACGAGGGCGACCTCGACGCCGCCCCGGACGCCGACCGGGTGCTGCGCGGCACCGAGCCGGCCGAGATCACCGACGGCGTGCTCGCCCTCCCCTTCCCCGGTCACACCCGGGGCAGCGTGCTCTACGTCGCGGACGAGCGGTACTGCTTCAGCGGCGACAGCTTCTACTGGTCGCGTACGACGGCGGACCTCGAGGTGGCCGAGAGCGTCACCTGGTACGACATCCGGATACTGGCCGCGTCCCTGGCCCGCGCCGCCGACCGGCTGCGCTTCGAGTGGCTGCTCCCGGGCCACGGCGACCGCCGCCACCTCCCCCACGACGACATGACCGCGCGGCTACGGCACCTGGCCACCCGCACCCGGGACCTCCGACCCCGCCCGGTGGACTTCACCGCGGTCCGCTGGTGACGGTCACTCCGCCGCGCCGGTCCGCCGACGGCGTACGATCCCCCGCACCCAGGCCAGCAGGAACACCGCGTAGCCGACGGTCACCCCGATCGCCCAGGTGGCCGAAAGCCTGCCGCCGAGGATCAGGGATCCTTCCAGGAGCGCGACGCAGAGCAGGATCAGGCCGTCACGTATCTCGCTACGGATCACGTCCGCCACCTTAGAACGACCACCGGCGCCTCCCCTTACCCGCCCGCCACGCTCCCCCTCGCCGCCGTGGCGACGCCGGACTGGAGGCGGCGGGCGGCGTCGACGTGGTCGCCGGTCCAGATGACGCGGACGGCGGTGCCGGTGGCCCGGCCCGTGTCGTCGACGAGGTCCGAGCGGACGGACTCGACGAGGCGCGCGGCGGCCTCGGGACGGCGCTGGAGCGGCGCCGGGACCGCCGTACCGGCGTCGAGGCACACCGCGAGCGACCGGTACCAGCCGGCGACCCGGCTCGCGGCACCGAGAACGACCCGATGCGCCTCGGTCCGCCCACCGCCGTCGCGCTCGGCCGCACACGGATCGCCGCCCCTGCCGCTGTCCGTGTCGCTCCACAGTGACACCACCGCGTCCGCCGCCAGCCGCAGTGCGACCACGCCCGTGACCAGCGTGGCCATGTCGGCCAGGGTCGCCGACTTGGCACCCCGTTCGGCCAGGTAGGTGCGGAACGCGTCGTCGAGGCGGCGGGCGGCGGCCGCGGCCTCGCGGCCGACCGTGTCCACCGCGGCCGCGGGATGCCCCAGGGCGCGCGCGACGGCGTCGGCGAGGTAACCGGCGCTGTCGGTGTAGGCCGCGGCGAGCGCCCGGTGGACGGCGGCCGCGGCGCCCCGGGGCCAGAAGAACACGGCGACGACGATGCTGACCGCACAGCCCAGGGCGATGTCCTGGACGCGGAGCAGGGCGACGTGGAAGTCGGGGTCGTGGCCGATGTTGAACAGCACGACCAGGGTCACGGCGAACGCTGCCTGCCCCGCCGCGAAGGAGATGGCGGCGGGCGCGATCCCGGCCATCAGGATGGCGACCGGGAGGACGAACCACAGGGCGGTGCCGTGGTGCCCGATCAGGTGCAGCAGCCCGGCGCCCACGATCGAGCCGACCACCGTGCCGGCGACCGCGCGCAGGGCGTTCTGGCCCGTGCTGAGCGCGTTGGAGCGCAGCACCGACAGGGTGCCGAGCAGCACCCAGAAGGAGTGCTGTACGTCGGTCACGCCGGCCAGCAGGACTGCGATGCCCAGTCCCACGGCGCCGCGCAGGCTGTTGTGCAGCCACACCGAACCGCGGCCCAGATGCGCCGCGGCCCGTTCGCGGGCCGACGTCAGCGCGGCGGCCGACGCGTCCGGGTCACGGCCGAGGAGCCGGTCGATCCAGCCGCGCTGCTCGGCGGCGGCGGCGAGCCGCACGTTGCCGGCGATCTGCAGGACGGCGAACCCGAGTTCCTGGGCGCGGAAGGACAGGTCGAGGACGGCGAGGAACCCGTAGACGTCGGCCTCGCCGGTGCCGACGGGATGGTGGGCGGGCAGCCGGGCCGTGGAGCTCCGCTCCATGCCGCGCAGGGCCGCCCGCAGCTCGTCGGCGGCCGTGCACAGCGGTCCGGGGTCGCCGTGCCGCAGGTCGGTGAGGAGACCGGCGGCGTGGTCGAGAACGTCGGCGGCCAGCAGCCGCACGGTCCGGGCGGCCGGATCGCAGGCCGGAGCCGGGTCGGTCCGGAAGGGCCGGTCCCCCAGGATCCCGCACAGCCAGGTCAGTTCGTCGACCAGCCGCACCAGGGCACGCGAGGTCGCGGACAGCCCGGTGGGCCGGTACGGCGTGGCATCGAACACGGCCCGCAACTCCGCACTGGCCCCAGCGGTGCACTCCATGGCAAACCGCCGCCGCGCGGCATCCACGGCGGGGTCGGGGGCCGGGTGCGAGGAGGGGGCCGGACCCCGGTGCGGGGCGGGCTCCGAGGCGGAGTCCAGATGCGGGGCGAGATCCGGGTACGGGACGGGACCCGAGGCGGAGTCCAGATGCGGGGCTGCCGAGTCCACTCCGGCCGGGTCCGAGGCCGCCGGCTCCGAAGCCGCCCAGTCCACTCCGGCCTGATCCGACACAGCCGACTGCGAAGCAGCCCGGTCCACTCCAGCCCGGTCCGACTCGGCCTGGTCGAAGGCCGCCGACGCCGAGGCATCCCGGTCTCCTCCCTCCTCGTCCGACACCGCCGACGCCGAGGCAGCCCGGTCCGCTCCAGCCGGTCCCCAGGAGGCAGAACCCCCTCCGCCAACCGGTCCCGAAGGGACAGACCCCGCACCTTCAGCCGAGCCCGAAGAAGCAGAACCCTCGCCCCCAGCCGACTCCGAAGCAACAGAATCCCGCCCCGCCAACCCCGACGCATCCGCCCGCAGGTCCTCCGCCGCGGCCCGGCACGCCCGGACCGCCGGTGTGCCGAGGGGGTCGGCCACGGGGCGCGGCCACAGCAGGCAGACCGCGGGCAGTGCCGCCGCCGCCGCGAGGCCCGCCCCCGCGAGCCGGGCGGGCAGGTCCGCCAGCGGTGCCGGTGACGCCACCGGCAGGACGAAGGCCAGCAGCAGCGCCGTGGAGCTTCCCGCCAGCACCGAGCTGACGACTCCGGCGAACAGCACGGCGAAGCCGACCAGCACGGTCACGGCGACCGCGAGCCAGAGCGGCCGGGCCACCAGCGTGCCCACGCTGATCAGCACCAGCCAGGCCACCGCGAGCCCCGCCTGCGCCCGCAGCCGTTCCAGCATCGGGCCGGTGAAATCGACCAGCAGCAGCATCGAGAACGCGCCGAACGCGGCGAAGCTCGCCATCGTCGGGGAGTGGAACACCTGACCGCACAGCGCGAACAGGGCGGGCATCAGCAGCGCGGTCCGCGCGGCCCGCCGGGTCGCCGCCAGGTCCGGATCGTGCGCACGCAACCACCCCACACCACACATATGAGGCACGGCCCCGGACGCACCGCAACCCGGCGAGGGTGAATAAAGCGCCCGATAACTACACATATCACCCACTCGGCCGCATCGGTCACATCGGTCACGATTGGATTTCGGCCACCCCCACCCCCTTGCCACACCCCCGTGTAATCGATTCCAATCCTCGGTACACGAAAGCGTGTAATCGATTCCACGAGTTCCACGAGGAGGTGGAGCGACGATGGCGAGCATCAAGGACGTCGCCGCCCAGGCCGGCGTGTCCGTCGCCACGGTGTCCCGTGTCCTGAACGACCATCCGTCGGTCAGCGACGACGCCCGCACCCGGGTCCTGGCCGCCGTCGAGACGCTGGGCTACCGCCCGAACGCCGTCGCCCGTTCCCTGCGCACCGACCAGACCCGCACCCTCGGCCTGGTCATCAGCGACGTACTCAACCCGTACTTCACGGAACTCGCCCGCTCGGTCGAGGAAGAGGCCCGCGCGCTCGGCTACAGCGTCATCATCGGCAACGCCGACGAACGTCCCGACCTGCAGGACCATCACGTACGGACGCTGCTCGACCGCCGGATCGACGGCCTGCTCGTCTCCCCCACCGACGGCGGCTCGCCGCTGATGCTGGAGGCCGCGCGGGCCGGTACGCCCATGGTGTTCGTCGACCGGTGGATCCCGGGCGTCGACGTCCCCGTCGTACGCGCCGACGGCCGGGCCGCCATACGGGACCTCGTCGCGCATCTGCACCGGCTGGGGCACCGCAGGCTCGCGATCATCGCCGGGCCCGCCGCCACCACGACCGGCAGCGAGCGCGTCGAGGCCTTCCGGGAGGCGCTCGCCGAGTACGGCCTCTCCCTCCCGGACGCCTACATAGGCCAGGGCGACTTCCAGGCCGAGAGCGGGCGCCGGGTCACCGAGGGCTTCCTCGACCTGCCCGAGCCGCCCGAGGTCGTCTTCGCCGCCGACAACCTGATGGCGCTCGGCGCGCTGGACGCGATCCGGGCGCGCGGGCTGCGGGTGCCGGAGGACATGGCGCTGGCCGCGTTCGACGACATCCCCTGGTTCGTGCACACCGACCCGCCCATCACGGCGATCGCCCAGCCCACGGGCGAGCTGGGCCGCGCCGCCGTACGCGCGCTGATCGACCGTATCGAGGGCCGGACTCCCCGGTCCGTCACCCTCCCGGCCCGGCTCGTCGCCCGCCGCTCGTGCGGCGAAAACCCGGACGAGAGCCCGGACGAGAGCCCGGACGAGAACCCCCACGGCAACCAGACCCCTGTGCAAAGGAGCACGTCGTGAGCAACCCGGACGAGTTGCTGCGCATCGAGGGCATACGGAAGTCCTTCCCCGGCGTGGTCGCGCTCGACGGCGTCGACTTCGATCTGCGCCGGGGCGAGGTCCACGTACTCCTCGGTGAGAACGGCGCGGGCAAGAGCACCCTCATCAAGATGCTCTCCGGCGCCTACACGCCCGACGAGGGGCGCATCCTGGCCGGCGGCGAGGAGGTGCGCATCCATGGTGCGCAGGACTCCGAGCGCCTCGGGATCGCCACCATCTACCAGGAGTTCAACCTCGTTCCCGATCTCACGGTCGCCGAGAACATCTTCCTGGGCCGGCAGCCGCGCCGGTTCGGAATGATCGACCGGAAGCGGATGGAGGCCGACGCGGAGGTGCTGCTCGCCCGTGTGGGCGTGCCCGTCTCGCCCCGCGCGCTCGTCCGCGAGCTCGGTATCGCCCGGCTCCAGATGGTCGAGATCGCCAAGGCGCTCAGCCTGGACGCGCGCGTGCTCATCATGGACGAGCCGACCGCGGTGCTCACCTCGGAGGAGGTGGAGAAGCTCTTCGCGATCGTGCGGCAGCTGCGCGAGGACGGCGTCGGGATCGTCTTCATCACGCATCACCTGGAGGAGATCGCCGCCCTGGGGGACCGGGTGACGGTCATCCGGGACGGGAAGTCCGTCGGGCAGGTGCCCGCCTCCACCCCGGAGGCCGAGCTGGTACGGCTCATGGTCGGCCGCTCCATCGAGCAGCAGTACCCGCGCGAGCGGGCCGAGACCGGTGCCGCCCTGCTCTCCGTCGAGGGGCTGACCCGCGACGGCGTCTTCCACGACGTGAGCTTCGAGGTGCACGCCGGGGAGGTCGTGGGGATCGCGGGCCTGGTGGGTGCGGGCCGTACGGAGGTCGTACGGGCGGTGTTCGGCGCCGATCCGTACGACAAGGGCGCGGTGAAGGTCTCCGGTACGGCGCTGAAGCGGGCCGACGTCAACGCGGCCATGTCCGCCGGGATCGGGCTGGTCCCCGAGGACCGCAAGGGGCAGGGGCTGGTCCTTGGCGCCTCCGTCGAGGAGAACCTCGGCCTGGTGACCTTGCGGAAAGCCACCCGGGCCGGGATCGTCGACCTCAGGGCGCAGCATGCCGCCGCCGAGCGGATCGCCCGGCAGCTGGGCGTCCGGATGGCGGGCCTCGGGCAGCACGTGCGCACGCTCTCCGGCGGCAACCAGCAGAAGGTCGTCATCGGCAAGTGGCTGCTCGCCGACACCAAGGTGCTGATCCTCGACGAGCCCACGCGCGGTATCGACGTCGGCGCCAAGGTCGAGATCTACCAACTGATCAATGAGCTGACGGCCGCCGGAGCCGCCGTACTGATGATCTCCAGCGATCTGCCCGAGGTCCTCGGCATGAGCGACCGGGTGCTGGTGATGGCCCAGGGCCGGATCGCGGGCGAGCTCTCCGCCGCCGAGGCCACCCAGGACTCCGTGATGGCACTCGCCGTCAGCAACCCCACCACGACCGACAAGGAGGCCGCTCGTGGCCACTGACACGCTCAAGGGCAACACATCGGGCGCCGGTGGCGCCGCGGCCGTGCGCCGGCTGCTCCTCGACAACGGCGCGCTCACCGCGCTGATCGTCCTCATCATCGCGATGTCGGCGCTGTCGGGGGACTTCCTCACCACCGACAACCTGCTGAACGTCGGCGTCCAGGCGGCCGTGACGGCCATCCTCGCCTTCGGTGTGACCTTCGTGATCGTCTCGGCGGGCATCGACCTGTCGGTGGGCTCGGTGGCGGCCCTGTCGGCCACCGTGCTGGCGTGGAGCTGCACCCAGCACGGGGTCCCGGTCGTCATCGCGGTGGTGCTGGCGGTCCTGACCGGTGTCGCGGCCGGTCTCGTCAACGGCTTCCTGATCGCGTACGGCAAGCTGCCGTCGTTCATCGCGACGCTCGCGATGCTGTCGGTGGCGCGCGGTCTGTCGCTGGTGATCTCCGAAGGCTCCCCGATCGCCTTCCCCGACTCGGTCTCGCACCTCGGTGACACGCTCGGCGGCTGGCTGCCGGTGCCGGTCCTCGTCATGGTCGTCATGGGGCTCGTCGCGGCCTTCGTGCTCGGCCGGACGTACATCGGCCGCTCGATGTACGCGATCGGCGGCAACGAGGAGGCCGCCCGGCTGTCCGGGCTGCGGGTGTCGAAGCAGAAGCTCGCCATCTACGCGCTGTCCGGGCTGTTCGCGGCCGTCGCGGGCGTCGTGCTGGCCGCCCGGCTGTCCTCCGCGCAGCCGCAGGCCGCCAACGGCTACGAGCTGGACGCCATCGCCGCGGTCGTGATCGGCGGCGCCTCGCTGGCCGGCGGCACGGGCAAGGCCTCCGGCACGCTGATCGGCGCGCTGATCCTCGCGGTGCTGCGCAACGGTCTCAACCTGCTGAACGTGTCCGCCTTCTGGCAGCAGGTCGTCATCGGTGTGGTCATCGCGCTGGCGGTGCTCCTGGACACCATGCGCCGCAAGGCCGGGGCCACCCCGGCGGCCCCCCGGATCGGCGGGAGCAAGGGCAGGCAGGCCGGGACGTACGCGCTCGCGGTGGTCATCACCGTGGCGCTGGCGGCCGCGACCTCCTTCCTGCACTCGGGCTCCGCCTCCGGCACCCCGAGGGTCGGGCTGTCCCTGTCCACCCTCAACAACCCGTTCTTCGTGCAGATCCGGTCCGGCGCCCAGGCCGAGGCGAAGAAGCTGGGCGTGGACCTGACCGTCACGGACGCCCAGAACGACGCCTCGCAGCAGGCCAACCAGCTGCAGAACTTCACCAGCTCGGGACTCGGCGCGATCATCGTCAACCCGGTGGACTCGGACGCGGCGAGCAACTCCGTGAAGGCCGCCGACAAGGCGAACATCCCTGTCATCGCCGTCGACCGGGGCGTCAACAACGCCAAGACCGACACCCTGGTCGCCTCCGACAACGTCGCCGGCGGTGAGCTGGCCGCCAAGACGATCGCCGAGAAGCTCGGCGGCCACGGCAAGATCGTGATCCTGCAGGGCCAGGCCGGCACCTCCGCCGCCCGCGAGCGCGCGCAGGGCTTCGCCAACGGTCTCAAGGCCTACCCCGGCATCCAGGTGGTGGCCCAGCAGCCGGCCGACTTCGACCGCACCAAGGGCCTCGACGTGATGTCGAACCTGCTGCAGGCCCACCCGGACGTCCAGGGCGTCATCGCCGCCAACGACGAGATGGCGCTCGGCGCGATCAAGGCGCTGGGCTCCAAGGCCGGCACGTCGGTGTCGGTGGTCGGCTTCGACGGCACCCCGGACGGCCTGACCGCGGTGAAGAACGGCACGCTGTACGCCTCGGTCGCCCAGCAGCCCTCCCAGCTCGGGAAGATCGCCGTGGACAACGCGCTCAGGGCGATCCAGGACAAGAAGGTCGACCCGATGATCAAGGTGCCGGTGAAGGTGATCACGAAGGAGAACGTGGCCGGCTTCACGGGCTGAGCCACCGAGGGACACCGAAGGAGGCGGCCGGACGGTTCAATGCATGTGAACCCCGGCCGCCTCAACCCATTTCCGTAGGGAGTCATTTGATGTACGACTACGACCTCCTGGTCGTGGGATCGGCCAACGCCGACCTGGTGATCGGCGTCGACCGGCGGCCGGCCGCCGGTGAGACGGTGCTCGGCGGCGACCTCGCCACGCACCCCGGCGGCAAGGGCGCCAACCAGGCGGTCGCGGCCGCCCGGCTCGGCGCCCGTACCGCGCTGCTGGCCCGGGTCGGCGACGACGCGCACGGCGGTCTGCTGCTCGACTCGCAGCGGGCGGCCGGGGTGGACACGGTGGGCGTGCTGGTGGGCGGGGCGCCGACGGGCGTCGCGCTGATCACCGTGGACCCCTCCGGCGACAACAGCATCGTGGTGTCGCCGGGCGCGAACAGCCGTCTCGCACCGGCGGACGTACGGGCCGCGGCCGGCCTCTTCCACGCCTCCCGGGTGGTCTCCGCCCAGCTGGAGATCCCGCTGGAGACGGTACGGGAGGTCGTACGGAGCCTGGCCCCCGACAGCCGGTTCGTCCTCAACCCCTCCCCGCCGCAGCCCCTTCCGGACGAGGTCCTCGCGGCCTGCGACCCGCTGATCGTGAACGAGCACGAGGCGAAGGTGCTCCTCGGCGAGGCGTGCGTGAGCGGGGAACCGGCCGACTGGGCGCGGCTCCTGCTCGCGAAGGGCCCGAGGTCCGTGGTGGTGACGCTGGGCGCGGAGGGCGCGCTGGTGGCCGACGGCCAGGGGGTGGAGTCGGTGCCGTCCGTGAAGGTGGACGCGGTGGACACCACGGGCGCCGGTGACGCGTTCACGGCGGCCCTCGCGGTACGGCTCGGGGCGGGCGCGTCGCTCCCGGAGGCGGCGGCGTACGCGGCCCGGGTGGGGGCGGCGGCGGTGACGAAGCGCGGTGCGCAGGAGTCGTACCCGACGGCGGCGGAGGTCGAGGCGCTGTGAAGAAGGCGGGGATCCTCAATCGTCATCTCGCGGGCGCGCTGGCCGAGTTGGGGCACGGGCACACGGTGCTGGTGTGCGACGCCGGGATGCCGATCCCGAAGGGGCCGCGGGTCGTGGACCTCGCGTTCCGGGCCGGGGTGCCGTCCTTCGCGGAGGTGCTGGAAGGGCTGCTGGGCGAGCTGGTCGTGGAGGGCGCGACGGCGGCGAGCGAGGTCCGCCGGGCCAACCCGGCCGCCGCGAAGCTGCTGGACGGCCACTTCCCCGGCCTGGTCCTGGTCCCGCACGAGACGCTGAAGGACCTGTCGGCGGACGCGCATCTGGTCGTACGCACGGGCGAGGCACGGCCGTACGCGAACGTACTGCTGCGCTGCGGGGTGTTCTTCTAGGGCCCTTCTATGGCCCTGACCAAGGCCCTGACCAGGGCCCGGACATGCTTCGAGGGGGCCCGGTCGGTCGACCGAACCCCCTCGGCTTTCCCCTCCGTATCAGAACCCCCGCGATCCCCCCAGATCCCCCTCCGAAAGTTCCGATGCCAGGTACGACCGGCGAGGCGGGGGGAGGGTTGTACGGGGGGCGAAGTTTTTTCCGGGGCCGTCGGCGGGGGCGTGCCGACCGGCTCTGACAAGCAATTAAGGACAATCTCAGGCAACGGCAAAGACAGGTGGCCCATAGGGTCCCTACGATCCTCAGGGCGCGGACACGCCCCAACGACACCTGCCCCACCCCGGATCGGACGGGGTGGGGCAGGATTCTCAGCGGTGTCGGTCGGGGGTGACCGGCGTGATCAGCGGACCTCGACGTCGACCGTCTTGGAGACCGTCTTGCCGTCCTTCACGCGCAGCACCTCGACGCCCTTGTCGTCGAGCTTCTGGGCGATCTTGTAGGCGCCCTTCTTGACCTTCGCCGTGCCGGGCAGGGACTGCCACTTCTTGCCGTCCTTGACCTGGAGGGTCACCGTGCTGCCGTCCTTGATGCCGGTGGTCTTGCCGGTGAAGGTGACGGCATCGCCGAGCTGGACGTGGGCGGCGCCGGCCTTGATGGTGAGCGCCGGGGCGGGGGCCGCGACGGCGGCCGTGGCACCGGCGGCGAGGAGCACGGCGGAAAACGCGGAAACGGTGGCGATACGTACGTTCACAGGAATCTCCTTGGTTTTGAATGGGTTTTTCCAACCGCAATTCCAAGCCCTTTGCCCGTCCTCGCGGCCGACCCGAACTCTATAGACACGACCGGCCGGGAAGCGGTTCCTGCCGAACGGAAAAAACTCGAATCGACAGGTGAACCACAGAAAATCGAGAAGGGCGACCGTCCCTGAGCAGGGAACATAAGGAGGACCTGTGTGAAGAAGTCCTCACACAGGACGGGGTCAGCGCCGTCCGGGCGTCTGCGTCTGCGTCCGCACCTGGACGGAGACGCTGCTGGAGACCGCCCTGCCGTCCGTGACGCGCAGCACCTCGACCCCCTCGTCGTCGAACTTCTCGTCGAGCCGGTAGGCGCCCGCGTCGAGGGTCGCCGTCCCAGGCAGCGACTGCCAGCCGCCGCCGTCCTTGACCTGGAGGGTCACCTGGCTGCCGTCCTCGACACCGGTGGCCCTGCCGGTGAAGGTGACGACGTCGCCCAGCTGGACGGTGGTGGCGCTGGGCCTGATGGTGAGGGTCTGGGCGGGAGCCGCGGCAGCGGCGGTGGCGCCGACGGCGAGGGCCATGGCGGAGAACGCGGAAACAACGGCTACGCGCATTTTCACAAGAAACTCCTTGGCTGATGATGTCCTTTTCCGCCGCGATTCCGAGTCCCTTGCTCGCCCTCGCGGCCGACTCGAATCGTATAGACACAACCAGCCGGGACGGAGTTCCCATGCACTTATAAATCGCGAATCAACAGTCGGACCACAGCAATTCAAAACCGACGGCCCACGCGAACAGGGAATATAGAAAAGACCTGTGCGAGGTGAACGTACCGTCAGTTCTCCAGACGGACCGGCATCAGGAGCGAGAAGGCGTCCTCGTCGTCGGGCCGGCGGATCGCGATCGGCGCCGTGGGCGCGCCGAACTCCAGAACCAGTCGGTCGCGGGCCCCGGCGGCCAGCGCGTCCAGCAGGAACTCACGGTTGACGGCGACGCGGTCGGGGTCTTCGTCGACATCGGCGCAGAGGGTCACCGCGCCGCCGTCCGCCACCCTGAGCAGGCTGAGGTCGGGCGCTCCATCCTCTCCGGAACGGACAGGGCCGGTCTCCAGAGCGTGCCGGAAAGCCGCCACCTCGACGGCAGTACGGCGGCCGCCGGCCCGGGGCAGGAGGCGACGGTAGTCGGGGAAGTCGTGGTCGAGGCACCGACCGGCCACCTGCCTGTCCCCCGCCTCCAAGGTCACACGGTCGCCGTCGAGGGAAAGTCCCACGGGTCCCTCGCCGTCCAGCAGCGCACGCATCGCGTCGGCGAGCGGCGTGGGCACGATGACCTGTACCCGGGGCCCCTCATGCCCAGTGACACCGGCCCGCGCGAGCGCCATTCGGTACCGGTCGGTGGCCACGGCACGAAGGCTCTCGCCCTCGATGTCGAACAGAACCCCGCCGAGCATCGGCAGCTCGGGATCGGTACTCGCCGCGAATCGAACCGCGTCCAGCACGGCTGCCAGTTCCGGCGCGGCGACGGACAGCCGTACGGTGGCGTTGCGGAGCGAGGTCATGGCATTCTCCCGGTGATCGAGTTGGGCTCGGAGTGCGGAGAACTCGCCGCGGGCGTCGGACAGCCCCTGTTCGAGACGGCGCAGATGCGCCCCGAGCAGTTTCCGGACCAGACCGGTGTCCGCGCCGGACCAGCTGGCCAGCACCAGCCGGATGTCCGCCAGCGGCATCCCGGCCCGGCGCAGACAGGCCAGCAGCCGGGCCTCCGCGAGCTGCTCGGGCCCGTACCAGCGATAACCGCTCGCCGGATCCACCCAGGCCGGGACCAGCACACCGGCACGGTCGTAGAACCGCAGCGCGCTCACGCCCAGGCCGCTGTCACGGGCCATCTCCCCGATGCTGCGCATGTCGTTCTCCACACCGGCACTCTGGGCCCTGCACAAGGTCGAGGGTCAACCCGACCGTGCGCCCCTGCTCTCGGCGACACGCTTGACGTCCCTCAACGACTCGCTCAGCCGCCGCGCGAGGTAACGGAGTTCCTCGGCGGTCAGCCGCTGCTCCGCGAGGAGTTCGGCCGCGTGGTCGAGCAGGTCGCCCGCCATGCCGAGGTGCATGCTCTCGATCCGGTCGGCGAGCCGGGAGACGTATCCCGTCCCGTCGCCCACGAGATAACCGGGTTTGCCGTCCGCACCGGTCCACGGAAGCAGGCGCCCGCTCATACGTAGGTCTCCACGCCGTCGAGATAGGGGCGGACGAGCGGGCTGTCCTCGCCGCGCAAGGGGGCTTCGCCCCTGCGGTACGCCGTCGGGCGGCCGACGTACGGGCACGAGTACGGATACGTGTAGCGCCGTCGCCCGCGAGCGGGCAGGAAGAACCGGAGCAACGGCTCGACCAGCCGGGCCAGGAGATGTGTCATGCCGACCTGCCTTCTCACCTGCGGTGACTTCGTTGTGTGGTGATTCCCTCACAGAGTGGGGTCGGAGGTGGCTACGCTTCCAGGGGTGTGCCCTTGACAGAGCCTTTGTCAGGAAAGGGAGTTGGCCGCATGAGCGAGCGCCAGAAGCCTCGGACGCAACGCGAGAAGTACGGAGAGGAGCTGAGACTGCGGCGCGCTGCGGCCGGTCTCACCCAGGAGGAACTGGGCGAACTGGTCGTGTGCTCGCCCACGTTGATCAGCCACTTCGAGGCGGGGCGGCGGCTGCCGAAGCCGGACGACGCCCGCCGGATCGACCGGGCCGTCAAGACTGACGGGTTCTTCGAACGGTGGCTGGAGGACCTGGACTCGAAGTACGTCGACCATTTCGCGGCAGTGGCCGAACTTGAGCAGCAGGCCACGCTGATCCAGCAGTTCGCGCTCTCGCTGGTGCCAGGCGTGTTGCAGACCGATGGCTACGCACGTGCCGTCTTCCGCTCCTACCGGCCGAACTACACCGCCGAGGAACTTGACGAGCTCGTTGTCATCCGAACAAAACGCCGCCGCCTCCTCGACGGACCTTCGCAGCCTGTCGTCTGGACGTTGTTCGACGAATCCGTGCTGCGCCGCCGCGTCGGTGGCCCACAGGTCATGGCCGAACAACTGCACAAGATCGCGGACCTGGCCGAGGCGGGGCGACTGCGGCTGCATGTGCTGCCGTACGGCGTCGGGGCACACGCGCTCCAACAGAGCTACCTCACGCTGATGAATTTCGCCGACGCCGCTCCGGTGGCCTACGTCGAGGCCTTTCTCACTGGCCACTTGATGGACGACCCGGCGCTGGTGACCGCCAGCGAGACCTCCTACGCTCTAGCGCTGAGCGACGCGTTGTCGCAGCAGGAGTCACTTGCCCTCGTCAGAGCGGCAGCGGAGGAACACGCACATGGCCAGCAGTGAGCACACCCTCACCGGGTGGTACAAGTCCAGCTACAGCGGCGGCGACCAGGGCGATTGCCTCGAAGTAGCCCGCGGCCACGCCACCGTCCCCGTCCGTGACAGCAAGGCCGGGTCCACCGGCCCCGCGTTGGTCTTCTCGGCAGACGGCTGGGCCGCGTTCGTCGGGGCCGTGCGGGACGGGCGGATCAGTAGCTGAGGCCCGGAACGCCCTCAGCGGTTCAGGTCCATGACCCCGACGCCGAGCCCTTCGTACGGCTCCGGTGCCACGGAGGCGATCAGGCCGCCCATGGGGAGCGTCTGGTTCGGCCGCGCGACGTGCACAGCGGCGGAAACACCGAAGTCGAAGCCCGCGCGGCCCAGTTCGGCGATGGTGACCGCCATGGAGTAGTCGTCGTCGACGAGATGGAGTACGCCCACCAGCACGCCCACGTGGTCGACGATCCCGGCACGTTGGCGCTCGGCCTCCAGGAGACACAGGACAGGCACCCACAGACGCATGTCATCACTGGCGGCAGCGGCATGGATCAGGCCGGAGACCTGCTTGTCGCCGCCCATCGCCAGGAGGGTGGGGGTGTCGAGGACGTAGTGCTCGGTCCAGCTCAAAGGTCCGGCTCCGTCTCGGCCGAGGCGGCACGGTGAGCGGCGGCGGCCTCCCGCATCTTGCGCCGCATCTCGGCGGACTCCTCGTCCGAAACGTAGTGCCCGAAGCGCTCGGCAAGCAGCGCGCGCGTGCGGTCGGCCCGCTCCCTGATCTGCTCGGGGGTCAGCGTCTGCGCGGCTATGTCCTGCATGAGGGCGCGGAGGCTGGTGCCTCGCGCCTCGGCCACGGCGGCCAGCTGGTCACGGACTTCTGCGGGCACACGGATCATGACGTCGGACATGCGTCGAGTATACGCCACGTATACGTCACCATGCGGCGGCGGCCGGAGAACAGGTCCGCTTCTTCGGCCGCCCCGCTGAACTACGCCGCGTGCGCCACGAAGCGTTCCGCCGTCTCCGCGAGCACCTCCCGGCCGTCCCGGGCCCACAGGGCGTCGTTGAAGAGTTCGACCTCGATGGGACCGGTGTAGCCGGCCGCCTCCACGTAGCCCTTCCACTCCCGCATGTCGATCGCGCCGTCGCCGATCTGGCCGCGGCCGTTGAGGACGCCCTCGGGCAGCGGGGTGGTCCAGTCGGCGAGCTGGAAGGTGTGGATACGGCCGCCCGCGCCGGCCCGGGCGATCTGCGCGGGCGCCTGGTCGTCCCACCAGATGTGGTACGTGTCCACGGTGACGCCGACCTGGTGCGCGGGGAAGCGTTCCGCGAGGTCCAGGGCCTGGGTGAGGGTGGAGACCACACAGCGGTCGGAGGCGTACATGGGGTGGAGGGGTTCGATGGCGAGCCGGACACCGTGCTGTTCGGCGTAGGGGCCCAGCTCGGCGAGGGCGTCGGCGATCCGCTCCCGGGCACCGTGCAGGTCCTTGGAGCCCGCCGGGAGGCCGCCGGAGACCAGGACGAGGGTGTCCGTGCCGAGGGTCGCGGCCTCCTCGATCGCCCGCCGGTTGTCGGCCAGGGCGGCGGCACGCTCGTCCGGGTCGATCGCCGTGAAGAAGCCGCCCCGGCACAGCGTGGTGACCGTCAGGCCCGCCTCGCGGACCAGCTTGGCGGTCGCCTCGACGCCGTACGACTGCACCGGCTCGCGCCACAGGCCGACGCCCGGCACGCCCAGCTCCAGGCAGGCGTCGGCCAGTTCGGGCAGCGACAGCTGCTTGACGGTCATCTGGTTGATCGAGAAGCGGGACAGGTCGCCGGTCACTGGGTCACTCCGTACAGGGCGAGCAGGGTCTTCATCCGCTCCTCGGCCAGCTTCGGGTCCGGGAACAGGCCCAGGCCGTCGGCGAGTTCGTAGGCACGGGCGAAGTGCGGGAGCGAGCGGGCCGACTGGAGGCCGCCGACCATGGTGAAGTGCGACTGGTGGCCGGCCAGCCAGGCCAGGAAGACCACGCCCGTCTTGTAGAAGCGGGTGGGGGTCTGGAAGAGGTGCCGGGAGAGTTCGACGGTGGGGTCGAGGAGGGCACGGAAGCCGGCCGTGTCGCCCGTGTCCAGGACCCGGACCGCCTGTGCCGCCAGCGGGCCCAGCGGGTCGAAGATGCCGAGCAGGGCGTGGCTGAAGCCCTGGTCGTCGCCCGCGATCAGCTCGGGGTAGTTGAAGTCGTCGCCGGTGTAGCAGCGGACGCCCTGCGGGAGGCGGCGGCGCAGGTCGACCTCGCGCTGCGCGTCCAGCAGCGACACCTTGATGCCGTCGACCTTGTCGGGGTGGGCGGCGATGACCTCCAGGAAGACGTCCGTGGCCGCGTCGAGGTCGCTCGCCCCCCAGTAGCCCTCCAGCGCCGGGTCGAACATCGGGCCCAGCCAGTGCAGGACCACCGGCTCGGCGGACTGGCGCAGCAGGTGGCCGTAGACGTCGAGGTAGTCCTCGGGTCCCGAGGCGGCCGCCGCGAGCGCCCGGGAGGCCATCAGGATGGCCTGGGCGCCGGACTCCTCGACGAGCGCGAGCTGCTCCTCGTAGGCGGCCCGGATCTCCGCGAGGGTGCCGCCGGTGATCTGGTCGGTGCCCACACCGCAGGCGATCCGGCCGCCGACGGCCTTGGCCTCGGCGGCGCTGCGGCGGATCAGCTCGGCCGCGCCCGCCCAGTCCAGGCCCATTCCGCGCTGGGCGGTGTCCATCGCCTCGGCGACACCCAGGCCGTGCGACCACAGGTGGCGGCGGAAGGCGAGGGTGGCGTCCCAGTCGACGGCCGCGGGCGAGTCGGGGTTCGTGTCCGCGAAGGGGTCGGCGACGACGTGCGCCGCCGAGAAGACCGTACGGGAGGTGAACGGGGTGCCGGGGGTGAGGGCGAGCGGCTCGGTGCGCGGCTCGTACGTCCGCAGCTCCCCGCCCTCCGAAGGCAGTCGGATGGTCACAGCGCGATCTCCGGAACGTCGATACGGCGGCCCTCCGCCGAGGACTTCAGGCCCAGCTCGGCGAGCTGGACGCCACGGGCGCCGGCCAGCAGGTCCCAGTGGTAGGGCGCGTCGGCGTAGACATGCCTGAGGAAGAGCTCCCACTGGGCCTTGAAGCCGTTGTCGAACTCGGTGTTGTCCGGGATCTCCTGCCACTGCTCGCGGAAGGCGTAGGTGGCCGGGATGTCGGGGTTCCAGACCGGCTTGGGGGTCATGCTGCGGTGCTGGATCCGGCAGTTGCGCAGTCCGGCGACCGCTGAGCCTTCGGTGCCGTCGACCTGGAACTCGACCAGTTCGTCGCGGTTGACGCGGACCGCCCAGGAGGAGTTGATCTGGGCGATGGCGCCGCCGTCGAGCTCGAAGACGCCGTAGGCGGCGTCGTCGGCGGTGGCGTCGTAGGGCTTGCCGCCCTCGTCCCAGCGCTGCGGGATGTGGGTGGCGGTGAGGGCCTGGACGGACTTCACGCGGCCGAACAGCTCGTGCAGCACGTACTCCCAGTGCGGGAACATGTCGACGACGATGCCGCCGCCGTCCTCCGCGCGGTAGTTCCAGGACGGGCGCTGCGCCTCCTGCCAGTCGCCCTCGAAGACCCAGTAGCCGAACTCGCCGCGGATGGAGAGGATCCGGCCGAAGAAGCCGCCGTCGATGAGGCGCTTGAGCTTGAGCAGGCCGGGCAGGAACAGCTTGTCCTGGACGACGCCGTGCTTGATGCCCTTCGCGGAGGCGAGCCGGGCCAGCTCCAGGGCGCCCTCCAGACCGGTCGCGGTCGGCTTCTCGGTGTAGATGTGCTTCCCGGCGGCGATGGCCTGCTTGATGGCCTCCTCGCGGGCGGAGGTGACCTGGGCGTCGAAGTAGATGTCCACGGTCGGGTCGGCCAGCACCGCCGCCACATCCGTGGAGATGTGCTCGATCCCGTGCCGGTCGGCGATCTCGCGGAGCGCGTGCTCCCGGCGGCCGACGAGGATCGGTTCGGGCCACAGCACGGTGCCGTCGCCGAGGTCGAGACCGCCCTGTTCGCGCAGCGCGAGGATCGAGCGGACGAGGTGCTGGCGGTAGCCCATGCGCCCGGTCACGCCGTTCATGGCGATACGCACCGTCTTGCGTGTCACGTGTTTCCCTTCGTCCGCGTGCGTCTCAGCAACGCAGCAAGCGCTTTCTATACAGTCTGAAGCTAGCCTTTCACCAGTGGTCTGTACAAGACCGTGATGGGGTCGAGTTGTTCGAGGGGGCGAACAACCGGAGCGGATGGCCTTATGGTCTGCACGGCAAGGGGGCTTCCTTTGATCAGGCTGTGGACGAGCAGCTGTACAACGGCGTACGACGAGATGCGCGACCGGAGGACGACGAGATGACGGTGACCCTGGCGGACGTGGCGGCCCGCGCCCAGGTCTCGCCCGCGACAGTGTCGCGCGTACTGAACGGCAACTACCCAGTGGCGGCGACCACTCGGGAGCGGGTACTGCGGGCGGTGGACGAGCTGGACTACGTCCTGAACGGGCCGGCGAGCGCGCTCGCGGCCGCCACCTCGGACCTGGTGGGCATCCTCGTGAACGACATCGCGGACCCGTTCTTCGGGATCATGGCGAGCGCGATCCAGGCCGAGATCGGCGGCCCGGGCGGCCGCGCGGGCGGCGAACGGCTCGCTGTGGTGTGCAACACAGGGGGGTCGCCGGAGCGCGAACTGACGTATCTGACCCTGCTGCAGCGGCAGCGGGCGGCGGCGGTGATCCTGACCGGCGGGGCGATGGAGAACGCGCCGCACGCGGCGGCGGTCGCGGCGAAGCTGCGCAAGCTGGCGGACGCGGGGACCCGGGTGGTGCTGTGCGGGCGGCCGCCGGCGCCGGAGACGGACGCGGTGGCGCTGACCTTCGACAACCGCGGGGGCGGCAAGCAGCTGACCGAGCATCTCATCGGGCTCGGCCACCGGCGCCTCGGCTACATCGCGGGTCCGGAGGAGCGGACGACCACCCGGCACCGCCTGGAGGGCCACCGCGCGGCACTGGCCGCGGCCGGGATCGAGGAGGACCCGCGCTGGACCGTGCACGGGCGGTACGACCGCCGGGCGGGGTACGAGGCGACGCTGGAGCTGCTGCGCCGGGACCCGACGCTCACGGCGGTGGTGGCGGCCAACGACTCCGTCGCGCTGGGGGCGTGCGCCGCGCTGCGGGAGTCGGGACTGCGGATCCCGGCGGACGTGTCGGTGGCCGGCTTCGACGACCTGCCGTTCAGCATCGACGCGGTGCCCTCGCTGACGACGGTGCGGCTGCCGCTGGCGGAGGCCGGGGCGCGGGCCGGGCGTATCGCCATGGGCCGCGAGGAGCCGCCGCCGGGCGGGATCGCGACGGTCCGGGGGGAGCTGATGGTGCGGGGGTCCTCGGGTGTGCCGCGGGCGTGACCTTCGGGCGTACCGCGGAACGGGCCGCGGCGAGGACGTTCAGGGGCGCGGCTCAGGTGCCCCCCGAACACCCTCGCCGCCCCTGAGGCGGTGACGGGGGGTGGTTCTGACGCACGGATCCGGGTGCCCTGAGGTCGGGCACCCGGATCCACCTTTTGCCGTCAGACGGCGTCAAAGACTGCGAACCGGCTCACCGGCCGCCGCCACCGCCACCACCGCCGTGACCGCCACCGCCGCCACCACCGTGGTCGCCGCCGCCACCACCGCCGTGGTCGCCGCCGCCGCCACCATGGTCGCCGCCGCCGTAGCCGCCACCACCGTGGTCGCCACCGCCGCCACCGCCACGGTCGTAACCGCCGTAGCCGCCGTAGCCGCCACCGCCGTAGCCACCACCACCGTGGTCGCCACCGCCGCCACCGCCGTGGCCGCCGCCGCCACCGCCGCCGTAGTCCTGATAAGCGACGACGTGGTCCGGTGCGGAGTGGACGGCCGCGCTGGCGACGCCGGCTCCGGCCGCGAGTGCCAGGATCGGTGCCGCAACGGCAGCGATGGCGACTCTCTTGATGCGAGTGCTGTGCGCGCGCATGATTCGCCCCTCTCCGAGGGTGTGGTTTCTTACGACGGCCGCGTCAGGGGCCGCCCTGCGTGCACTCCAGAGCCTGCGCGCAGCTCTGAGCGCGTCCGCCGCCCGCGATGCCGGTTCTCCGCACCGCCCGGGCTCTCCGGCGGACCACGTCACGCCCGAAGTTGAAACGGACATAAGTGACGTTCGTGTATAAACCTACGACGCTGATGCGACGAAGTCAAAAGCAGGACCAGGCCCAGGCAAAAAGAACAAGTAAAGCCTGCGGGGCCGCTGTTCGGGCCGAGACCTTCCGGCCGGGCGGGCCGCCGGGATAGCCTCGGAGGACGGTATCTCTGACTCAGTCAACCATCGGGGTCCAGCCATGACCGTCCAGGACATCCGTGCCTTCAACCGCTTCTACACCAACGTCATCGGCGCCCTCGACTACGGCCGCCACCTCTACGCCCCGTACACCCTCACCGAGGCCCGCGTGCTGTACGAGCTGGCGCACTCCACCGACACCGACGCGGCCGACCTGCGGGCGGATCTGGCACTGGACGCCGGGTACTTGAGCCGGATCCTCAACAAATTCGAGGAGGCCGGGCTGATCGGGCGCGCCCCCTCCGAGAAGGACCCCCGGCGCCGGCGCGTGTCCCTCACCGGGGCGGGGCGGGCCGCCGCCGAGCTGCTCGACGAGCGGGCCCGGGACTCGGTCGGCTCGCTGCTCGGCGCCGTCGACCCCGGGGAGCGGCCGCGCCTGGCCGAGGCCATGCGCACCATCCGTACGATCCTCGGCGACGCGCACACCCCCGACGGCACCGGCGAGGTCGTGCTGCGCGAGCCGCACCCCGGCGACCTGGGCTGGATCGTGCAGCGCAACGCCGCCCTCTATGCCACCGAGTACGGCTTCAACGCCGACTACGAGGGGCTCGTGGCCCGGATCGTCGCCGACTTCGCCGAGGACCACGACCCGCACCTGGAGCGGGTCTGGATCGCCGAGTGGGCCGGGCGGCCCATGGGCTGCGTGATGTGCGTACGGGACGACGCCCCCGGCACCGCACGGCTGCGGCTGCTGCTCGTCGAACCGGAGGCCCGGGGACTGGGCATCGGGGACCGGCTGGTCACCGCCGTGATCGACTTCGCGCGCGGGGTCGGCTACCGGGACCTGGTCCTGTGGACCAACGACATCCTGTCCGCCGCCCGCCGCATCTACCAGCGGCACGGTTTCGTCCTCACCGCCGAGAAACCGCACCGCTCCTTCGGCAAGGACCTGGTCGGCCAGGACTGGCGGCTGGACCTCCACGGAACGGGTGAGTGAGACGTAGGTTGGTGAGTATGAGGTTCGCCTTCTCCACCCTCGGGGTTCCCGGACTGGCGGTGTCGGACGTGCTCGCACTCGCCACGGCCCACGGCTACCACGGCGTCGAACTGCGCGCCCATCCGGAGGAGCCCGTGCACCCGGGCCTCGGCCCGGCCGAACGCGCCGACGTGGCCGCCGAGTTCAAGGCGGCCGGGGTGGAGGTCCTGGGCGTCGCGGGGTACGCGCGCGTCGCGGGGTACGCGCGCGTCGCGGCGCCCGGCGCGGACGCCCCGGTGCTCGACGAGGTGCGCCGGCTCCTCCAGCTGGCTCATGACCTGGGCGCGTCCTTCGTCCGGGTCTTCCCCGGCGCCGACCCCTCCGTACCGTCCGCCGAGTCCGACGCGATCGCCGCCCGGCGGCTGGGCACGGTCGCCGAGGACGCCTCCGCGCTGGGGGTACGGGTCCTCCTGGAGACCCATGACTCGCACCGCACCGGCGCCGCCGCGATCCGGGTGCTGGGCCCGGTCGGCCACCGCATGGCCGGAGCGCTCTGGGACGTGATGCACACCTGGCTGGGCGGCGAGCAGCCCGCCGAGACCTACGCGGCCCTCGCGCCGTACCTCGGCTATGTCCAGGTCAAGGACATCGCCTCGGCGGACGACACCACCCCGCTGCCGCTCGGCGCCGGGATACTGCCGCTCTCCGACTGCGTCGAGGTGCTCTCCCGGCACGGCTGGGACGGCTGGCTGTGCTGGGAGTACGAGAAACGCTGGTACGAGACGGCACCCCCGCTCCCGGACCTGCTGACAGCGGGCCGGGACCATCTGGCCCGACTGCTCAACGAGTCGGCATGAACGCGGTGGCCCGCCGGCTCACCGTACGGCGGTGAACCCGGCCACCCGCTCCTCCGGCAAGGGCCCCCGCAAGGTATAGGTCACGTCCGGAGTCTCGTCGAGGCGGTCACGCGGCGTCGAGCGGGATTTCCCACCCGGTCGTCAGGTCCCCGAACGCCTCGTGGAAGTCCGGGAACGTCTTCTTCACGCATCCCGGGTCGTCGAAGGAGATGCCGGGCGTGCGGAGGCCGGTCACCGCGAAGGACATGACGATGCGGTGGTCGCCGAAGGTCTTGATCTCGGCCGGGGCGGGGGTGCCGGGCCGGATCTCGATCCAGTCGTCGCCCGTGGCGACCTCGACGCCCAGCCGGCGCAGGTTCTCCGCACAGGCGTCGAGCCGGTCGCACTCCTTCACCCGCGTGTTGGCCACGTCCTCGATCCGGACCGGGCCGTCCGCGAAGGGGGCGATGGCCGCGAGGGTGGGCATGGTGTCGGAGATGTCCCGCATGGTGACGGTGAGGCCCCGGAGTCCGCCGGTGCCGCGGACGGTCGTACGGTCCTCGGCGATCTCCACGTCCGCGCCCATCCGCCGCAGTACGTCGACGAAGCCCAGGTCGCCCTGGAGCGCGCCCCGTCCGAGCCCCGGGACGGTGACCTCGCGGCCCGTCACGGCCGCCGCCGCGAAGAAGTAGCTGGCGGTGGACGCGTCGGGCTCGATCGCGTAGGTCGTGGCCCGGTAGCCGCCGGCCGGGACGACGAAGACCTCGCCCTCCCGTGCCACCTCCACCCCGAACGACCGCATCATCGCGATCGTGATCTCCACGTACGGCGCGGAGACCAGGTCCGTCACCCGGATCCGCAGGCCCCTGCGGGTGAGCGGGCCGAGCAGGAGCAGCGCGGTCAGGTACTGCGAGGACTGCCCGGCGTCGAGCGTCACCTCGCCGCC
Source organism: Streptomyces sp. NPDC048277 (assembly GCF_040652235.1). Lineage (NCBI taxonomy): Bacteria > Bacillati > Actinomycetota > Actinomycetes > Kitasatosporales > Streptomycetaceae > Streptomyces > Streptomyces sp. NPDC048277. Next base: position 108,319 of record NZ_JBEZLQ010000018.1, read on the forward strand.
GTCCACCCCGGCGGCCTCGATGCGCAGCGGGTGGTGGCCCTCCGCCCCCTCGTGACGCAGGTCGACCCCGAGGTCGCGCAGGGCGCGGGTGAGCGGGGCGAGGGGGCGGCGGCGCATCTGCTCGGACGCGTCGAAGCGGTAGCTGCCGTGACCGGCCGCCGCGAGGGTGGGCAGGAAGCGGGCGGTGGTGGCGCCGTCCCGGCAGTAGACCTCGGCCTCGGGCAGCGCGGGGCCCTGCGGGCGGCCGTCCACCTGCCAGGTGTCCGGGGTACGGCCGACCCGGTAGCCGAGCCGGGCCAGGCCCTCGGCGAAGCCCTCGGTGTCGTCGGAGCGGAGGGGGCGGACGAGGGTGGTGACTCCGTCGGCGGCGGCCGCGAGGAAGAGGGCGCGGGCGGTGACGGACTTGGAACCGGGGATCTCGACGAGGGGCATCCGCCCATGATCGCGGGTCGGGGGTTTCCGGTGCGGGGGGTTTCCACAGGGTGGAACGGGTCGTTCTTCGGGTGCGGGCTGATGGGGGCTGGTCGCGCAGTTCCCCGCGCCCCTGGCGGGGCGCTGTCCCTGGCGTCTCTTCAATCCCGCCGCTCCCTAGTCAGGGAAAAACGTCGCCGCCAGGGAACCCGGTCCCCTCCCCGTCCGTCCAAGGCCCAGGCTGTCGGAAGAGTCTCCGTGGTGTGGTGTCGGCCCTCGCTGCTGGCTGCGATCGCTGACCTACCCTCTCCGCCGCACCACGGCCGTCGGCCCGCCGCCATCGACGTGCCCCCCTCCAATGCGCCGATGGCGGCCCCTTTCCGGCTACCGTGCGGACATGCCCTCCAGACGTACCGTCCTCGCCGCCGGCGCAGGCGTCACCACGGCCCTGGCACTCGGCACCTCCGCACACGCCGGCACCTCCGACGACCAGCGGCTGCGCGCCCTCATCTCGCGCATGACCCTCCAGGAGAAGGTCGGCCAGCTGTTCGTGGCGCGGGTCTACGGCCACTCGGCCACCGACCCCGACCAGGCCGACATCGACGCCAACCTCAAGGAGATCGGCGTCCGCACCGCCACCGAGCTGATCGCGAAGTACCGGGTCGGCGGGATCATCTACTTCACCTGGACGCACAACACCCGCAACCCGCGGCAGATCGCCGACCTCTCCAACGGGATCCAGAAGGCGTCCCTCGACCAGCCGCGCGGTCTGCCCGTCCTCATCGCCACCGACCAGGAGCACGGCGCCGTCTGCCGGATCGGCAGGCCCGCCGCCCTCCTCCCGGGCGCGATGGCGATCGGGGCGGGCGGCTCACGCGCCGACGCCCGTGCCGTCGGCCGGATCTCCGGCACGGAGCTGCGGGCGATGGGCGTCCGCCAGGACTACTCCCCCGACGCCGACGTCAACGTGAACCCGGCCAACCCGATCATCGGCGTACGGTCCTTCGGTGCCGACCCGGACGCGGTCGGCGCCCTGGTCGCCGCCGAGGTCGAGGGGTACCAGGCCGTCGGCGTCGCGGCCACCGCCAAGCACTTCCCGGGGCACGGCGACACCGCCGTGGACAGCCACACCGGTTTCCCGGTGATCACCCACAGCCGGGAGCTGTGGGAGAAGCTGGACGCGGTGCCGTTCCGGGCGGCGGTCAAGGCCGGTATCGACTCGGTCATGACCGCGCACATCCAGTTCCCGGCCCTGGACGACTCCGGCGACCCGGCCACCCTCTCCCACCCCGTCGTCACCGGCATCCTGCGCGGCGAACTCGGCTACGACGGGGTGGTGGTGACCGACTCGCTGGGCATGGCGGGCGTCCGCACGAAGTACGGCGACGACCGCGTCCCCGTGCTCGCCCTCAAGGCCGGTGTCGACCAGCTCCTCGACGCGCCCGCCCTCGACGTCGCGTGGAACGCCGTTCTGAAGGCCGTACAGGGCGGGGAGCTGACCGAGTCCCGGCTCGACGAGTCGATCCTGCGGATCCTGCGGCTGAAGTCCCGGCTGGGGCTGCTGGACCGGCCGTACGTCAACGTCAAGGACGTCGGCCGGGTGGTCGGCACGGCGCAGCACCTCGCCGCCGCCGACCGCATCGCCGAGCGGACGACCACCCTGCTGGTCAACGAGGGCGGCCTGCTCCCCCTCTCCCCCCGTACGCACGGCACGCTGCTGGTGGTCGGCGCCGACCCGGCCTCCCCGTCCGGTACGACGGGCCCGCCCACCGGTGTGCTCGCCGCCGCCCTCTCCGAACTCGGCTTCTCCGCCACCGCGTTGTCCACCGGTACGGAGCCCACGGCCGCGACGATCGACAGGGCGGTCGCGGCGGCCCAGGGGGTGGACGCGGTCGTGGTCGGCACGTACAACGTGACGGCGGGCGGCGGGCAGCAGCGGCTCGTGGCACAACTCGTCGCGACCGGGCGGCCGGTGGTCGCGGTGGCCGTGCGCAACCCGTACGACGTGGCCCAACTGCCCACCGCCAAGGCCTGCCTGGCCGCCTACTCCTGGACCGACGTCGAACTGCGCGCCGCCGCCCGGGTGATCGCGGGGCAGGTGGCACCGCGCGGCAGACTGCCGGTGCCGGTGCAGCGGGCGGACGATCCGGCGCAGGTGCTGTATCCCATCGGCCACGGGCTGACGTACCAGACGTACGTAACGGACCGGGCGTAACACCCCCAAAGGGCGGAAAGCCTCCCGCACAGCTGGCGTGCACCGCGGTCGCGGGCCACGCTGGCTAGGGGGTGTCCGGCGGATCAGGTCGGCTGCAAGAAACGGCACCTCTCGGCCGACCGGGAGCGGGGTCTGGTGCGTGCAGCTGCAAGGCGGAGGAGGCGTAGACATAAGCCGCTGCCGCGGCGGGCGACGCGGTGGGGGCACCTCCCGGCCGAAGGCTGGGGGACGTCGGCGACCGACGACAACGCCGCTGGGGGCACCCCCTCTGGGGGAGCGCGTGCCAGACCCCGCGACCCCGGCATGATCCGCCGGACACCCCCTAGGGGCCCGGGGGGTGTCATGTTCGTGAGACGTTCGGTGGGGGTGCTGGTCGCGGCCCTGTTGCTGACGGGGTGTTGGCGGTCCTCGTCCGGGGAGCCGGCGGGCAGCGCGCGGTCGACGGCGGGGGAGACGGTGCCCGGGTACGGCGAGCGGTTCCTCGCGGTCGGCGAGTGCAGTTCGTTCGGGACCGCCGGCTTCACCGAGGTGCCGTGCACGAGCGAGCGGGCGGCGGCCCGGGTCGTCGCCCGGTACGACGGCGGCATCGCCGACGGGCCGCCGTGCCCCGGCACCACCGACTTCGTGCTGCACATCAGTGCCCAGCGCACCGGCGGCGAGGCCGGTGCCGTAACGATCCCGCAGGGCTACGCCTGTATGCGCAATCTGGAGCCGCCGCACCCCGGTGACCCCGGCGGGGGCGGCGGACCGCGCACCATCGTCGGCGACTGTGTCTACGGCTCGGGCCACGGCCAGGTCCGCGAGACCGCCTGCGACGGCTCGGGAAAGCGCAAACCCCAGTACAAGGTGGTACGGGCGGCGACCTCGCGCACCGACTGCCCGGCGTCGACCACCCTCTACGTCCAGCTCGGCGGGGAACGGCCGGTGGGCTGCGCCCGCCGCGTGTGAACGCCGGGCGTCAGCCCCGGCCCGGTCCGGGCCTCAGCAGAGGATCCACCCCGAGCTCACCGAGCTCCGCCCCACCGAGCCCTTCACCCACACGCACCGGTGCCCGGCGTGGACCGTCACCGGGCCCGCGCGGTGGCGGTAGCGGCCCTGGTCGACGACCGGGCGGTTGCCGCGGGCCTGAAGGCTGACGGACATGGCGCGCTTGGCGCCGGGGCTGTCGGGAAGGGTGATCGCGCAGACGTAGCCGCCCTGCCGGTAGACGTGCACGGTGCCGGTGGCGAAGGGCAGGGTCCGCACCTCGCGTCCGGCGCAGTTGCCGCCCGTCACGGCCTGGGCCTCGGCCGGTGCCACGAGGGCGAGCGCCCCGGAGGCGGCCAGTACGGCCACACCGAGCGCCAGCCGCCGACGTATCGCACCACTGTCCACAGTCGTCCCCTCCCGTACCGCAGCTGTGCACCATCCATGACCGTACTGATGTACGGACGCAGGACGTATGTCGGATGGTTGCACGGCCGTCAGGGAGGCGATCCACACGGCCCGCCCGACCTCCCACCCGGCCGGCGCCGCGTCCACTCCGTCGTCCTCACCTGCGTACGACAGGCCCAGGCGGCCGAGGAGAGGTCAGCGGGTCGCGCCCACCGGCTCTTCCGGTTCCTCGGACTGGCCGATGAAGGTGCGCCACAGCTCGGCGTACCGGCCGTCGCGGGCCAGCAGCGCGTCGTGCGTGCCGTCCTCCACCACCCGCCCGTGGTCCATGACCACGACCCGGTCGGCGCGGGCGGCCGTGGTCAGCCGGTGGGCGACCACGAGCGTGGTGCGGCGGCCCGCGAGGCGGTCGGTGGCCATGTTGACCTGGGCCTCGGTCGCCAGGTCCAGGGCCGCCGTCGCCTCGTCGAGCAGGAGGACGTCCGGGTCGACCAGCTCCGCGCGGGCCAGCGCGATCAGCTGGCGCTGGCCGGCCGAGAGGTTGCGGCCGCGCTCGGCGACCTCGTGGAGGTAGCCGCCGTCGAGGGTGGCGATCATCTCGTGGGCGCCGACCGCGCGGGACGCCGCCTCCACCTCGGCGTCGGTGGCCTCGGGCCGCCCGTAGGCGATGGCGTCCCGGACGGTCCCCGGGAAGAGGTACGCCTCCTGGGGGACCACTCCGAGGCGGTGCCGGTACGACGTGAGGTCCAGGTCGCGCAGATCCTCGCCGTCGACCGTGACCCGGCCGCCCGTCGGGTCGTAGAACCGCGCCACCAGCTTGACGAGGGTCGACTTCCCGGCGCCCGTCTCACCGACGAAGGCGACCGTCTGTCCGGCGGGGACGGTCAGGTCGATGCCGCCGAGGGCCTCGTCGTCATCGCCGTAGGCGAAGTGCACGTCCTCGAAGGCGATCTCGCCCCGCAGGGACCCGACCTCGCGCGGCGCGTCCGCCGTCCGTGTGGACGTCGGCTCGCGCAGCAGCTCCTGGATGCGGCCGAGGGACACGGTCGCCTGCTGGTAGCCGTCGAAGACCTGGGAGAGCTGCTGGACGGGTGCGAAGAACAGGTCGATGTAGAGGAGGTAGGCGACCAGGGCGCCGGTGGTGAGGGTGGCCGCCTCGACCCGGTGCGCGCCCGCGATCAGGACGCTCGCCGCGGCGACCGACGACAGCAGCTGGACGAACGGGAAGTAGACCGATATCAGCCACTGGCCCCGGATACGGGCCTTGCGGTAGCTCTCGCTGCGCTCGGCGAAGCGCCGGGAGCCGTCGCCCTCGCGCCGGAACGCCTGCACGATCCTGAGCCCCGACACCGACTCCTGGAGGTCGGCGTTGACCACCGACACCCGCTCGCGGGCGAGCTCGTACGCCTTCACGCTGGCCCGGCGGAAGAAGAAGGTCGCGATGATCAGCGGGGGCAGGGTGATGAAGACGACGAGCGCGAGCTGCACGTCGATCACCAGCAGGACGACCATGATGCCGAAGAAGGTGACGACGGAGACGAAGGCGGTGACCAGCCCGGTCTGCAGGAACGTCGACAGGGCGTCGACATCCGTCGTCATCCTCGTCATGATCCGGCCGGTCAGCTCCCGCTCGTAGTAGTCGAGGCCGAGCCGCTGGAGCTGGGCGAAGATCTTCAGGCGCAGGGAGTAGAGGACGCGTTCGCCGGTGCGACCGGTCATCCGCGTCTCGCCGATCTGGGCCGCCCACTGCGCGAGCACCGCGAACAGCCCGAGCAGCGCGGCCGCCCAGACCGCGCCGAGCGCCATCCTGCTGACGCCCTGGTCGATGCCGTGCCGGATCAGGACGGGCAGCAGCAGTCCCATGCCGGCGTCCACGGCGACCAGGCCGAGGCTGACGAGAAGGGGCAGGCCGAAGCCGCGCAGCAGGCGGCGCAGGCCGTAGGAGTCCTCGGGCCGTACGGCACGTGCCTCGTCGATGTCGGGGATGTCGGTGGCCGGGGGCAGCGCCTCGACCTGGGCGAGGAGTTCCGGGGTGGCCGGGGTGCCGGAGAGGGCGAGGTCCCGGGGCGTACGGTCACCGGTCCACAGCCGCGGGGTCACCCCCCGCTCGGCGTCGAACTCGGCGTCCAGCTCCTCCCGTACGGACGTGTCCTCGCGCGGGACGGCGGGGACGGCGTGTCCCGGGGAGACGCCGCCGAGCTCGTCGGGGTCGGTGAGGAGCCGCCGGTACAGGGCGGAGCGCTCCTGGAGCTCCTCGTGCGTGCCGATGTCGGCGAGCCGGCCGCTGTCGAGGACGGCGATGCGGTCGGCGAGGTTGAGGGTGGACCGGCGGTGGGCGATGAGGAGGGTCGTCCGGCCCTGCATCACGTGTTTGAGCGCCTCGTGGATCTCGTGCTCGACACGGGCGTCCACGGCCGAGGTGGCGTCGTCGAGGACGAGGAGGCGGGGGTCGGTGAGCAGGGCGCGGGCGAGGGCGATGCGCTGGCGCTGGCCGCCGGAGAGGGTGAGGCCCTGCTCGCCGACCGCGGTGTCGTAGCCGTCGGGCAGCTCGGCGACGAAGCGGTCGGCCTGGGCGGCGCGGGCGGCGGTGAGGATCTCGTCCTCGGTCGCGTCGGGACGGCCGTAGGCGATGTTGTTGCGGACCGTGTCCGAGAAGAGGAACGAGTCCTCCGGGACGAGCCCGATCGCGGCGCGCAGCGAATCGAGGGTCAGCTCGCGCACGTCGTGGCCGCCGACCAGGACGGCGCCGTGGGAGACGTCGTAGAAGCGGGGCAGGAGGAGGGAGACCGTGGACTTGCCGGAGCCGGAGGAGCCGACGACGGCGAGGGTCTCGCCGGGGCGGATCTCGAAGCTCAGCCCGGTCAGCACCGGGCGCTCGTGGTCGTAGCCGAAGGACACGTCGTCGAACTCGACGGTCGCGGGCGCGTCCGCGGGGAGGGTCTTCGTGCCCTCCTTCATGGTCGGGCGGGTGTCGACCAGCTCCAGGACGCGCTCGGTGCCGGCGCGGGCCTGCTGGCCGACGGTGAGGACCACGGCGAGCATCCGGACCGGGCCGACCAGCTGGGCGAGGTAGGAGGAGAAGGCGACGAAAGTGCCGAGGGTGATGTGACCGCGGACGGCCAGCCAGCCGCCGAGGGCCAGCATGGCGACCTGGCCGAGGGCCGGGACGGCCTGGAGGGCCGGGGTGAACCTGCTGTTCAGCCGGATGGTGCGCAGGCGTCCCGCGAAGAGCCTGCGCCCGACCTCCCGCAGCTTCCCGGTCTCCTGCTCCTCCTGCCCGAAGCCCTTGACCACGCGTACACCGCTCACCGCGCCGTCGACCACGCCGGCGACGGCGGCGGCCTGGGCCTGGGCGTACCAGGTGGCGGGGTGCAGCCTGCCGCGGCTGCGCTTGGCGATCCAGTACAGCGCGGGGGCGACGGCGAGGGCGACGAGGGTCAGCGGCGGCGACAGCCAGGCCATGATCGCGAGGGAGATCAGGAAGAGGAGGACGTTGCCGATCGTCATCGGCAGCATGAAGAGCAGCCCCTGGATCAGCTGGAGGTCGCTGGTGGCCCTGCCCACCACCTGCCCCGTGGACAGCTCGTCCTGCCGCCGTCCGTCGAGCCGGGTGATGGTGTCGTACATCTCGGTCCGCAGGTCGTGCTGGACGTCGAGGGCGAGCCGGCCGCCGTAGTAGCGGCGGACGAAGGTGGCCACGTAGACGAGGACGGCGGCGCCCACCAGGGCACCGGCCCAGGGCCCCATGGACCGGCTGTGGTCCCCGATCACATCGTCGATGATCACCTTGGTGATCAGGGGTACGACGGCGAGTACCGCCATACCGGCCAGCGAGGACCCGAGCGCGAGCACGACGTCCTTGGGGTGCCGCCAGGCATACCCCGCCAGCCTGCGCGCCCAGCCCTGCTGCTCCCCCTGTTGCGCTGCCACGCGGGTGCCCTCCGTTCGCCCTTGTCTTCCGCAGGTCACAACACGAACGGAACCGGATTTCATCCCTCCGCAACAAAACCCGGCGTCCGTACGCCCGAAGCCCGAACCCCCGTCAGACCGGACGTGCCCGCTCGACGGACTCCAGTACCGCGGTCAGAAAGCGGCGCACCGTCTCCAGCTCGCCCGCCTCGAACCCCTCCGCGGCCGCCACCACCTCGCCGATCACCGGCCCGAAGAAGCTCCACCCGAGTTCCGTGGCCCGCTCCTGCACCTCCAGGAACACACGGCGCCGGTCGGCCGTGTCCCTGCTGCGCCGGACCAGTCCGAGCCGCTCCAGCCGGTCCACCAGGGCGGTGGTCCCGGCGGAGTTCAGGCGCAGCTGCCCGCCGAGCCACCCGGGCGTGGCACGGACACCGGCCCGCGCCGCGTCCAGCAGGTGGATCAGCGCCCGCACATCGGTGGGATGCAGCCCCTGGCGCGCGGCGAACTCCGCGCCGAGCAGGTCGAACTCCACGGTGACCGCGCGCAGCAGGTGAACCAGCCGCAGCTCCGGGCTCTGATCGTCCATGCGCACTCCCTCGGATCCCCGCGCGATATCCCGCTAATATCTCGCTCATCGAGATTATCGCTCGGCGAGAGGAATTCCCGTGTCCTTGTCCGCCTTCGACCTCGCCTTCGACCCCGTCTACGACGAGCTGCGCGCCCGCTGGCCCGAGTCCACCGAGGAGCACGATGTCGTCACCCCCTACGGACGCACCCGGGTCCATGTGTACGGCCCGGCGGACGGCAGCCCGCTGGTGCTGCTGCCCGGCGGCTCCGCCACCGGCCTGGTCTGGTTCGCCAACGCACCGGCCCTCGGCGAGCGGCACCGGGTCCACGCGGTCGACCTGCTGGGCGACGCCGGCCGCACCGAGCGCCGGGGCGCTCCGCTGCCGCTGAAGAGCGCCGGCGACCTCACGGCCTGGCTGGACGCGCTGCTGGACGGGCTCGGGCTCACCCGCACACATCTGTGCGGCCACTCGTACGGCGCCTGGCTGGCCGCCCGCTACGCACTGCACGCACCCCAGCGGGTCGACCGGCTCGCCCTCGTCGACCCCACCCAGGTCTTCGCCGGGTTCCGCCCCGGCTACCTGATGCGCGCGCTGCCCGCCCTGCTCCGCCCGAGCGAGGCCCGCGCCCGCGCCTTCCTGGCCTGGGAGACGGCGGACACCCACCCGGACGAGACCTGGCAGCGCCTCTACGCCCTGGCCACCACCGCTCCCGGCCGCAGGCTCGTCGCCGGCGGCCGCCCCCGGGCCGCCGGCCTCCGTATGCCGGTACTGGTCCTGCTCGCGGAGCACAGCCGCGCCCACCACTCCGCCGAGGTCGCCGACAGGGCCCGCCGGACCCTCCCGCGGGGCACGGTGGCCCTGCTCCCCCGGGCCACCCACCACTCCCTGCCCCTCACCGCACCGGAACAGCTGAACGACGTGCTGACGGCATTCCTGGAGTGAAGGCGCCGTTCACGCCGATCGCAGCGGGGCCGCCGCCCTAGCCGATGCGCGTTCCCGTGCCGCTGACCCGGACGCGGGGGTCGTCGGCGTGCAGGGTCACCGTGAGTTCGCCGGGGCGGCCCAGGTCCTCGCCCTGGTGGAGGGTGAGGACGGCGGCCTCGGGGACCAGGCCGAGGGTGCGGGCGTAGGCGCCGAACGCGGCGGCCGCGGCGCCGGTCGCCGGGTCCTCGACGACACCGCCGACCGGGAACGGGTCGCGGACGTGGAAGACGGTCGCCGACTCCCGCCACACCAACTGGACGGTGGTGAGGTCCAGTCGGTGCATCAGGGCTTCGAGGCGTGCGAAGTCGTAGGAGAGATCGGCCAGTCGGGCGCGGGTCGCCGCCGCGAGGACGAGGTGGCGGGCGCCGGCGAAGGCGATGCGGGGCGGGAAGGCGGGGTCGAGGTCGGCGGGCGGCCAGCCGAGCGCGGCGAGCGCCTCCGTGAGGTCCGCGTCGGCGATCTCCTCGACGTGCGGCTCGACGCTCGTGAGCGTGGCCGTCACCGCTCCCCCCTCCTCGGCCACCACCACCGGCACCGTGCCCGCCCGCGTCGCGAACACCAACTCCCCCGGGCCGAGCCGCTCGGCGAGCGCGACGGCGGTCGCGACGGTGGCGTGCCCGCAGAACGGCACCTCGGCCTTGGGGCTGAAGTAGCGGATGGTGTACGCCCGTCCGTCCGCGCCGCCGAGGCCCTCCGGGGGCGCGGTCAGGAACGCGGACTCGGAGTATCCGAGGCCGGCGGCGATGGCCAGCATGGCGTCGTCGTCCAGACCGGTGGCGTCCAGCACGACACCGGCGGGGTTGCCGCCGCCGGGGGCGCTGGAGAAGGCGGTGTAGCGCAGCACCTCGGGCCGCGGGGCGTTCGTCGTCATATCCGCGGTAACGAGGGGCGGGGCCCCGGGTGTTCCGCTTCCGTAAACGACTCTCCAAAAACGCCGCACTCGTACAACCTTTCGCGCGAACCCCTGAGTCAATCCGGGC
>NZ_JBEZLQ010000018.1:118863-162036 GCF_040652235.1 Streptomyces sp. NPDC048277
GGGGCGGGGCCCCGGGTGTTCCGCTTCCGTAAACGACTCTCCAAAAACGCCGCACTCGTACAACCTTTCGCGCGAACCCCTGAGTCAATCCGGGCATGACTCACCGGATACCCAGACGCGCCAGAGTGCTGGCGGCGGTTGTCGGCGGGGCCGCGCTCGCCGCGGGCGTGGCCGCCGCGCCCGCCTCCGCCGCCACGCCCACCGTCAGCTGTACGTCGGCAAAGGCGGGCCTCGCCGCGAAGTTGAAGAAGGACATCACGGCGGCCCTCGCGAACCGCACGGGGACGGTCGCCGTCGGGCTGTACGACCGGTCGACCAAGACGACCTGCACCCTCCGCTCCACCACGCACTACGACTCGGCCAGCACGGTCAAGGTGACCGTCCTCGCCACGCTGCTGTGGGACGCGAAGAAGCACAACCGCTACCTCACGACCACCGAGCAGTCGCTCGCCAAGGCCATGATCACCCAGTCGGACAACGACGCGACCTCGAAGCTGTGGAAGCAGCTCGGCCTGACGAAGATCAAGGGCTTCCTGACCGCCGCCGGGATGACCCAGACGACCCCGGGCGCGAACAACTACTGGGGGCTGACCCAGATCGACGTGCACGACGAGCAGAAGCTGCTCGCGCTCGTCACCGCCAAGAACACCGTGCTGAGCGACAGTGCGCGCGCCTACATCCTCAAGCTGATGGGGCAGGTCATCTCGTCCCAGCGGTGGGGCACTCCGTACGGCGTCCCGTCCGGCGTCTCCGTGCACGTCAAGAACGGCTGGCTGCAGCGCTCCACGCACGGCTGGCGGGTGCACAGCCTGGGCACCTTCAGCGGCGGCGGACACGACTACCAGATGACCGTGCTGACCCACGACAACAGCACGATGGCCTACGGGATCAACACGATCCAGGCCGTCGCGAAGGTCATCCACAAGGATCTGGCCGCGAGCTGACCTACGGGGCGACCTTTCACGAGCGGGTCTCCCGCCCTTCACCGTTCGGCCCTACGGTGACGGCCATGCGCCTGCGAACCGTACTCGCCACCGTCACCGCCGGCCTGGCGGCGGCCACCTGTCTGTCCGCCGCCGGGCCCGCCGCCGCCACGGCCGACACCACGTCCGCCAACGCCTGTTCGCCCTCCGTCTCCATCGACGGCTTCTCCGACGCCCTCGACAAGACGACCTTCGACGGCTACTTCGTCGGCAACCTCTCCGCGCTCGCCGTGGACAAGGACGGCTCCCTCGCCGCCCTCGCCGACCGGTCCTACCTCTTCGACCTGGACGCGAGGACGCTCGCGCCGAAGTCGGTCGTCGGGCTCGCCGACGAGAAGGGCGCCGCGCTCGACTCCGAGGGCCTGGTCGTGGACCGGGACGGCACACGGCTGATCACCTCCGAGACCGAACCGTCCGTCCGCCGCTACTCGGTGGACGGCAGGATCCTGGACCGCCTCCCCGTGCCGGCCTCGCTGCTCGTGTCCCCCGCCGGGCGGGCGACCGGCAACCAGACCTTCGAGGGCCTGACCCTCCTGAACGGCGGCCGCACCCTGCTGGCCTCCATGGAGTACGCCATCGCCGGGGACACCGCCGGGATCGTCCGCTTCCAGACCTGGACGCGGACGAAGGACGACCACTTCAGGCTGTCGGCCCAGTACGCCTACCGCACCGACGACCCGATCCTCGGCGTCCCCGAGGTGCAGGCCCTCCCCGACGGCCGCCTGCTGGTCCTGGAGCGCGGCTTCACCTCCGGCGTCGGCAACACCGTCCGCCTCTACCTCGCCGACCCGCGGCACGCCACGGACACCAGCGGCATCGAGAACCTGACCGGGCAGGCGGGCGTACGGCTCATCAGGAAGACCCTGCTCACGGACATCGCGACCTGCCCGTCGCTGGGTGCCACGGCCAAGCAGCCGCAGTCCAACCCGCTCCTCGACAACATCGAGGGCATGGTCGTCACCGGCCGCGAGAAGGGCGCGTACAAGGTCCTGCTCGTCAGCGACGACAACCAGAACGCCGCCCAGACGACGCGCTTCTACCGCCTGTCGGTCCGCGTGCGCTGAGCCGGTACCGGGCCCCGCGCCGCTCCGGAGGTGCGGGGCCCCTCTTACCCACATCTCACCGACCCACAGGCTGCTCCCAGGATCAGCACAGCCCTCGCCCATCACCTGTCTGCATGTTGGGATGGTGACATCTGCCACCGATCCCACCCCCCACACGACCGTGTCCCCCGACTGGGCACCGCCCACGGCGACCCCCGCGGCTCCCCTGCCGGACAAGGCACCGCGCTGGTCGCTGCCCGCGTTGATCGCGATCCTGATCCTGGCGGCGGTGCTCTACTCCTGGAACCTCTCCGGTTCCAGCATGAACACCTTCTACAGCGGAGCCATCTGGGCCGGCACGAAGAGCTGGAAGGCCTGGTTCTTCGGTTCGCTCGACCCGGGGAACTTCCTGACCGTCGACAAACCGCCGTTCGCGACCATGGTCATGAGCCTGTCGAGCCGGATCTTCGGCTTCGGCACGTGGCAGATGATGGCACCGCAGGTCGTGGCCGCCCTCGCCACGATCTGGATCCTGCACTCCACCGTGAAGCGGGTGTGGGGCCACGGCGCGGCGACCGTCGCCGCGCTGGTGCTGGCACTGACCCCGATCACCGTCGCGATCAACCGCGACAACAACCCCGACACGCTCCTCGTCTTCCTGATGGTGTCGGGCGCGGCGCTCGCGTTCCGGGCCACCCGTGACGAGAAGCTGCTGCCGCTGCTCGGCGCGGCGGCGTGCTTCGGTCTCGCCTTCAACACCAAGCTGCTCGCCGGCTGGATCGCGCTCCCGGCCGTCTTCGCGCTCTACCTGTACGCGTCGAAGGCCCCCTGGGTGAAGCGGATCGTCAACCTGGCGCTCGCCGCGGTGGTGCTCGCCGTCTCCAGCTTCTGGTGGGCGATCGCCGTCTCCCTGGTCCCGGCCTCCGACCGCCCGTACATCGGCGGCTCGACGGACGGCTCGGCCTGGGACCTGATCATGGGCTACGACGGTCTCGGCCGTGTCTTCGGCGGCGAGGGCAACGGCGGGGGCGGCGGTGGCGGGGGCGGCGGCTTCTCCGGCTCCGCGGGCCTCGGCCGGATGTTCAACGACATCCTCGGCGGCCAGATCTCCTGGCTGCTCCCCTTCTCGGTCATCGCGCTCGTCGGCGGCCTGGTGCTGTGCGGCCGCGCCCCGCGCACCGACCTCAGGCGCATGGCGCTGGTCCTGTGGGGCGGCTGGACCCTGCTGCACTACGTGATCTTCGCGACCGCCCAGGGCACCATGCACCCGTACTACACGACCGCGCTCGCCCCCGGCATCGCGGTGCTGTGCGGCGGCGGTGGCGTGATGCTGCTCCAGGCGTTCCGCGAGGACAAGAGGTGGATCTGGGTCCTCCCGGCCGCCTTCGGCATCACCGGCATCTGGGCGATCGTCCTGCTGCGCCGGGCCTCCGGCTGGAACACCTGGCTGTGGCCGACGATCGGCGTGCTGACCGTGGCCGGCATCGTGGGCATGATCCTCTTCCGCTCGGGCAACAAGGCCCGGCTGCTGACGGCCTCGCTGGCGGCGGCCGTGGTCGCGGCCCTGGCGGGTCCGACGGCGTACGCCGCCTCGCCCGCCTTCGGTTCCTCCAGCGGCATGATGGGCGGCACCAACCCGACGGCCGGCCCCTCCACGGGCAACGGCATGGGCGGCGGCCCCGGCGGGGGCGGCGGCAACCGGAGCGGCGGCTTCCCGGGCGGCGGCGAGATGCCGGGCGGCACCCAGCAGGGCGGCGGCCAGAACAGCCAGGCCGGCGGCGAGATGGGCGGCGGCTTCCCGGGCGGTACGAACGGCGAGGCCCCGGGCGGTGGCATGAACGGCCAGGCTCCCGGCGGCACGGGCACCGGCACCGGCGGCGGCCAGATGACGCCCGGCGGCGGCACCGGCGAACTCCCGAGCGGCGGCACCGGAAACGGCGAGGTGCCCGGCGGTACCGGCACCGGCACCGGCGAGATGCCCGGCGGTACCGGCACCGGCAGCGACAGCACGCGCGGCGGCTTCGGCGGCGGCATGGGCGGCGGTGGCGGCATGGGCGGCAGCGTCAGCAGCGACCTGATCGCCTACCTGAAGAAGCACATGGACGGCGCCACATGGCTGCTGGCCGTCTCCAACTCCCAGTCCGCGGCGCAGATCGAGCTGAGCACGCAGGAGCCCGTGATCTCCATGTGGGGCTTCACCGGATCCGACAAGGCGATGACCGTCGCCAAGCTGAAGGAGCTGGTGAAGGCGGGCAAGCTGCACTACATCCAGGTCGGCAGCAGCGGCATGGGCATGGGCGGCAACAACACGCTCAGCTCCGAGGTGACCGCGTGGGTGCAGAAGCACGGCACGGCGGTGAAGGAGAGCGCGTACAGCAAGAGCACGACGAACAGCTCGGGTTCGAGCTCGAAGTCCTCCAGCTCTTCCTCCTCGTCCTCCTCGTCCTCGCAGAGCAGCACCTCCTCGCTCTACCGGCTGGACCCGTCGGACGTCGGCTGACGTAGTCCCGGCACCGCAGGAGGCCCCCGACCACTCGGTCGGGGGCCTCTTTTTACGTCCCGTTTACCTGTACGTCCTCATGTTCATGTCACTCTCCTTCTTGCCGCCCAGTCAACCCGCGTAGATGGGACACTCTTTATGCTGGCGACACGCACTCGGCACTGGAAGTCGGTGGCCCTGACCACCGCCGCCGTCCTGGTCGGACTGACCGCCCCGGCGCTGACGGCGACTCCGGCCGCCGCCACGACGACCGCGTACGACTCGACGTACTACAAGAACGCGATCGGCAAGACGGGTACGAGCCTCAAGTCGTCCCTGCACACGATCATCAGCGCCAACGTCACGAAGCTGTCGTACTCGGCGCTCTGGGACGCCCTGAAGAAGACCGACCAGGACCCGAACAACAGCAGCAACGTGATCCTGCTGTACTCGGGCATCTCGCGCAGCAAGTCCCTCAACGGCGGTGACAGCGGCGACTGGAACCGTGAGCACGTGTGGGCGATCTCGCACGGCGACCTCACCACCTCCACCGGCCCCGGCACGGACCTGCACCACATCCGTCCCGAGGACGTGGCGGTCAACGGCAAGCGCGGCAACCTCGACTTCGACGAGGGCGGCTCCACCTTCACCAACAGCGGCGGCAGCAAGGTCGACTCGGACTCCTTCGAGCCGCGCGACGCCGTCAAGGGCGACGTGGCCCGCATGATCCTCTACATGGCCGTCCGCTACGAGGGCGACGACGGGTTCGCGGACCTGGAGCCCGACGACAAGGTCAACAACGGCTCCAACCCGTACATCGGCAAGCTCTCGATCCTGAAGAAGTGGAACGACGAGGACCCGCCGGACTCCTTCGAGGAGAACCGCAACGACGTCATCTACAACACCTACCAGCACAACCGGAACCCGTTCATCGACCACCCGGAGTGGGTGGACGCGATCTGGTAGGCGGACCGGTCGTACTACTTCCCTCACACCGGTGAAGTCGATCTTGGGCTCGGGCGTGTCCCGGTGATCGCCCAGGAGCATGGGGACACCCCGGCGGTTCCGCCGCGGTGTCCCCAACTCCCTTTTCCGGAGAGTCCCGTGAAGCTTCGCACCTGGTCCCTCGCCGCCGCCCTCGCGCTGACCGCACTCGTCGTCCCCGCGCAGAGCGCCGCCGCCCATACGGCCGCCGCCCCCTCCTGTCCCGACGGCTCGGTGTGCTTCTGGAGCGGTGAGGGCTTCGGCGGCGACTACTGGGAGTGGACGTCCCGCAGCGGCTACCGCGACATGCCGCCGAACCTCCACGACAACGTCGGTTCCTTCGTCGCCTCCACCCGCGCCTGCTTCATCAACTGGGACCCGCAGGAGAAGCGCGACGTCTACAACGGCGACTGGCGCTCCCAGTACGGCGGCGACTTCGGCGGCCGTATCGACGGGGTGGGCCCGGGGGCCTGCTGAACACCCGCCCTCCGGAGGGCGGGTGTTCAGCCCAGGTGCGTCGGCGCGAACATCCGCAGCAGGGCCGGGAGGACGAGCACCGAGGGGCCGGGGGTGGCGAGGGCCTTCGCGAGGTCCGTCTCCAAGGTCTGAGGGGTCGTGCGGACCCCCGGGACGCCGAAGGACTCCGCCAGGGCCACGTAGTCGGGGCGGGTCAGTTCCGTCGCCGTGGCCTCGCCGAAGGCGTCGGTCATGTACTCGCGCAGGATGCCGTAGCCGCCGTCGTCGACGATGAGCCAGGTCACCGGCAGGTCGTACTGCTTCGCCGTCGCCAGCTCCGCGATGGAGTAGAGGGCTCCGCCGTCGCCCGACACCGCCAGCACCGGGCGGGTCGGGTCGGCGGCGGCCGCGCCCAGTGCCGCCGGGAAGCCGTAGCCGAGGCCGCCGGCGCCCTGGGCCGAGTGCATCAGGTTCGGGGACTGCGCGTCGAACGCCGACCACGCCCAGTACGCCAGGATCGTCATGTCCCAGAAGGACGGGGAGCCGGCGGGCAGGGCGCGCCGGACCGAGGCCAGCACGTCCTGTTCCAGGGTGAGTTCCTGGGAGGCGATACGGTCGGCGACCTTGCCGAGCAGGGTTCGTACCCGCTCGGGGGCCGACGGGTCCTCGCGTGGGGTCACCGTCTCCAGCAGCGCCTGGAGCGCGAGGCGGGCGTCCGCGTGGATGCCCAGCGCCGGGTGGTTGGACTCCAGCTTGCCGAGGTCCGCCTCGATCTGGACGACCCGGCCGCGCGGCCTGAACGTGTGGTAGTTCGAGGAGAGTTCGCCGAGGCCCGAGCCGACCACCAGCAGGACGTCCGCGTCCTCCAGGAAGTCCGTGGTGTGCCGGTCCTCCAGCCAGGACTGGAGCGAGAGGGGGTGGTTCCAGGGGAACGCGCCCTTGCCGCCGTAGGTGGTGACGACCGGGGCGTTCAGCGTCTCGGCCAGCTGCCTCAGCTTGCCCGACGCGTCGGCCCGTACGACTCCGCCGCCCGCGATGATCGCCGGGCGGGCGGCGCGCGCGAGCAAGTCGGCCGCGACCGCCGTCAGTTCGGGGCGCGGGGGCAGCTCCTCCGGGGTCGCGTCGACCGCCGTGACCACCGGGATCGCCGTCTCCGCGAGGAGCACGTCCTGCGGGATCTCCACCCACACCGGGCCGTGCGGAGCCGTCAGCGCCGACTTCCAGGCCGCCGCGAGCGCGGACGGGATCTGCGACTGGGTGCGGACCGTGTGGACCGACTTCACCACGCCCCGGAAGGAGGCCGACTGGTCCGGGAGTTCGTGCAGATAGCCGTGGCGGCCGCCGCCGAGGCCCGCCGTGGGGATCTGGCTGCTGATCGCCAGGACGGGCGCGGAGGCGGAGGCCGCCTCCTGGAGGGCGGCGAGCGAGGTCAGCGCGCCCGGGCCGGTCGAGAGCAGCAGCGGGGCCGCCTCGCCGGTGATCCGGCCGTACGCGTCGGCCGCGAAGCCCGCGTTGTTCTCCACCCGGAGGCCGACATAGCGCAGGGAGGAGCGGCGCAGGGCGTCGAACATGCCGAGGGCGTGCTGGCCGGGCAGGCCGAAGACGGTGGTCGCGCCGAGCCCGGCCAGGGTCTCCACGACCAGGTCCCCGCCGTTGCGGCCGGCGGGAGGATTCAGGGCTGCGGCCGTCTGCGCCTCCGTCGGGCGGAGCACCAGGTCGTGGTCGTGAGTCACTTCGAGCGCGCCTCGGCAATCTGTCGGGTCATGATCGTGGTCAGTTCGTACGCCGTGTGCGAGGCCGCCACCGAGGTGATCTCGGCGTGGTCGTACGCGGGGGCCACCTCGACGACGTCCGCCGAGACGAGGTGGCAGGCGGAGAGTCCGCGCAGGATCTCCAGCAGTTCCCTGGACGTCATACCACCCGCCTCCGGCGTGCCCGTGCCGGGGGCGTGGGCGGGGTCCAGGCAGTCGATGTCGATCGAGATGTAGAGAGGGCGGTCGCCGATGCGCTGCCGCAGCTGGTCGGCCACCTCGTCCACGCCCCGGCGCATCACGTCCGCCGAGGTCACGATGCCGAAGCCCATCTTCTCGTCGTCCGCCAGGTCCTGCTTGCCGTACAGCGGCCCGCGGGTGCCGACGTGCGAGAGGGCCGAGGTGTCCAGGATCCCCTCCTCCACCGCCCGCCGGAACGGGGTGCCGTGCGTGTACTCGGCGCCGAAGTAGGTGTCCCAGGTGTCGAGGTGCGCGTCGAAGTGGAGGAGCGCGACCGGGCCGTGCTTCCTGGCGACGCTCCGCAGCAGCGGCAGCGCGATGGTGTGGTCGCCGCCCAGGGTCATCAGACGGGCACCGGTGCCGAGCAGTTCGTCGGCCGCGGCCTCGATCGTCTCGACCGCCTCGTTGATGTTGAACGGGTTCACCGCGATGTCGCCGCCGTCCGCGACCTGCGCCAGCGCGAAGGGGGACGCGTCCTGCGCCGGGTTGTAGGGGCGCAGCAGCCGGGACGCCTCGCGGATGGCGTTGCCGCCGAAGCGGGCGCCCGGCCGGTAGGAGACACCGGAGTCGAACGGCACGCCCACGACCGCGACATCGGCGCGGCCGACCTCGTCGAGGCGGGGCAGCCGGGCGAAGGTCGCGGGACCGGCGTACCGCGGGATGCGGGAGGAGTCGACGGGACCGCGGGGCGTCTCGTTGCCACTCATGAGGGAATGCCTTCTTTCCAAAGCTTTCATACGCTTCATTGCGTATGTGCTGCTTCTGTCTCCGACTTTACTGGTGGGCCGGGACCGGCTCGGACACGAGTTCGGGAGCGCCCCGGCCCGCGAGCCGCTCGCGCCAGTTCGCCAGCACGGCCGCGTCGGTCGGCTTCGTCACCAGCGAGACGGCCACATAGACCGCCAGGGACGCCAACAGGCCGTAGTACACGGGCTCGTTGGCGAGGATGCCGTAGCCCGCCATCAGGCCGATCACCGCGAGGCCGCCGACGATCACGGAGGCGAGGGCGCCCTGGACCGTGCCGCGCTTCCACAGCAGCCCGCCGAGGATCGGGACGAGGAGGCCGCCGACGAGCAGGTTGTAGGCGACGGTCAGCGCCTCGACGACGTCGTTGAGGGCGATGGCCGTACCGATCACCCCGAGGCCCATGACCAGGATGAAGACGCGGTTGCCCCGCACCTCGTCGTGGTCCCGTTCACCGGACCCGGCCCTCCCCCGCAGCCGCGACCAGATGTCGTTGTTGGCGACGGTCGCGCAGGCGATCAGCGCGCCCGAGGACGTCGACATCACGGCGGCGAGCGCGGCGGCCAGCACCAACCCCCTTACTCCGATGGGGAGTTCGTCCTTGACGATGGTCGCGAAGGCGTCGTCCGGGCTGCCCAGCTTCGGGTACAGCACCTTGGCCGCCGTACCGATCACCGCGCCGGCGAGAGCGTAGAGCAGGCAGTACGTGCCCGCGACCGTGCCGCCCCACTTCGCCGTCCGGTCGCCGCGCGCCGTGAAGACGCGCTGCCAGATGTCCTGCCCGATGAGCATGCCGAAGGTGTAGATCAGCACGTACGTGAAGATCGTCTCGCCGCCGATGCCCAGCGGGTCGAAGTACGTCGTGGGGAGCTTGGCCTTCATCTCGCCGAAGCCGCCGGCCTTCACCACCGCGATGGGGAGCAGGAGCAGCAGCACGCCGATCGTCTTCACCACGAACTGGACCATGTCCGTCAGCGTGATCGACCACATGCCGCCGAGCGTCGAGTAGGCGACGACGATCGAGCCGCCGAGGATGATCGCGACGGTCCGGTTCATGTCGAAGAGGACGTCGAAGATCGTGGCGTACGCGATGGTCGAGGTGACGGCGAGCATGAGGGTGTACGCCCACATGACCACGCCGGAGATGACCCCGGCCCGGCCGCCGTACCGGAGATCCAGCATCTCGGAGACGGTGTAGACCTTGAGCCGGGCGATCCGGGCCGAGAAGAAGACCGACAGGGCGAGCAGCCCGAGGCCGATGGTGAAGACCATCCAGGCGCCGGACAGCCCGTACTGGTAGCCCAGTCCCACACCGCCGATGGTGGACGCGCCGCCGAGGACGATCGCGGCCATGGTGCCGGAGTACATGGCGGGCCCGAGCCGGCGCCCGGCGACCAGGAAATCGCTCTTCGACTTCGCGCGCCGCATCCCCCACCAGCCCATGGCCAGCATCCCGGCGAGATAGAGGACGATCACTGTGTAGTCGACGGCCATGGGCCCTCCTTCGGTCGAGCACGCGGAGTCGGCTGATGCGGATCGACACTAGGTGGCCGGAAAGCGACTGCGAAGTGTACGTTTCATCCATTCGAGCCGTACGGAATGGAGGGAACGCACACCATGCCCGATCCCGCGGTTCCCCCCACGCCCGCCGTGCCCCTCGCGGCGCTCCTGGCCCGCGAGGACCTGGCCCTGCGCCGGATCGCCGGCCCGTCCGACCCCTCCCTGGTGATCCACGCGGCCCACACCTCGGAGATGGCCGACCCGTACCCGTATCTGCTGGGCGGCGAGCTGCTGCTGACGGCCGGGGTGCACATCCCGGACGCGGCGGGCTCGGGCACCTACTTCGACGACTACGTCTCGCGGATCGTCGCGGCGGGCGGCGCCGCCCTCGGCTTCGGACTCGCCCCCGTCCACGACACGGTCCCGCGCGCCCTGGTCGCCGCCTGCGACCGCCACGGCCTCCCGCTGATCGAGGTCCCGCCGCAGACCCCGTTCACCGCGGTCGCCCGCGCCGTCTGGCAGCTGCTGGCCCAGGCCCGCCTGGCCGAGCTGCGCCGGGTCACGGAGGCCCAGCAGAGCCTCGCGGCCGCCGCCTCCCGCCCGGACCCGGTCCCCTCGGTGCTGCGGCAGCTGGCCAACCGGCTCGGCGGCTGGACGGCCCTCTACGGCCCGGAGGGCACGGAGATCGCGTCGGCGGGCCGCGAGCCCGCGGCACCGCTCCCCGACTCGCTGGCCGAGCTCGCGGAGGTCGTACGCCCGTCCGGCCCCGGCACCCCCACCTCCGCCACCCACGCCACCGCCGGCACCCACCTCGCGGCCTACGCCCTGGGCACCGGCTTCGTCCTCGGGGTGGCCACCTCGGGCCGCGACCCCGGCGACCACACGATCGCCTCGGTCGCCGCGGTCCTTCTCACCCTCCTCACCGGCGAACAGCACAGCGACTCGGGCGCGACCCGCAACGCCGCGCTGGTACGACTGCTCCTGGGCGGCACGGCGGAAGAGGTGGCTCCCCTACTGGGCAAGGGCGACAAGTGGTTCGTCGTACATGCCTGTGCGATCGAGCGACGGGACATTGCCAACCCAGGGGCGCGGGGCCCTGTCGATCTGCGGCTCCGCCGCGGGGCGCGATCAGCCACGAACCACCCGCACCCGCCCGACCTCCTGGCCACCACCGCACTGGGCGCCGCACTCGGCTCGACCCTCATCGACCCCGGAGGGGAGGTCGTCCGCATCCTGCTCCCGGCCGACCGCGCACCCGAACCCCACCCCGGCTGGACCCTCGGCGCCAGCGACGCAGTCAGCCCGCAGCAACTCACCGCCGCCGACACCCAAGCGGCCCGCGCGCTGGCCCGCGCCCGAGCGACCCGCACCCCCCTGGTCCGCCACGGCACCCGCACCGGCCTCGCCGACCTGGTACCGCCGCACGAAGCCGAGGACCATGCCCGCGCCGTCCTCGGCCCGCTCGCCGAACATCCCGCTCTCACCGAGACCCTGCGCACCTGGCTCTCCCTGCACGGCAGTTGGGACCGCACCGCGGTGGCGCTCGGCGTGCACCGCAACACCGTGCGGCAGCGCATCGCCCGCTGCGCATCGCTCCTCGGCGCCGAACTCGACGACCCCGACGTGCGGATGGAGCTGTGGTTCGCGCTCCGTCAGGGGTGAGTGACCCACGTCCCAGCGGGCGATACGCCGGGGAATCGCACAGCGCCCTGCCTCACAATGTAGGCATGCCGATACCCGGGACACCCAGCCGCGCCGAGCTCGTCGAGCACCTTGTGAAGACCCGTATCGCGGGCGATGTCGCCACACCCCGCGAGAACAACCTGCTCCACTACCGCAAGCTGGCCAACGGCGAGCGCAACTGGTGGCTGGGACTGGAACTCGGCGACCGCTGGACCGACGAGCAGGACGTCCTGGCCGTGATGGCCGAGCGGGTCGGGGTGAACGACGACGCCGAGTACCGGTACGGCCAGGACACCATCGACCCCGAGCTGACCGTGGACGGGCTGAACCGGCTGGCGGCGCGGCTGCGCAAGGCGGCCGAGGGGCAGCAGCGGGTGCTGTTCGCGACCGGTCACCCGGGCGGCCTGCTGGATGTGCACCGGGCGACGGCGGCCGCGCTGCGCACCGCCGGCTGCGAGATCGTGGTGATCCCGGACGGGCTGCAGACGGACGAGGGGTACGTCATGCAGTTCGCCGACGTGGCCGTGCTGGAGCACGGGGCCACGCTGTGGCACACCCACTCCGGGGAGCCGATGAAGGCCGTCCTGGGCGGACTGGAGCGCGAGGGCCGTCCGCTGCCCGACCTGGTCGTCGCCGACCACGGCTGGGCGGGTTACGCGGCACAGGCGGGGCTGGACTCGGTCGGCTACGCCGACTGCAACGACCCGGCGCTGTTCCTCGCCGAGTCGGAGGGCACCCTCCAGGTGGCCGTACCGCTCGACGACCATGTGCTCAGCCCGCGCCACTACGACCCGATGACCGCGTATCTGCTGGCCGAGGCGGGACTGGCCTGACAGAGCGATGTGCGGCCCCCGGAAGCGGGAGCCGCACATCGTGGCCTGGCCCTAGACCCTCAGCTGTTCCTGGTCTGCTGACGCTCGGCCCGCTCAGCCGAAGCCGAACCCGTTGAAGCCGAATCCGCCGAACCCGCCGAATCCACCGAACCCGCCGGTGACGACGGTGGGGACGACCACGACGGGGACGACGGGAACGACGCCGACGAACCCGAAGTTGCGGAAACCGCAGCCGTTGTTGAATCCGCCGAACCGGGAGTTGCAGCCGAAGCCGCCGGTGACGACGTTCTGGTGAGAGGCGGGGACCGCCGCCGAGGCGGTACCCGCGGCGCCGACCGCCGCGCCACCGGCCAGCAGCAGGCCGGCGGCGGACATCGCGGCGAGACGCCTCGCGCGCTGTACTCGCATGGGAAATACCTTTCTGCCGGACATACGTCCGCTACGCGGCACGTCCGCTATGCGGCACATGCACTGTGCGGCATTTCACTCATAGAGCTTAATATCGGACAAGCCGGACGGCACCCCGGACGATCACCGAAAGTGATCATCCGAGGTGGCAGGCCCCGGGGGTCACCGGGGAACGCGGACCACGCCCTCCTGGATCACGGAGATGGCCAGTGAACCGTCCTGGGTGTAGATCCGGGCCTGGCCGAGGCCGCGGCCGCCGTGGGCCGACGGGGACTCCTGGTCGTACAGCAGCCATTCGTCGGCGCGGAACGGCCGGTGGAACCACATGGCGTGGTCCAGCGAGGCGCCCACCACGTCCCCGACGGCCCAGCCGCCGCGGCCGTGCGCGAGCAGCACGGAGTCGAGGAGGGTCATGTCGGAGACGTACGTGGCGAGGACGACGTGCAGCAGGGGGTCGTCGTCGAGCTTGCCGTTCGTGCGGAACCAGACCTGGCTGTGCGGCTCGCGCGGCTCGCCGAACTTCCCGTACGGCGGCTCGTCGACGTACCGCAGGTCGATCGCCTCGCGGGCCTCCAGGAACTTCTCCACCACGGCGGACGGCAGGTGCTCGTAGCCGCGCAGGCGCTCGGCCGAGGTGGGGAGGGCCGCCGGGTCGGGCGCGGGCGGCATCGGGGTCTGGTGGTCGAGGCCGTCCTCGTACGTCTGGAAGGACGCGGAGAGGGCGAAGATCGGGCGGCCGTGCTGGACGGCGACCGCGCGCCGGGTGGTGAAGGAGCGGCCGTCGCGGATGCGCTCGACGGTGTAGACGATGGGCGCGCCCGGGTCGCCGGCCCGCAGGAAGTACGCGTGCAGGGAGTGGGCGTGCCGGTCCGCCGGGACCGTACGCCCGGCGGCGACCAGCGCCTGGGCCGCGACCTGTCCGCCGAAGACCCGTGGGACGAGGCCGGCCCGGGAGGAGGCCTGGCCGCGGAAGATGTTCTCCTCGATCTGCTCCAGGTCGAGCAGATCGAGGAGATCGTTCAGTGCCTGGTTCATGGCACCTTTTCTACTTGCCGGTAATTGCGGGGACCTTACAGGCCCATGTCCTTGGCGATGATCGTCTTCATGATCTCGCTGGTGCCGCCGTAGATGCGGTTGACGCGGTTGTCCGCGTACAGGCGGGCGATCGGGTACTCGTTCATGAAGCCGTAGCCGCCGTGCAGCTGGAGGCAGCGGTCGATCACGCGGTGGGCGACCTCGGTGGTGAACAGCTTGGCGCTGGCGGCCTCGGCGGGGGTCAGCTCACCGGCGTCGAGGGCCTCCGTGGCGCGGTCGACGACGGCCTCGGCCGCGTCCACCTCGGCCTGGCAGGCGGCCAGCTCGAACTTGGTGTTCTGGAAGGCGGCGACGGGCTGGCCGAAGACGACACGCTCCTGCACGTACTGCTTGGCGAAGCGTATGGCGGCCTTGGCCTGCGCGTAGGCGCCGAAGGCGATGCCCCAGCGCTCGGAGGCGAGGTTGTGGCCGAGGTAGTAGAAGCCCTTGTTCTCCTCGCCGAGGAGGTCCTCGACGGGGACCTTCACGTCGACGAACGCGAGCTCGGCGGTGTCGGAGGTCTTGAGGCCGAGCTTGTCGAGCTTGCGGCCGACCGAGTAGCCCTCCGCCTTGGTGTCCACGACGAAGAGGGAGATGCCGTGGCGGCGGTCCTCCTTGGTCGGCGCGGAGGTGCGGGCGCAGACGATCATGCGGTCGGCGTGCACGCCACCCGTGATGAAGGTCTTGGCGCCGTTGAGGACGTAGTGCGTGCCGTCCTCGCTGAGCTTGGCGGTGGTCTTCATGCCCGCGAGGTCGGAGCCGGTGCCCGGCTCGGTCATCGCGATGGCCCACATCTCCTCGCCGGAGACGAACTTCGGCAGGTAGCGCTTCTTCTGCTCGTCGGTGGCGAGCAGCTTGAGGTACGGCAGGCCGAGCAGCACGTGCACACCGGAGCCGCCGAAGGCGACGCCCGCGCGGGCGGTCTCCTCGTAGAGGACGGCCTCGAACTTGTACGAGTCGATACCCGCGCCGCCGTACTCCTCGTCGACGCGGATGCCGAAGACGCCGAGCTCGGCGAGCTTGTAGTAGAAGTCGCGGGGTGCCTGGCCCGCCGCGAACCACTCGTCGTACACCGGTACGACCTCGGCCTCGATGAAGGCGCGGATGGTCTCCCGGAACGCCTCGTGATCCTCGTTGAACAACGTACGGCGCACGCCGCCACCTCCAGGCAGGTCCATCTGTCTAAGCGCTTGCTCAGAGCATTACCGTACCGGCGGGTAGGGGCATGGGTCCAGGGTGGGAGACGGGGGACGGGCGTAACGCTCGTCACGCCCGGGAGGCCCGCAGGGGAAGGGTCACTCCCCCGCCGCGGCGCCGAACGCGCCCTTCGCCATCCGGTGCAGCAGGACCGCCGTCGCCCCGCGGCCCGGCAGGGAACCCGGTCGGCCCAGATGCGGGGTCGAGTTCAGCAGGCCGAAGACCGAGTGGACCGCCGAGCGGGCCGCGGGCTCCGCCAGGGCCGGGTAGACCTCGCGGAGCACCTGGACCCACAGCTCGACGTACTGGCGCTGCAGCTGGCGCACCAGTTTCCGGTCGCTGTCGCGCAAGCGGTCCAGCTCCCTGTCGTGCAGGGTGATCAGTGGACGGTCATCGAGGGCGAAGTCGATATGGCCCTCGATGAGGGAGTCGAGGACCTCCCCGGCGGGGACCCCGTCGGCCTCCGCCAGCCGCCGCTTCGCCCCCGTCAGCAGCTGTCCGCTGATCCCGACCAGCAGCTCCGCGAGCATCGCGTCCTTGCCCGCGAAGTGCCGGTAGAGACCGGGCCCGCTGATGCCGACCGCGGCGCCTATCTCGTCGACGCCGACGCCGTGGAAGCCGCGCTCGGCGAACAGCCGGGCGGCCTCCTTGAGGATCTGCTCGCGCCGGGTGGGGGCGTCGGTTCTCGTGACCATGAGGCAATTCTAGACAGGGAGGTTAGCGGTCGTTAACCTGAAGGAAATGCGTTAACGCTCATTAACAAGGTGAGGGGATCGCGGCATGGACCAGGCACCGGAGCTGACGAGCGCGGCAGACCCCGCGTCGGAGGCCTTTCGGGCCAACGAGGAGGCGCACCGCGTCCTCGTCGAGGAGCTGCGCGCCAAGCTCGCCGCGGCCGCGCTGGGCGGCGGTGAGAAGGCCCGGGCCCGGCACACCGCGCGCGGGAAGCTGCTGCCGAGGGACCGGGTGGACACCCTGCTCGACCCGGGGTCCCCGTTCCTGGAGCTGGCCCCGCTGGCCGCCGACGGGATGTACGACGGGGCGGCCCCGGCGGCCGGTGTGATCGCCGGGATCGGGCGGGTGAGCGGGCGCGAGTGCGTGATCGTCGCCAACGACGCCACCGTCAAGGGCGGCACGTACTACCCGATGACCGTGAAGAAGCACCTGCGGGCCCAGGAGGTGGCCCTCGACAACCGGCTGCCGTGCGTCTACCTCGTGGACTCCGGCGGCGCCTTCCTCCCCATGCAGGACGAGGTCTTCCCGGACCGCGACCACTTCGGGCGGATCTTCTACAACCAGGCGCGGATGTCGGGGGCGGGCATCCCGCAGATCGCCGCCGTCCTCGGCTCGTGCACGGCGGGCGGGGCGTACGTCCCGGCCATGAGCGACGAGGCCGTCATCGTCCGCAACCAGGGCACGATCTTCCTCGGCGGTCCCCCGCTGGTGAAGGCCGCCACCGGCGAGGTCGTCACGGCGGAGGAACTGGGCGGCGGCGAGGTCCACTCCCGGGTCTCCGGGGTCACCGACCACCTCGCCGAGGACGACGCGCACGCCCTGCGGATCGTCCGGAACATCGCCGCCACCCTCCCGGCCCGGCGCTCCCTCCCCTGGGAGGTCACCCCGGTCGTCGAGCCGAAGGCCGATCCCTACGGCCTCTACGGCGCCGTCCCCGTCGACTCCCGCACCCCCTACGACGTCCGCGAGATCATCGCCCGGGTCGTCGACGGCTCCCGGTTCGCCGAGTTCAAGAGCGAGTTCGGGCAGACCCTGGTCACCGGCTTCGCCCGGATCCACGGCCATCCCGTCGGCATCGTCGCCAACAACGGCATCCTCTTCTCCGAGTCCGCCCAGAAGGGCGCCCACTTCATCGAGCTGTGCGACCAGCGCGGCATCCCCCTCGTCTTCCTGCAGAACATCTCCGGCTTCATGGTCGGCAAGGACTACGAGGCCGGCGGCATCGCCAAGCACGGCGCCAAGATGGTGACGGCCGTGGCGTGCACGAGGGTCCCGAAGCTGACGGTGGTCGTGGGCGGTTCGTACGGCGCCGGGAACTACTCCATGTGCGGCCGGGCCTACTCCCCCCGCTTCCTGTGGATGTGGCCCAACGCCAAGATCTCGGTGATGGGCGGGGAGCAGGCGGCTTCGGTCCTCGCGACGGTGAAGCGGGACCAGCTGGAGGCACGGGGAGAGTCCTGGCCCCCGGAGGACGAGGAGGCCTTCAAGGCGCCCGTCCGCGCGCAGTACGAGCGCCAGGGCAGCGCCTACTACGCGACCGCCCGCCTCTGGGACGACGGGGTCATCGACCCCCTCGACACCCGGCAGGTACTGGGCCTCGCCCTGACGGCCTGTGGCAACGCGCCGCTGGGTGAGCCCCAGTTCGGCGTCTTCCGGATGTGAGGAGGGGACTCGTGTTCGACACCGTACTCGTGGCCAACCGGGGCGAGATCGCCGTCCGGGTCATCCGTACGCTGCGGTCGCTGGGCGTGCGCTCGGTGGCCGTGTACTCCGACGCCGACGCGGACGCGCGGCACGTCCGGGAGGCCGACACGGCGGTCCGGATCGGTCCGGCGCCGGCGGACGAGAGCTATCTGTCCGTGGAACGGCTGCTGGCGGCGGCTCTTTCGAGCGGCGCCCAGGCCGTCCACCCCGGGTACGGCTTCCTCGCGGAGAACGCCGGGTTCGCGCGGGCGTGCGAGGAGGCGGGGCTGGTCTTCATCGGGCCGCCGGCCGACGCGATCGCGCTCATGGGCGACAAGATCCGGGCGAAGGAGACGGTGAGCGCGGCCGGGGTGCCGGTGGTACCCGGCGGCCGTGATCCGGAACTCGCCGACGCCGCACGCGCGTTGGGGGCACCCGTGCTGCTCAAGCCCTCCGCCGGCGGGGGCGGCAAGGGCATGCGGCTGGTGCGGGACCTGGCGCTGCTGGACGAGGAGATCGCGGCCGCCCGCCGCGAGGCCCGTGCCTCCTTCGGCGACGACACGCTCCTCGTCGAACGGTGGATCGACCGGCCCCGGCACATCGAGATCCAGGTGCTGGCCGACGGCCACGGGAACGTGGTGCATCTGGGCGAGCGCGAGTGCTCGTTGCAGCGGCGGCACCAGAAGGTGGTCGAGGAGGCGCCCAGCGTGCTCCTGGACGAGGAGACGCGGGCGGCGATGGGTGCGGCGGCCGTGCAGGCGGCGCGGTCGTGCGGGTACCGGGGAGCGGGCACGGTGGAGTTCATCGTGCCGGGCGACGACCCCTCGTCGTACTACTTCATGGAGATGAACACCCGGCTCCAGGTGGAGCACCCGGTCACCGAGTTGGTGACGGGACTGGACCTGGTGGAGTGGCAGCTGCGGGTGGCGGCGGGCGAGCGGCTGCCGTACGAACAGGGGGACATCACACTCACCGGGCACGCCGTCGAGGCGCGGATCTGTGCCGAGGACCCGGCGCGCGGCTTCCTGCCCACCGGCGGCACGGTCCTCCTCCTGCACGAGCCCTCCGGGGACAGCGTGCGCACCGACTCCGGACTGAGCGAGGGCACCGAGGTCGGCAGCCTGTACGACCCGATGCTGTCCAAGGTGATCGCGTACGGCCCGGACCGGGCGACCGCGCTCCGGAAGCTGCGCGCGGCCCTCGCGGCGACGGTCACCCTGGGCGTGGGGACCAACGCGGGTTTCCTGCGCCGGCTCCTTGCCCATCCGGCGGTGGTGGCAGGCGAGTTGGACACCGGGCTGGTCGAGCGGGTGGTGGCCGACCTGGTCCCCACGGACGTACCGGACGAGGTGTACGAGGCGGCGGCCGCCGTACGCCTGGACGCGCTGAAGCCGGTTCCGAGCGGGGGCTGGACCGACCCCTTCGCGGTGCCGAGCGGCTGGCGCCTCGGCGGTACGCCCAGGCCCGTCGGCTTCCACCTCCGGGTGCAGGACCCGGTGGAGTACGTCCCGCGCGGCACGCACACCGTCACCGCCGACCGGGTGTCGGTGACGCTGGACGGCGTCCGGCACACCTTCCACCGGGCCGCCGACTGGATCGGCCGCGACGGCGACGCCTGGCAGGTCCGCGACCACGACCCGGTCGCCGCGTCCCTCACCCGGGTGGGGCGCGCGGGCGCCGACTCCCTCACCGCGCCGATGCCCGGCACGGTGACCGTCGTGAAGGTCGCCGTGGGGGACGAGGTCACCGCCGGTCAGAGCCTGCTGGTGGTGGAGGCGATGAAGATGGAGCACGTCATCTCCGCCCCGCACGCCGGCACGGTCGCCGAACTCGACGTGAAACCCGGCACCACGGTCGCCATGGACCAGGTACTGGCGGTCATCAACCCGGTGGAGGACGAGACATGACACTCCCCATGGTCGTACCGGCCACCGATCTGCCCGCCCGGGTCCGGATCCACGAGGTCGGCGCGCGCGACGGGCTGCAGAACGAGAAGTCGGCGGTCCCCACGGAGGTCAAGGCCGAGTTCATCCGGCGCCTGGCCGACGCGGGCCTGACGACGATCGAGGCGACCAGCTTCGTCCACCCCAAGTGGGTGCCCCAACTCGCGGACGCGGAGGACCTGTTCCCCCGGATCAGCGGCCTTCCGGGCGTCGCGCTCCCCGTCCTCGTCCCCAACCGACGCGGCCTGGACCGGGCGCTGGCCCTCGGCGCCCGCCGGGTGGCCGTCTTCGCCAGCGCCACGGAGTCCTTCGCCAAGGCCAACCTCAACCGCACGGTGGACGAGTCCCTGGCCGTCTTCGACCCCGTCGTCCGGCAGGCGAAGGAGGCCGGCGCACACGTCCGCGGCTATGTCTCGATGTGCTTCGGCGACCCCTGGGAGGGCGCCGTCCCCCTCCACCAGGTCGTCCGCGTCTGCACGGCCCTGCGTGACATGGGCTGCGACGAACTGAGCCTCGGCGACACGATCGGCGTGGCCACCCCGGGCCACGTCCTCGAACTGCTCTCGCTCCTCAACGAGGAGGGCGTACCGACGAACGTCATCGGCGTGCACTTCCACGACACCTACGGCCAGGCGCTCGCCAACACCTACGCGGCCCTGGAACACGGCGTGACGACGGTCGACGCGTCCGCCGGCGGGCTCGGCGGCTGCCCGTACGCCAAGTCCGCCACCGGCAACCTCGCCACCGAGGACCTGGTCTGGATGCTCCAGGGCCTCGGCATCGAGACCGGAGTCGACCTCGGCAGACTCACCGCCACCAGCGTGTGGATGGCCGAACAACTGGGCCGACCCAGCCCGTCCCGTACCGTACGCGCCCTCTCCCACCAGGAGTGACGACCATGGACCACCGCCTCTCCCCCGAACTGGAAGAACTCCGCCGCACGGTGGAGGAGTTCGCGCACGACGTCGTCGCGCCGAAGATCGGCGACTTCTACGAACGGCACGAGTTCCCGTACGAGATCGTCCGCGAGATGGGCCGCATGGGCCTGTTCGGACTGCCGTTCCCCGAGGAGTACGGCGGGATGGGCGGCGACTATCTGGCCCTCGGCATCGCCCTGGAGGAACTGGCCCGCGTCGACTCGTCGGTGGCGATCACGCTCGAAGCCGGGGTCTCACTCGGCGCCATGCCGATCCATGTCTTCGGCACCGAGGAGCAGAAGCGGGAGTGGCTGCCGAGGCTCTGTGCCGGGGAGCTGCTGGGCGCCTTCGGCCTCACCGAGCCCGACGGCGGGAGCGACGCGGGCGCCACCCGCACCACGGCCCGCCTCGACCCGGCCACCGGCGAGTGGGTGATCAACGGCAGCAAGTGCTTCATCACCAACTCGGGCACGGACATCACGGGGTTGGTGACGGTCACCGCGGTCACCGGCCGCAAGCCCGACGGCAAGCCGCTGATCTCCTCGATCATCGTGCCCTCCGGCACCCCCGGCTTCACGGTCGCCGCCCCCTACTCCAAGGTCGGCTGGAACGCCTCCGACACCCGTGAGCTGTCCTTCGCGGACGTCCGCGTCCCGGCCGCGAACCTGCTCGGCGAGGAGGGCCGCGGCTACGCCCAGTTCCTCCGCATCCTCGACGAGGGCCGGATCGCCATCGCGGCGCTGGCCACCGGCCTGGCCCAGGGCTGCGTCGACGAGTCCGTCAAGTACGCGAAGGAGCGGCACGCCTTCGGCAGGCCGATCGGCGCCAACCAGGCCATCCAGTTCAAGATCGCCGACATGGAGATGAAGGCCCACACGGCCCGCCTGGCCTGGCGGGACGCGGCCTCCCGCCTGGTGGCCGGCGAACCCTTCAAGAAGGAGGCGGCCCTCGCCAAGCTCTACTCCTCCACGGTCGCGGTCGACAACGCCCGCGACGCCACCCAGGTCCACGGCGGCTACGGCTTCATGAACGAGTACCCGGTGGCCCGCATGTGGCGCGACTCCAAGATCCTGGAGATCGGAGAGGGCACGAGCGAGGTCCAGCGGATGCTGATCGCGAGGGAGTTGGGGCTGGCGGGATAACTGGCCCAGTCCCCGAGCGGCGGGGGCCACGCGCTCGCGATCGCGGTCACGGTCGCCGTCACGATCGTCAGTCCGACAGTCCCCACAACAGCCGGTAGTAAGCGATCCGTTCCCGGTCCTGCTCGACTCCATAGGCGTCGAGCAGCGGCTCCTCGCATCCCGGGCCGTAGTTCCACTGTGTACTCCAGGTGGCGACGGCGAGGTCGGCCCAGCGGTCGGCGACGCCGAGTGCGCCGAGGTCGACATGGCCGGTGCACGTGCCGTCGTCGCCGACCAGGGTGTTGGGGGCGCAGGCGTCGCCGTGGCAGACGACGAGCCGGTCCGCCGCCGGGACGTCGTCGAGCGCGTCGAGCGCGCGCTCGACGGTGCCGACGTACTGGAGGTCCTGGTGCCAGTCCGCCGGCCTGATCAGCCCCGCCGCCGCTCGGGACCGCACCTTCCGCAGGCGCTTTTCGGCGGACCAGTCGAACGGGCAGTCCGCGACGGGCAGCGCGTCGTGGAGTGCGCGCAGCCCGGCGCCGATCGCGCGTACCGCGGTGCCGGGGTCGCGCTTCCAGTGGTCGTCCACCGCCGTGCGTCCGGGCAGGCCTCCTGTGAGGATCCAGGACCCTGTGTCGTCGGCGCCTTCATCGAGTACGCGCGGCACCACGGTGAACCCCACCGCCCAGCGCAGACGTGCCACCTCGGCGGCGAGGTCGAGGCCGCTGCCGACCGGTGCCCACTTCACGAACTGCCGGGTGTCGCCCAGGCCGATCTGGAACGTCAGTCCACCGAGCTCGTTCTTCCACACGGCCCGCGTCGGCCGCCCCGCCGCGAGTTCGGCGACGACAGGGGGAACCTCGACGGGTTCCTGCGGCAAGGAGGCGATCATCCGCATATTCTCGCCGGACCGGCACGGACGGTCTTCAACTGCGGCCAGAATCCGCAGGGTTGCGTCGGCAGACAACAGGTAGTGTCCGGTTGCGTGCTGGCCGAACGACGACACCGACTCATCCTGCAGGCTCTTCGCTCGGGCGGTACCGCGTCCGTCACCGACCTCGCCGAGCAGCTTGCCACCAGTGCGGCGACCATCCGCCGTGACCTTCTCAAGCTGGAGGCGGACGGGCTGCTGACCCGGGTGCACGGTGGAGCGGTCGTCGAGGAGGACCAGCTGTCCTTCGACGAGGCCGCCGCCGTTCAGGTGGGCGCGAAGGACGTGATCGCCGCCCGGGCGGCCGCGATGGTCGAGGAGGGCCAGTCGGTCATCCTCGACAGCGGCACGACGGTGCACCGGCTGGCGCTTCGGCTGCGCGGCCGGCGGCTCACCGTGATCACCAACAACCTCGCGGTCTACGAGGAACTCAACGGCGACGAGAACATCGACCTGATGCTGCTCGGAGGCATGGTCGTCCGTGAGTCGCGCATGCTGGACGGCTTCATGGCCGAGGACAACCTCCGCCAGGTCCACGCCGACTGGCTGTTCATGGGGGCCTGCGGCCTCCGCCCCGGGGGCCAGGTCATGGACACCGTCGTGGCCGAGGTGCCGGCCCGGCGCGCCATGATCGCGGCCAGCGACAAGGTGGTGCTCCTGG
Organism: Streptomyces sp. NPDC048277; assembly: GCF_040652235.1. Classification (NCBI taxonomy): domain Bacteria; kingdom Bacillati; phylum Actinomycetota; class Actinomycetes; order Kitasatosporales; family Streptomycetaceae; genus Streptomyces; species Streptomyces sp. NPDC048277. Next base: position 142,230 of record NZ_JBEZLQ010000018.1, read on the forward strand.
CCGACAGGAGCAAGTTCCCGGGAACCGGCATGGTGAAGATCTGCGGCCCGGAGGACCTGGACGCGCTCGTCACCGACGCGCCGGAGGACGACGCGACCTGCTCGGCCCTGCGTGAGGCCGGTGTCATGGTGATATCGGTGGCTCCGGCCGCGGCCGGCGGCTGACGTGACGGCCTGGGGTGACGCCGCCTCCCTCCGCGGCTCGGCACGGTTCCTGCTCAGGTGCGGTTGAGGGCGCGGCTGATGCCCGCGAGGACCGTGGTGGTGAGGAGCCAGCCGGCGGCGATCAGGCCGTAGCCGAACCACTGGTGCAGGCCGGTCCAGTACCAGGCGCCGCGCTGGCCGAATCCGCCGATGGGGATCAGCAGGTCCAGGGTGTAGATGAACGGGCTGAACGGGGTGCCCTGGCCTGGCTGTACCGGGTGCGGCCTGCCGTCGTGGAAGACCCAGGTGCCCAGCAGCGTCAGCGCGGCCAGCCACAGGGCCGCCTGCCAGGGCCGGTAGCCGTAGCCGACGGTCGCGTCGAGCAGTCGGCCCCACAGCCGCCCGTAGGGGCCGAGGGTCCGGCGTCGGCGGCGCTGCTTCGCCAGCAGCACGCGCCGTGCTTCGTCGTCGTGGCCGATCTTCCGGTACCAGGAGGCGAGTTGCTCGTACGGGTGCGGCGAGTACGCGGGGAGGTCGGCGAGCCACCGAAGGCGAGCGGCGACCATGTCCGGGCCGGAGTTCGGGACGTGCAGGGAGTTGTAGGTGAAACCGTCCAGCCGGGTGTCGGCCGGCCAGCTGTGCTCACTGTCGTGGAGCACGGCGGTCTGGGCGTCCTGGAGGTCGACGACGCCCTCCGGCGTGGCCGCGAAGGTCAACTGCAGCTCGCCACAGCTCATCCGGCGGCCGTCCAGGGCGACGGCGCCGCCCTGGAGGACAGCGCCGTCGAGTGAGAGACGGCTGCGGATCGTCGCGCCCGGGAGCCGGACCGCGCCGACGGCTCGGAAGCCGTCCGCCAGCACCAGGGCGGAGGCGCTGAGGTCGTCGCCGGTCAGCGCGTCGCCACCGGGGTTGTCGATCCGCGCCGCCCTCATGAACAGGCCGCCGCTGAAGCTGACGCCGACGAACCGCAGTCCGCCGCGGGCGGAGAAGCCGTGGGAGGCGAAGCAACCGCCGTCGAGGAGGAGGCCGCCGGCCCACATCGCCCAGACGGAAGGTGCCCGGTCGGGGTCGGGCGCCACGCCGTCGAGGAGTTCGGTGGCGGTGAGCCGGGCGCCGTTCAGATGGAGCTCCCCGGTGATGTGCCCGCGCGTGAGGGTGATGCGGCCGTCGATGACGGATCTGTCGAATCTGAGGTTTCCGTCCACCTTCAGCAGCCGGCCTTCGAGGCCGGGTATTCGGCAGCCGAGAAAGCCGGTGGAGCGCAGCGTGGCGCTCCTGAGGACCACCTGCTCGTCGAACCAGCAGTCCTCCAGCCGCAGTTCGCGCTCCACGGTCGCGCCGCCGAGGTCCAGCCGGCCGGTCACGCGCGCGCCGGCGAGGTGCAGCGCGCCCGCCGGGCCGCCGCTGCTCCCGCTGCGGAGCAGCGCGGAGACGACGACCTCGGCCCGGACGGTCCGCTCGGGCCCCCAGCCGGCTCCGCCCGCCAGGTCGTCCCGCTCCGGGTCGCCGCCGCGGAGATCGACGAACTCGCCGGTGAGAGCCGCGTCCCACACCCGCTGCTCGGCCGCGCCCAGGTCTCCGTCCGTCACCACGGTCCAGTCCCCCGTCCTCCGGTCCGCCAACTCGACCACCACACCGTCACTCTGACGGTACGTGAACTCGCACGGACAGACTCCCCCACAGACCGCTCACAGCTTCGGGCGAAACACCCCGGAGATCTGGACAAGACGTGAGGTTAGGCTAACCTAATCAACGACTTGTCCGGCGGTGTTTCCGCACGTCCGAAAGCAGCCACACTCATGTCCAACGTCAGAGCCACCCACCTCACCCGCCGTGGCATCCTCGCCGCCGGTGGCGCGCTCGGCCTCGGTGCCGTGCTCGCCGCGTGCGGTGACGAAGACAAAAACAGTGGCTCCTCCGACAAGGAGACGACAGCCGCCAAGTCCGGTCCCTGGACGTTCAAGGACGACCGCGGGACGACGGTGAAGCTGGAGAAGGTCCCGGCGAACATCGTCGCGTTCATCGGGGTCGCCGCCGCGCTGTACGACTACGGCATCGACGTCAAGGGCGTCTTCGGCCCGACGAAGACCAAGGCCGGCAAGGCCGACGTCCAGGCCGGCGACATGGACATCAGCAAGCTGACGATCCTTGGCAACGAGTGGGGCCAGTTCAACGTCGAGAAGTACGCGGCCCTCGCCCCCGACGTCCTCATCACCACGATGTTCGACGGCGCCGGCACCCTCTGGTACGTCCCGGACGAGTCCAAGGACAAGATCGCCAAGCTCGCCCCGAGCGTCGGCATCTCGGCCTACGACCGTCAGCTCACCGTCCCGCTGCAGCGCGTCTGGGCCCTCGCGGAGTCGCTCGGCGCCGATATGACGGCCAGTAAGGTCACGGACGCCAAGAAGCGCTTCGAGGAGGCGTCCACGCGGCTGCGCGCCGCCGCCAAGGCGCACCCCGACCTCAAGGTGATGGCCGGCTCGGCCGCCCAGGACCTGTTCTACGTCTCCGGCACCAACCTCTCCGTGGACCTGGAGTACTTCAAGGCCCTCGGCGTGAACTTCGTCGAGCCGCCGGAGTCCGCCAAGAAGGAGGGCGGTGGCTGGTACGAGAGCCTCAGCTGGGAGAACGTCGACAAGTACCCGGCCGACATCATCATGATGGACGACCGCTCGGCGACCATCCAGCCGGCCGACATCACCCAGGCCACCTGGAAGAAGCTCCCCGCGGTCAAGGCCGGCCAGGTCGTCGCCCGCTCCCCCGAGCCGATCTTCTCCTACGACAAGTGCGTCGCGATGGTCGAGAACCTCGCCAAGGCGCTGGAGACGGCCAAGAAGGTCAGCTGACCTCCGGCCGAGCCCGGCCAGAAGCCCCCACAGATTCCTGAGTCTCAGGAGCTCATATGACGACGGCCGTAGCCGCCCCGTTCCGTTTCTTCTCCCTCCAGGTCGCGCGGACGAGGCGGCTCGGTCCGTCTCTGGTCCGGGTCACCTTCGCCGGTGACGACCTGACGCACTTCCACTCCCACGGGTGCGACCAGTCCCTCTCCCTGTTCATCCCGGCCGAGGGCCGCACCGAGCCCGCCGTGCCGGTCGAACTCGGCGACGGCTGGTGGCAGGCCTGGCGCGAACTCCCCGATGACGTACGGGCCGTGATGCGGTCGTACACACTGCGCGCGCTGCGCCGGCACCCCGACGAGATCGACATCGACTTCGCGCTGCACGGTGTCGAGCCGGGCGCGGCCTGCGCGGCCGGGCCCGCCTCCCGCTGGGCGGCGCGCGCCCGCGCCGGGGACAGGGTGTTCCTCCTCGGTCCCGCCGTCGCCGACAACCGGGCGATCCGCTTCCGGCCCCCGGCGGACACCGACCTGGTGCTGATCTGGGGCGACCAGACCGCCGTACCCGCCGCCACCGCCATCCTCGAGTCCCTCCCCGCCGCCACCCGCGTCCACGCCTGGCTGGAGGTGCCGCACGCCGGCGACATCCAGGACGTGACCACCCTCGCCGACGCCCGTATCGAGTGGGTCGTGGGCGGCACGGCCCATGAAGCCGTCCGCGACGCCCGGCTCCCCGCCGCCGAACGCCCGTACGTCTGGATCGCGGGCGAGTCCGGGCGGGTGAAGGAACTGCGCCGGCACTTCGTCGGGGAACGCGGGGTCGACCGGCGCCGGGTCACCTTCGTCGGGTACTGGCGGCAGGGCCTGACGGAGGAACAGCTTCGGGTCGCGGGCGAGTAGCCACCCCTCGTAGTTACCCCTCGTAGCCGCCCTCCACCGAAGTGACAGCAGTCACGGGAGAGGCACGTTTTCCCTGGTGAAACTTAGGTTAGGCTTACCTAAGTTCGTTCCCCGCACGGATCGTCCCCGGAGGACCCCCACATGCGCTCGCACCTGCTCAATGACCTGACCGCGGAGCACTACCGCCGCTCCGTGACCGAAGGAGTCGAGCGGGTGGCGGCCAAACTCGCCACCACCGACCGGCCGTTCACGGGTGTCACCGTCGACGCCCTCACTCCCCGCATCGACGCCATCGACCTCGACCGGCCGCTGTACGACACCACCGCGGTCCTGGACGAACTGGAGGACGTCTACCTCCGGGACGCGATCTACTTCCACCACCCCCGCTACCTCGCCCACCTCAACTGCCCGGTGGTCATCCCGGCGGTGCTCGGCGAGGCGGTGCTCTCCGCCGTCAACTCCTCCCTGGACACCTGGGACCAGTCGGCCGGCGGCACCCTCATCGAGCGGAAACTGATCAACTGGACGACCGCCCGCATCGGCCTCGGAGCCGCCGCCGACGGCGTGTTCACCTCCGGCGGCACCCAGTCCAACCTCCAGGCGCTGCTGCTGGCCCGGGAGGAGGCCAAGGCGGACTCGCTCGACAGGCTGCGCATCTTCGCCTCCGACGTCAGCCACTTCAGTGTGAAGAAGTCGGCGAAACTGCTCGGGCTCGGCCAGGACGCCGTGGTCGCGATCCCCGTCGACCACGACAAGCGGATGCAGACCGTCGCCCTCGCCCACGAGCTGGAGCGGTGCAGGAGGGACGGCCTGATCCCGATGGCCGTCGTCGCCACCGCCGGCACCACCGACTTCGGCTCCATCGACCCGCTGCCGGAGATCGCCGAGCTGTGCGAGCAGTACGACACCTGGCTGCACGTCGACGCGGCCTACGGCTGCGGGCTGCTCGCCTCCCTGAAGTACCGGGACCGCATCGACGGCATCGAGCGCGCCGACTCGGTCACCGTGGACTACCACAAGTCCTTCTTCCAGCCGGTGAGTTCGTCCGCGGTGCTGGTCCGGGACGCCTCGACCCTGCGCCACGCGACCTACCACGCGGAGTACCTGAACCCGCGCCGCATGGTCACCGAGCGCATCCCCAACCAGGTCGACAAGTCCCTGCAGACCACCCGCCGCTTCGACGCCCTCAAGCTGTGGATGACCCTGCGCACCATGGGCGCCGACGGCATCGGCGAACTCTTCGACGAGGTCTGCGAGTTGGCCCAGGAGGGCTGGAAGCTCCTGGCCGCCGACCCGCGCTACGACGTCGTCGTCGAGCCGTCCCTGTCCACCCTCGTCTTCCGCTACATCCCCTCCGCCGTCACCGACCCGGCCGAGATCGACCGCGCCAACCTGTACGCCCGCAAGGCCCTGTTCGCCTCCGGCGACGCCGTGGTCGCGGGCACCAAGGTCGGCGGCCGCCACTACCTCAAGTTCACCCTGCTCAACCCCGAGACCACGACGGACGACATCGCCGCCGTCCTCGATCTGATCGCCGGCCACGCCGAGCAGTACCTGGGAGAGTCCCTTGACCGCGCGTCCTGAAGCCCCTGAGTCCTCGAACAAGACCTACGACTTCGTGGGCATCGGGCTCGGCCCCTTCAACCTCGGCCTCGCCTGCCTCACCGAGCCCATCGCCGAACTCGACGGCGTCTTCCTGGACTCGAAGCCCGACTTCGAGTGGCACGCCGGCATGTTCCTCGACGGCGCGCACCTCCAGACCCCGTTCATGTCGGACCTGGTCACCCTCGCCGACCCCACGTCGCCGTACTCCTTCCTCAACTACCTGAAGGAGAAGGGCCGCCTGTACTCGTTCTACATCCGCGAGAACTTCTATCCGCTGCGGGTGGAGTACGACGACTACTGCCGCTGGGCGGCCGGCAAGCTCACCAGCGTCCGCTTCGGCACGACCGTCACGGACGTCCGGTACGAGGACGGCGTCTACGTCGTCACCACGGCCGCCGGCGAGACCTACCGCGCCCGCCACCTGGTCCTCGGCACCGGCACCCAGCCGCACGTCCCCGAGGTCTGCCGGGGGCTGGGCGGCGACCTCATCCACAACTCGCAGTACCTCCGGCACAAGGAGGCGCTCCAGTCGAAGGAGTCGATCACGCTGGTCGGCAGCGGCCAGTCCGCCGCCGAGATCTACTACGACCTGCTCAGCGAGATCGACGTCCACGGCTACCGGCTGAACTGGGTGACCCGCTCCCCCCGCTTCTTCCCCCTCGAATACACCAAGCTCACGCTGGAGATGACCAGCCCCGAGTACATCGACTACTACCACGCCCTCCCCGAGGACACCCGCTACCGGCTCACCGCCGAGCAGAAGGGCCTCTTCAAGGGCATCGACGGCGACCTGATCAACGAGATCTTCGACCTGCTCTACCAGAAGAACCTCGGCGGCCCGGTCCCGACCAGACTGCTGACCAACTCCGCGCTCGAAGCCGCCCGTTACGACAGCGGCAGCTACACCCTCGGCCTCCGCCAGGAGGAGCAGGGGAAGGACTACGAGATCGAGACCCAGGGCCTGGTCCTGGCCACCGGCTACAAGTACACCGAGCCCGAGTTCCTGAGCCCGGTCAAGGACCGGCTGCGCTACGACTCCCACGGCAACTTCGACGTCGCCCGCAACTACGCCGTCGACGTCACCGGCCGGGGCGTGTTCCTCCAGAACGCCGGCGTCCACACCCACAGCATCACCAGCCCCGACCTGGGCATGGGCCCGTACCGGAACGCCTGCATCATCCGTGAGCTGCTGGGCACGGAGTACTACCCGGTCGAGAAGACGATCGCCTTCCAGGAGTTCGCGGTTTGACATCTCCCCGCCCCTCAGGGGCGGGGACTCCCATGGCTCGCGCTATGTGACTTCCTGCTTCATCGCCCGCTGCCCGTCCGGAGGGTTTCCGTTGAGGACTTACGCGGCCTCCACAGGCCGACACCGCCTGCCCGGCGGCCACAATGTTCTGTGCGGCGTTGTGGTCTCGGTCATGCTGGGCGCCGCAGCCCTCGCATGTCCATGCCCGGATTCCGAGTGGCAACGGGTCACGAAGCAGACCACATACCGAGCAAGTCTTACTGGTGGGAAGGAATCGGTCAACAACCACCAATTCACGTCCGTACCATGCACACTTGTACTCAAGCATGGCACGCAACTCCGACCACGAGGCATCGGAAATCGCACGAGCCAGGCTTCGATTACCCATCAGGTTGCGAACTGCCAGGTCTTCGATCGCGACCAGTTGGTTTTCCTGGACGATTCGAGAGGACAGCTTGTGCAGAAAATCACGCCGCCTGTCAGCGATTCTGACATGGATCCTGGCAACCTTCTCCCGAGCCTTGGCCTGGTTCTTCGATCCCTTCTGCTTACGAGCCAGTTCCTTTTGAGCCCTCGCAAGACGCGTTTGGTCCCGCTTCCCGAAGCCAGGAGCAGGGACCTTCTCCCCCGTGGAAAGTGTCGCGAGGCTGGTCAGTCCGAGGTCGATACCTACCGCGGAGTTGCCGGGTGGAGGCGTCTCCGCATTGCGAACATCGACGAGCAGGGATACGAACCATCGCCCCGCTGCGTCGCAGGACACCGTCACAGTGGAAGGATCGGCGCCCTCTGGCAACGGTCGCGACCAGCGAATGTCCAGCGGCACGCTCATCTTCGCCAACGTCAGCTCGCCGTTTCGCCAGGCAAACGCCGATCTTGTGTACTCGGCGGCAGCACGCGAGCGCTTTCTCGACTTGAAGCGCGGGTACTTGGAACGCTTGGCAAAGAAGCTCGTGAAAGCAGAATGTAGGTGCTGCAAGGCTTGCTGGAGCGGAACCGAAGAGACCTCCGCGAGGTAGGATAACTCATCAGTTCGTTTCCACTCGGTCAGCATCGCCGAGGTTTGGGCGTAAGAGATCCTGCGGCGTTCCTCAGCCCATGCTCGGCCGCGAGCTTCCAAGGCCAGGTTGTAAACCTTGCGGACGCATCCAAAGGTCCGCAGCAGCTGGTCAGCCTGCTGGGCCGTCGGATAGAACCTGTACTTGAAGGCCCGTTTCACTCCTCGCTCCCCCATGCACCCAAAGGTAGTAGCCATCGGAGAATCGCGGTGCGGTATTCGTGAAACTCACGCCGGAAGAAAACGACGTATCCAACTCACTCATCCTCGACGACCGAACCGTGCGCCCAAGGAGTCACCCATGACCACCGCACCGAAGGTGGGCACCTTCGCCTTCCGGCCCCTCGACCCCCTCAAGGACGCCGAACTCCTCCACACTTGGGTCACCCACCCCAAGGCGGCCTTCTGGATGATGCAGGACGCCGAACCGGAGGACGTCGAGCGGGCGTACCTGGACATCGCGGCCGACGAGCACCACCACGCGCTGCTCGGGCTCGGCGAGGACGGTGAACCCGCCTTCCTCATGGAGAAGTACGACCCCGCCCACCGGGAGCTGGTCGGGCTGTACGAACCCGAGCCGGGGGACGTCGGGATGCACTTCCTGACCCCCGCCACCGACACGCCCGTGCACGGGTTCACGAAGGCCGTCATCACGGCCGTGGTGGCGCATCTCTTCGAGGATCCGGCGGCCCGCCGGATCGTCGTCGAGCCGGACGTGCGCAACAAGGCCGTGCACGCACTGAACGAGGCCGTCGGGTTCGTGCCCGCACGCGAGATAGAGAAGCCGGAGAAGAAGGCGTTGCTGAGCTTCTGCACACGGGAGCGGTTCGAGAAGGCGGTGGCCGCCGTATGACCCTCGCCGACGCGGTCGCCCATCTGTCCCCCGAGCGCTGGGAGAAGGCCAACCGGCTGCTCATACGCAAGGCGCTCGCGGAGTTCGCCCACGAGCGCCTGATCACCCCGGAGGAGGACGGCACCGGCTATGTCGTCCGCAGCGACGACGGGCTCACCCGCTACCGCTTCACCGCCGTCCGCCGTGCCCTGGACCACTGGCAGGTGGACCCGGACTCCCTCACCCGCGTCCGTGACGGGGCCGAACTGCCGCTCGCCGCAATGGACTTCTTCATCGAGCTGAAGGGCTTCCTGGGGCTCGGCGACGAGGTCCTGCCGGTCTACCTGGAGGAGATCTCCTCCACCCTCTCCGGCACCTGCTACAAGCTGACCAAGCCCCAGGTCCCGGTCGCCGAGCTCACCCGCGCCGGTTTCCAGGCGATCGAGACCGGGATGACCGAGGGCCACCCCTGCTTCGTCGCCAACAACGGCCGGCTCGGCTTCGGCGTCCACGAGTACCTGTCGTACGCCCCCGAGACCGCGAGCCCGGTCCGGCTGGTGTGGCTGGCGGCGCACCGGTCGCGGGCGGCCTTCACGGCGGGTGTCGGCATCGAGTACGAGTCCTTCGTGCGGGAGGAGCTGGGCGCGGCGACCGTCGAGCGGTTCGACACGGTCCTGCGCGAGAAGGGGCTGGACCCCGCCGACTACCTCCTCATCCCGGTCCACCCCTGGCAGTGGTGGAACAAGCTCACCGTCACCTTCGCCGCCGAGGTCGCCCGCGGCCACCTGGTCTGCCTGGGCGAGGGCGACGACGAGTACCTGGCCCAGCAATCCATCCGGACCTTCTTCAACCGCTCCCACCCCGAGAAGCACTACGTCAAAACCGCGCTCTCGGTCCTCAACATGGGCTTCATGCGCGGGCTCTCCGCCGCCTACATGGAGGCCACCCCGGCGATCAACGACTGGCTGGCCCAGCTCATCGACAACGACCCGGTGCTCAAGTCCACCGGCCTGTCGATCATCCGGGAGCGGGCCGCCGTGGGCTACCGGCACCTGGAGTACGAGAGGGCGACCGACCGCTACTCGCCGTACCGGAAGATGCTGGCCGCGCTGTGGCGGGAGAGCCCGGTGCCGTCCCTCCGGGAAGGCGAGTCACTGGCGACCATGGCCTCCCTCCTCCACGTGGACGACGAGGGGGCGTCCTTCGCGGCCGCGCTGATCGAACAGAGTGGGCTGCCCGCCCGGGAGTGGCTGCGCTCGTACCTGCGGGCGTACTTCACCCCGCTCCTCCACAGCTTCTACGCCTACGACCTCGTCTTCATGCCGCACGGCGAGAACGTGATCCTGGTCCTCGACGACGGGGTGGTCCGGCGGGCGGTCTACAAGGACATCGCCGAGGAGATCGCGGTCATGGACCCGGACGCGGTGCTGCCGCCGGAGGTCGGGCGGATCGCGGTCGAGGTCCCCGAGGACAAGAAACTCCTGTCGATCTTCACGGACGTCTTCGACTGCTTCTTCCGCTTCCTCGCCGCGAACCTCGCGACCGAGGGGGTCCTGGAGGAGGACGACTTCTGGCGGACGGTCGCCGAAGTCACCCGCGAGTACCAGGAGTCGGTGCCCGAACTCGCCGAGAAGTTCGCGCGCTACGACATGTTCGCGCCCGAGTTCGCGCTGTCCTGCCTCAACCGGCTCCAGCTGCGCAACAACAGGCAGATGGTGGACCTGGCGGACCCGTCGGGCGCCCTCCAGCTGGTCGGAACCCTGAAAAATCCCGTCGCGGGGTTCTGATCGGGCCGGGCGGTGCTTGGGAGTACGGTCCTCCCGAGCCCCGCCCGGCGCACACACGGCGCGTACACAAAGCGCACAGTCTCACCACAGAGCGCGGCACTACGGTCCACACCTTGCCGTGCCCGCTCCTTGGGGAGACGATTCCATGCCCGAGCACACCGCACAGCAAGTCCCGCACCGCACCTCGTCCGCATCCGGATCAGGATCCGCATCCGGATCCGCATCCGGATCAGGGATCCTGACGGAACACACCCCGGCCGTCCTCGCCTACGCCCAGGCGTTCTGCACAAGACCGGACGACGCCTCCGACCTGGCCGCCGACGTCCTCGCCCGAGGCGCGCACCGGCAGGGTCCCGCGTTACGCACCGCGCTGCTCGCCGACGTACGGCGCACCGCCGACAACTGGTTGCGCGACGACCGGCGCGAGCTCTTACGTCCCGAGTTCCTGGCCTGGTCGGGACAGAACGCCGAGATCCACGGCGCCGTCGACACACTGCGCCGCGTGGAGCGCGTCTCGGTACTGCTGACCGCCTTCGAGGAACTGCCCGAGCAGCCGCGGGCCGCGTTGTGGCTGTGCCTGGCCGAGGAGGGCGAGTCGCAGTCGGCGGCCGGGGCGCTGAACGCCTCCGTCGAGTTCACCGAATCCCTCGCGCTGTCGGCCCGCAGCCGCCTGGTCGACACCGTCCTTCGGCTGCGTGCCCCACGCAGCTCCGACGTACAGTGCCTCCACTACGGCGGCATGCTGGGTGCCATCGCCCGCGGCAGGCATCGGGAGACGCCGGCCGACCTCCGGCAGCACCTGGACGGCTGCCGCTCCTGTGCCGACGACCTCGAGACGCTCCGCACGCTCGCGTCGGGCGATGCGCCGAGCGTACGGCGGCTGCTGGTCGACGAGCTGCTGGTGTGGGGCGGGACCGTGTACCGGCGGGCCCGTTCGGCGGAGCGGACGCCGCCGCCCTCCGCGTCGCGCCCGCTCACCGCCGGGCCGCCCCGGCCCGCGCGCGCCGGTAGCGGCAGACGTGAGCGTCGGCGCCGGCAGACGGTGGTCTCGGTGATGGTCTCGGTGGTGGTGACGGCCGTACTGACCACGACGGTGACCAGAGTCCTGCTCCGCTCGGACACCGCCGAGGGGGCCGAGCACCCTCGCTCCACCGTGAGTTCCGCCGCGTCGCCGTCCCCCGGCCGATCCCCGTCCCCGTCCGCATCTCCGTCCGCATCCCCTTCCCCGTCCTCCACGGACAGCGCCTCCGCCGGGGCCGTCGTCCTCCGGAGCGTCGCCACGGGACGCTGCGTCACCGGCCCCCGCGGCAACGCCTCCGCGCCGCCCGGACCGGCATCCGCCCCCGACCCGGTGCTGGCCGCCTGCGACGGCGGCGAGGACCAGCGGTGGCGCCCGGTCCGGCTCGAGAACGGCGCCGTGGCCCTGGTGAACGCCGCCTCGAAACTGTGCCTGGACATCGCCGGCGACCGGGTCGCGGGGGACGGGATGCAACAGCGGATGTGCGCCTACCGGCAGGGCGCCGACGCGCCGTTCCCGCAGGACCAGGCGTTCGTGCCGGCCCGGGCGGCGGAGCACGCGTTCACCCTGCTCTGCCAGGACAACCCCGGGATCGCCGTCGGGGTGCGCTCCGGCGAGGTCCGGATGCGGGCGACCGCCGGGTTCGGCGTGGACGTCCGCTTCACGCTCGATGGCGGTGCGCAGAGCGCACTCGGGCTGTGACGGCCCGGTGCCAGAATCTCCCCATGTCGGAAATCATCCAGAAGGACGGCACCTGGGTCTTCGACGGAGGCGCGCTGCGGCTCACCCCCGGGCGGGACAAGAACGTCGGTGTGCTGCGCCGGGCGCTGGGTGAACTGGTCGTACCGCTGGGCGCGTTGGCCGGGGTCTCGTTCGAGCAGGGGCGCAGGTCGGGGCGGCTGAGACTGCGGCTGCGGGACGGCGCCGATCCCCTGCTGCACGCCACCGGCGGCCGCCTCACCGAACCCCATGACCCCTATCGGCTGACCGTGGAGCCGGACCGGTACGGGGTCGCCGAGTACGTCACGGACGAGGTGCGCGGCGCGCTGCTGCTGGAGCGGGTGCCGACCACGCCCGTGCGCGAGTATCTGCTGCCCGGTCCGGCGCTGCCGCTGACGGTCTCCGCCGGGGACGGCACCGCGTCGTTCGACGGGGAGCAGGTACGGCTGGAGTGGAACTGGAAGACGGAGGACGCCAAGTCCGCCGCGGGCCCCCGCACACTGGCCCTGACGGACATCCTCGGCGTGGAGTGGCAGCCCTCCGCCGGGCTGGAGAACGGCCATCTGCGGTTCCGGGTGCGCGGTGCGCCGGCCAGGACGCGGGCCAAGTACGACCCGCACGCGGTGGAGTTGTGGGGGTTCAAGCGGGACCCGCTGATGGCGCTGGTCGCGGCGGCTGTGCAGGCGCGGCTGCCGCACCCCTCGGCCGCCGTACCGGAACCGCCCCCGGCGCCGGAGGTGCCCGGGGCCGATCACGACGCCCTGCTGCGGCGGCTGCGGGAGCTGGGTGAGCTGCATCGCGCGGGTGTGCTCACCGACGAGGAGTTCACCAAGGCCAAACAGGCGGTCCTCAGACACATGTGAGGACCGCCCGCCGGTTACTGCTTACTGCCTGCTGCTCACTTGGCCTTGCGGGCCACCGTGAAGTGGTCGATGCGGTCGCCGGTCTCGGCGATGCCCGACACGTTCAGCTTGGCGTAGCGGCCGCGCGAGGCGGGCTCCACGTCGACGCGCAGGAAGGAGTAGTTGAGGTAGCGCACCCGGGACCAGGTGACGGTCTCGTTGACCTTGCCGTCCTTGGTGTTGATGAAGGAGGCGACGGAGTCGACCTCGTTCAGGTGGCCCTCGTAGGAGTCGGGGGCGGTGAACGCGTAGAGGCTGCGGCCGGCCGCGCCCGCGGTGACGTAGACGACACCCTCGGTGTCGGAGTAGGCCGTCTCGCCGATCGGGAGCTTCTTGACGACGGCGTTGCCCTTGATCACGTCGGTGCGCTCGTACTGGTGGTTGTGGCCGTTGATGACCAGGTCCACCGTGTACTTCTCGAACAGCGGCACCCACTCCTGTCGCACGCCCCCCTCCGAGGCGTGCGCCGTGGAGGTGCAGTAGGCGCAGTGGTGGAAGAACACGATGATGAAGTCGATGTCCTTCGAGGCCCGGAACTTCTTCAGCTGGCCCTCGAACCACGTGGTCTGCGTGCCGCCCGAGATGCCGAGGTTGGCCGGGATCTCGAAGGAGACGTCGTTCGGGTCGAGCGAGATGATCGCGGTGTTGCCGTAGACGAAGGAGTAGACGCCCGGCAGGTTCGCCTTGTCCGGCCCGTTGTCGGGCAGGGTGAAGCGGGCCTCCTCGCCGCCGTAGCCGTTGGGCGAGTACCAGGCTTCCATGTCGTGGTTGCCGTACGACACCATCCACGGCACGGACTTGGCGACGGACTCGGTCTGGGCGAGGAACTGGTCCCAGATGCGCGAGTCGAAGCCGGTGTCGGTCGCCTTGCCCTGGCCCGCCGGGTCGCCGTAGGCGATGTCGCCGGCGTGCAGGTGGAAGCTCGGGTTCTGGCCCAGGATCAGGCTGTCGTTGGCGAGGGCGTGGTAGCTGACGCCCTGGTCGCCGAAGGCCGTGAAGGTGAACGGCGTCCGGCAGTCGGGGGCGGTGGTGAAGGTGCCCAGGGTGCCGAGCAGGTGCGCCTCGGCCGGGTCGAAGCCCTCGTGGCCGACGCCGTAGTAGTAGGTCTTGCCGGGGCGCAGGTTGGCCAGCTGGGCGTGGAGGTAGTACTGGGTGCGGTCGGCGCTGGCACCGACACCGGCCGGGGTGTAGAGGGTGCGGACCTCGGCCGGGATCTTGCGCGAGAGGTCCCAGGGGTGGGCGCCGATGCGCACGAACGGGTTCTTGACGGCGACGGGGACCTGCCAGGAGATCGTCATCTCCGTGCCGGCGTCGGTGCCGAAGGCGAGGTGCCGGCCGAAGGGGGCGACGAGGGCGCCGTCGACCTGCTCGGTGGCGGGGGCGGTGGACTGGGTGGGAACGGCGGCCTGGGCGGTGCCGCCCAGTACGAAGGAGCCGCCCGTGACGGCGCCGAGGGTCACGGCGCCGCCTCTGATCATCGAGCGCCGGGAGAACTTGGCGCGGAGGTACTCGTGCTGCTCGGCCATGCTGCGGTCGGCGAGCTCATCGGGTACGCCCATACGAGGAATGTCCATGGCGTCTGAAAATCGTCTCCACAAGCAACGTGGCGCAAGACACAGGATGGACAGGCTGCGAACAGAGCCCCATAAGAGATTCAACAGGCCGCTGCCCGGAATCGGGCAGGATTCTTGCGAAACCGACGGCGGTACTCCAGGATCTACCGGGTGCACGACGAACTCGTTGATCATCTGACGCGGTCCACGCCCCTGAGCCGGGGCGAGGCGCTGCGGGTGATCCAGGACGTGCTCGCCTACTTCGACGAGACGGCCGGGGACTACGTCCGGCGCCGCCACCGCGAGCTCCAGGCGGAAGGCCTGGTGAACGCGGAGATCTTCGACCGGATCGCCGCGGATCTCAAGTACCGGGCGGTCGCCCCGCCGGAGTTCACCCTCCGGCAGTTGCGCCGCCTTGTCTACGGATGACCTTCTACGGCTGAGGAATACGGAACACCTATATATGTGCGGAATTGTCGGATACATCGGTAAGCGTGATGTCGCCCCCCTTCTCCTCGAAGGTCTCCAGCGGCTGGAATACCGCGGTTACGACTCGGCGGGCATCGTCGTCACCACCCCGAAGACCGGCGGCCTGAAGATGGTCAAGGCCAAGGGCCGGGTCCGGGACCTGGAGGCCAAGGTCCCGGCGCGCTTCAAGGGCACCACCGGTATCGCCCACACCCGCTGGGCCACCCACGGCGCCCCCTCCGACGTGAACGCCCACCCGCACATGTCGGCCGACCAGAAGGTCGCCGTCGTCCACAACGGCATCATCGACAACGCCGCGGAGCTGCGCCGCAAGCTGGAGGCGGACGGCATCGAGTTCCTCTCCGAGACCGACACCGAGGTCCTCACCCACCTGATCGCCCGCTCCCAGGCGGAGACCCTGGAGGAGAAGGTCCGCCAGGCGCTGCGCCTGATCGAGGGCACGTACGGCATCGCGGTCATGCACGCCGACTTCCCCGAGCGGATCGTGGTGGCCCGCAACGGCTCCCCGGTGGTCCTCGGCATCGGCGACAAGGAGATGTTCGTCGCCTCGGACATCGCGGCGCTCGTCACCCACACCCGCCAGATAGTGACCCTCGACGACGGCGAGATGGCCACCCTCAAGGCCGACGACTTCCGCACCTACACCACCGAGGGCACCCGCACGACGGCCGAGCCGACCACCGTGGAGTGGGAGGCCGAGTCGTACGACATGGGCGGCCACGACACGTACATGCACAAGGAGATCTTCGAGCAGCCCGACGCGGTCGACCGCGTGCTGCGCGGCCGGATCGACGACCGCTTCTCCACCGTGCACCTCGGCGGCCTCAACCTCGACGCCCGCGACGCGCGTGCCGTGCGCCGCGTGAAGATCCTCGGCTGCGGCACGTCGTACCACGCGGGCATGATCGGCGCCCAGATGATCGAGGAGCTGGCCCGTATCCCCGCGGACGCCGAGCCGGCCTCCGAGTTCCGCTACCGCAACCCGGTCGTCGACCCCGACACCCTGTACATCGCGGTCTCCCAGTCCGGCGAGACGTACGACGTCCTCGCCGCCGTCCAGGAGCTGAAGCGCAAGGGCGCGCGGGTGCTGGGCGTGGTGAACGTGGTGGGCTCGGCGATCGCCCGCGAGGCGGACGGCGGCACGTACGTGCACGCGGGCCCCGAGGTCTGCGTCGTCTCCACGAAGTGCTTCACGAACACCACGGTCGCCTTCGCTCTCCTCGCCCTCCACCTCGGCCGTATCCGGGACCTCTCCGTCCGCGACGGCAAGCGGATCATCGAGGGCCTGCGCAAGCTGCCGGCCCAGATCTCGGAGATCCTCGCGCAGGAGGCGGAGATCGAGAAGATGGCCGCGGAGTACGCCGAGGCCCGCTCGATGCTCTTCATCGGCCGCGTCCGGGGCTACCCGGTGGCCCGTGAGGCCTCCCTGAAGCTCAAGGAGGTCTCCTACATCCACGCGGAGGCGTACCCGGCGTCCGAGCTCAAGCACGGCCCCCTGGCCCTCATCGAGCCGGCCCTCCCCACGGTGGCGATCGTCCCCGACGACGACCTCCTGGAGAAGAACCGCGCGGCCCTGGAGGAGATCAAGGCCCGCAGCGGCAAGATCCTGGCGGTGGCCCACCAGCACCAGGAGAAGGCGGACCGCACGATCGTCGTCCCGAAGAACGAGGACGAGCTGGACCCGATCCTGATGGGCATCCCCCTCCAACTCCTCGCGTACCACACGGCGAAGGCGTTGGGCCGCGACATCGACAAGCCGCGGAACCTGGCGAAGTCGGTGACGGTGGAGTAGGGCGGCCGCATTGTCCGTGCGGGTGCGTGGGGGTTGCTCGCGCAGTTCCCCGCGCCCCTGACGGGGCGCTGAATCGCCGTCAGCATCAACGCGCCCCAAAGGGGCGCGGGGAACTGCGCGGCCAGCCCCCACCGGCCGCACAACCGAACGGACCCCCACGTGTGCCCGAAAGCCACGGGGGGTCCGCTCATTGGATCGCCGGGGACGCCCAACTCCCCGGCGTCGGCTGCCATTTCAGCCGTGGGCCGTCACCCCACGACCGGCAGCCCGCCTCGGCAGCACCGTCGGCCAGTGCGCGAGCGCGGCCGTCGCGGCGTACCAGGCGACCGCCCCCGCCGCCGCGGCAACCCACCCGCCGACCTTCGTCAGTGACGAACTGTCGGCGAAGCTCGCGACCGCGAGGAGCAGCATCGCCAGGAACAGCAGCCCGTGCATGGCCTGTCCGAGCTGGTCGCCGCCCGCGAGGGTCAACGACAGGGCCACGAGGGCGAAGAGGAGCAGGAAGAGCCCGGCCCCGTTGGCCGAGGAATGGCCTCCGGAGGAGACGGCCCAGGTGAACCAGAGCGCGCCGAGGGCCACATAGCCCGTGCCGTTCGCGGCGTCACGGTCACGGAAGGCCAGCAGGCCGACGAGGAAGAGGGCGACTCCGCCCACGTAATGGGCGACTGACACGGCGTCGGACGTGGTGACGTTGTCGATCACGCCGGTGGTGCCGAGGCCGAACGCCAACAGGGTGATTCCCAGGGCGAGTCGGCCGGCCACGGTAGTGGTTCCGCTTCCCGCAGAGACGTCGTTGTCCACGGCGGGCTCCCTTCATGCTTTGTGCAGTTGTGCGCGGTGACCGATATATGCCCTTCACAAGGGCACAAACACCTCTGCACGCCAGAAAATTCGGGCACTGCACGAAGGGAGCCGGACCGTTCCCACAGGACATCTCACCTGGGAGAACGGGGAGTTACGGAATGACAACGACGGGCCGCTTGGCCCGCTTCGCGAGCCGTCCGGCGACGGAGCCGAAGATCCGGCCGACGATCCCGTGGGTCGACCCCACGACGATCGCGTCCGCCTCGTACTCCCGCCCCACCTCTTCGAGTTCATGGCAGATGTCGCCGCCGCGCTCGACGAGGATCCAGGGCACTTCGGACAGATAGTCGGCGCAGGCGAGTTCGAGACCGAGCACCTCGGTGCGGTGGTCCGGCACGTCGACGAAGACGGGTGGCTCGCAGCCGGCCCACACGGTGGTCGGCAGTCGGTTGGCGACATGGACGATGATCAGCCCTGTGCGGGAGCGGTGTGCCATCCCGATCGCATAGGCGAGGGCGCGCTCACTGGAGGTGGAGCCGTCGAAGCCGACGACCACCCCGTGTTTGAAGGCGGGATCGCAGGAAGGGCGTGCCTCTTCCGCCGCCAGCGCATCGGCCGCCGTGGGGTCGGCGACCGGCCGCTTGCGGTCCGCTGGATCGAAGAATTCGTGACCGGCCATGGCTGTCTCGGCGTTGGGATCCTTGTGTAGGGGAGGGACGACAGTGTGCGGCGGAGCTGTGTCCGGGAAACATCTTCCCAACCCCATACCCCCAAGGGTACGGCGGCACGCCTCCTCAGCCCAGATCCCGCGCACTCTCCGTAGGGGACGTTCCCCGGAGTCGGTTAGGGGTTCCCCGGAGCATGCACGAGGCGCGCCCGTAACGCAATGGTTGCTGCCCCGTACAGGCGGTTTGCACAGGATTCGGACAGGGCCGGGGCCCACGCACGGTGACCGACCGCTCCCACGGGCGTTGATCACAGGACGAGTGCACCACAAAGGAGTACGACGGAGTACCACAAGGAGTACGACGATGTCCGGACCGCGTCCCACCACCCGCGAACCGCACCCCGCCCCGGGCACCGCCCCGGACACCGCGGGCGACGTGATCCGCTGGGCCGCGTTCTCCTGCGCCCTCGTCCCCGTGGTGCTTCTCTGGTACGGCACCTCGCCGGCCGGTGCGGCCGGTACGGCCCTCGGTCTGGCCGCCGTCACGGCCGCGTGCCGGTTCCTGCTGCGCCGCTCCGAGTGCGCGGCGGCGCGCGGAACGGCGCACGGGACGGAGCGCAGAACGGGGGTCCGAGGAGGCGGACGTCACACCAAGGGAACTACACCGGTCGACTGACCGGTTTCCGTGCACGCGGACGCCTCTTTTCAGCCAACTTCCCGACACTGTGCAAGGGGGGTCCCCCCTCCCCCCCAACCCCCGTTCCACCTGCACGGAAAGGGTCCTGGAGGGCCTGCGCACCCTACGCGGTTTGGCCACTACGACGAGGCGCACTTCCCTGCACGGCCTGTGAGTGCAACGCTTCGTGATCGAATGCTTCACGCCAAGTTGTCATGTCGACAATCGACGGCGTGTCGAACTGGTCAACGCGACACCGCGGAAACCAGTAGATTCGATCTTGACGTCTTACGGCGGGGGACTCGTGCAGGACCGAGGGGAAACGTGCAGGAGCGACACAACCGAGGAGCCGCGACCACCGAGGGGGGCTTAGCAGGATGAGCCACGACTCCACTGCCGCGCCGGAAGCCGCGGCCCGGAAACTTTCCGGGCGACGCCGCAAGGAGATCGTCGCGGTGCTGCTGTTCAGCGGCGGCCCCATCTTCGAGAGTTCCATACCGCTTTCGGTGTTCGGGATAGACCGCCAGGACGCCGGAGTGCCGCGCTACCGACTGCTGGTGTGCGGCGGCGAGGAAGGCCCGCTGCGGACCACAGGGGGCCTGGAACTCACCGCGCCACACGGCCTGGAGGCGATCTCACGCGCCGGCACGGTCGTCGTACCGGCCTGGCGCTCGATCACCGCGCCGCCGCCCGAAGAAGCGCTGGACGCGCTGCGCCGCGCCCATGAAGAAGGGGCCCGCATAGTCGGGCTGTGCACGGGCGCGTTCGTGCTGGCCGCCA
>NZ_JBEZLQ010000018.1:162135-246931 GCF_040652235.1 Streptomyces sp. NPDC048277
CGCCGCCCGAAGAAGCGCTGGACGCGCTGCGCCGCGCCCATGAAGAAGGGGCCCGCATAGTCGGGCTGTGCACGGGCGCGTTCGTGCTGGCCGCCACCACCCACTGGATGTACGCGCCGACACTGGCCAAGCGCTATCCGTCGGTGCACGTCGACCCGCGAGAACTCTTCGTGGACGACGGCGACGTCCTCACCTCGGCCGGTACGGCGGCCGGGATCGACCTCTGTCTCCACATCGTGCGGACGGACCACGGCAACGAGGCTGCCGGGGCACTGGCCCGCCGCCTGGTGGTCCCGCCGCGCCGCTCGGGCGGTCAGGAGCGCTACCTCGACCGGTCTTTACCAGAGGAGATCGGCGCCGACCCGCTCGCCGAGGTCGTCGCCTGGGCGCTGGAGCACCTCCACGAGCAGTTCGACGTGGAGACCCTTGCGGCACGCGCGTACATGAGCCGTCGTACCTTCGACCGTCGCTTCCGCTCGCTGACGGGATCGGCCCCTCTCCAGTGGCTGATCACCCAGCGGGTCCTGCAGGCGCAGCGCCTGCTGGAGACGTCGGACTACTCGGTGGACGAGGTGGCGGGCCGCTGCGGCTTCCGCTCCCCCGTCGCCCTGCGCGGCCACTTCCGCCGCCAGCTGGGTTCGTCCCCGGCTGCGTACCGGGCGGCCTACCGGGCACGCCGGCCGCAGTCCGACCGGCACGAAGCCCCGGAACCGGCCCCGCTGCCGCCGACGGGTCCGCTGCCGGTCCAGTATCCCGAGGGCGTACTGCCGATGCAGACCCGCAGGTCAGCAGCGGTAGGCCTGTCGGCAAGCCTGCCGGGGCCCCGCACAGGCAGCTGACGTGCGGTCTGCCCACCCGACTGGCTCGGGTGGGCAGACCGCACGCCCTCGCGACGGCGCCCGGCCACATCTCAGCCCGTCCGGCGCTTGAGGACGAGGCCGCAGGCCGATGACGCGGGGGTCCGGGGGCGGCAGCCCCCGCAGACGTCGACGCCGTACCGGGGGCACCCAAACGCGGACGTCAGCTTTAGGGTGGTCGCATGAACGATCGCATGGTGTGGATCGACTGCGAGATGACCGGCCTCTCGCTGTCCGACGACGCGCTCATCGAGGTGGCCGCCCTCGTCACCGATTCCGAGCTGAACGTGCTCGGCGAGGGCGTGGACATCGTCATCCGTCCGCCGGCCAAGGCACTGGAGACGATGCCGGAGGTGGTGCGGCAGATGCACACCACGTCCGGCCTGCTCGACGAACTGGCCGGCGGCACGACGCTCGCCGAGGCCGAGGAGCAGGTCCTGGCCTATGTACGGGAACACGTGAAGGAACCCGGCAAGGCCCCGCTGTGCGGAAACTCCGTCGGCACCGACCGCGGCTTCCTGGCCCGGGACATGGCCGCCCTGGAGGGCTGGCTGCACTACCGGATCGTCGACGTGTCCAGCGTCAAGGAGCTGGCCCGGCGCTGGTACCCGCGGGCGTACTTCAACAGCCCCGAGAAGAACGGCAACCACCGCGCCCTCGCCGACATCCGCGAGTCGATCGCCGAACTGCGCTACTACCGCGAGGCCATCTTCGTACCGCAGCCCGGCCCCGACTCGGACACCGCGCGGACCATCGCGGCCAAGCACGTCCTGCCTGCGGAGTAGGCATACGGGAGGTCTCCGGAGGGGCTCCCGGAAAGCCGTGCGCGAGCACCCCTTCGGACCCTGTACACTTTTTCTCGGCCGGTCGGAGAAACCACAAAGTCGCCGCCGGTCGTGGTGGGTGTAGCTCAGCTGGTAGAGCACCTGGTTGTGGTCCAGGATGTCGCGGGTTCGAGTCCCGTCACTCACCCTTGCATGAAAGGCCCCTGGCCTGCGGAAACGCGGGACAGGGGCCTGCTTGTCGTTTGGTCACGGCCGAACTACGGCCCATACAACCGGGATTCGAGTCGCCCGGGAAGAAGCGATAGCCGTAAGTCCGTATGGAATCTCACCTAAAGCATGCATCCAGTCGCGGACCGTGCCGTCTCTGTACATCGATCCGCCGGTGAGTGACGGGATCCTGATCAGGGACGAAGGACGCGAGGAGGGCAGTGGTGCTGCGGAGCGGAGCAAACCGTCGCGGCACTGACGCCGAAGCCAGCCTGCGGTTGTTCCCGCGTCCGCGCCCGTCCGGGCCTGGTTGAGAAGTGCGCCGCGTTGTCGGGGGCTGGCAGCCAAACAGGCCCCTTGGCTCGTTGCAGGCCGTTAGCCTGTCGGTATGTCAGAGCGTGTCAAGCCAGGTCGCGCCCACGGCCTGATCACCCTGGCTGCCGCGGACGCTCTGTGGGTCGGTCTGACGGCTGATGGTGCCGTGCCGACGGCTCCTGGGGCCTTCACGTGCTCTCCCGCCCGCGCCTGGGTGGGGTATGTCCTGCTCGGCGACCATGCGGTGACAATGGTGAGGGCGAGCGGCGGTCAGTGGAACGTCCCGGAGGATGAGGTGCGCCTGGCGGCCACAGAAGTCAACGCGGTGGCGATGGACCGACACGACATGGTCCGCATCGGCCCGTTTCGTGGAGCGCCGAGGCAGGGATGCAGCGAGGAAACGCCACTGCGTTGGCGCCGACGCATCGCGGAGGAACTGCAGGAGTCGGGCGGCCCCCAGCGGGCAGCACGACGTGAAGCCGGCCGGCCGCACCATCTGGCGGGGATCGACTGGCGGCAGATACTCGTGGAACAGACCCGCGACGGGACGCATCGGACGTGGTGGCTGCCGCGTGCCGTGGTCAGGCTGCTCGACGCGGCCGAGCATGCCGAGACGCGGTGGGTGCAAGCCGCGCGGACCCGACAGGCGAGCGCAGCCGTCACCGAGCCGTCCTCCCGCCCCCGACGGGCCCGAGACGCCGGGGGTCGGCAGACGGCGAGCCCCGAGAGACCCACCGCCTCACCACGCCCGTACGACAAAGAGCTGGAAGGCCAGCTGTACTCGGTGCTCAGCAGGAAGCCCGGCACCTCCAGCAGGGTGGCCGGGTGGGCGTGCGCCGTCTGCCGCACTGAGCCCGCCACCGTGCTCGACCACTGCCACGAACACGGCTACGTCCGCGCCCCCGTCTGCCAGTCCTGCAACACGCTGGAACGCCCCGACCACCTGTACAACAACGACATCCGCGTGGCGAACCGCTACACACGCCTCTTCCACACCGACACCGACAACTGGCTCCGCCACTGGCACCGCTGCCCCGGCTGCCGCGCACGCACCACCCTGCCCCTGCCCCACCTCGCCGCATGGACCGCCCACACAGCCTGCGGACCGCTGCGCCCGACCCACCCCGCCCCCCGCGGACGCAAACCCTGCGGTGTCCTGCGCGTGTCCTGGACAGGCAGTCAGAACGCCCCCCGCTCCTGCCTGCTCACCGTCACCGTCGACTTCTGCCCCTCCGGCGAACACCGCATCCTGGCCCAAGTCCCCTACCGCGAAGCCGCCGAGCGATTTCGCATCTGGTTGGCGGAGACGGCCCCCGCCGTGGCCGCCGCGGCCGGTCCTGACCGCTTGGACGGCCTCCCGGCCCAGTCCCGGCCAGTCATCGCGGACACCAGCGGCAAGAACCTGGAACTGTTCTGAACGGACACCGGAGCCCTCGCGCACGGCCATCAGACGCACCCGCCTCGGCCGTTCCGGCCGTCTTCGCTTGTTGGGATCGGCGAGATTCTTCTCTCCCGCTGCGTTGCACATCCCCTGTCCGAACTTCCCGACTGCCTGCGCCCATTTCGGCGACTGCACATCGCCTGCAATGCTGCTAAAATGATGGCATGACCGCGATCACCATCCGGGACGTCCCGGACGACACACTCAACGCCCTGAAGGTCCGCGCCGCACAGGCGGGCAAGTCGCTCCAGGCGTACGCCCTGGACCTTCTCGCCCGGGAGGCCGCCAAGCCCACCCTCTCGGAGATGGCCACACGCCTGGAACGTGAAACACGCGCCGAGCTCAGCACGACCGACATTCTCGACGCCATCGAGGACGGGCGGGACCGTCGTTGATCGTCATTGACTGCTCCAGCCTCGTGCACTTCCTCCTCGACCACGGCAGGACCGGAACCGCGATCCGTGAGCGGCTGAGCCGCGCCGACATCCTCGCAGCGCCGGGCCTGCTGGACTACGAGATCACCTCGGCCGCCTTCGGGCTGGCTCGCGGCCGACGAGGGGACAAGCCGAAGATCACGGAAAGGGAGGCCCAGAAGGCAATCACCGACTACCAGACCCTCGCTCTCGATCTCCACCCCACGCTGGTCCTGTGGCAGCGCGTGCGCGAGCTGTCGAACAACCTCTCCGTCTACGACGCGCATTACGTGGCCCTCGCCGAAAGCCTCGGTGTCCCGCTGATCACCAGCGACGCCAGGATCGAGCGCAGCGGAGTAGCACGCTGCACGATCGAGACCTTCGAGGCATCCAGCACCTGACTCCAGCGGTACCGGCGCGTGGGGTTCCACAACCCATGAGCGGCCGGCGAGGCCCCATCGGCGTCCGGCCCGGACCTTGCCGCGGCACCGGCTCGATCACGGCCTGCCGGCTCGACCTCCTCGGGCCTCCAGCGGGGCCGTGCGGGCACACGTGCACTGCCGTCGCGTGAGTGACGAACTCGGCGACCTCAAACCGCGTCGTGCAGGAGTGAAGCAGCTCTGTTGTAGACGTCGAGGGCCTGCTGTTGCCTTCCTGCGCAGGCCAGCGCACGAGCAAGGTTGTACAGAGCCTTTCCCTCCTCGCGCTGGTTGCCGACCTCGCGCAGAATCCCGGCAGCCCGGGTGTGCGCGTCGATGGCCGGCTCGAAGCTGTTGAGGCTCTGCAAGGCTCCCCAAGGTTGTTGAGGGCCTCGCCCACCTGGCCGCGACTGCCGTGCTCTTCGAGCAGGGGAATCCATGTTCGGTAGATGTCGGCGGCTTCGTTGAACTGGCCGACCTCCAGCAGCGCGACCCCGAGGCCGAAGAGGGCTTGGCCTTCGTCATAAGGGGTGCCTACCTCCTGCGAGAGGGCCGGCTCTCGCCGATGCGCGTCTATTGCCTGTTCGGGCCTGCCGAGCCGGGTCAGAGATCGACCGAGGTTGCCGAGGGCCTGGCACTCGCCGTACCGGTCACCGATTTCCTGGCAGATCTCCAGGTCTGCCTGCTGGGCTTCTGCTGACTGCTCATACAGCCCCAGATCCGAGAACAGCCCGCCCACGTGGCCGAGGGCTACGGCTTCGCCTTGGCGGTCACCAGCCAGCTGGAGTGCTGCGCCGGCGCGGAGGAGGGTGTTGAGCGCCTCCTCGATCCTGCCTACGTGAGCAAGTACCGCTCCGAGGGATGCGAGTATTCGGCCTGCTGGTGCGCTCACTTGCTCGAAGCAGTCGAGGGCGCGGGGGCGGGCGTCGATGGCCTCATCGAACCGGCCTGTCTGCGCAAGCGCCGTACCGAGGTTGTCCAGTGCCATGCCCTCACGGCGCCGGTCCCCAAGTTGTCCGGCAGCGGCCCGGCACTGCCCGCAGGTTTCGATGGCCTCTTCGAATCTTCGGGCTCCGCTGAGCGCGTTGGCCAGGTTGCCGAGCAGCATTGCCCGGTTGAGCTGCACAACTGACCGGGGGTGCTCGAAACCGTCGGAACACTTGGCACCGGCTTTCGTGCCGGGGCGTCCGGTCGGCGCTGCGGGCACGGTTGTCAATGAACGGCTGGATCCGTGTCACGTGCTCCAGCGCAGAGGACGTGACACCGATCCAGTCGTCGAAGTAACGGCGTCGGTCGAGGAAGCGGGCGAGGCTGAGCGCAAGGCCGGTGCCGAGGAGAGGATCGCCGGCGCTGCAGACGTCGGTGGCAATTGCGACAAGGTTGGGGTATTCGGCGTCCAACCAGGCCAGTGCCTGAACAGAGTCGGTGAACCGCGGCAAGCCGCGGCCATCGGTGTCGAGGGCGGGCGAGTCCGCACCGTCGCGCGAGTCACGTCGCCAGCCGATTTGTGCGGGGTTCGTCAGGGTCCCGATTCCCTCGATCGTGACCGACACGTTCTGCCCGCAGGTCACCGGGCCGCCCTCCGGGGTGCCGTTCCGGGATCTTGTGGATCAGCGGCGACGTGCGCGAGCGTTGCTTCACCGCGCCGTCCACCTCTGTGCGCAGCTCCAGGTCCGCGGGGTCGATCGACGTCTCGATCCACGGGCCGAGCGGGCAGGGGGGCGAATCCCTTGGCACGTCCCCTCTACCCGTCGGCCTTCTGCAGGTCGCGGGCGCTGAGATCGTTGGCGATGGTGTAGCCGAGGATGACGCTCGCGGCACGCTCGGCGGGCACGTTCTTGGCCGGCAGGCCGATCACTATCGCGAGCTCACCCTCGGAGTCCATCCGCTCGGACGCCGTGGGCAGCACGATCGCCACGTTGTGTCCGATCAAGTTCGTGGACGGCTTGAGGAACGTCATCGGCGCCGAGGGCACCTCGTTGCCGAACTCCGCCGCGTGCGTCGCGTAGTTCCGCCCGACGGCGATCACCTTCGACGGAAGGATGGGCCGCGAGCAGCCGCACGTCGGCCAGTGGTCAGCGTTTGCCCGTGAAGTTGGTCCTGCCGAAGGGATGTTCGGCGACCTGGAGGACCTGGTCTTCCTCGATCGATACGAACGCGACGCCACCTGACTGAGCAATCCGAGCTACGTGACCTGCGGCACAGCCCGTGGTCGCGAGTTCCGCGCCGTGCCTGGCGCTGCGCCCGGCCGGCTGCCACTCGGGTCCCGTCGCGCAGTTCGCACCCGGCGCCCGACGGCCCCTCGGGGCCGAGGATCCGGCGGCTCGTCATGGTGTCCGTGCCAGCAGCTGCGGTGATGCGGTTTCCGCACTCGCGGCGTGCCTTCCGCCGGGCCTGGGCCATACCCACCCGCTCCTCTGCGACGTGAGATGTCGAAGTCCGGACGGTGGCCGTTGAGCTGCCGGAGTAACGCGAGACCTCGGGCGACGGTCGCCGGGGCCGGGGTATCGGTACATTGCGATAGCGCGTGGAGTTCAGGGCTCCACGTGCCGCGCTTGCGGATTTTCGTCCCGCGGTGGTGCGTGTGTGCAGCCGAGGAGCATCTGGATGTCGTCGGCGATTCCTGCCGTGTTGGTCAGTCCGAAGCCCACGCGCTGCAGCAGGCACCCGTGCAGCAGGGCCATCACCACCCGTGCTCCACGCTCGGGTTCCACGGCGACGGGGACGGCGCCGGCGGCCTGGCCTCGGCGAAGGGCGTCGGTGATGCTGGCCAGCATCCCTTGGAAGCCCTCGACGGCGCGGGCGCGCACCGTCTCGTTGCGCAGCAGTTCTGACCAGCTCTGCACCCCACAGCGCAGCAGTTCCTCGACCGGCACCTCGCCCCCGGCGGGATCGATGATGGTTTCGGTGCTCAGCGCGTCGAGGGAGGCGGCCACCAACTCGACGGGGGAGGCGTGGTCGGTTGTCGCCGCCAGCTGCTGGACCGGGGCGAAGACGAGCCGGAAGGCGTCTTCCGCGATGGTGAGGATGATCTCTTCCTTGTTCGCGAAGTACCGGTAGGCCGCCCCGGCCGAGACACCGGCCTCTGCGGCGATGTCGGGCATGGAGGTCTGGTGGAAGCCGTCGCGTGAGAAGCAGCGACGCGCGGCCGCCACGATCTGCGCCCGCCGGGCCTCGCGACGCTCAGGGGTAATGCGCGGCACAGTTTCAACCTCCAACGTAAATGACCATTCACCTTGACAGTGCGGATCCCCTGGCCCACCCTAAACGTGAATGGTCATTCACGGAAGTGAGAGGTCCCTGA
Source organism: Streptomyces sp. NPDC048277 (assembly GCF_040652235.1). Taxonomy (NCBI): domain Bacteria; kingdom Bacillati; phylum Actinomycetota; class Actinomycetes; order Kitasatosporales; family Streptomycetaceae; genus Streptomyces; species Streptomyces sp. NPDC048277. Next base: position 169,877 of record NZ_JBEZLQ010000018.1, read on the forward strand.
TGAGCACACCCCTGCGCGTCGCCGCCTACACCTACGAGCACACGGAGGCGCTGCTCGACGGCCGCGTTCCGATCGACGGGGCGGACGCGACCCTCGAGACGGCCTCGCTGGTGTCGGACATCTTCCGGCGCACCATCGAGCGGCGCTACGACGTCGCCGAGTACGGCCTGACCTACTTCTTGCGCACCTTCGACCTCGAGGACTCGCCGTTCCTCGCGCTGCCGATCTTCCCGAACCGCAACTTCCGGCACTCGTCCGTCTTCGTGAACACCGCGGCGGGGATCGAGAAGCCGCAGGATCTCGCGGGCAGGACGATCGGCGAGTTCGCGATGTTCGGTCACGACCCTGGCGTGTGGATGAAGGGCATCTTCTCCGACGAGTACGGCCTGACGCCCGACCGGTCCCGCTGGGTCATCGGGGGCACCGACCACCCCATCCCCGCGTTCGACTGGGTCCCGCAGCCTGTGCCGGACGGGGTGGACGTGCGGCACGCGGCGGAGGGCGAGACCCTGGGCGCGATGCTCGAGTCCGGCGAGATCGATGCGCTGATTTCGGTCGACGTACCCCAGTCCCTGCTCAACGGCTCGACGAAGATCGCCCGGTTGTTCCCGGACTACGAGACCGTGGAGCGCGACTACTACCGGCGCACCGGGATCTTCCCCGCCATGCACATCGTCGCGGTCCCCCGGGAACTGGCAACGCAGACCGACCTGATGATCTCGATCTACCGTGCCTTCTGCGAAGCCAAGGAACTCACCCAGGAGAAGTACCGCCACGGTGCCCTGAAGCAGCACATGGGCGTCATCACTCCCTGGTTCAGCAAGCATTTCGAGGAGAACCGAAAGCTCCTCGGCGAGGACTGGTGGCCCTACGGCCTCGAAGCGAACCGCAAGGTCGTCGACACGTTCCTGCGCTACCACCACGAACAGGGCCTCTCCAAGCGCCTGCTCACCAGCGAGAACATCTTCGTCCCCGCGCTGCTCGACACCTGAGCGGCACGGACACCTGGTCGGCGGGAAAGGGACACCTTTGTGGCGTACATCGAGATGGCCGTAGTCGGCCTGCTCGTCGGGGCGCTCCACGCGCTTGCGCGGATCAAGTCGCCCGCGCCTCCATTGATCGCCATGGTGGGCCTCGGCGGCATGCTCATCACCGCTACCTGGTGGAGTGTCAATCCCCTCGATCTGTGGAGACCTTCCTATGCGGCCAGTTCCTCGGTGAGGCTGGCCCGGTAGTTGTGTTCGTAGTCGATCGGGCTCTTGAAGCCGCACACGCTGTGTAGCCGGCGGCTGTTGTGGAAGTCGGTGATCCAGGTCGCGATTCGGATGCGGGCTTCGGCGCGGGTGCTGAAGGTGTTCCGGTGGACGTATTCGACCTTGAGCACGCTGTTGAACGCCTCGCTGACGGCGTATTCGAAGCACGAGCCGGCCCGGCCCATGGACTGGAAGACGCCCAGCCGGCGGCAGGCCCGGCGGAACTTCCGAGAGCCGTATTCGGCGAGTTCAACCGGTCGTTGCAACACCGGGCTGTTGTAGCGAGCGTAGCTGCTCGCCGAATACCTCGGCGGGAGTCTTCCAGCCTAGGATCTTGCGGGGTCGGTTGTTGATCGCCAGGGCGACGGCCTCAAGGTACTCGGCAGACCACCTGGCCAGGTCGGTCCCCTTGGGAAGTACTGGCGCAGCAGCCCGTTCGTGTTCTCGTTCGTCGGACGCTGCCAGGGCGAGTGCGGGTCGGCGAAGAACACCTTCGTCCCGGTCTCGAGCGTGAACTGGGCATGGCCGGAGAGCTCCTTCCCGCGGTCCCAGGTCAGGGTCCTGCGCAGTTGCTCAGGCAGCCGCGTCACCGACGCCATCAGCGCGGCGTTCATCGCGGCGGCGCCGTAGCCGCCCAGCGACGGGCTGTTCCTCTCCGGGGGCTTGTGGGCCCAGCCCTCCAGCCGGGGCAGGCGGACCAGGATCGTGGACCGGCTGCTGCGCTCGACGAGCGTGCCGATCGCGGACCGGCCGGTCCCGATGACCAGATCACCCTCCCCACGATGCCAAGGGCGGCCGGCCGCCGGCCCGGCCGGGTCAGCCCCCGCCGTCTGCACACCTTCCGCGCGACCAGGCCGAACTCGGACATGATCTTCGCGATGGTGTTCACCGAGACCCGCCGGCCCTGCCTCACCAGCCTGATCCAGATCTTCGGCGAGCCGTAGGCGCCGCCGGAAGTGTCGAACTCCTCCCTCACCGCTTCGATCAGATGCTGTCTGCGCAGCTCACGCTGGGTGGGCCGGCGGGTGCGGTGCTCGTAGAACCACGACTCGCTCACGCCCGGAGCGCGACAGGAGACGCGGTGCGAAACGCCGTACTCGGTCCTGAAGTCGCTGATCACCCCGACGACGGACGCCGGGTCCGCCACGGCTACTTCACCCACAGGACCATGCAGCATTCGAGGACTCACGCTCCATGACCAGCTCCTTGTTGTCCCGCTTGAGGTGGGCGTTCTCCCGCCGCAACCGCTCCGGCTCGTCGCTCCCGCCCGCCGGAGCGGCTCCTGCCCTGCGGGCGCGGGAGACCCAACTCGCCAGCGCGGTCTCGTTGATCCCCAGGTCCTCGGCGACCTCGGCGATCGTCTTGCCGGACTCCGTGACGATCCGTACGGCCCCCTCACGGAACTCCGGATCAAACTTCCGCCGCTTCTCCGCCATGACTTCCAACTTCCCCTGCAGTCACGGTCTTCACGCTACGAGGGGAGGGGCATTCCCGCGGTCAGCTTTCTTTACGTCCTCGACAACACGCAGCAGCTCGGCCGCTCGGACAGCCACAGATCTGTCCTCGTCACGTGCCAGCTTCCGGGCGAGATCAGGAGGTACCGCACGCGGCTCCACCTTGACCACTTCCAGCAGGTCCGCGCCGCATAGTCCCAGTCGTCCTGCGCGCGGCTTGCCGCCATCCTGTCGAAGACCGCACGGGTGGCAGCTCGGTGGAGCAGGAGCTGGTTCGCACCGGCTCTGGCCGCGGCATGCACGTACCAGTCCTCCGTGCTCGGCTGGCTAAGCCTGCCCAGCAGAGGAATGGGTACACGACCAGGAATCGACTCCGCCCACTGCCACATCACCACAGCCGCACTGCTACGCAGGGAGAAATCGGCCGACACGGCCTGGTTCTTCACGTCTTCGATCTCGATCAGCATGGGATCCAGCCGGCCAACAGCCTCGAGAAGCGAGTAGGTGAGCAGCTGAGTGGTGTGGTCATCCATCGTTGTGGCCACCCCAAGCATCGCCTCGATGGTGGCCCGCTGTTGGTCCCGGCGCAGAGGCAGGAAAAGCCGGTTCACACGGCGCTCCGCTTTCTCGTGGTCGCCGAGGCCCAGTCCGTCGAGAAGCTGCTCCACTTGTAGCGCGACGTCTGAGATCGGCGGGGAGCCACCCGGCTCAGGCGTGGCTCCGCCACTGGCACCGCTACCCCGGCTGCCGCGCACGCACCACCCTGCCCCTGCCCCACCTCGCCGCATGGACCGCGCACACAGCTTGCCGATCACTGCGCCCGACCCGCCGAGCCCCTCACGGGCGCAGGCCCTGCGGTGTCCTGGACGGGCAGTCAGAACACGCCCCGCTCCTTCCTGCTCACCGTCACCGTCGACTTCTGCCCCTCCGGCGAACACCGCATCCTGGCCCAAGTCCCCTACCGCGAAGCCGCCGAGCGATTTCGCATCTGGTTGGCGGAGACGGCCCCCGCCGTGGCCGCCGCGGCCGGTCCTGACCGCTTGGACGGCCTCCCGGCCCAGTCCCGGCCAGTCATCGCGGACACCAGCGGCAAGAACCTGGAACTGTTCTGAACGGACACCGGAGCCCTCGAAGATCTACAGGCCGCTTCCGGCACTTCGACGAGTTGACATGGTGTGCAGCTTTCGATGAGTTGACCGGTCGTTGCGGGCGAAGCCGTGAGCGGTGACACCGCACCTGAACGAACGTCAGCGTCGGCTGTCGGACAGGGCGGAGGCCCGGCAACTCGGTCACGATGGATCGCCGCCGCACTCGCGGTGGATCCGTCCCGTCACACGGCCCTGCGTACCCTGCTGCTTATCCCGTTGCCTACCGGGCGGGTGCCCCGCGTGATCGGCATCGGCGATTTCTCCCTGCCCCGGCGGCGCCGCTATGCCGCCGTGGTGATCGACGCCGGGACCCATGAGCGGATCGACGTGCTGCCCGACCGCACGGCCGACACGCTGGAAGCGCGGCTGCGCGAGCATCCGGGTGCCGCGTGACGAGATCTTCCAGACCCTCATGGAGCGATGATCGCCGAGGCGGCGGCCCGCGACGACGTTTCCAGCCCGGTCAGCGTGGACTCGACGTCGCCCGCTCCCTGAGATGACACCACCGTTCCAGTCAGCCCAGGGGGCTCGGGCACTGACGCCGACTCCCCGGTGGATGCCGCCCGGCGCACCGTGGTGGACGGATCGATCCGACCGCCACCGAACGCCGGTTCAGGCGCGGGTGAGGTCGGACAGGAGCGCGGGCAGGAGGCGTTCCTCCATGACCGCGCTGCCCGACGCCTCCATCGCGAGGGCCAGTCCGGGGTCCCAGGGGCTGGCCGCGGGCGGTCCCGCGAGCGGTGTGGACTCGCCTTCGCCGACTGCCGCCGTGTAGTCGGCGGCAGTCATCCGCCAGGGGCGGGCACCGTGGCGGGCCACGGCGTCCGCGGTGATGCGCAGGCCGGCCCAGTCGAAGTCGGCGCGCCAGTGCAGCCGGGCTCCCGCGCGTACGGCGTCGCCGAGCAGTCTGTGGCAGGCGGCGGACGGGACGCCCTCGGTACACACGAGAGCGGCACCGGCGTCCTGGAGTTCGCCGGCGGCGGCGCGCAGTACGGCCGGGTTCTCGCAGACGTAGATGGTGCGGGCGGCGGGGACGACGGCGTCGGTGGCGAGTTGGTGGAGGGTGAGCCGGAAGGGGATGCCGAAGTCGGCGGCATCGCGAAGCCAGTCGCAGACCACGGTGTCGCCCTCGGCTCCGATGTTGAGGACGAGTACCTGGCTGGCGAGGTCGTCGGCGATGGCCCCGGCGCTCTCCCACAAGGCGCGCCGCCCGGCCCGATCACGCGGTACGGCCGCATCGTCGCCGGTACGCCATGCGAGGGCACGCAGGACGAGTTGTTCGAGCGGGGTGCCGGGGACGAGGGCCTTGGTGTCACCGGTGGTCCACTCGGCGAGGACCGGCAGCGGCAGCGGCAGGGCACCGACCGCATGTCCGGGGATGCGTTCCCCGTCACCGGTCAGTCTTTCGAGGACGCGTACCGCCGCGTCCAGGAGCGGCGCGTCCCCCCGACGTACGAGACGGGTGAGGGTGCCGTCGGCGGCGATCCGGTCGAGCCAGGCGGCGAACCATCCCTGCTCGGCGAGCCGGCTGGAGTGGGCCGACGTCAGGGCCTGCTCCCGGCGGGCCTGCTCACCGGCCCGCTCGGCCGGCCGGTCGCGCAGGGGGCCGTGGAGTCGGCCGAGGGTCTGGAGGAGACCGGTGCCGTAGCGGTCGTACAGATACCCGTCCAGGTCGCGCAGGGGTACGGAGAGGCGCTTGACGGTTTCGGGCCGGTAGCGGCCGGTGACGCCGATGACGGTGCGGCGCTCGGCCTCGCTGGGCCCCGTGAGCCCGATGTCGCCGTCGAGCGCGCCGCCGGTGCGCTCCAGTCTGCGGCGGGCAGCGACGAGCAGGCGGGTCCATCCCTCGCCCCGCACCTCGTCGTATCCGTGGCTTTCATGCTGCTCAGCCGACAACCGCGGTCTCCTCGGGGGTCGGGGCGCGCCGGGTGCCGGGCGAGCCGAGGGCGGCGGTGAGGTCGCCGGTGTCGTCGGCGAGGAGCCGGTCGCCGTCCCAGACGAGGAGCAGCGCGGAGACGGTGTGGTCGACGGCGGTGTGCGCGAGGTCGTAGTGGGCGGCGGCGGACACGGAGGCGTGGGCGGCCCACAGGTCGTAGCCGGTCATGAACAGGTCCAGGTCGAACTGGGCTGCCAGCGACATGAGTTCACCGCGCCCGGTGTCGTCGACGCCCGCGAAGGCCTCGTCGAGGGCGAGCAGGCGCGGGGCGTGCGGGTCGGCGGAGTTGAGCATGGCGTGCGCGGCGGCGAACAGCGGCAGGTGCAGCGACACCGACTGCTCACCGCCCGACAGGCGGCTGTGCCGGGCGCGGGTGAGCCGCTCCTCGCTCTTGTCGGGACGTACCAGCTGGAACGCGAACTGCCGCCAGCGCCGGTAGTCGAGGACCTCGGCGAGCAGTTCGCGGTAGGGCTGGTCGCGGTGGCGGGCGCGGGCGGTCTTGATCTGCGCGGCGAAGTGCGTGCGCACCCGGGCGAGACCCTCGGGGCCGAGGCGAGCGGCGCCGGCATCGAGGAGGGCGCAGACGGCGCGCTGCTCGTCGTCGAGGTGATCGGCGAGCAGCCAGCTCACCCCGACCGTGGTACCCGAGGACATGGTGCGCCGGCGCATGTCGGTGTTCATTCGCCTGATCAGGTCGCGGGCGTCGACCGTGCGGTCGTGGATCTGCTGGGCGAGCCGGGTGAGCAGGGCGTCCTCCAGGATGCGCCGCTCGGACTCGGAGAGCAGTTCGGCCTGGTCACGGCGGTGGGAGGCGATCTTCTGCGCGAAGGCCGCCACAGGCAGCGGGCCCTCCTCGTCCGCCACACGCACGAGGATGACCCCGTCGGAGCCGTCCCATTCGGGCCGGTAGTCCTGTCCGGCGGCGGCGAGCTGCGCCTGCAGGTCGTCCAGCGCCTTGGTGAGACGGGTGACGGACTGCTTGAGGCTGCTCTCGGTGGGAGTGAGGTCGCGGGTCGCGGCCAGGACCGCCTCATGGACGGCGACCACGGCCGACGGAAGTGCTTCCCCCGCCCAGTCGGCCTCCTGGGCGGGCCAGGCGAGGCCCGGCGGGCAGCGCAGGATGTCGAGGAGTTCACGGGCGGCGTACGGGCGCAGGGAGCGAGCGGTGTCCTTCTCCTCCGCCGCGGCGACCGCCCCGGCCTCGGCGGCGGCCGTACGGCGGGCCTCGGCCGCCGCGGTGCCGGCGATGGCGGTGTGCTGGGCCGTACGAGCCGCCTCGGCCTCCCTCACCAGGACGTCGATCCCGTCCTCGGTCTCCCGCACCCGGCGCATCACCTCCTGCGCCTCGGCCCCGACGGCTGTCTGGAGGGCTTCGAGACCCGCGGCCTCCTCGGCGTGCCGGCGGCGCGCCGCGCGCTCCGTGTCCGCCGCCGCCTCCTCGTCCCCGGCGGCGACGCCGAGCCGCTCGGCGGCGGCCTCGGCCGCCTCGCTCTGGCGGGCGTGTTCGCGGCGGCGGCCGGCGAGTTCGCGGACCGCCGTCTCGAAGGCGCGGGTGGCGGTCTCGACGGCGTCGACCTGTTCTGGGCGCCCGATCTCGATGGCGTGCTCGGCCGCGGTACGCCGCAGAGCGCGCTCGGTGACCGAGCAGGCGGCCACCGACTCGTCGTACGAACCCTGCGCGGCGTCGGCGGCGTCGCGGGTGGCGCGCAGCCTCGCCGCGGCCCGGTCGAGCTCGCGCAGCGCCTGCGTGATGCCGGTGGTGCGGGGCAGGGCGGCGCGGGCGGCGGCGTACGCCTCCAGGGCGGCGTCCGTACAGGCCTGCAGGCGCGCCAACTCGTCGACCTGGGCGGAGAGTTCGGCCAGCAGTGCCTCGCAGACGGCGATCCGGGCAGCGCGTCGGCGGGCGCGGGCGGTCGCGCCGACGTACTCGGCGTGCTCCTTGGTGTGGGCGCCGACCAGGACACCGGCCGTGTACCGCCCGTCGGGGCCGATGTGCGGGATGCCGGTGACGAGGTCGCCGGTGACGGCGACGGAGCGCAGTACGGCGGTGATCCGGGCGGCGGTCGGGATCGCCGTGCCGGCCCCCGGGCTCTCGGGGCTCTCGGGGCTCAGGAGATCGGCCAGACTCGGGCCGCTCACCGGGGCGCCGGCACGCAGGTAGCCTTCGCTGTGTCCGGCCGCGACGGGGTTGTCGTCGGCGGTGACGAGTGCGTCGAGGAGGCCCGACGCCTCCAGGGCGGCCTCCAGGTCAGCTCGTTGACGTTCTGCCAGGTCCTCTTCGAAGTCGACCAGTTGCCACAACGGGACGCCGTCACCGGGTGCCCGGTCGGCGGTGCGGCCGCGGGCCGGTGGCGGGGCGTCGTCGTGTTCGGCGGCGATCCGGTCGCGTTCGGCCTCCGTCTCGGCGCGGCGGCGCTCGATGTCGGTGCGCCGGGCGCGCAGGGAGGCGAGGGTGTCGCGCAGTTCCTGCACGGCGGGAGTGGTGGCCTCGGTGAGGGTGTCGGCGAGCGTGACCGCCTCGGCCTCGCCGGTGCGTTCGAGGGCTTCGACGAGGCGGCCGGCCCCCTCCGCGGTGAGGAGTTCGCCGTGCGCCTGCGTCCACTGGCCGAGTGCCGTACGGACCTGTTCGCGGGCGGATTCGAGGCCCGACTCGGCGGCGGTCTCCGCGGTCTCGGCCGCGGTGACCGCCTCCTGCGCGCGATCGAGGGAGATCCGGGCGAGGTCGCGGGTCTGCTCGGCGCCGCGTGCCGCCTGCTGGGCGGCACGCACCGCCCGGACGCCCTCGTGGCGGGCGGCGGCGAGCGCTGCGGAGCGGTCGGCGAGATGGGCGGGCTCGGCGTCGGCCGGGGTCCAGGGGAGGCCGGCGGTGTAGGCGTGGTCGGCGACGGCGGCGGCGTCCCGGGAGACGGCAGCGTCGAGTTCGGCGGCGAGCCGGGCGGCGTGTTCGGCCTCGGCGCGGGCGCGGCCGGTGGCGGCCGTACGGCGTTCGCGTTCGGCTATGGCCTGCCGTGCGGTCTGCTCGCAGGTGCGCACCAGGCGTTCCAGGTCGGCCAGTTGCTCGACGGCCTGATAGGCGGCGGAGGAGCGCAGCTGGTCGAGACGGGCGCGCTGGGCGGCGAGCGAGGCGTCGGCCGACTCGGCGCGCTTCTCGGCGGCGGCCTGCTGTTCCCGGGCCGCCGCCAGGTCCGTGGCGGCCGTGCGCAGCGCGGCGGCACGCTCGGCGGTCTCGGCGCGGCGGGCGGTGAGCCGGTCCGCGGCGGCGCGGGCGTGGACCCGCAGATAGGTGGAGTAGCTCGCCAGGAAGGCGCGGGTGGCGTCGTCGGCGGCGGCCAGCCCCTCCAGCGTGCGCTGCACGGACTCCATGTCGTCGAAGGAACGGGCCGCCTCGGCGATCAGGTCGTCGTCGAGCGGGCGCAGGCCGGCGGTGAGGGTGTCGGAGAGCTTGGCCGGGTCGAGGTTCTTGGCGAGCTGCGGGCGGCGCAGGGTGAGGATCAGGGTGAGCAGTTGCTCGTACCGCTCCGGGCCGAGGCCGAACAGGCGTTGGTCGACGGCGGCACGGTAGTCGGCGGTGGAGGTGATCAGCTCATGTCCGAGTTCGGCGGCGAGCTGCTTCCTCGTCATCGGCCGGTCGTCGTGGGTGAGGAGGGAGAAGTCCTCGCCGACACGGCCCTCGGCGACGAAGTGCCAGCGGGCGGGTGTGTCGCGATGCCGCTGGGCGTGCAGCCCGATGCCGCAGGTGACGGCCTCGCCGGTCTCCCGGTGGGTGAACTCGATCCAGACGTAGCCGAGCGCGCTGTCCTGCCCGCGGAAGAGCAGGTTGGACTTCATCGTGCGGTCCTCGGCGGCGAACGGGTTGAGCCGCTTGGGGTCGATACGGCCGTCGAGGACGAACGGGAACAGAACCTCCAGCGCCTTGGTCTTCCCTGACCCGTTGGGGCCCCGCAGCACCAACCAGCCGCCCGCGAAGGAGAACTCCTCGTCCCGGTAGTCCCACAGGTTGATGATCCCGGCGCGGGTGGGAACGAACCGGGCTGAGGGGGCGGGGGCCTGGGTGGGAGCGGGGGTGCTCACGGAGTCGGGTCCTTGGCGATGTCGTCGGCGAACAGGGCTGTCCGGGAGGGCAGTTGGGCCGCCGTACGGGTCTTCACGCGGGCGGTGACCCCCCGGTAGCGGGCGAGCAGCGGAAGCGCGAGGGCCCCGCCGTCGACCCGGGCGATCAGCGACATGCCGGCCAGCAGGTCGAGCGCCTGGTCCAGCAGCCGGTCCGGGTCGCCGCGCAGGTCGGCGGCGAAGCCCGCGCCGTACTCGGCGGTGATCTCCTTGAGTCTGCCCCGGAGCCAGGAGTCCGTGACGAAGGGGTAGCGGGTCTCTGCCGGCTCCTGCCCCTCGTCACCGGGTGCCGCGTACACCGGCACCTCTTCCGGCTCTGCGAGTCCGGCGAGTTCGGCGATCAGCCCACGCGACGGCAGGGCCGCGTCGATACGCCGGGCGCGCGCCGCGAGGCGTTCGGCGGCGGTGGGCGCGGGCAGCAGTTCGAGGGCGTGCCGTCCGGAGCGCTGCACGGCGGCGCTGATCCGGGCGGCCAGCAGCAGCGCTGCCTGCGCGACGGTACCGCCGCCGGGGAAACGGATGTCGGACAGCCTGCCGGAGGTGTCGATGAGCGCCACGCCCTCGGCCCGCCGCTCCACCGTCAGCCCGGTCAGGCGCTCCAGGTCCTCGGCGAGGGCGGGGGCCCGCAGCTGGCCCAGGAGTTCCGTGTCGGCGTCGGCGAAGTAGGCGACCGGATTCTCCAGCACCAGACGGCGGGCCCGGCGGGCCTGGTCGCGGCGCTGCGCCGCACGCCCTGCGGACATGCCCAGCGCACCGGCCGAGTCCAGGAGCGACATGACCGAGGTCAGGTGCTGCAGGACGCGGGTCGGGTGATGGACGGCGAGGAGGATCTCCCGGTCGATGTCGTACAGGGCCTCGGCCCGCTCGGGGTCGCCGGCCCAGGCTGTGGCGGAGCCGTCGGCGAGAGTGAGCGCGCCGCGCTCGGTGAGCCAGGTGACGGCGTCGACGAAGGCGTCCCGGTCGGGCTTGCGCGCGGTGTCGAGGCCGAGTCCGTCGATGCGTACGGCGTCGGCGGCGACCGCGTCGGCCAGCTCGCCGAGTGCCACCTGCGCGCCGTGGCGGCCCAGGGCCGCGAGGGTGAGGACGAGGTAGGCGTAGCGGCGGCGGTCGAAGGGCCGTCCCGCGCGAGTGAGGGCCGGGCGGGTGGCGTCCAAGCCGTCCTGAGCGCGCTGGAGCCGGGCGGTGTCGGCGGTGGTGACGAGCCGGTGGCCCAGCACCTCCATCAGGTCGGTGCGCAGCTGCTCGGCCCAGCGGCGCACGGTCGCCAGCGCCGCCCTGTCCGGGTACCCGGGCGTGATCAGCGGATGCCGCAGCACAAGCCGTACCGCCTTCTGGTAGTCGGCGAGTTCGAGCGGGGAGACGCCCTCGGCGACGCGACTCATGCGGTCCTGCCGAGGTGACGGCTCGTACGGCTCGTACGGTTCATGCGGTGACCTCCAGGCGCAGCCCGTCGAGATGGAGCCGCCCCCGCACGGTGTCGACGGTGGTGGAACCCTCGGCGGGGGTAAGGGTGAGCCGTACGCCGTGGGCGGAGCCCGAAGCGGCGGTGACCCGGCGGCTGGCGGGGACACGGGCGGCGAGGGCCACGTCCAGCAGGGCCAGCAGAGCCCGTGTCTCGGGCTCGTCGAGCGTCCGGCCGTACACACCGTCCGAGGCGAGGGAGTGCGCGGCACCCCGGCGCTCGGCCTGTTCCTTGAGCTGTCCGGCGCGGAGCAGGGCCCGCCGGTCGTCGTCGCGTTCGATGCGGCCGGGGCCGTGCAGGGCGGGGGTGCGGCCGGACTGGACCAGAGTGCGGGCGAGTTCGACCGGTTCCGCCTCCCACCAGGACGTACGCCCCGGGATCAGCTCGGGATCGGCGTACGGGACGGCGATGTGGCGGGGTGCGCCGAGCCCGAAGACCGCCTGGAACAAGGCGTGCGCGTCCTCGTCGCTCTCGCAGGAGGTGAACCACTGGGCGAGATGGCGCAGCTGACTCTCCCGGCTCACCCCGCCACGGCGCGCCTCGGTGACCCGGCGCAGCAGAGCGAGGACGGAGCGGATCGCGGTGACGGTGGCGTCCTGCAACCGCTCGGTCTCACTGTGCTCGCGCTCCGCAAACCAGTGGACGATGCCGTCCCAACGATGCCGCCAGTCCGCCACCCGCTCGGCGGGGCTGCGGAAGAGCCGCTCGTCCGCCTCGGCCGCGTACTCCACCATCCGCTCCACACCGGTGGCCGCCGCCTTCTCGACCGCCTCGGCCAACAGCGGAGCGTAGCGGCCGAGTTCGGCGGTGAACTCCCGCATGTGCGCGAGGAGCGTGTCCTTGTGGGCGAGGAACACCTCGGGCCGGGTGTCGTTGGTACGCGCCAGATCGCCCAGCATGAGATAGAAACGGGCCGCGCGCTGCGCCATCTCGTTCAGCACCGAGTCGAGACGGCCGAGCTTGCGGTACACCTCCTCGCCGTCGCCCGCGGTGTTGGCCTCGGCCAGGGCATGCAGGTCGCCGAGAATGTCGGGGAAGACGAGGCGGGAGAGCTGGGCATCCTCCAGGCTCGCCCCGAGCACGTCCTCCACCGCCCGGTACGCCCGGTACCCGGCCTGGGTGAACTGGTAGACGTAGTGGCGGTTGCGGTACTCGGCGAGGTTCGCGGCACGCGTCCCGTCGTACGACCGGTCCAGCACCTGCCACTCCGCGAGCGCGTCGAGCAGCGGCTGCACACCGGCCGTCCCGCCGAGGCCGCCCGCGGCCGGGTGGTCGACGGCGAGCCGCTCCAGCAGCCCCACCACGTCCGAAGCGTGCAGCAGCACCTGGTAGTTGGCACGCCCGCGGTCGAAGGCCCGCAGCAGCCACAGGTACTCGTGGCGCTTCTCGGCGGCGGCGAAGTGGAACAGCCGCAGCCGGTCGTCGACGGAGAACGCGTCGATGCCGAACGCGCCCTCGTCAACGGGCTCCGAGGCCGAGGGCTCCGCGGCGTCGAACTCGTCACTCACGGATCTGCGGGCTTCCCTTCTCCCCTGTTTCGGCCGGTGCACGTCCGGCCGGACACCACCGGATCCACGCCAGTCTGCCGTACCCCGACCAGCGCGGGTAAGTCGCTCCCCGGCTCATTCCATCTGTGCTATGAAGCGCCCCTCTCACGCCCCCTACCGGGCGGTGGCCGCCGTCGGGGATCCACCCGGCGGCCGGCTCAGCGGCAGATCGCTGCGTACGCCCCCCAGCCACACCGGTGAGCCGCCCGCGGCAGGCCACCCCGCCTTCGCCGTGGTGAACCTCCCTGCGGGCCGCCTTCCCCAGCCCTGCCGCGGTGCCAGGATCGCCCATCCACGATGAGACCTCCGACCGAAACGACATCTATTCTGAACAATAAAAGGTATCGTTTTATGGGGCAGGGCCAGCAGCGGAGGGACCATCCACATGGCCAGAACAGTCATCGACCTCGATGAAGACATGGTCACCGAGGCCATGCGCATCTTCGGAGCCAAAACGAAGGCCAAAGCCGTCCGCCTCGCCATGGAAGACGCCGTCAAGAGGCACCTGCGACAGGAGGGCTTCGACGCCATGGAGGCCGGCGAGTTCGACTTCAGTGAGATCGTCGAGAACACCGGCCCCCGCAACGCCGACGGCTCTCTCAAGCACGACGGCGACCGTGACGGAGGCCGGGCCGCCTGATGCAGGACCACTGCCTGATCGACAAGTCCGCCCTCGTCCGCTGGACGAAGCCGGGCGTCAAGGAGGTGCTCAAGCCCCTGCACGAGCGCTACCTCCTGGCCGTGTGCCAGCCCACCGAGTACGAGATGATCCACTCCGCACGGGACAGCTCCGAGGCGACCCGGATCAGCACCTGGCTCCACGCCTTCGACTACCTCCACGCCGACGACCACACCTTCGTCCGCGCCCTGGAAGTCCAGCGCCACGCTCTCAACGCAGGCTTCCACCGCGCACTGTCCCTCCCCGACCTGTTGATCGCCGCCACGGCAGAACTGCACCAGCGGACAGTCCTCCACTACGACGGCGACCTCGACATGATCGCCTCCCTCACCGGCCAACCCGCCGAATGGGTCGTACCGCCCGGCAGTGCCGACCACTGAGCGGACCGCCCGTCCACCGGGCGAGAGCGGCGGGCCGAAGTCTCGGTCACGCGCTCCCTAAGGACATCAGCCAGGCCGGGTCCGGCGCAGCCGCACCGGGGACCGTCTGTTCACGGGTGAACCCGGATCTCCATCCGGCACGTGGTGCGCATGGGCACGATCTCCACGCTCATGCCCATCCATCGTCCCCGACTGGAGCGTTTGGCCATGGCCAAACCGGATGCCGCGCAGTGTCATCCAGCCGCATCACCCGTCACCCGTATGCCCGGATTTACCCACCTGCACAGCAAAGACGCAGGTCACGATAGCGATACGAAACAGGTTCGAGTCCCGTCACTCACCCTTGAGTAGGAAAAGGCCCCTGGTCTGCGGAAACGCAGACCAGGGGCCTTTTCCGTCACCCGGTGGGGCCTCGGTCCGCAGTGGGGTCAGTCCGGCGGGTAGATGAGTGTGCCGGAGTCGGCGTCGTCGACGTAGCGGCCGGCGAGGTCGGCGTAGTACCCGTCGGACGGGTTGCCGTCCGAGAGGTCGGCGGCTTTGACGGTCGGGGAGGTGGCGGTACCGCCGGTGGAAACCGCCGCGGCGAAGTCGATGAGCCGGCCCGGGTAGTTGTCGAGCAGGTACTCGTTGACCTGCTCGCGGGCGGCCTCCTGGGTCGCGGTGCCGGAGTGGGCGGCCGTGAACGGCGGGACGGTGGCGAGGTAGACGGTGATGTTCGAGTTCTGCGTGATCGGCTGCTGGTCGACGTAGAGCTGACCGTCGTCGGTGGCGTACGAGCTCAGCCGGCTGTCCAGGGACGCCAGTCCGGCCTCCACGCCGGTGGCGCAGGTGTCGGCGCTGCCCGTGCAGTCCAGCAGGTCGGCGGCGCCGGTGGAGACGAGGACGGTGCGCACGTTGCCCTGGACCAGGACCTCACGGTCCTCGGGGTTGAGCGCGTTGACCGGAGTGGCGCTGTTGGCGATCTGCGGCAGCGGGTTGCCGCTGGTGCCCGCGTTGAGCACGCCGTAGTCCACGGAGGCGTTCCCGTGGGGGTCGTCGGCCAGGGAGCCGGTGATCGCGTCGCTCAGGTGATGCCGGCCGTCCTCGCTCGCGGTGTCCCCGTTGACGCTCTGGTCTCCGTAGAGGACCAGTGAGCCGGTGGGGTGTGAAGTGGAGGTGGTGACGTCGATGCCCGAGAGGTACGGCAGACCGGTGTAAGTGGTCCGCGTGTAGTGGGCGGCGGACGTCTCACCGGTGCGGTCTGCGGGGTCGCTGACCCAGACCGGAGTACGGGCCACCGAGTGGCCGGGCATGGCGGGGACCGGGCCGTGCACCCGCAAGCTGACCAGTACGGTCGCCTGCTGTCGGACCGTCAGGGCGACCGGATCGCTGGTGACGTCGCCGCCTGCCGGCACGGTGACGGACGTGGAACCGTCGAAGGTCAGCTGTGTCGGTGCCGCCGCCGCGGTGGCGCCGCCCGCGGTGGTGTCCTGCGGGGCGACGGAGGCCGCATCGAAGGTCACCGGCGTGGCACCCAGCGCATTGGACAGGTGGACGCGCGCCCCGTCCCCGCCGGAGGCGCCGATGCTGACGTGGGCCGGGATGCGCAGGGTCTGGCCGTCGGCAGTGGCTGCGCTGTCGTCGGACAACAGCACCTTGCCGGTGTCCTGGACCGAGGCCCAGGTGCCGACCCAGTGCTGGGCGCCGGCTCCGCTGCCGGTGACGGCCATCGGCCGTATGCCGAGCCCGAGGATGTGCAGGGCGGGCCGGCCGGCCTGGACGCCGTCGGTGAACTGGGGCAGGGAGATGCTGCTGACGACCGAGCCGGGGCATTGCAGCGGGACACTCACGGCATAGACCTTCGGGCCGGAGGCCGGGCTGGTCTGGGTGTTGTCGCCGTGGTTCTCGTGGGCCAGGGTGATGGCGGCCGCGGAGGCCGGGCCGGAGAGCCAGTCGGGCACGTTGTCCAGGTCGTAACCCTGGTCGGCCGGGTTGTTCCGGTCCAGGCAGTTGTTCTTGGCGTAGGTGATGGTGCCGGTGGCGCCCTGGGCCGCGCCGCCGGTGGCGAAGGCGAGGAAGACCACGGCGTCGCCGGTGTTGACGACGCCGTCGCCGGGCAGCGTGACGGTCTGGCCGGAGGCCACCATGTTGTCGTAGGTGCCCGTGCCGAACTGCGGCAGTGTGACGGTGGCGCCGTCGACGGTGACGGTGTGGCCGCTCCGCCAGCCCGCCGTGCTCGTCAGGTCGGCGGCGTTGAAGCTGTTGCCGGAGCCGTCGGCGTCAGCGGGGCCGGTCGTGGTGGTGAAGGTGCTGGTGGCGGTGTTGTTCAGACAGCCGCTGGTGTCGTTGATCGCGCAGGTCGGTCGAGTGGCGGACGTCGCGTGGGCCGGCGCCGTGGCCGTCAGTGACCCGGCGGCCAGAGCCGCGGCCACGACCATGACGGCGGCGACCGGTCTCGACGCGAGGCGTCCGGAGGCAGGCGTGAGTAAGCGGAAGACGGCCATGGAGGTCAGGATCCTTCCCAGCGCTCGGGCGGTCCCCCGACGGGCCCGCGCCGCTGTGCATTCTGAAGGCCGGCAGGTGCGGCGCCCCATCGCTTTGTGACCGCCCGGCGCCCGACCACAGTCCGCTTCCGGATCACCTGAGTCGATATGCACCTCAGGGCAGGCGAATCCTTGGTTCTTCCCGTGCGGACTCTTTACGTTTCCTGTCAGCTCAGGGCCCGGACCCGGCCGCCCTCTTTTTGTGGATTGACTATTCCACAAAGCGCGCTAAGGTGTCCCCATGGCACGCATCAGGGAATTCGACATCGACCAGGCCACGGACCGCGCCATGGATCTGTTCTGGCGCCGGGGCTATGCCGAGACCTCCCTGCAGGACCTGCTGAAGGAACTGTCGATAGGCAGCGGCAGCTTCTACGCGGCCTTCGGCTCGAAGGAGCAGCTCTACATACGCGCCCTCGACCGCTACATCTCCTCCCAGGGGAGCGACCTGGACACGGCCCTCGACGAGACGCCCGGGATCCGGGACGCGGTCCGCAAGGTGCTCGCCGCCATGATCGAGGCGGACCTGGCCGACCCCGCACGCGGGTGTCTCGTGGTCAACACCGCCACACAGTGCGGCGACCAGCCCCCGGCGGCCGACCGCGTCAACACCGCGATCCGCCAGGTCGAGTCCTCCCTCACCGGCGCCCTGGAGCGGGCCCAGGCGCGAGGGGAGATCTCCCCCGAGAAGAGCCCCAGGGAATTGGCCAGGTTCCTGACCACGTTCATCCAGGGGGTTCGCGTCGTCGGCGGAGCCCGCATGGGGAGGGAGTTCACGGAGGACGCCCTGTCCACGGCGATGCGCGCACTGGACTGAACACCGCGGACGCCCCGCACGGCACACCCACATCCGTGGTTCCGCCTGCCATATTTGTGTATTGATCAATCCAGAAAGGACCCGTCATGGAACTGCACCTCGAGGACAAGGTCGCCGTCGTCACCGGAGCCAGCAAGGGCATCGGCCTGGCCGTGGTCGAGAAGCTGGCCCAGGAGGGCGTGAAGGTGGTGGCGGGCAGTCGTTCCTCCACCCCCGAACTGGACGCCCTGGCGGCCAAGTACGACGTCACGATCGTGGCGGTCGACCTGTCCACCGCGGAAGGGGCCGAGACCCTGGTCCAGCAGGCCGTGGAGCGTCACCGGCGCCTGGACGTCCTCGTCAACAACGTGGGGGCCGCCGAACCCCGTGAGTCGTTCCTCGCGGTCAGCGACGCCGACTGGCAGCGCATCTTCGACCTGACCTTCTTCAGCGCCGTCCGCGCCAGCCGCGCGGCCCTGCCCCACCTGGTCGCGGCCGGCGACGCGACGATCGTCAACATCAGCTCGATCAACGCCCGGCTGCCCTTCCCCATGGTGGTCGACTACTCCGCGGCCAAGGCCGCGTTGACCAACCTGAACAAGTCCCTGTCCGAGGAGTTCGCCCCGCAGGGCGTCCGCGTCAACGCCATCGCTCCGGGACCCGTCCGCACGCCGTTCTGGACCGCGCCGGGCGGATTCGCCGACGCCACCGCCTCGGCCGCCGGGACCACCGCCCAGGAGGCGCTGGACGTCGTCGTGCCGCAGAGCATGGGCATCACGTCCGGGCGGATCACCGAGGCGCACGAGATCGCCGACCTCACCCTGTTCCTGGCCTCCCCGCTCGCCGCGAACATCACCGGCACGGAGATCCTCATCGACGGCGGCCAGACCAAGACACTCTGACGCCGGACCGGCCGACGCCCCTGCCGCAAGAAGGCCTACGGCCTGGTGCCGCCGCGCCCACCCCGTCCCTCAGGACGAGGCCCGCTCCACCAGTTCCGTCGGGAGTACCGCGTGCCGGCGTTCCAGCCCCCGGGACGCGGCCGGGCGGCGGTCGGCGATCTCGGACAGCAGCAGGTCGATCATCGCGCGGCCCATCTCCACGATGGGCTGGCGGACGCTGGTGAGCGGCGGGTCCATGTGGCGGGCGATGGCCGAGTCGTCGTACCCGACCAGGGCCACGTCGTCCGGGATACGGCGGCCCACCTCGCGCAGCACCTGGCGGGCGCCCGCCGCCGTCACGTCCGAGCCGGCGAAGACCGCGTCGAGGGCGGGCTCCCGCTCCAGCAGCCGGGTCATCGCGCGCCGGCCGCCCTCCTCGGTGAAGTCGCCCGGTTCGATGAGGAGTTCGTTCACCTGGTGGCCGGCGTCGCGCAGGGCGTCGCGGTAGCCGTCGACGCGGCGCTGGGCGCCGTACACGTCCAGGCGGCCGGTGATGTGCGCGATGGTCCGGCGGCCACCGGCCAGGAGGTGCTCGACGGCCGAGCGGCCGCCGCCGTAGTTGTCGGAGTCGACGGACGTCAGGGTCTCGGCGGCGGACCGCGGGCCGCTGATCACCGCCGGGATCTCCAGCTGGGCGAGAAGGTCGGGCAGCGGGTCGTCGGCATGGACGGAGACCAGCAGGACCCCGTCGACCCGGTGGGCGGCGAGGTACTGGGCCAGCCGTTCCCGCTCCCGGTCGCTGCCCGCGAAGATCAGCAGCAACTGCATCTCGGTGTCGGAGAGTTCGGCACCGACACCGCGGAGCATGTCCGAGAAGTACGGCTCCGCGAAGAACCGGGTCTCCGGCTCGGGGACGACCAGGGCGATGGCGTCGGTGCGGTTGGCCGCGAGGGCGCGGGCGGCGGTGTTCGGAACATAACCGAGCTCGGCGACCGCGGCCTCCACGGCTGCCCGGGTGGCGTCGCTGACCCGGGGCGAGCCGTTGATCACCCGGGACACCGTCCCGCGCCCCACCCCGGCCCGGGCGGCCACCTCTTCGAGGGTGGGCCGACCACCACTACGCCCCCGCGCTCCGTGGCTTGCCATGGGCTCCGCCCTTTCGCCGACATACAACTCGCTGGCCTGGAATCTAACAGTGCCACCCACCGGCGCATCCTCGGCCGATTTGTCAGGACATATACAGCCCTGTGCGACGCCATCCCCGGCTAGTTAACAGCCGGATAACTGAACGCGGTTCGCCGCGCCGACTCCCTTGACACCCCGCCGCGAACCGACGACCCTTCAACACATCACCGGTGGGAGCGCTCCCACAGTACCTGGCACATACACATCCCGCACGTTCCCCGCCCGAGCCGCAGCGAGAAACACACGGGCCCAACAGTGCAGTTGGCCGGGGGGTCGGCACGTCAGGGCAACAGGAGGACGTAATGCGAGCACGTACCCGAACCGCCTCGCGCAAGGCGGTGGTCCTGGCGGCCGTCGTGTCGTTGGGAGGAGCGTTGCTGGCCGGCTGTGCCAACGACAGCGGCAGTGGCAGCGGCGACTCCAGCGGCGGCGGGAAGGGCAAGACGACGATCACGCTCGGCCTGTTCGGCACGTTCGGCTTCAAGGAGGCCGGGCTCTACACGGAGTACGAGAAGCTCCACCCGAACATCGTCATCAAGGACACCTCGGTCGAGCAGAACGCGAACTACTACCCGGCGCTGGTCAACCACCTGACCACCAACAGCGGTCTGATGGACATCCAGGCCGTCGAAGTCGGCAACATCGCCGAGGTCACCAGCACGTTCGCGGACAAGCTGGAGGACCTGTCCAAGGTCTCCGGGGTGAAGGAGAGCAACTGGCTGGACTGGAAGTGGAAGCAGGCGACCACCAGCGGCGGGCAGACCATCGGTCTCGGCACCGACGTCGGACCGCTCGGCATCTGCTACCGCAAGGACCTCTTCCAGCAGGCCGGTCTGCCCACCGACCCCGCCGCGGTGGGCAAGCTGTGGGCGGGCAGCTGGGACAAGTTCATCCAGGTCGGCGAGCAGTACAAGAAGAAGGCGCCCTCCGGCACCGTCTTCATGGACTCCCCCGGCGGTCTCCTGAACGCGATCCTGTCCAGTGAGACCACCAAGTTCTACGACTCCTCCGGCAAGATCATCTACAAGACGAACCCGGCCGTGAAGAACGCGTTCGACACGACCGCGAAGGCCGCGCAGGAGGGACTGGTCCAGGCGCAGACCCAGTTCCAGCCGTCCTGGAACAGCACGATGGCCAACAACAAGTTCGCGGCGATCTCCTGCCCGCCGTGGATGCTCGGCTACATCAAGGGCCAGTCGAAGGCGGACGCGGCCGGCAAGTGGGCCGTGGCCCAGTCGCCGAAGGCCGGCAACTGGGGCGGTTCCTTCCTGACCGTGCCCAAGAGCGGCAAGAACGTCGCGGAGGCCGAGAAGCTGGTCGCCTGGCTGACCGCGCCCGCGCAGCAGACCAAGCTCTTCAGCGTGCAGGGCAACTTCCCGAGCGCGCCGTCGACGTACACCACGGCGGCGGTGACCGGCGCCAAGAACGACATGACCGGTGACGCCCCGATCGGCACGGTCTTCGCCGAGGCCGCCAAGAGCATCCCGGTGCAGATCATCGGCCCGAAGGACCAGATCATCCAGGACGGTCTGGCCAACAACGGCGTCATCCTCGTCACCAAGGGCAAGACCGCCGCGGAGGCCTGGGCGACGGCGACCAAGACCATCGACAACAGTCTGGACAAGTGACCGGCATGGCCACCCGGCACGACACCGCCGCGCCCCTCGCCAAGGAGGGGGGCGCGGCCCCGGTCCGCCCGTCCGCCGCGCCCACCGAGGCGGAACGGCGGCGCCGCGCCCGTCTCTCGCGCCGCTGGCAGCGGGACATCAAGTGGAGCCCGTACGGGTTCATCTCGCCGTTCTTCGTGCTCTTCCTCGCCTTCGGGCTCTTCCCGCTGGTCTACACGGGCTGGGCCTCGCTGCACACGGTGGAGCTGACCGCGCCCACCGACATGCAGTGGGCGGGGCTGCACAACTACACCCGGATCTTCGGCGACGAGTTCTTCTGGAACGCGGCGAAGAACACCCTGACCATCGGGATCATCTCGACGGTTCCGCAGCTGCTGATGGCGATGGGGCTCGCCCACATCCTCAACTACAAGCTGCGGGCCTCGACCTTCTACCGGGTCGTGATGCTGGCGCCGTACGCCACGTCGATCGCCGCCGCCTCGCTGGTCTTCGTCCTCCTCTTCGGCCGTGACTACGGCATGATCAACTGGGCGCTGCACTTCTTCGGTGTCGGCCACATCGACTGGCAGAACGACAAGTGGCCCTCGCAGATCGCGGTGTCGTCGATCGTGATCTGGCGCTGGACCGGCTACAACGCGCTGATCTACCTGGCGGCGATGCAGGCGATCCCGCAGGACCTCTACGAGTCGGCGGCCCTGGACGGCGCCTCGCGCTGGCAGCAGTTCTTCCATGTCACGCTGCCGCAGCTGCGGCCGACGATCCTGTTCACCTGTGTCGTCTCGACCATCGGCGCCAGCCAGCTGTTCGGCGAGCCGCTGATCTTCGACGCCAACAAGGGCGCGTCGGGCGGCGCGGAGCACCAGTTCCAGACGCTCGGCCTGTACCTGTACGAGCAGGGCTGGGTGAACCAGCACCTGGGCCGCGCCTCCGCCATCGCCTGGACGATGTTCCTGATCCTCATCGTGATCGGCATCGTCAACTACGTCATCTCGCGCCGGCTGCGCGCCAGTAGTTAGGAGACCGGCCGTGACGACGACCCTGACCAAACCCCCGGCTGTCGAACCCAAGCGGGTACGGCGCCCGAAGTCGGCGCGCGCCGGCGGCACCATGCACGCGGGCCCGATCGCCTACACGATCCTCGCGCTGTTCTCGATCGGCTCGCTGTTCCCGCTGGTGTGGACGGCGATCGCCGCGTCCCGGAACAACAACCGGCTGGCCGAGACCCCGCCGCCGTTCTGGTTCGGCGGGAACCTCTTCCACAACCTGGACGTGGCGTGGAACGAGGCCAACCTCGGCCAGGCGTTCTTCAACACCACGATCGTGGCGGGCATCTCCGCGGTGACCATCGTCGTGCTCTCGACGATCGCCGGGTTCGCCTTCGCCAAGCTGCGCTTCCGGGGCCGCAACATCCTGATGCTGACGGTGATCGGCACGATGATGGTGCCGCCGCAGCTGAGCATCATCCCGCTGTACATGATGGTCGCCAAGCTGAACTGGGCGGACCAGCTGCAGGCGGTCATCTTCCCGTCCCTGGTGAGCGCGTTCGGCGTGTTCTTCATGCGGCAGTACCTGCTCCAGGCGCTGCCGGACGAGCTGATCGAGGCGGCCAGGGTGGACGGCGCGAGCAGCTGGCGGGTGGTGTGGCACATCGTGTTCCCCGCGGCGCGCCCGGCCATGGCGGTACTCGGCATGCTGATGTTCGTGCAGGCGTGGAACGACTTCCTGTGGCCGTTCCTGGTCCTCACCCAGACCGGCAACCCGACCGTGCAGGTCGCCCTGGCGGGCCTGGGCCGCGGCTACACCCCCGACCAGTCCCTGATCATGGCGGGCGCGCTGCTGGGTACGCTGCCGCTGCTGCTGGTCTTCGCGATCTTCGGCAAGCAGATCGTGGGCGGCATCATGCAGGGCGCCGTGAAGGGCTGAACAGCTTCGAGAGGGGCCGGCGCCGCCCCTTCCCGCGCACGGGGGCCGGGTCACCGCCGTCCCGGCCCCTTCTCTCCTCCTCACCCACCCGTCGGTCTCCACGACCTCCTATGGGAGCGCTTCCATGACTGAACCCACGACCTCCGTGACCTTTCCTCCCGCCTTTCTCTGGGGCGCCGCGACCTCCGCGTACCAGATCGAGGGGGCGGTGCGGGAGGACGGCCGCACGCCCTCGATCTGGGACACCTTCAGTCATACCCCGGGCCGGACCGCCGGCGGCGAGACCGGTGACATCGCTGTCGACCACTACCACCGCTACCGCGACGACGTGGCGCTGATGGCGGACCTCGGCCTGACCGCGTACCGGTTCTCGGTCTCCTGGTCGCGCGTGCAGCCGACCGGCCGGGGCCCGGCGGTCCAGGTGGGCCTGGACTTCTACCGCCGGCTGGTGGACGAGCTGCTGGCGAAGGGCATCAAGCCCGCGATCACCCTCTACCACTGGGACCTGCCGCAGGAGCTGGAGGACGCGGGCGGCTGGCCGGAGCGGGACACGGCGTACCGGTTCGCCGAGTACGCGGGGATCGTCGGCGAGGCGCTCGGCGACCGCGTCGAGCAGTGGATCACCCTCAACGAGCCCTGGTGCAGCGCCTTCCTGGGCTACGGCTCCGGGGTGCACGCCCCCGGCCGTACCGACCCGGCGGCCACGCTGCGCGCCGCGCACCACCTCAACCTCGCGCACGGGCTGGGCACTTCGGCCCTGCGCTCGGTGATGCCGGCCCGGAACCAGGTCGCGATCAGCCTCAACTCCTCGGTCGTACGGCCGCTTTCGCCGGACCCGGCGGACCTGGTGGCGGTCCGCACGATCGACGACCTGGCCAACGGGGTCTTCCACGGCCCGATCCTGCACGGCGCGTACCCGGAGACGCTGTTCGCGGCGACGGCGTCGGTGACCGACTGGTCGCACGTCCTGGACGGCGACCTCGCCGCCGTCCACCAGCCGCTGGACGCGCTCGGGCTGAACTACTACACGCCCACGCTGGTGTCGGCGGCCTCCGCCACGGCGGACGGTCCGCGGGCGGACGGCCACGGCGCGAGCAGCCACTCCCCCTGGCCGGGCGCCGACGGCGTCGCGTTCCACCAGACCCCGGGCGAACGCACCGAGATGGGCTGGACGATCGACCCGACGGGCCTGCACGAGCTGATCATGCGCTACACCCGGGAGGCCCCGGGCCTACCGCTGTACGTCACGGAGAACGGCGCGGCCTACGACGACAAGCCCGACCCGGACGGCAACGTCCACGACCCGGAGCGCATCGCCTACCTGCACGGCCACCTCTCGGCGGTCCGCCGCGCCATCACCGACGGCGCGGACGTGCGCGGCTACTACCTGTGGTCCCTGATGGACAACTTCGAGTGGGCGTACGGCTACGAGAAGCGGTTCGGGGCGGTGTACGTCGACTACGCGACCCTCGCCCGCACCCCGAAGTCGAGCGCGCGCTGGTACGCGGAGGCGGCCCGCACGGGAACACTCCCGCCGGCCCGGCCGGCGGCGGCCTGAGACCGGGGGCGGCCTGAGACCGGGGGCGCGGCTTTGGGGGGCCGCGCCCCCTCCCGCTTCACAGACACCACTCAGGCAGTGATCAGCGGCCTCTCAACTCCCGGGCGTCTCATAGGACGTACGAGGTGATCGAGCCTCGGGGACATCGGAGGACGTCATGGGTTTCATCGCGCTGGTGATGCTGGCGCTGGTCATCGCCGGAGTGGTGGCCTTCGTCGGCCGGCACCGGCAGCAGGCCGCGGCCGGTGCCGGGCGGACGGCGCAGCAGGACTTCACCGCCGACGCCGGGGCCGAGGCCATCCGCTGGGTGGACCGGCTGGGCGGTGGCATCGCGACACTGGACGCGGGTGACGAGCGGGCGGCGCGCCAGGCGCTGGCGGACGCGACGGAGCGTCATCGCGCGGCGCAGAACCAGCTGGCGACGGCGTACACCCCGGCGCAGTACGCGCTGGTGACCCAGACCGCGGTGGAGGGCCTGCACTACGTACGGGCGGCCCGCACCGCCCTCGGCCTCGACCCGGGCCCGGCGCTGCCGCCGATGGGCGCGGCGACGGCGGGCCAGCAGGTGACGGTGGGCGGCCAGACCTACACGTCCTCGGACCGCCCCGGCGCCGGGACTCCGTACTACTACCCGGGCGGTTCGGTCGGCGGCCGTACCGTCCCCGGCGGCTGGTACAGCACGCCGTGGTGGAAGACGGCCCTGATCGCGGGCGCGGCGGGAGTGGGCGGCATGCTCCTGGCCGACGCGATCTTCGACGGCTTCCACCACCACGGCCCGCCGATGGGCGGGCCTGGCGGCCCGGGCGGATTCGGCGGCCCTGGCGGCTTCGGGGGGCCGGGGATCTTCTAGCGGCCCCGGGGGCGGTGCGTGCTGGTCCGGGCCGGTCGAAACCGGCCCGGACCACCGGGGTTTCGGGCGGTTGTCAGCCGATCGCCTTGAACGCGTTCGAGAAGGCGTACTTGTCCTGGGCGACCGAGCTGCAGGTGGCGTCCGCGGTGGGCTTGGTGCCGCCGGGGCACTGCTGGTCGCGGGTGGCCGACCACATCGACAGCCAACCGAGGCCCTTGGACTTGGCGAAGTCCACCAACTGGCCGGCGTCGTCGACCTTGAAGACCTCGGAGGAGACGTCGTTGACGCCGATCATCGGGGTGACGGCGACCGTCTTCCAGGCGGCGGAGTCGGAGAGCCCGAGCACGCTCTTGATCTGGGCCTGGGTGGCGGTGGCGGCCTGGGTGGCGTAGGTGCCCATGTCGCCGTTGTACGAGGGGCCGTAGTCCATCGCCATGATGTTGACGGTGCTGATCCTCACGCCGTTGGCCTTGGCATTGGAGAGCAGGTTCACGCCGTCCTGGGTGAGGCCCTCGGGCATGACCGGGAGGGTGAAGGAGACGTCCAGGTCCGGGTGGGCGGCCTGGAGCTTGGCGATGGCCTTCGCCCGGTTGGTGTTCGCCGTGGTGTTGGGCAGCGCGCCGCCCTCCACGTCGAAGTCGACCTTGGTCAGCTTGTACGCGTCCACGGCCTTGCCGTACGCCGCCGCCAGCGTGTCCGCCGAGGAGCAGGTGGTGGCGAGCTCGGAGCCGGAGGCGCCGCCGAAGGAGACCCGGACGTCACCGCCCTTGGCGCGCAGGGCGCCTATCTGGGCGGCGACGGCGTCGCTGGACAGGTCCGACACCCCGCCCCACTTGGGCGTGCAGCCGCCGCCGTCGGTGATGAAGGCGAGGTTGTAGTTCTTCACACCGGTCGCGTTCGCGGCGGCGAGGAGGTCGAACGCCGGGTAGAGCGAGGTGTCGACGTACGGGGCGAAGGCGGCGGAGGTGGTGGTGCCGGTACCGCTGCTCGGGGTCGGGGAAGCGGTGGCGGAGGAGGTGGCGGACGCCGTGGCCGTCGGTGCCGAGGTCGCCGTCGCGGTGGGGGTAGGAGTCGGGGTGGCCGTCGGGGTGGTGGACGCCGTCGGGCGGCCGCTGGGCTCGGGGGTCGCCGTGGTGTCCGCCGAACAGCTCGCGTTGTCGATACGGCAGCCGGTCGGGTCCCCGCTGCCGTTGACCACGAAGCCGACGGTGTCCGACTCGTCGGCCGCCAGACCGTCCGTGTCCCACTTCGGCGGCTTCACGGTGACGTGCTGACCGCTGACCGTGTACTCGGCGTTCCACAGGGAGCTGATCTTCGCGCCGGCCGGCAGGTCGAACTCCAGGGTCCAGTCCTTCTCCCTCGCACCGCTGTTGTTGGTGACGACGTACTGCGCGGTGTACCCGGTCGACCAGTCGCTCGTCCTCGTGTACGCGGCGCCGACCCCGGCGGCCTGCGCGATACCGGTGAACAGGATCGCCCCGCCACCGACGACGGCCGCCGCGACCACACCGCCCATCGCCTTGTTCCTGCCGCTGATTCTGCGCCGGTGCGTGCTCATGCGCGTGCCTGCCTTCGCCTGCCGAATGGGGTGGGGTGCGGCAGCACGCTAGCGACCGGGATTCGGACAAACGGCCCGACAGGGACGGTCGTTGGGGATCTTAGGGTGCGCTTAAGGAAGGGATCGGGACCGATTAAAGGTCGAGACCATTTCTTCCGCTGGTTCCCCGGTTCCGCTCCTGCCCGCCTCCCCCGGCTGCCTGCGCGAACGGCGTCGGCGCACCGTCCCCCGATGCCCCTTCCGCTCGGGCTTCCCGCCGTCCAGCTGGATCCAGATCCGCACCTCGGTCCCGCCGAGCACCGACGAGCCGATCCGCACATCACCGCCCGTCGACTCGGCGAGCCGGCGCACGATGTCCAGCCCGAGCCCGGTCGACCCGGCCGCCCCGGACCCCCGCCCCCGCGCCATCGCGGCCTCGGGATCCCGGATGCCCTGCCCCGCATCCGAGACCAGCACGATCACCGCGTCCTCCGCGTTGTGCACGTCGACCGCGAAGGCGGTGCCCTCGGCGGTGTGCCGGAACACATTGCCGAGCAGCGCGTCGAGCGCGGCGGCCAGATCCGCGCGGGCCACGGGTATGCGCACCGGCCGGTCGACACCGGCCACCCGCCATCTGCGGCCCTCGTCCTCCGCGAGCGCCGACCAGAACCGCATCCGCTCCCGCACCACCTCGGCCGCGTCGCACCCGGCACCCGGCCCGATCGCCGCCGTCTGCGGCTTGGCCTCCCGCGCGGTACGGATGATGGTGTCGACCTCACGCTCCAACTGCGCGACGGCGGCCCGGGTCTGCTCGGCGGCGGTCCCGTCCCCGAGCGAGGCCGCGTTCAGCCGCAGCACGGTGAGCGGGGTCCGCAGCCGGTGGGACAGGTCGGCGGCCAGTTCCCGCTCGTTCGCGAGCAGTTGTACGACCTGGTCGGCCATCGAGTTGAACGCGACCGCCGCCAGCCGCAGTTCGGTCGGCCCCTCCTCCGGCACCCGCGCCCCCAGCTTGCCCTCCCCCAGTTCGTGCGCGCCCTCGACCAGCCGCTGCGCGGGCTGCACCATCCGTACGCCCAGCCGGTCGGCGACGGCGACCGAGCCGACGATCAGCGCCAGGCCGACGGCGGCGAGCACCGCCCAGGCCGTGGAGACGCCGTGGGTCACCTCGGACTCGGGCACGTACACCTCGACGACCGCGATGGCCCCGGAGCCGAGCGCGACCGGCTGCAGCAGGGTCGACCCGCCGTCGACCCCGGTCGTGGACGCCCGCCCCAGCTTCCGTACGGCCGCGATGTCCTGGTCGGCGGCGTGCTGCCGCCCGATGTCGACGGCGGCCTGGCCACCGGCCGCGGGTATGTGCACGGCCATGCCCCGGTCGGCGCCGGCCGAGGCCACCACCCGCTCCAGCTTGTCCCGGTCGGTGGTGATGGACAGGGCCGGGGCGACGGCGGCCGCCTCCCGCTCGGCGTTGGAGAAGGCACGGTCGCGGGCCATCTCCTTGACGACCAGGCCGAGCGGAACGGCGAAGGCGACCACGACCATCGCCGTCACGGCCAGACAGACCTTGAC
Source organism: Streptomyces sp. NPDC048277 (assembly GCF_040652235.1). Classification (NCBI taxonomy): domain Bacteria; kingdom Bacillati; phylum Actinomycetota; class Actinomycetes; order Kitasatosporales; family Streptomycetaceae; genus Streptomyces; species Streptomyces sp. NPDC048277. The sequence continues at coordinate 198,295 of NZ_JBEZLQ010000018.1, forward strand.
CAGTGCCCACCTCATCGCGACGCCCCCTCCCCGGGTGGTTCGAGCTTCACGCCGACCCCGCGCAGGGTGTGCAGATAGCGCGGCCGAGCCGCCGTCTCCCCCAACTTCCGCCGCAGCCACGACAGGTGCACATCGATGGTCTGATCGTCCCCGTAGGACTGCTGCCACACCTCCGCGAGCAGTTCCCTGCGCGGCACCACGACCCCGGGCCGCCCGGCCAGAAAGGCCAGCAGATCGAATTCGCGCCGGGTGAGATCGAGCCGCATCCCGTCCAACTCGGCCTGCCGGCGCAGCGGATCGACGGTCAGCCCGCCGACCCGCAGCACACTGGACGGCGCCGCCTCGCCCCCGCCGGACCGCGCCCGGCGCAGCACGGCGGCCATCCGCGCCGAGAGGTGCTCGACGGAGAACGGCTTGGTCAGATAGTCGTCCGCACCGGCGTTGAGCAGTCGGACGATCTCCGTCTCGTCGTCGCGCGCGGTGGCGATGATGACGGGCACGTCGGTGATGCCGCGCAGCATCTTCAGCGCCTCGGAGCCGTCCAGGTCCGGCAGTCCGAGGTCCAGGACGACCACGTCGAAGCGGAAATGGGCGACCTCGCGCAGCGCCTCCAGTGCCGTACCGACGCTGCGCACGGTGTGCGAGGCGTCGGTCAGCTGCCGGATGAGCGCCGAGCGTACGAACTGGTCGTCCTCGACCACGAGCACACTTGCCATGCGCCGCACCGTACGCCATGCGGCAGGCGCCGGTCGGGGCCTGTGGATAACTCAGCTCATGTGCGCTCTGTGTGATTCCTGAGGCAATATGGCCCGCGATGCGCAGGGGACTCGTACACGTACTGGCTTGGCTGCTCGCCACGGGCGCGGCGGTCACGCTGTCGTGGTGGGGTGTCCACACGGTGATGGCCGGCACGGCCTACGACCCTCCGCGGGCCCTCCCCATCACGGCGACGGACGACGCCCCGACGACCCAGGGTTCAAAGCCGCTGGCATCGTCGGCGCCCGGTTCACCGAGCCCGTCGCGGACCCCTTCGAAGAGCCCGTCGGCGACTCCCGCCCCCACACCGTCCCGAACCCCCGCGAGCACACCGAGCCCCTCGGCCACCGCCACCGCCACCGCCTCCGGCCAGGTCAAGGCATACGACACCGACGGCGGCCGAGCGGTCTTCGACCTGGGCGACACCAGCGCGACACTGGTGTCGGCGACCCCGGGAACGGGCTGGTCGATGCAGGTCTGGAAGACGGAGACCTGGATCCGCATCCAGTTCAGCAAGAGCACGGACCGGGTGTCGGTGTTCTGCACGTGGCACGACGGTCCGCCGCAGGTGCAGGTGGAGACGTACTGAGGTGCTGTTCGCGGCTACCGGAACACCGACGGCGGCGGCGCAGGCGAAGCCACAGCCACCGCATCGGTCACGGCGACGGCCCCGCCCGTGAAATCCCGCAACTCCCGCCCGTGTTCGACCCGCCCCGGGTGCGGGTCGGACGCACAACGCCGGGTCAACTCCCCCACCGGCAGCTGAACGTCGGCCGCCACCAGCACCGCGTTGCCGAACCGCTTCCCCCGCCAGACCCCCGCGTCCGCCACCACCGCGAGCTCGGCGAACCGCGCGGCGGCCGTGGCGATCTGCCCTCTGAGGTGCGCCAACGGCGGCCCGTCCGCGAGGTTCGCCGCGTACACACCCCCCGGCCGCAGCACCCTCCGCACCTCGTCCAGGAACTCCGTGGACGTCAAGTGCGCCGGAGTGCGCGCCCCGCTGAACACATCCGCTACGACCAGGTCCGCCCACCCCTCCGGCACCTTGCCCAGCCCCTCCCGGGCGTCCACGGACCGCACCCGTATCCGCGCGTTCGGATCCACCGGCAGCTCGCGCCGGACCAGTTGGACGAGGGCCGCGTCCCGCTCGACGATCTGCTGCGTGGACCGGGGTCGGGTGGCCGCCACATACCGCGCCAGCGTGAACGCCCCGCCCCCGAGGTGCACGACCCGCACCGGTCTGCCCGGCGGTGCGACGAGGTCGATCACATGGCCGAGGCGGCGCTGGTACTCGAAGGAGAGGTACGCGGGGTCGTCGAGGTCGACATGGGACTGCGGGGCGCCGTCGATGAGCAGGGTCCAGGCACGGCCGCGGTCGGGGTCGGGTATGAGCTGGGCGAGGCCGCCGTCGACGGCCTCGACGACGGCGTCGGCGGCGGCAGCCGACCGGCGCCGGGAGTTCCTGGACTTGCTCATTCCGCCATTCTCCCAGGCGGCGGGCGCCCGGGACATTCAGCGGCAGCTGTCCGCGGCCTCGATCATCCGGGCCGCCTCCCCGAGCGCCCGGCGCAGCACCGCCGGGTCGGTCGCGAGGTCGGCCTCGCCGGGCGGCAGCAGCCAGTCGGAGCCCTCGACCGGTGGCTCGGGGCGGAGCCGCAGCCCGCACCCGCCGGTCCCGGTGCAGGTGCTGCCGGGGACGTCCCAGCCCGCCGCCGTGCCGGCCGGCACCACGAAGCCGAGGGTGCCGCCCCCGTCGTCGTGGAGCACGGGCCCCACCGCGTCCCCGGTCCCGCGGCGCAGGATGTCGACCGCCTCCAGGCCCTGCCGGGCCGGCACCGTCACGAGGTCGCATCCCGCATCGTCTGCCGCCGTCGATGCCGACGGCGGCGTACAGGGATCATTGCTCTGGCTGGTCTCCATCCCGGCCTCCACCGCGCAGCCCTCTTGCAGTCCATGACGTCCAACGCGCCACCGCGTCAACGGCTACGGCGGAAGTCAGCCGCAAAGGATGGCAGTTCATGGCAGATCGTGCATGAGATATCCGGTTTGTAGCCAAACCCTGCGTCACGGGTCCGACACAGCAGGTACGTTCTTGCCCGCCGGAACCAAGGGTCCACACGGACAACTCACCACGAGTCCGGCATGGTTCGACGGTTCGCACGAGAGGACCCGGCCATGACGTCGTCAACCACGACCTCGTCGCAGCCCGATCGGCCGGTACGGCCGAACCTCGCCTTCCGGCAGCTGCGCGGCCGGCACTCGCCGGCCGAGTTCGCCGCGCTGGTACGGCGTGCCGCCCGCGAGATCGGCGAGCGGGTGAGCTGTGACGCGCGCTACATCGGCCGGGTCGAGGCGGGTGAGATCCGCTGCCCGAACTACGCCTACGAACGGGTGTTCCTCCATATGTTTCCCGGCCGCACGCTCGCCGACCTCGGCTTCGCGCCCCGCTCGTCCGTACGCGGACGCGCGGGGCGGCCGCCGGAGGACACGCCCCTCGCGCCCGCCACAGGTGAGACGCAGGGGGGCATCGAGCCGTATGACCCGCAGAACCCGTACGAGACGCACGACAACTACGAGGAGAGCGACGTGCTGCGTCGCCTATTCATGACCGGCGGGGGCGCCACCGTGGCCGCCGCCACGCTGGGCCCCCTGGGGTTCACCATCGACGCCGTGGCGGCGGACCGGCCGGTACGCCGCGCCGGGTCCTCGCACGCGGCCGCCCTGGAGGAGGCCGTACGCCGGATCCGGCTGCTCGACGACCGGCACGGCGCGGACGGTCTGTACCGGCGCGCGGCGGCTCCGCTGCGCGCGGCGTACGCGCTGCTGGACGCGGGCGCGACCCGGCAGACGACCGCCGAACGCCTGCACTCGGGCGCCGGTGAACTGGCCATCTCCGTGGGCTGGCTGGCCCATGACTCCGGCCGCTTCGACGACGCCCGTTCGCACTACGCGGAGGCGCTGGCGACGGCTCGGATGACCGGGGACCCGGGGCTGGAGGCGCACGCCTTCTGCAACACGGCGTTCCTGGCGCGGGACGCCGGGCGCCCCCGGGAGGCGGTACGCGCCGCCCAGGCCGCGCAGCGCGTCGGGCGCCCGCTGGGCTCCGCCCGCCTGATGTCGCTGCTCGCGCTGCGCGAGGCGGGCGGCTGGGCGGGGCTCGCCGACCGCACCGGCTGCGAACAGGCGCTGGCCCGCGCACAGGCCCTCTTCGAGCGAGGCCACTCGGACGCCGACCCCGAGTGGATGAGCTTCTACGGAGAGGCCGAGCTGGAGGGCCTGGAGGCCCAGTGCTGGTCCACGCTGGGCGACTGGCGACGGGCGGCACGCCATGCCAGCCGCGCCGCCGACCTGCAGGACCCGCACTTCACGAGGAACATCGCGCTGTACACGGCGGAACTGGCCGACGACCTCGCGCGGGGCGGCCGACCGGACGAGGCGGCGCTGGCGGGGATGCGGGTGCTTGATCTCTTGGACCAGGTCCAGTCGTCCCGGATCCAGGGGATGCTGGCGGGCACGGCGCGGGTACTGCTGCCGCACCGCCGCGCGAGCGGGGTCCAGGAGTTCCTGGACCGGCATGCGTCGACACCGAGGGTTGTGTAGGCCGACATTCGGCTGCGGGTGAGTGGGGGCTGGTCGCGCAGTTCCCCGCGCCCCTTACGGGGCACGTCGTAGCTGCGGGCATGCGTGCCGCCTGGGGCGGCACGGGTGGGCGCAGCGGCACCCGGCCGGCGCCGGCGAGCGAAACCCCACGCCCCAGCCGACCCCCGCCGTTCAGCCGACCAGGTGCCCCAGATCGTTCCAGCTCTCGATCGCCGGGTCTCCGTATGCCCACCCCAGCACCGACAGGGACGTCGGGTTCAGTCTGATCTTCGCCGCGAAGTCCAGCGGCAGGCCCAGCCACCGTGCGCCGATCGACCGCAGTATGTGCCCGTGGGCGAACACCAGGACGTCCCGGTCCGCCGACCGCGCCCAGGACACCACCTCGTCCGCCCGCGCGGTCACCTCGGCGAGCGTCTCGCCCTCGGGCACGCCGTCCCGCCAGATCAGCCAGCCGGGGCGGACCGCCTGGATGTCCGCCGGGGTCAGGCCCTCGTACGCGCCGTAGTCCCACTCCATCAGCGTGTCCCAGTGGGCCGCACGGTCGCCGAAGCCCGCCAGTTCGCACGTCTCACGCGCGCGTGCCAGCGGACTGGTGCGCACCTCGGCGTCGGCGAGGCCGTCGAACGGCGGCCGGTGCAGACGCTCGCCCAGCAGCTTGGCCCCCCGCCGGCCCTCCTCCAGGAGCGGTACGTCGGTCCTGCCGGTGTGCTTGCCGGACAGCGACCACTCCGTCTGTCCGTGCCGGGCCAGCAGGATGCGCGGTGCCATGGAGGAAGAACCTTTCGGGAGAAATTCGGAAGCGGGACACCTCCATCATCACCCACCCTGGGAACGCACCGGGAACGGGCAACCCGGCGGGCGCTCCCCGCGTCTTTGAGTGCTGAACGCCCCCGCATGGGCGGGAACGCGTACACCGTAAAGTGTCACGGTCGGCCCGCCGGGCGCCGCGCAGACAAGGGACGAGAAGGGGGAGGCAGTCGGATGCCGCAGACCGAGAAACCGGGCACCGAGGTGACTCCGCGCACCCGACTGCGCTGGTGGACCGAGCTGCCGCTGATCCTGCTGGTGTACGGCTGCTACTCGGCCGGCCGTCTGCTCGCGCGCGGGAACACCGGCACCGCCGTCGACCACGGCCTGGCGATCCTGCGCATCGAGAAGGCCCTGCACCTCAACGCCGAGCACCCGCTCAACCGCCTGTTCACCCGCGAGGCATGGCTCGGCATACCGGCCGACTTCTGGTACGCCTCGCTGCACTACCTCGTCACCCCGGTGATCCTGGTCTGGCTGTTCCGCAGGCGCTCCGAGGCCTACCGGCGGGCCCGCACCTGGCTGATGACGTCCACGTTCATCGGCCTGATCGGCTTCACCCTGCTGCCCACCTGCCCGCCCCGGCTGCTGGACGCGAAGTACGGCTTCGTCGACACCATGGCCCAGTACAGCTCGTACGGCTGGTGGGGCGGCGAGGCCAGCGCCCCGCGCGGCCTCGGCGGCATGACCAACCAGTACGCGGCGATGCCGAGCCTGCACTGCGGCTGGGCGCTGTGGTGCGGCGTGATGCTGTGGCGGTACGGCAACACCCGGCTGACCAAGGTGCTCGGCGTGGCCTACCCGCTGCTGACCGCGACCGTCGTGATGGGCACCGCCAACCACTACTTCCTGGACGCGGTCGCGGGCGTCGCCGTGATGGGCGTCGGCTTCCTGCTCGCGCCGTACGTGATGCGGGGCGCGGACCTCGTCCGGGTGCGGATCACCCCGGGCGCCTCCCTCGTCGCAGCACGCTCGGACGGCGCAGGCTCCCCGATTGTCAGTGGCGGATGCCAGACTTCGGTGGGTGAGCGAATTCCATCGCAGCGCGAGTCCCGGCTCGCCCCCGGAGCCGAACCGGACGCTGCCCCCACAGACGCGGGGGACGGCGCTCCGGCACCGGCTCGCTGAGCTGCGCGGCCCCGCCGTCCCCGCCAAGGCCCTGGACGCGCGCGCCCTCGCGGCGCTCGCCGCGAACCCGGGGTGCCGCAGGCGCGCGATCCTGGACGGCGCCGGGGTGGACAAGACCGCGCTGGCGGGCGCCCTCGGCGCGCCGTCGGCCTTCGGCCAGTCCCAGTTCGCGCTGACCCGGGGCAACGCCTTCGAGGCGAAGGTGAAGGCGGACGGCGGGGCGGAGTTGCTGCGGCTGGTTCGGAAGCACCTCGATCCGGGCGCCGCACCGGACGAGACCGCCGAGTCCGCCGAGTCCGCCGAGCGGGCCGCCGCTGTGCCGAACCTGTCCGCGATCGGCCCGGAGGGGCGTACGGCCCGTACTGCGCTGGCGCTGCGCGAGGCCGTGGAGGCGGGTGGCTGGTCGCTGTTCGACCACCCGATGCTGGCCCTGGAGGTGGCCGGCTCCCCCGCGTTCCTGGAGCCGGACGCGGTGGTCGTGCACCCCGACGGCAGCTGGACGGTCGTGGAGATCAAGTCCTTCCCGATGCTGGACGGTTCGGCGGACCCGGCGAAGGTGGGCGCGGCGGCGCGGCAGGCCGCCGTGTACGTGCTGGCCCTCGAAAAGGTCGCGGCCCGGCTCACCCCCGCCCCGCGCGTACGCCACGACGTGCTGCTGGTCTGCCCCAAGGACTTCTCCAACCTGCCCACCGCCCGGGCCGTGGACGTCCGCAGGCAGCGCGCGGTCACCGCCCGCCAGCTGGACCGGCTCACCCGCATCGAGGACATCGCCGACGCCCTTCCCGAGGGCACCTGCTTCGCCCCGGACCTGCCGGCCGAGCAGCTCGCGCAGGCCGTGGACGCGGTCCCGGCGACGTACGCGCCCGAGTGCCTGTCCGCCTGCGAACTGGCCTTCCACTGCCGGCAGCGCTCCCGCGCGGGCGACGAGGTCACCGCGCTCGGCCGCGCGGTCCGCGCCGAGCTGGGCGGACTGACCACCGTCGAGGACGTCCTGTCGGCGGCCCGCGGCGAGACCGGTGACCCGGACGACCCGGCGGTGGCTGCCCTGCGCAGGGCGGCGGCCCTGCGGGCGGAGGCGCTTCGGGGGGCCGTGTGTCCCTGATCACCACCCTCGCCCGCCTGGAGGCCGTGAGCACCGGCACGGCACAGCCGGCCGCGACCGTCCGCCACCGGCACCTGTCCGGGCTGCCGCTCGTCTTCGTGCCGCTCACCACCGCCGGTGAGGCCGGTGCCCCGCTGGGCGCGCTGGTCGGCACCGACCGAGACGCCCCGCGCCTGCTGGTCGTGCCCCAGCCGCGCGACCGCGACCTGCGGTTCGCCTTCCTCGCCGAACTCGCCGACGTCGTCCTGCCGTACCTGGACTCCTACGCCGACAGCGTGGAGGCCGCCGAGCGCTCCGAGACCGACCCGGAGACCGGCAAGCGGGTCAAGGTCGAGGTCGAGCTGTGCGCGGACGCGCCCCAGTTGATCGTGCCGGGCCGCGCGGGCATCGAGTACGTACGGCTGCTGGGCCGGTCGATGCGGTTCCGGCGCACGGCGGAGCAGGACCCCGAGGCGCCCTACCCCGCCCCGCCCCGGGTGCCGTTGCTGGGCCGCTGGCTCACCCACTTCGGCGAGCGCGCCCGCGTCCCCGGCTCCTCCCTCCTGCTCGCCATGACGGACCTGCTGTCCCGGCACTGGGCGACCGGCCAGTCCGGCGTCGAGGACCAGCACCTGGGCGCGCTGCTCGCCTGGATCAATCCGCCGGAGGGCAGTACGGGCGCGGAGGCCGCGCGCCACGCCGAGCTCGCGCGGGACCGCGAGGGCCAGTTGGTGTGTCCGCCGGCCGGGCCCGCCACCGACCCGGCGTTCGACAACAAGCTGCTGGCCCCCGCCTTCGAGCGCTACGACCGGGCCCGCACCGCCCTGGCCACCGCCGAGGACGGCCTCCAGGCCGACGACCGGCTGGCGATCCTCACCGCCGCCGAACGCGAGATCCGCGACCTCGTCGAGAGCCGTACCCGGCCCACCTGGGACGCGGTCTGGCACGGCATCGACCTGCTGCACGAACTGCCCGAGGGCGCCCGGGCCGAGGAGCGCTGGACCCGCGACCGCTGGTCGTTCACCGGCCACCGCGACCGGGTCGTGGCCGGCGAGCCCCCGCAGCCGCGCCGCGACGACGCGGTCACCGCCGCGAACAAGCTGGCCACGCGCGAGCGTGAACAGGCGCGTCTGGAGGCCCAGGAGGCGCTGGACGACCCGCTGGTGATGGCGGGGCGGCGGCTGACCGGGGAGGCGTTCGCGGGCGAGGTCCTCGACGTCGTCATGGCGTACAGCGAGGGCAGGCGGCCCAGCCCGCGCCCGCTGGTGACCGTGCGCACGGAGGACCGGCCGCACCTCGGCGAGCGCGCGAAGGCGTACCGCTCGCTGGGCGGCAAACCGCAGTCCATGGAGTTCGTCGGGTACGAGGCCGAGGGGGTCGTCGTGCTGCGCGTGCTGGACAAGATGGGTCGGGGCAAGGAACCGGAGGCCGGATCGGTCCCGGAGAAGGGCGACCGGCTCACCTTCACCCTGTTCGAACACGAGCAGCGCGGCGGGGCGAAGCTGCCCGACCCGGAGGCGACCCCGTGGACGCACGGCGGCCCGCCGGGCGAGGCCGCGCAGGAGGCCCCCGACGCGGTGACGCAGGAGGATCTGCTGTGACAACCACGGATTTCGATCCCGGAACGGCCGCCTCCCGCGCCACCGCCGCGATCCTCCACGACACCCTGCACGGCACCGACCGGGGTGTGGTCGTGGACTCCCCGCCGGGCGCCGGCAAGTCCACGCTCGTGGTCCGCGCGGCGCTCGAACTCGCCGACGCGGGGCGCCCGCTGATGGTGGTCGCGCAGACGAACGCGCAGGTCGACGACCTGGTGCTGCGGCTCGCCGAGAAGAACCCGGAGCTGCCCGTCGGCCGGCTGCACAGCAGTGACGCCGACCCGTACGACAAGGCGCTGGACGACCTGCCGAACGTCCGCAAGTCGGCGAAGGCGGGCGACCTCAGGGAAGCCCAGGTCGTGCTGTCCACGGCAGCCAAGTGGGCGCATGTCACGGTGGACGAGCCGTGGCGGCACGCGATCGTCGACGAGGCGTACCAGATGCGCTCGGACTCGCTGCTCGCCGTGGCCGGGCTGTTCGAACGGGCGCTGTTCGTGGGCGACCCCGGCCAGCTCGACCCGTTCGCGATCGTGGGCAGCGAGCAGTGGGCGGGCCTGTCGTACGACCCCTCGGCCTCGGCGGTGTCCACGCTCCTCGCCCACAACCCGGGCCTCCCCCAGCACCGCCTCCCGGTCTCCTGGCGGCTGCCGGCCTCCGCTGCCCCGCTCGTCTCCGGCGCGTTCTACCCGTACACCCGGTTCCGCAGCGGCACGGACCACGGCGACCGGCGCCTCGCCTTCGCCGTCGCCTCCGACGGCTCCGGCCCCGACCGGGTGATCGACGAGGCCGCGGAGTCCGGCTGGGGCCTGCTGGAGCTGCCCGCCCGGCACACCCCGCGCACCGACCCGGAGGCGGTCCGGGCGGTGGCGACGGTCGTACGACGCCTGCTCGACCGGGGCGGCGCGGCCGTCTCCGAACGCTCCCCCGACCCCGCGCCGCTCACCGCCGACCGGATCGCGGTCGGCACGGCCCACCGGGACCAGGCGGCGGCGGTCCGCGCGGCCCTGGCGGAGCTGGGCGTGAGCGATGTCACGGTCGACACGGCGAATCGGCTCCAGGGCCGCGAGTACGACGTCACGGTCGTCCTCCACCCGCTCTCCGGCCGCCCCGACGCCACCGCCTTCCACCTGGAGACGGGCCGCCTGTGCGTCCTCGCCTCCCGCCACCGCCACGCCTGCATCGTGGTCTGCCGGGCCGGCGTGACCGACCTGCTGGACGACTACCCGTCCACGGAACCGGTCCAGCTGGGAACGGTCGTGAAGTTCCCGGACGGCTGGGAGGCGAACCATTCGGTGCTGGCCCATCTGGCCGAGCACCGGGTGATCTGGCGGCCTTGACCGGTGCCTCCGGTGCCCACCCGGCCGGCCTCGGCTGCCGCGCCCCCATCCGCCGGACGGAGTCCGGCACGCCGCCGGAGGCGGCCAATGGTTGCAGCCCCGGACGGCTGGGAGGCGAACCACGCGGTGCTGGCCCATCTGGCCGAGCACCGGGTGGTCTGGCAGCCGTGACCGGTGCCTCCGGTGCCCACCCGGCCGGCCCCGGCAGCCGCGCCCCCATCCGCCGGACGGAGTCCGGCACGCCGCCGGAGGCGGCCAATGGTTGCAGCCCCGGACGGCTGGGAGGCGAACCATTCGGTACTGGCGCATCTGGCCGAGCACCGGGTGATCTGGCGGCCGTGACCCGGCATCGTCAGGGTGAGGCGATGGCCTCGGCGTCCCCTTGCGCGGGCGCGAGAGAATGGACGGTGGCCATCGAACCGTAGAACCGTACGAGGAGGACCAGACATGGCGGAGCCCACGCCGCGTCGGAACGAACCGCGGCTACGCCCCGCGCCCCTGCTCTTCGAGCCCGTGGAAGCGGTCGCCGACCCGGAGCACTTCTTCGACCTGGAGTCCATCGACGACCCCAGGGTGCTGCTGGCGCGCGCGACCGAGCTGACCCAGGCGTTCCGTGCCGCCACCGACCGGGCCGTGGAGTTCCAGGCCATGGCGGCCGCGCAGCTCGCCGACCCGCGCCGCTTCGACCGGCTGACCCCGGCCGACATCGCCGAGCAGGCCGAGTGGACCGAGGACTACGCGAAGAAGATGGTCGAGTTCGGCCGGGACCTGCTGAGAGGAGCGGAAGGGCAGGGACCCGAGCAGATCTAGGGCCGGTACGGCCCTGGCGGACGGCATATGCCAGGCGGGCAAGATACCCCTCCGTGCTGCGTCCCGTCCCGGTTTCCGGCAACTCACAGGGAGCGGCCGCTCACCCGGGGTATCAATTCCTCATGAGCAGCAACCCGTACGAGACACCCCTCCGCGGCTCCGGCGACCGCGGCGACGCCGCCGGGGTCACCTCCGAAGGAGCCGCCTGGCTCGCCTCGGCAGGAACGTATCCGCGGAGCACGCTCGCGTTCTGGGAGGAGCGGCCGGACGCCCCGGTCGTCCTGCCCTGCGGCACCGCGTTCGACGTGGTGAACACCCCGGCGATGTTCGGCCGCCGCATGCTGGACCGGTTATGGGACGAGGGGCCGGGCTCCGGGCCGGTCGCGGTGTTCCGGGGCCGGATGCTCCTGTTCGCCGCTCCCGGCACGGCCGCACGGCTGCCCTCGCTGCTGGGCTGGGAGGAGTGGGGCGGCCGTGGCCAGGGCGTACCGCCGCTGCTGTGCCACGGCACCGGCGACGCGGTGACCGTACCGGCGCCGCACGGCGACCGGTCCCACCAGCCCGTCCCCGCCCCGGCCGGCTCACGCTGGCTGGTCGCGCCGGACACCCGGCACCCATGGCTCCCCGGCCCGGAAATCCTGCTCTGGGCGGCCGTACGGGCGGCCCGCTCGACCGTGCGGATATCGATTTTTCCTCCCGCCGATCAGGATGCTAAGGTCTACGACGTCAGCAGGCGCCGCTAGCTCAGTTGGTTAGAGCAGCTGACTCTTAATCAGCGGGTCCGGGGTTCGAGTCCCTGGCGGCGCACGCGAAGTAGGCGAAGGGCCAGGCTCCTGTGAGCTTGGCCCTTCGGTTTTGCGTCGCCGGCACTCAGTCCGGCCCTCCCGGCCCACCCGGTTCTTCCAGCCCTTCCGGCTCCCCCGGTGTGATCTTCACGTTCCAGTCGCCGGACACCGTCCGCCCCTCCACCTGCACCTTCACACCGTCCCCCGGCACCGTGAAGGTCTCGCCGACCGAGACCGGGGCGTCGGCCAGCGGCGGGTAGACCGAGTTCTCCCAGCAGGCCTCGGTGCCCGGATGGGCGTCGATCACCTCGACGGGGCCGCTGCCGGAGGCCGTCTCGTCGCGGACCCGGTAGACGAGGATGCCCTGCCGGCAGGCGGCCCTGTCGTTGCCGGAGGCGTCGCGCGCCTCGAAGGCGAGCACGGTGTCGGGCCCGGTGCGCACCACCGCCAGCTTGGTGCCGCCCCCGAGCCCGAAGGCCGGGGAGCCCGCGGCGCCCTGCTTCGACGCCTCGGGCCCGGCGGACAGCGACTCCAGGGTCAGCCGGGTCGGCCCGGCCCCCCGTACGCACACCACCTGGCGCGGATCCAGCCATCCCAGCTTCCACTTGTGCCAGGCGAACAGATCCGGGGACAGCCCGAACTGGCTGCCCATCAGATCCCAGTCGCCGACATACGTGTCCCAGTCGCCCTTGCCGTCCACCGGACGGTGGTAGAGGTCGGGGAGGTCGAAGAGATGACCGGTCTCATGGGCGAGAACCAGCCGGTCCGGCGGATGCTTCTCGAAGACGGTGACGACCCTGCGGACGTCCGTGCCGTCCACATGCATCGGGGTGTCCAGGTTGACCACCTTCGTGGCGTCGGAGTCCACGCCGGGGGCGTCCGGGTCGGCGACGAAGTACACGATGTCGTAGCGCGAGAAGTCGACCTCGGGATCGGCGGCCGCGAAGGCGTCCCGCAGGTAGGCGGCCCGGAGGGCGAGGTTCCAGTCGCGCTTCATGCCGTAGGCGACCGACGGCCGGGGCATCCGCAGCCAGTGGGTCAGCGGGTGCGGGCGGATCGTGAACTTCCCGTAGGAGGCCTGCTCGTAGTAGCGGCTGGTGGCCGGGAAGTGGTCGGCCGCGAGTTCGGCGGTCGTGGTGCGCGGGGTGGCGTCGGGAAAGGAGAGGAACACCATGACGGCCGAAAGCGGGTGGGTGGGTCGGGTGTAGGTGGCGTTCCAGGTGTCGAGACCCTCGGAGTGGTGCGCGTCGGTGCGGTGCAGGGCACAGGGAGCCGTGGAGAACGGCTCGGCGGCCGACGGTCCGGTCAGGATCGTCGTCGTGACGAGCGCCGCCATCGTGGTGGACACGGCGGCGGTGCTGCGCAGCGGGAGACGCGGCACGGAAGGACCTCCGGGGCGGTTCACGGGACACCGCACCCAGCCTGCGTGGGTTTGTCATTATATGTCCTGTTCATCTGCACCAGAAGGGTGAGGAATCCCCCGGTGACGCCCGAGCGACCCGAATGGCCGACACCCCGGGACACTCACGGAACGTCACAAGTGGTCGGGCGCCTCAAGAACCCGTCCAGGTGCGGGCAGAAACGATCTGTCAGAACCGCCGGTTCATCGGGGACACTGGACAGTGGCTGGAAGGCCCTCGGGCCAGCCTCTATGATCGGCACACTTTCCTGCACGGACAGAGATCGAGTGCACTGCGGGAGCGAGCGGTGAGCGGAACGTCCGAAGGGCCGACGCCCGCGGCAGACCTCGATTGGTCCGCCGTCACAGTGAGTGACAAGACGTATCAGATGCCGTACGACGAGACGGCAGACCAGAAGACATACGAACACGCCTTCACGGCCGCCGCGCTGCCCATGGCCGTGGTCGACCGGGAAGGCCTCGTCAGCACCGCCAACGAGGCGTTCGGCACCCTGATCGGCGCCGACCCCGTCGGCCTGACCGGGCGGGTCGCCGCGGATCTGGTGGACCTGGCCTCCGACGCCCGTACCTGGCACGCCTATCGCGAGGTGCTGCGCGGCCGGCAGGCCAGGCTGCGCTGCACCCGGCGGCTGAAACATCCCGACGGGCACTCGGTGTGGGTCCAGGTCACCATCTCGCCGCTGGCGAAGGACAGGCCGGGCATCCTGCTGTCGGTCTCCGACATCAGCGAGCGCCGCGAACTCCAGGCCCGGCTGCGGCACTTGCAGATGCACGACCCGGTGACCCGGCTGCCCAACCGGGCGTTGTTCTTCGAGCGGCTCTCGGGCGCGCTGGAGGCGGAGTCGTACGAGCAGAGCGGCACCGGCCGGATCGGCCTGTGCTACCTGGACCTGGACGGCTTCAAGGCGGTCAACGACACCCTCGGCCACCGGGTCGGCGACCGACTGCTGGCCGCCGTCGCCGAGCGGCTGACCCGGATCGCCGACGAGGCCGGCTTCGCGCGGGCCGGGGCGCCGCTGGTGGCCCGGCTCGGCGGCGACGAGTTCGCGCTGCTCGTCGAGGACTCCACGGGCACCGAGCAGTTGGCCGACCTGGCCGAGTCGGCGCTGGCCGCCCTCCAGGCGCCGTTCGACCTGGCCGGTCAGCGGCTCTCGTTGTCGGCGTCGATCGGGGTGGTGGAACGCCACGCGGCCGGAACGACCGCGACCGGCCTGATGCAGGCCGCCGACACGACCCTCTACTGGGCGAAGGCCGACGGCAAGTCCCGCTGGACGCTGTTCGACCCGGAGCGCAACGCCCACCGCATGACCCGCCAGGCGCTCTCCTCCAGCCTCCGCCCGGCCATCGAGCGCGGCGAGTTCGTGCTGGAGTACCAGCCGCTGGTGGGGATGGGGGACGGCCGGCTGAACGGGGTCGAGGCGCTGGTGCGCTGGCACCACCCGCAGTTCGGCACCCTGACGCCGAATCGGTTCATCGCACTGGCGGAGGAGGACGGCTCGATCGTCCAGCTGGGCCGCTGGGCCCTGACCACCGCCTGCCGCCAGGCCCGCCGCTGGCAGCTGGACCACCCCGGCGAACCGCCGATCTTCGTCAGTGTCAACGTCGCCGTCCGCCAGGTCTGGGACTCCGACCTGGTCGCGGATGTCGCCGAAACCCTGGCCGAGACCGGGCTGGCCCCGCATCTCCTCCAGCTGGAGCTGACGGAGTCGGCGGTCATGGGCTCGGCGGGCCGCCCCCTCCAGGCCCTCCAGGCCCTCAGCGACATGGGCGTCCGCATCGCCATCGACGACTTCGGCACCGGCTACTCGAACCTCGCCTACCTCAGCCGTCTCCCGGTCTCGGTCCTCAAGCTGGACGGCTCCTTCGTCCGGGGCTTCCAGTACGACGACCCGGGCGACCGCCCGAACCCGGCGGACGAGGTCGTGGTGGAGGCGATGATCCAGCTGGCCCACCGCCTGGGCCTGACGGTCACCGCCGAGTGCGTCGAGACCTCGGCGCAGGCCTCCCGGCTCCGTCACATCGGCTGCGACACCGGCCAGGGGTGGCTGTACTCCCGGCCGGTGACGCCGGATCGTATCTCCGAACTGCTGGACACCCGGACCTACGCGGACACCCCGGCCGGCAAACCGTAGGCGTCGGCGACCAGTTCGTAGGAGTGCAGCCGGAGCTCGCCGCGGTGGGCGTGCGAGGTGAGCATCAACTCGTCGGCGCCGGTGCGCTTCTGGAGGTCGTCGAGACCGGCGCGGACCTCGTCGGCGGTGCCGTGCACGATGTTGGACGTCCAGGAGTGCACGAACTCCTCCTCCATCGGGGAGAACTCGTGCTTCTCGGCGTCGTCCGGGTCGGGGAACAGCCCCGGCCGCCCGGTGCGCAGCCGCAGCATGTTCAGCGCGCCGGCCCGCACCTGGCGCCGCGCCTCGCGCTCGTCGTCCGTCGCGAGGACGGAGACGCCGATGAGGGCGTAGGGCTCGTCGAGGACGGCGGACGGGCTGAAGGACTGGCGGTACAGGTCGAGCGCCGGAACGGTGTTCTGCGCGGAGAAGTGGTGGGCGAAGGCGAACGGCAGCCCGAGCATGCCGGCGAGCCGGGCGCTGAACCCGGAGGAGCCGAGCAGCCAGACCGGCGGCCGGTGCGGGGACTGCACACCGCCGGGGCTGGTGCTCTGGACCGGCCCCGGGATCGCGTGGATCCTCCGGTACGGGTGCCCGTCCGGGAAGTCGTCGTCGAGGAACCGGATCAGCTCGGCGAGCTGCTGGGGGAAGTCGTCGGCGCCCTCGTTGAGGGTCTGGGTACGGCGCAGGGCGGCCGCGGTGGCCCCGTCGGTCCCCGGCGCCCGCCCGAGGCCGAGGTCGACCCGCCCCGGGGCCAGGGCCTCCAGCGTCCCGAACTGCTCGGCGATGACGAGCGGTGCGTGGTTCGGCAGCATCACGCCGCCCGACCCGAGCCGGATCCGCTCCGTGTGGGCGGCGAGGTGGGCGAGGATCACGGCGGGCGAGGAGGAGGCCACGCCGGGCATCGAGTGGTGCTCGGCGACCCAGTACCGGTGGAATCCGCGTGCCTCGGTGAGCCGCGCGAGCGCCGCGCTGGTGCGCAGGGCGTCGGTGGCGGTACTGCCGGTGCCGACGGTCACCAGGTCCAGTACGGAGAGGGGGACGGGGGCGGTCCCGTGCGTGATGCCACGGATCTCGTCTGCCGACACGGTGAGAGCCTCCTGTTTAGCGGCCGTGAGCTGTTCTGAGGGGCGTTAACAGGAGGATGTCTCCGGTTATTCCCGGCTGCGGGCGGGTGGGGGCTGGTCGCGCCCACGCGGCGGTAGCCGCACATCGATACAGCCCCGCGCCCCTGGGTTGGCTGCGCTGCCCGGCACCTAGAGCTGCTGGGTCAGACCTGCACGATGGGTTCGCGGGTGAACAGGGTGCCCAGCGCCGGGGCGTTCACCCGGCGGTCCGCCAGGCGCAGGCCCTCCCACACCGTGACCTGGTTCGCCGTGAGCACCGGTTTCGACAGCGCCTTCTCCAGGAGGGACAGGTGCGCCGCGGTGTGCAGCGCCGTGTCCGGAAGGAGCACCGCCTCCGCGCCGGAGGCGTCCGCGGCCCGCGCCAGGGTGAGGACGTCCTCCTCGCCCCACGTCCCCACCTCCGCCGCCGTGACGATCCCCGACGACCGCATCCCGGTCACCTCCAGGCCCCCGGCCCGCAGGAAGTCGGCGAAGAGGGCGGCCACGTCGTCCGGGTAGGTCGCGCCGACCGCCACCCGCCGCAGCCCGAGTTCCCGCGCCGCGTGCACGAACGCGAAGGACGTGGACGACGCCGGCAGCCCGGCCGCCTGCGCGAGCGCGCGGACCTGCCGCTGGGCGCCCTCCCAGCCGTACACGAAGCTTCCGCTGGTGCATGCCCACACCACCGCGTCCGCGCCCGCGAGCCGCAGCTCCGCGACGCCCGCCGCCAGCCGGTCCGCGGACCCCATCTCCCGCAGGGCGTCCACCCGGTGCGCGTCCTCGCCGATGTCGGTGTGGACGACGTCCACCCTGACATCGCTGCCGAGGAGCTGCTCGATACGGGGGTAGTCGTCCTCGGCGGAGTGCCCCGGGTAGAGGAGTCCGAGCGCTGTCATGTCCACCCTTCCTGCTGTTCTTCCGGCAGTGCGGGCCAGTCACCCGACGCCGGCGGTTCCGCCGCGGGTTCGTCCCGGTGACGGATCAGCGCCTGATAAGGCCCCACCGCTCGGGTACCCAGCCTGCGCAGCGCCGCCCACATCGTGACCTGGTTGGCGGACAGGACGGGGATGCGGAGCTCGGCCTCCAGTTGGGGGATGACGTCGTAGGTGGGGAGGTTGGTGCAGGAGATGAACAGGGCGTCGGCGGCCCCGGGCCGTACCGCCTGCCGGGCCATGGCGACCACGTCCCGGTACGGCACCTGCCAGATGTGCCTGGTCAGCCCCATGAACGCGCAGCCGGCGACCCGTACGCCCGCCTCCGCCACGTACTCCTCCAGCACCCGCGTCACCGAGACGGTGTACGGCGTGACCAGCGCGAGCCGCCGTATCCCCAGCTCGGTCAGCGCGTCGAGCAGCGCCCCGGACGTGGTCACGGACGGCACCGCGCCGGACCGGGTCATCGCCTCGCACATCGCGCGCTCGCCCGCGATCCCGCCGACGAAGCTGCCGGAGGTGCAGGCGTAGGCGACGACCTCGGGCGCCACCGCGGTGAGCGCGCGCACCGCCTCGCCGAGTGTCTCGTGCTCGCTGACCAGCCGGGCCAGGTCGAGGCTGACCTCGACCGGCACGAAAGGTGTCCTGGTCAGATGCAGGGACACCTCGTCCGGTACCCAGCGCCACAGCTCGCGGTCGAGCGCGAAGTCGAAGGGCGCGACGACGCCCACACCGCGCTGGGGACGAGGTCCGCCAAGAAAGGAGACGTCCATAAGAAGTCACCGGCCTCACGCTGGAGATCGAGGAGGTAACGGTCGACGGATACGCCCGTGTTGACGAAGGTAGGTTCGGGTGCGAGCGTGGTCAATCCGCGCATGTCAGACGTTCCATCCGCCCATGTCAGACGCCGTCCGACACCGGGAGACCACCCCGAATGACGCCGCCCGTGCCCACCCTGCTGGTCCTCGACGCCGACCCGCCGCCGCGGCTCGGCCGGCTGACCGGCCGCGCCCGGATCGTGCACACGGACGCGGCGGGCCTGCCGGCCCGGCTGCCGGAGGCCGATGTCCTGCTCGTCTGGGACTTCGCCTCGTCCGCCGTCCGCGAGGCCTGGCCGGGCGAGGGGCCGCGGCCGCGCTGGGTGCACACGGCGAGCGCGGGCGTCGACCATCTGCTGTGCCCCGAGCTGGCCGCGTCCGACACGGTCGTCACCAACGCGCGCGGGGTCTTCGACCGGCCCATCGCCGAGTACGTGGCCGCGCTGGTCCTCGCGCTGGCCAAGGATCTGCCCCGGACCCTCGATCTCCAGCGGGAGCGGACCTGGCGGCACCGCGAGGCGCGCCGGGTGGGCGGCACGCGCGCGTGCGTGGTCGGTACCGGCCCGATCGGCCGGGCCATCGTCCGCACCCTCAAGGCGCTCGACATCACCACCGCCCTGGTCGGGCGCGTCCCGCGCACCGGTATCCACGGCCCCGACGACCTGGACCGGCTGATGTCCCGCGCGGACTGGGTGATCGCGGCGGCGCCGCTGACCGAGCAGACGTACGGCATGTTCGACACGCACCGCTTCGGTGTGATGCAGCCGTCGGCCTGCTTCATCAACGTCGGCCGCGGCCAGCTCGTCGACGAGGAGGCGCTGGTCCGGGCGCTGACGCGCAGATGGATCTCCGCGGCGGCCCTGGACGTCTTCGCCACCGAGCCGCTGCCCGCGGACAGCCCGCTGTGGACCGTCCCCGGCCTTCTCGTCTCCCCGCACATGAGCGGGGACACGGTCGGCTGGCGGGACGAACTGGGCACCCAGTTCGTCGAGTTGTACGAGCGGTGGGCGGCGGGCAGATCTCTGCTGAACGTGGTCGACAAGAAGCGCGGTTACGTGCCCGGTCACTGACCCTCGGGAGGGGCCCATGGAGCTCACCGACCTCACCGCCCGACAACTCCTCGACGGCTACCGCAAGGGCGAGTTCGGCCCGGTGGAGGCGGTCCGGGCGGCCCTGGAACGGGCGGCGCGGATCCAGCCGGAGGTCAACGCGTTCGTGCGGCTCCTGGAGGAGGACGCCCTGGCGCAGGCCGGGGCGTCGGAGGAGCGGTGGCGGCGGGGCGAGCCGAAGGGCCTGCTGGACGGCGTCCCGGTGACGGTCAAGGACATCCTCCTGCTGCGCGGCCATCCGACCCTGCGCGGCTCGAAGACCGTTCCGGCTAGCGGGAACTGGGACGAGGACGCCCCCTCCGTCGCCCGGCTGCGCGAGCACGGCGCGGTGTTCATCGGCAAGACGACGACCCCCGAGTACGGCTGGAAGGGCGTGACCGACTCCCCGCTCTCCGGGATCACCCGCAACCCGTACGACCCGTCCCGCACCGCCGGCGGCTCCAGCGGCGGCAGCGCGGCGGCGGTGGCGCTGGGCGCGGGCCCGCTCTCGCTCGGCACGGACGGCGGGGGCAGCGTGCGCATCCCGGCGGCCTTCTGCGGGATCTTCGGCCTGAAACCGACGTACGGCCGCGTCCCGCTCTACCCCGCGAGCGCCTTCGGCACGCTGTCCCACGTGGGCCCGATGACCCGGGACGCGGCCGACGCGGCGCTGATGCTGGACGTGATCGGGGCCCCGGACGCCCGGGACTGGTCGGCCCTCGGCCCGGCGCCGGGCTCCTTCACGGCGAGCCTCGCCGGAGGCGTCCGCGGTCTCCGGGTGGCCTTCTCCCCCTCCCTGGGCGGCCAGGTGGCGGTCCGCCCGGCGGTCGCGGCGGCGGTACGGCGGGCGGTGGCGGGGCTGGCCGGGCTGGGGGCGTACGTGGAGGAGACCGACCCGGACTTCAGCGACCCGGTGGAGGCGTTCCACGCGCTGTGGTTCGCGGGCGCCGCCCGGCTCACGCAGCGCTTCTCCCCGCACCTGCGGGGGCTGCTCGACCCGGGGCTGCGGGAGATCTGCGCGCAGGGGGCCCGGCTGAGCGCGCTGGACTATCTCGCGGCGGTGGACGTCCGGATGGACCTGGGCCGCCGGATGGGCCGCTTCCACGAGCGCTACGACCTGCTGGTGACACCTACGCTGCCGCTGACGGCGTTCGAGGCGGGCGTGGAGGTGCCGAAGGGTGCGGGCCACCGGCGCTGGACGGGCTGGACCCCCTTCACGTACCCGTTCAACCTCACCCAGCAGCCGGCGGCGACGGTCCCGGTCGGAACGGACGCCGACGGACTGCCGGTGGGCTTGCAACTCGTGGCCGCCCGCCACCGCGACGACCTGGTCCTACGGGTGGCACACGCCCTGTACGAGGCGGGGGTGGCCCCGGCCCCGCCGAGCAGCGCGGCTACGCCCTCCGGAAGCTGAGCGTCTCCCCCGCCGCGCCGTTGCGCCACAGGTCGTTGCAGGCCTCGGCGAGTTCGGCGAGGCCTTCCACCACCTGGCCCCAGACGATGCCCGGGACCCAGCCGACGTCTCCGTTGAGCAGCAGGTTGTTGCGTTCGTAGAAGAGGGCGAGGTCGACGACCGTGGTGCCGGGGCGGACCTCGCGGTCGTAGCCGTAGGCCTTCGTGCTCAGCTCCGTGCCGGTGAAGGAGAAGTAACAGAGGTCGCCGGGGATCGGGGTGACCGTCGGGTTCTCCAGTGGGGGTTCTGTGGAGGCGAAGGGCGGGAAGAGGGCGTAGATCTCGTTGCGCGCGTACTTCGCGTGGTAGACGTCGCCCGCGAGCGGCAGTGCCTCCCACACTGCCGTGCAGGTCAGGGGCGCGCGGTCGGTGAGCAGTCGTGCCGTGCAGTGCACGTCCCGCCGCTCCAGCGAGACGGTGACGAATCGATCGGCCATGAAAACCAGGGTGCATACGCGGCATGCCCTTGGGTAGCCGCGCCGCCATGGCTCCACCACATGGGAACGACATAGACACATCCGGGTATGAATCCAGACAGACCAGGCGTGCCGTGCTCGCGGGTGCCGCCGCCGTCGGCGCACTCGCCGCCGCCGGGTGCACCCGGGTGGCCACCGCGTCCACCGGCAACGGCGGTGACCTGCTGCAACGACTGCGCGCCCAGGGGGTCGTGCGGCTCGGGATCGCCGGTGAGATCCCCTTCGGGTACATCGACAAGGACGGCCGTCTCACCGGTGAGGCACCGGAGTTGGCGAAGGCGGTCTTCAAGCGGCTCGGGGTCGGCAAGGTGCAGCCGGTGCCGACCGAGTTCGGTTCGCTGATTCCCGGACTGAATTCGCAGCAGTTCGATGTCGTGGCGGCCGGGATGTACGTCAATCCCGAGCGGTGCCAGCAGGTGATCTTCGCCGACCCGGACTACCAGATGCTCGACTCGTTCATCGTGCGCAAGGGGAATCCCAAGGGGCTGCACGACTACCAGGACGTCGTCGCGAAGAAGGCGAAGTTCGCCACCGGGACCGGGTATGCCGAGATCCAGTACGCCGTCGAGGCGGGGTACAAGGAGAGCGACATCCTGATCGTCCCCGATCAGGTCGCCGGGCTGAACGCCGTGGAGGCGGGGCGGGTCGACGTCTTCGCCGGGACCGCGCTCACCACCCGTGCGGTGGTGAAGAAGTCGGCCAAGGCCGAGGCGACCAGGGCGTTCGCGCCGCTCGTGGGCGGGAAGCCGCATGTGGACGGGGGCGCGTTCGCGTTCCGGTCGGCGGAGACGAGGCTGCGGGACGCCTTCGACGTGGAGCTGCGCAAGCTGAAGAAGAGCGGCGAACTGTTCCGGATCCTGCGGCCGTTCGGCTTCACCGAGGCCGAGATGACCGACCTGACGGCGAAGGAGCTGTGCGGGGGAGGGAAGAGCGGATGACCTCGGGACTCTGGGAACTCGTCCTCAAGGGCGCCTGGACCACCGTCCAACTGCTGGTGCTCAGCGGGCTGTTGATGACGGCCGTGGCCCTGGTGGTGGGCGTGGCGCGGACGGACCGGCACTGGATCGTGCGCTTCCTCGCCGGCTTCTACACCGAGGTGTTCCGCGGCACCTCGGCGCTGGTGATGATCTTCTGGGTGTTCTTCGTGCTGCCGGTCGCCTTCGGCTGGCAGCTGGTGCCGATGTGGGCGGGCACGCTCGCGCTCGGGCTGACGTACGGCGCGTACGGCTCGGAGATCGTGCGCGGGGCGCTCAACGCGGTCGACCCGGCGCAGAAGGAGGGCGGGATCGCGCTCAGCTTCACGCCCTGGCAGCGGCTGCGGCTGATCCTGCTGCCGCAGGCCGTGCCGGAGATGATCCCGTCGTACTGCAACCTGCTCGTCGAACTGCTCAAGGGCACCGCCCTGGTGTCGATCACCGGCATGGGCGACCTGGCGTTCAGCGGGAACCTGGTGCGGCTGGCGCTGCAGGAGAGCGCGCACATCTACACGTATCTGCTGCTCGTCTACTTCGTGATCGCGTTCGTCATCACCCGGCTGATGCGCGGTCTGGAGAAGCGGCTGAAGGCCGGGATCGGCCAGGACCCGGGGAACGAACGGACGGCACGTGCGGCCAAGCGTGCGCAGACGACCGGGGTCGGTGGTGTCGCGTGACATGGGACTGGAGTGCCGTACGCGCGTTCATGCCGCACTTCTGGGACGGCCTGCTGGTCACCCTTCAGGCGCTGGTCCTCGGTTCGCTGATCTCGTTCTCGCTGGGGCTGGTGTGGACGCTGCTGATGCGGACGCCGAGCAGGTGGGTGCGCTGGCCGGTCGGGGTGGTCACCGAGTTCGTGCGCAACACCCCGCTGCTGGTGCAGCTGTTCTTCCTGTTCTACGTGCTGCCCGAGTGGGGGCTGACCTTCTCCGCGCTGACCACCGGTGTCTTCGCGATCGGCCTGCACTACTCGACGTACACCATGCAGGTCTACCGGGCCGGTATCGAGGCGGTGCCGGTGGGGCAGTGGGAGGCGGCCACGGCGCTCAGCCTGCCCGCGCGGCGGACCTGGTTCGCGGTCATCCTGCCGCAGGCGCTGCGCCGGGTCGTGCCGCCGCTCGGCAACTACGTGATCTCGATGCTCAAGGACACGCCGATCCTGATGTCGATCACCGTGCTGGACATGCTGGGCGAGGCGCGGCTCTTCTCCCAGCAGCACTTCCAGTTCACCGAGCCCGTGACGGTGATCGGCGTCGCCTTCATCGTCATCTCCTACCTCGCCTCCCTTCTCCTGCGCACCCTGGAGCGTCGCCTTGTCCGTTGAGACCAGTAAGCAGCCGAACCGGTCCGATGCCCCGGCCACCGAGCTGATCCGGATCGAGGGGGTCACCAAGCGGTTCGGGGACAACACCGTCCTCGACGGGCTCGACCTCACCGTGCAGACGGGCCGGCACGTCACCCTGATCGGGCCCTCCGGCTCCGGCAAGACCACGATCCTGCGGTCGCTGATGACCCTGGTGAAGCCGGACGCCGGCACCATCACGGTCGACGGGGAGCGGCTCTTCCCGGCACCGGAGAAGGAGCTGCGGGAGGTCCGCAAGAAGATCGGGATGGTGTTCCAGCAGTTCAACCTGTTCCCGAACATGACCGTGCTGCGCAACATCACCGAGGCCCCGGTGACCGTGCTCGGGCTGTCGAAGGAGGAGGCGGAGGCGCGGGCGCGGGAGCTGCTCGACCTGGTGGGCCTCGCCGACAAGTGCGACGAACGGCCGACCCGGCTCTCCGGCGGGCAGCAGCAGCGCGTCGCGATCGCCCGGGCGCTGGCCATGCGCCCCAAGGTGCTGCTCCTCGACGAGGTGACCTCGGCGCTCGACCCCGAGCTGGTCGCGGGCGTCCTCGACCTGCTCAGGGACATCGCCCGCACCACCGACATCACCATGCTCTGTGTGACCCACGAGATGAACTTCGCCCGGGACATCTCCGACCAGGTCCTGATGTTCGACTCGGGCCGGATCATCGAGGCGGGTCCGCCGGAGCGGATCTTCAGCGAGCCCGAGCACGAACGGACCCGGGAATTCCTCGGCGCGGTGCTGTAGATATTTCCACGTCGGCGGCACAAAAGTTTCGCTGCGCGGCCACGCGACTACAGGAAGTGAAGGCGCGAACTCCCGAGGTCCGGCGGCCGGGTCATTCCGCTGGCATATGCCAGAGGGTCTCTGCCGCAGTTGGGAGGGCCGGAATCTCACCAACACCCCCTCCGTTTCCGGCTCTTGCCCGTTATCGTGGAGAGGATCCGAGAGGATCCGCAGTCCGGATCGCGGCCCAAACAGTGCTGCCGAAGCAGTACCGTCGAGCGAGCGCAGGGGGACCACCGTGGCGCTGAAGCACGACCCGACAGCCCCGTACCACTCCGCCCAGGACGCCCTGCGCGTCCTGGAGACGGTGGCCGGGCACTCCGCCGGCGTCACCGACACCGAACTGGCCCGCCTCACCCGTCTGGAGCCCGAGCGGCTGACCGCGCTGCTGCGCATGCTGCGCCGCGAGGGCTACGTCGAGCAGATCGCCGACGGCGCCTACGTCACCGGCGAGGCCCTGCGCCGCCTCGGCTCCGCGCACGACCGGGAGCGCGCCCTCGGCGAGCAGCTCCAGGCGACCCTCGACCGGCTGCGCGACTCGGTCGGCGCCGCCGTCTACCTCAGCCGGTACGTCGACGGCGAGGTGAAGATCGGCCAGTACGCGGCCGGCCCGGCCACCCCCGCGGTCAACGAGTGGGTGGACTTCCGCTCCTCCGCGCACGCCACCGCGATCGGCAAGAGCCTGCTCACCCAGCTCGACCACAACGCCCGCCGCGACCACCTCTCCCGTCACAAGATGGCCCGCCTCACCTCGCGCACCATCACCAGCGACAAGCTGCTGCTCTCCCGTCTTGAGGCCCAGCCGCCGACGGTGCCCGTGCTGGACCTCCAGGAGTACGCCATCGGCACGGTGTGCGCGGCGGTGCCGATCACCGCGGGCTCCTCGGTGGGCTGCCTGGCCCTGTCCCTGCCGGTCGAGCACGCGCACCGGCTCCGCCAGGCCGCCGAGGCCCTGAACCGCAGCGCGGCTCCGGTGCTCCTGTCCCTCGCGATCTGAGCCGTACGAGCCCTCCGGCCGTGGTCGGAAGCACCCCTGCGGACCAGGTAGTATTTTCTTCGTCGCCAGCCGCACGGAGCAGTTCCGAACGGTCGGCGAGAGTCATGCGCCGCTAGCTCAGTTGGTTAGAGCAGCTGACTCTTAATCAGCGGGTCCGGGGTTCGAGTCCCTGGCGGCGCACCGATGAAGGGCCTCTCGTGGAAACGAGGGGCCCTTCGGCGTCCTCAGGGGTCAGTCGGCGGTACGTCTGCTCCCCCGGCGGCCGCCACCACACCGGATCGGCGCACCGCACCCCTTCCCGCCGCAGGGCCGCCCGCTGGATCTTGTTGGTCGCGGTCACCGGCATCCGCTCCACGACCCGTACGAACCGGGGCGCCATCTTCGTCCCCAGATCGGGCTGGGCCAGCAGGAACTCGACGAAGTCCAGGGGCTCGAACCGCCCGGCGATCGTCGCCATCACCTGGTCCCCGGTCACCGGGTCCGGCACCCCGTACACGGCGACGGCGTCCGCGCCCTCGTACCGCGCCACGATGTTCTCGATCATCGCGGCGGCCAGGTTCTCCCCGTCGACCCGTATCCGGTCATCGGTGCGCCCCGCGAAGTACAGGTAGCCGTCCACGTCCCGGTAGAACAGGTCCCCGGTCCAGTACCACCCTCCCCGCCGCCGCTCGGCCTCCGCCCCGGGATTGCGCCAGTACCCCTCGAAGGGGTTCGGCGCCCGGTTCACCAGCTCCCCGATCGCCTGCTCCCCGTTGAGCAGCCGCCCCCCGGAGTCGAAGGCGGCAGGCGGGCACTCCTCGCCCGTCTCCTGGTCGAGTACGACGAGACCGGCCGCCGCCCGCCCCACCGCCCCCGCCGGCGTCCCCGGCGACCACTGGATCGCCGCCCCGCCCTCGGACGACCCGTACCCCTCGACGAGCCGCACCCCGAACCGCTCCTCGAAGGCCGCCGCGTCCACGGCCCCGGCCTCCGTCCCGAACCCGAGCCGCAGCGGATTGTCCCGGTCGTCGGGGAGCGGCTCGGTCGCCAGGATGTACTGCACCGCACGCCCGACGTAGGTGAAGTAGGTGGCCCGGTACCGCCGTACGTCGGCCAGGAACCCCGACGCCGAGAACCGCCGCCGTAACGCCACTCCGGCGCCCGCCACCAGCGCGGGCGCCCAGTCGGCGATCACGGCGTTGCCGTGGAACATCGGCATGCAGATGTAGTGCACGTCGTCCGGCCCGACCCGGAACTGCCCGGCCAGCGACCGCCCGGCCGCCGCCAGCCGCCCCTGGGAGCAGAGCGCGGCCTTCGGAGCACCCGTGGAACCGGAGGTGAAGTAGAGCAGCATCCGATCGGCGGGGGTGGCCCGGGAGGCGTCGGGGAAGGCGCCGAGGTAGGGGGCGAGGAGGGCGCCGTACTCCGCTTCGTCGGTGACGAGGAGCCGTACCCCGGGAAGCTCCAGCCCGGCGAGAAGCGGCAGCGAGGCCCGCTCGGTGACCAGCACCGGGCACTCGGTGTGCAGGATGTCCCGGGCGAGCTCGGGGCCACGGCGGGTCGGATTCACCCCCGCGACGGCGGCTCCGGCGAGCGCGGCGGCCCCCAGCCAGAGCGGAAACTCGGGCGTGTTGTCGAGGAGAACACCGACGTGCGGCACGGCGCCCGGCGGCAGCAGATCGGCGAGCAGCGCCGCCCGCGCCGCCGCCCCCGCGGCCACCTCGTGATGCGTGTACACCCGCTCCCCGCACCACAACCCCGGCCGCTGATCACCCCACCGGGCGGCCACTGCTTCAGCGATCGTGTGTATCTCGGAGTCCATGGAGAGGCAGAGTAATTGACACACCGTCAGATTGCAGCGCCCCGTCAGGGGCGCGGGGAACTGCGCGAGCAACCACGACGAACCCGCAGCGCCCCACCCACCGATCGCGGCACTCACGGCGCAAAATCATCCGCCGCCGAGAAGATGAAATGCGCCACCCCCATGAAGCCCAGCGCGAACAGGGTGAACACCACGAAGAACGCCACGACGCACCCGGTACCCGCGGCCAGCCGCCCCTGCGCAGGCGGCTTCGCCGTCGCCTTCGAGGGGTCCTCCGGCAGGTAGTACACCGTCACGAAGTCACCTTCGAGCACAGTCCCCGGCCCGTTCGTCTCCTCGAAGCGGACGACCCGCCCCTCGGCCGTCCGGTACTCGTACACATGGTGCAGCGTGGTCGTCACGGACGTCTCCCCGCCGCCGCTGGTCGTCGTGTACGACCGCAGACAGCGCGCCTCGGCCGTACGCCCGTGACGCCACGCCCGGCTGATCTCGCTCGACCGCCTCAGCGTCCTGACCACCCCGACGACACCTACGACGACGAACATGCCGGGAAGGATGTAGAAGAGCGCTTCCACCAGGCCCATGGGAGTCCCCCGATTCCGAACACCGGTCCGACTGACCGGTGTGGCGGGAACGTACCCCCGCGACCTGCGGCAGGTCCTCAAGCGAAGCTCAGATCAGCCCGGTGTTACCCAGCCGTCGAGCTACGCAGGTCAGAACGTGACGTCCGAGCAGGCGTAGAACGCGTTGCCCGTGTCGGCGATCGTCCAGACCGCCAGGATCACGTGGTGACCGCTCAACCCCGACGGCAGGGTGCCGCTGTGGCTGAGGGTGGCCGGCGGGCGCTGGCCGTTGTACGGAACCGTGAGGAACGGTGTGGTGGTGAGGTCCGAACGGGCGAGGGCGTGGTTCTGGTTCCAGCCCTGCTTGGTGACGTAGTACTCGAAGTCGGTCGTCGCGTGCATCGCCGTGAACTGCCAGCGGAAGGTGTACGACTGACCGCCCGTCACCTTCGTCGTCGGCCAGGCCCCGCCCGAGGGCGTGGTCGGCGAGCTGAGCTGGGCGAACCGGCTCAGCCCGCCGTTGCAGAGCTGGCCGTCGGCGGGACCGGCCGCCGGGAAGCCCTTGGGGCCCTCGACGCTCTGCGGCTCGTACTGGATGTCGCCGCAGCCCGTCACCGTGCCGTTGGCACAGAGCTTCTGCCGGCTGATGGGGAGGTCGGTGTAGCCGTGCCCGCTGGCGCCGCCGGTGGAGAGCGCGAAGGCTCCGGCGGTCGCCACGCCGAGCACGGCGGCCGACACCTTGGTCCGTTTACGCATGCTGCCGCTCCTGGAGAACGTGGGGGAGGTTCTGTGAGCCGTGCAGGTCTAGACCAAGCCCCAGATTATTGCCATCACTTGACCGTGTCCATCCCCGTCACGGCGCGGAGTCCGAGCGTCCCGAGCAGAACGCCACCGTCAGATCCCGCACCAGCACCTTGCGCTCGTAGTCGTCGAGTTCGACCAGGCCGCGCATGGTCAGCCGGGTCACCGTGTCCTCGACCGAGTCCACGACGTTGGCGAGCATCCCGGCCCGCTGCCGGGCGTCGAGCACGGCGATCCGCCGGCGGTGCATGGCCGCGGCGACCTCCGGGGCGTACTCCACCCGGACCGGCTGCACGGAGAACACCTCCAGGCCGATCCCGGCCGCGTCCGCCGTGACCAGCCGGGTCAGCGCGTCCGTCGCCACCTCGACCGAGCTCCGGGCCGTGCCCGGCGGCTCCACCGGCACCCGGGCGAGCGCGGCCTCCACGCACTCGCGCAGATACGTCTCGTGGTCCTCGACGCCGAGCACCGCCCGCGCGGTGTCCCGCACCCGCCACACCACCAGGACGACGACCCGGAGCGCGACCCCGTTGCCGTCCGCCGCCGGCATCTCCTCGCTGCGCCAGTGCCGCAGCCGGACGTCGACCCTGCGCCGCAGGAACAGCGGGTTG
The DNA here is from genome assembly GCF_040652235.1 of Streptomyces sp. NPDC048277. Taxonomy (NCBI): domain Bacteria; kingdom Bacillati; phylum Actinomycetota; class Actinomycetes; order Kitasatosporales; family Streptomycetaceae; genus Streptomyces; species Streptomyces sp. NPDC048277. Next base: position 227,482 of record NZ_JBEZLQ010000018.1, read on the forward strand.
ACCCAGAGCAGACCGGTGCGCCGTACCGTCCCCTGGTAGCGGCCGAACAGGCCGAGCACCCAGGCCCGTCCGCTCACCCCGCGCGCCAGCCCCCCGAAGCCGAAGAGACCGAGCGCGCCGGCTCCGGCGTACGCGGCCCACTGCGCCGGGCCGAGTCCCGCGCCCGCGTACGCCGGAAGGCGCAGCGCGTGCGCCGCGAGCGGGGGCAGCACGCCCGCCCACCAGGAGGCGGCCAGGCCTCCGGCCACCCCGCCGAGCCCTGCGGCCACCCCGGCCGCGCCGGGCAGCACCCGGCCGGGGCGCTCCACCAGTTCCGGGTCGACGGCGGCGACCGGGCGGGGCTTGGTCATGGCCGGGCGGCGCAGCCGGGGCTGTTCGCCGGTGCCCTGCCGGCGGCCGACGACGGCGGGCCGCAGCGGCACCGACACCGGGTCGGGGTCGTCGCGGAACAGCAGATGGACGGGGATCTCGGTGGTGACCTCGTTCTGGATCAGCCGGGGAGCCGGGCGGACGGGCGTTCCGCCGTCCAGGGGCTCGTCCGAATCAGGGGTGTGCTCAGTGGTCGTACTCATGCCTGCCTCCAGCCTCCGCGCCAGATGCTTCATTCAGGTCGTTCAGTCGTTCAGTCGTTCAGGTCATTCGGGTTGTTCGGGTCGTTCAGGTGGTCGCCGGGTTCGTCACAGGAACAGCCGGCGCCAGGTCTCCGGCCCCGGGTAGCCGTCGGCCGCGCCGCCGCGCCAGCCCTGGGCGCGCTGGAACGCCTCGACGGCCCGGCGGTCCGCCTCGTTCCAGGCCGGGCCCGGGCCCTTGGGGTAGAAGCGGCCGAAGCCCTTCTTGACCAGCTGCCTGCCGAGCCGGGTGATGTGGTCGTTGGCGGCGCCCGGGCGGAAGTAGTTCTTGCCGGGGTAGCCCGGGACCCCGTGCGAGGCGGGGGCGGACGTGCCCGTGGCGGAGGGCTTGATGTTCTTGCCCTTGCCGGCGGCGAGGAGTTCCCAGGTGCCCGGGCCGGGCAGGCCGTCGGCGGCGGCGCCGGTCCAGCCCTGGGCCCGCTGGAAGGCCTGGGTGGCGCGCTGGTCCGCGGCGCCCCAGACCGGGCCCGGGCCCTTGGCGTAGTAGCCGCCGGCGCCCCTGGCGACCAGCAGCCGGCCGAGAAGGGTGACGTACTTGTTGTCGGCGCCGGGACCGAAGTAGGCCGCCCCCGGGTACGGCCCCGCCGCCTTCCCGGCCTGGGCGCCCGACGTACCCGGGTCCGCGATCAGCCCCTTGTAGCGGTAGGGGACGTACTTGGCGGAGTTGCTCCAGTAGGCGTACGGCGTGGACTGGCGGCGGGTACGCGGGGGCACCTGCTCGTACGCCGTGTACGCGGTGTGCGTGTGGTCCGTCCAGCCGCCGAAGATCACGACGTGGGAGCCCTTCTCGGGGTCGGCCGGGTTGTGGAAGAGCAGCATGTCGCCGGGCTGGAGCTCCTCCTTGGTGATCTTCGTGCCGAACTGGTCGAGGCTGCCGGTCCACTCGTTCCCGGTCAGCTTCCAGGCCATCGAGACATAGCCGGAGCAGTCCTGGCGGTACCCGTCCGTCCAGTAGAGGGACATGCTGTACGGCACCTGGGCGGCGATCCAGGTCTTGGCGCGGTTGATGATCTCCGTGCGGGTGACGGAGGGCGTCTGGACCGGTCCGTGCGCGGGCTTGCCGCCCGGGCCGTGCAGGGGGGACTTGGCGCCCTGCGGGGTGCTGGGCTCGCCGTCGCCGGGGACCCCGGGCCCGTGCGGGGCGGGCGGGGTGCTGTGCGCGGCGGCGGTCGGGGCGCCCGCGGCGAGGGCGGCGGACGCGGCGGCGGCCACGACCAGGACACCCCGGGCGGCCGGGTGCCCGCCGAAGCGGCCGGACAGCGGGTACGGGCCCACCCGCCGCCAGTGGGCGCAGCCGGGGCATTCGCAGTCGTTCGCGGGGTCGAATTCCTCGAATACCGGGGCCGGCATGCGACTCCCCTCACGTTTCGGGTGGGTATATCCGATCTTGTGCACGTTGATTACTTTCCCAACTGTCCCCCCAGTGCGCATGCTGACGGCCCGAATGATGTACGGCAGGGGGCGGACGGAGGTCCCCCCGGTGGCCGATGGTCGGGAGCACCGCCATGGGTCGGGTAGAGTTGTCCACGTCAGCAGGCGCCGCTAGCTCAGTTGGTTAGAGCAGCTGACTCTTAATCAGCGGGTCCGGGGTTCGAGTCCCTGGCGGCGCACCGACAGCAGAAGGCCCTCCGCAGCAGCGGGGGGCCTTCTCGCGTGCACTCCACCCGGCATACGAGGTCACTTCGATCCCGTCCGCCCCTTTATGTCAACAACCGACACGACCGATCCACACAATCCCCACACGTTCCACAATGAACGCGTATGACCGGTAAACACCGTGTTTCGCTCTTGCGATCATGATGAACACCGTAGAACCCTGGATGTCCAAAGTGCCGGTGATTCGCGGCACTTGGGGGGTAGGTAACCGGTTGCCGCATCTGCGGGGTGAGGGGCCCCGGTCATGAATCGGTGCCGAGGGGGGCATCATGCAACCGGACGGTCACGGTCCGTGTCCATAGTCTGTGGAACGACTGTGCCCCGCCATTGACGCGCCCGAGAGGGTCATGGGGGACCGGATCGGGCGGTGGGACCGACAGACACGCGCTGACCTGCGCGTGTGGGGGGAAGACTCATGACGTCGACGCCGACCGGCGCCCGGCACGAACAGGAACGCGACCCGGCACAGACATACGACCCGTCACAGACCACACAGCTCCGGGTGCCCGCGCACCGCAGCACCACCGGCACCCTGCGCCGCATCAAGAAGACGCTGCCGAGATACGACTACGAGCACTACAGCCGGCTCGCTGGCCCCCTCACCCAGCCCGACCCGGGCAGGCCGTACCAGGTGCAGTACCGCTCGCTGCTCTCCCAGGAGCCGCACCGCGTCCGCGCCGCCCTGATGCTGGGCGCGGCCCCGCTGCTCTCGCTGGTGCTGCTGACCTGGCTGATGCAGCCCGAGCACTGGACCCAGCGGGACTATCCGGCCTACGACCTCCTGCCGGCCCTCGACATCGTGATGCTGGTGTCGATCGGCCTGATCGAGTTCTTCCGCTGCATGAACGTACTGTCGAACGCGCATGCCACCCTGGTCGCCCGCGACCCCGTCCCGGTGGTCCCGCAGACCGGCACCCGGGTCGCGTTCATCACCACGTTCGTGCCCGGCAAGGAACCCCTCGACATGGTCACCCGGACCCTGGAGGCGGCGGTCCGGCTGCGCCACCGGGGCCTGCTGCACGTCTGGCTGCTCGACGAGGGCGACGACCCCGAGGTGAAGCGGGTCTGCGCGCGCCTGGGCGTGCACCACTTCACCCGCAAGGGCGTCGAGAAGTGGAACCGGCCCAAGGGCCCGCACCGCGCGAAGACCAAGCACGGCAACTACAACGCCTGGCTGGAGGCGCACGGCGACGCGTACGACTTCTTCGCCTCCGTCGACACCGACCACGTACCGCTGCCCAACTACCTGGAGCGGATGCTGGGTTACTTCCGCGACCCGGACGTCGGCTTCGTCATCGGCCCGCAGGTCTACGGCAACTACGACACGTTCGTCACCAAGGCCGCCGAGTCCCAGCAGTTCCTCTTCCACGCCCTGATCCAGCGCGCCGGCAACCGCTACGGCGCCCCCATGTTCGTCGGCACCTCCAACGCCGTACGGATCAGGGCGATCAAACAGATCGGCGGCCTGTACGACTCGATCACCGAGGACATGGCCACCGGCTTCGAGATGCACCGCGCGAAGAACCCGGCGACGGGCCGGAAATGGCGGTCCGTCTACACCCCGGACGTGCTCGCGGTCGGCGAGGGCCCGAACGCCTGGACCGACTTCTTCACCCAGCAGCTCCGCTGGTCCCGGGGCACGTACGAGACGATCCTCAAGCAGTACTGGAAGGGCCTGTTCAGCCTGGGTCCCGGCAAGCTCTTCAACTACACCATGATGATCATCTTCTATCCGATGTCAGCCCTCAACTGGATCCTGGCGGCGCTGAGTTGCGCGCTGTTCCTGGGCCTGGGCGCCTCGGGTGTGAACATCGACCCGACCGTGTGGCTGATGCTCTACGGCAACGCGTCCGCGCTCCAGATCGGCCTCTACATCTGGAACCGCCGGCACAACGTCTCCCCGCACGAGCCGGAGGGTTCGGGCGGAGTGGCCGGCATGGTGATGTCGGCGCTGTCCGCACCGGTCTACGCCCGCTCGCTCATGGACGCGGTGCTGCGCCGCAGGAGCAGGTTCGTGGTCACGCCGAAGGGCGAGTCGGCCAGCCCGGACACGCTGTTCGGGACGTTCCGGATCCACTGGTTCTTCATCCTCGTCTTCGGCGGTTCGCTCGCCGCCGGCTTCGTCGAGGGCCACTCGCAGCCCGCGATGCTCACCTGGGCCTCCCTGGCGCTGCTGATCACGGCGGCGCCGATCTTCGCCTGGCGGTACACGCTGCGGAAGGAACGGGCGGCGCCCGCGGCGGCGGCCGAGCCGGAGGACGCGGTGCCGGCGGGCTACCTGCCCGCGGGACACGCCCCGCAGCAGCGGCCGACCTGGACACCGGCCACGGGCACGAACACCGGCACGAACACCGAACAGACCATGCGGATCGCGCTCGGCGGGCTGGGGGGTCGTAAAGAATGAACGACAGTGCCGGCCGCCGCCGGGCTCGTCGTCTCGCGATCGGCACGGCGGTGTTTCTCGTCCTGGCCGGGATGAACGGGCCGTGGGTGTACCGCTTCGGGACCGAGCAGTATCACCAGTACAAGATCAACAGACCGGAGTACAAGGCCGAGAACGGCCACTGGGACATCATCGAGTTCCCGAAGGAGTACCGCCAGGACACCATCCACGCGGTGCTCCTGCACACCGGGAAGGTGCTGCTGGTCGCGGGCTCGGGCAACAACCAGGACAACTTCGACGCGAAGATCTACGACAGCCGGATCTGGGACCCCGTCAAGGGCACCATCAAGAAGGTGCCCACCCCGGCCGACCTCTTCTGCACCGGGCACACCCAGCTCGCCAACGGCAACATCCTGATCGCGGGCGGCACCAAGCAGTACGAGAAGCTCAAGGGCGACGTCAAGAAGGCCGGCGGCGTCATGATCCTCTACAACGAGAACCCGGACAAACCGATGACGCTGCCCAAGGGCACGAGGTTCACCGGCAAGCAGAACGGCAAGACGTTCGTCTCCGACGACTCCGCGCTGATCCCGCGCGCGACCAAGGTCTTCGACAAGGCGACCGGCAGGTTCCTGCGGAACAACCCGGGGTACGCGCGGGTCATCGTCGAGGCGCCGAAGCAGGGCACCCAGTACGAGACCGGCACCGAGGACAACTACAGCATCCAGGGCCTGACCGGCGCCGACGCCCGCAACACCTACGGCATCGCCAACAAACTCGGGCTCGACAAACGGGACTTCGAGGGCATCAAGAACGCCTACGAATTCGATCCGGTCGCCGAGAAGTACATCAAGGTCGACCCGATGAACGAGGCCCGCTGGTACCCGACGCTCACGACCCTGTCGGACGGGAAGGTGCTCAGCGTCTCGGGTCTCGACGACATCGGTCAGCTGGTCCCCGGGAAGAACGAGATCTTCGACCCGACGACGCGGACATGGACGTACACGAAGTACAAGCGCCAGTTCCCGACCTACCCCGCGCTGTTCCTGATGCAGAACGGCAGGATCTTCTATTCGGGATCCAACGCGGGATACGGACCGGACAACATCGGGCGTGACCCCGGGATCTGGGATGTCGACACCAACCGGTTCACCAAGCTGCCCGGGCTCAGCGATCCGGACATGCTGGAGACGTCCGGGACCGTGCTGCTGCCTCCGGCGCAGGCCGAGACGTACATGGTGGTCGGGGGCGGCGGGGTCGGCGAGTCCAAGCTGTCGACGAACAAGACGCGGCTGATCGATCTGAAGGACGCCGCCCCGAAGTTCGTGGACGGACCCACGTTGGAGAAGGGGACCCGGTATCCGCAGATCTCGGTGCTGCCGGACGACACCGTGCTGGTGTCGGGCGGCTCCGAGGACTACCGGGGACGCGGCGACTCCGACATCAGGCAGGCGCGGATCTACGACCCCGCGGCCAACTCCTTCAAGAGGGTGGCCGATCCGCTGGTCGGACGGAACTACCACTCCGGGTCGATCCTGCTCCCGGACGGCCGGGTCATGTTCTTCGGCTCCAACCCCCTCTTCGCGGACAAGGCGAACACCAAGCCGGGGGTCTTCGAGCAGCGGATCGAGATCTACACCCCGCCCTATCTGTACCGGGATTCACGGCCGTCCCTGAGCGGAGGTCCCCAGACCATCGCACGGGGCGGATCGGGGACGTTCACGTCACAGCACGCTTCGACGATCAAGAAGGTGCGGCTGATCCGGCCCAGCGCGACGACGCATGTGACGGACGTGGACCAGCGGAGCGTCGCGCTGGACTTCACGACGTCGGGCAACCGGATCACGGTGACCGTGCCGACGAACCGGAACCTGGTGCCGTCGGGTTGGTACATGCTGTTCGCCGACGACGACCAGGGCACACCCAGCAAGGCCCAGTGGGTGAAGGTGCCGTAGCGCCGCCCCGGCACTGCCCTAGCGTTTCTCCGTGCGGGACAGCCAGGTGGTGAGGAGCGTTTCGAGTGCCTCGGCCTCGGTGGGGGTCAGTGCGTCCAGCAGCCGGCGCTCGTTGCGCATGTGGTCGGTGAACGCGCGGTCGATCAGTTCGCGGCCGGGTCGGGTGAGAGCGACGATCCGGCCGCGCTGGTCGTCGTCGGAACGGCGGCGGGTGACGAGTCCGGCCCGCTCCAGACGGTCGATCCGCTTCGTCATCGCACCGGTGGTGACCATGGTGTGCGCGGCGAGCTCGCCGGGTGCCCGTTCGAAGGGTTCACCGGCGCGGCGCAGGGCGCACAGGACGTCGAACTCCCCCTCGCTCAGGCCGTAGCGGTCGTAGACGAGGCACAGCTCCCCGGTGAGCCGGTCGGCCAGCCGGTGCAGCCGGCCGATCACCCCCTGCGGGGTGACGTCGACGTCGGGCCGCTCGCGGCGCCACTCGGCCTGGATGAGGGAAACGCGGTCCGGGGATTGCGGATCGTCCATGGACCACATAATAGCTTCCCAGGAAGCTATATCGCCCCTATATTGCCTTCCATGGAAGCTACTATGCGCTGGAGGGCGCTGACCGCTGTCGCGCCGGTGGCCTGGGGGGCCAACTACTTCGTCACGCACCAGTTCCTGCCGGCGGACAGCCCCCTCTACGGGGCCGCCCTGCGGGCGCTGCCCGCCGGTCTCGTCCTGCTGGGGCTGTGCAGGCAGCGGCCGCGCGGCGCGTGGTGGTGGCGGTCCGCGGTGCTCGGGCTGCTGAACGTGAGCGTGTTCTTCGTCCTCGTCTACGCCGCCTCCCAGCTGCTGCCGACGAGCATCGCCTCGACGGTCATGGCGGTGTCCCCGCTGGCGATGATGCTCATCGCCTGGGCCCTGGTGTCCGAGCGCCCCGGCACGGCGCACCTGGCCGGCGCCGCGATCGGGCTCGGCGGGGTCTGCCTCATGCTGCTCACGGGGGCCGAGGACGTCAGCGTGCCGGGAGTGCTCGCCTCGGCCGCGGCCATGCTCGTGTCGTCCTTCGGCCACATCCTGACCAAGCGGTGGAGCGCCGGCACCGACGTGCTCGCCTCGACCGCCTGGCAGCTCACCGCCGGCGGTGTCTTCCTGCTCCCGGTCGCCGCGGCGGTGGAAGGGCCGCCGCCCGCGCTCTCCCCGACGGCCCTGCTCGCGTTCGGCTACGTCACCCTGGTCGCCACCGCTCTGGCCTTCGTCGCCTGGTTCACCGGACTGCGGCACCTGCCCGCGGGCACGGTGGGACTGATCGGCCTGCTCAACCCCCTCACAGGCGTGCTGCTCGGCACGGCGGTCGCCGGAGAGGTGCTGACGGACCGGCAGCTGTGCGGGCTCGTGCTCGTCCTGGCGGGCGTCGTCCTGGGCCGGCCCACACGCGCGGGCCGACGCGGAGAACGACGCACGCTCTTCAGGCGTGCGGTCTTCAGGCGTACGACCTTCAGGAGGTCGACGCCCCCGCCAGTTTCAGGGCGTAAGTCGGCCACCAGTCCCCCGCCTGCGGCCCGCCCTTGCACGTCCCGTCCGACTCCCCCGGGCGCTTGACCCACAGGTAGGCGTCCACCAGCGGATCCGCCGTCTTCGTGGTCGGCGTCTCCCCGAGGGCCCGCCCCGGCGGGTTGCACCACCGTTCGTCCGGATTCCCGCTCCCGTAGGGCCCGTTGCCGTTCCTGCTGGTGTCGATGACGAAGTGTTTGCCGCCCACCTTCGCCGACAGCTGCTTGCCGTAGGCGATGGAGTCCTGGGTGGAGTAGAAGTTGGAGACGTTCACCGCGAAGCCGTCCGCCTGGGCGACGCCCGCCCGCTGGAGGGGCTGGTAGATCTGGTCGGGGTGACCCCAGCCGGCGTTGCCCGCGTCCAGGTAGACCTTGGTGTTCTTCAGGGACTTGAGCTTGCCGATCGCGTAGTTGAGCAGGCTGTAGCGCTCCTCCTGGAACTGGGCCTGGGTGCAACCGTCGACGAGGTGCAGTACGGCGTCCGGTTCGAGGACGACGGTCGCGGGGCGGTCCTGGATGCCCTGGGCGACCCCGTCGATCCACGCCCGGTACGCGTTGCCGTCGGCCGCGCCGCCCTGGCTGTACTGGCCGCAGTCGCGGTGCGGGATGTCGTAGAGGACCAGCAGGGCGGTGCGGTCGGACTGCTGCGCGGCCTCGGTGAAACCGCGTGCCTCCTGCTCCGGGTTCTCCGGGCCGATCCACTCGCCGGTCGGCTGTGCCGCTATCTTGCGGATCTGCTCGGCGTCGCCGTCCTTGCCGGCCTTCGCGTAGGCCTTGACCTGGCGGGCCGCGTTGGAGTCGGGGTTGACCCAGAACGGGTCCGCCTCCTTGGGCTGCTGGGTGATCGTCGCGCCCGGATCGGCGGTCTTCGGCCGGTCGTCGCCGCCTCCGCCCGAGGAACAGCCGGCGAGCAACAGCGCCGCTCCCAGCGCACACGCCCAGGCCGAGGACCGGGCCCCCCTGCTGACGTACATCCAATTCCCCCCTGGGTGCACTTGGCCAGGCCCCAATCGTGACATACCCGCCGCACTCGCCACGAGATCGCACAAGCGTTGTCGGTGAGCTGTTACAGCGCGAGTTGACGCGGCCCGAGTTGACGCAGCCGGCGGATGGTTGGCGGGCGGGAACCTAGGCCCGGGCGTGAGTTGCCCTCTAGAGTCGTGTCCAGGCGGCCCCGCCCCCGGTCTGCCTTCCCAGCCTCCCGTGTCCGACGCCGGGTTACTCCCGCAGCCCGAGCGCGCGCGGTCGAGGACCGGCCCGGTCGGCGGTCTCAGGGGAGCGGGCCGTCGACCGGGCGACAGGTGCGGGTCCGTACGGCGTTCCCGTGGGTTCTATGCGGCGGTTCCGGTGAGGTACGCGGAGACGACCACGTTCGCCGTGTAGCTGTGGGTGGTCCGGTCGAAGGTGCCGCCGCAGGTGATCAGGCGGAGTTCGGCGCGGCCCGACTCGCGGGTGCCGTAGGCCTGTTGGGCGTCGAAGTGGTCGCGGGGCAGGACCTGGACGTCGTCGACGGTGAACTCGGCGACCGTGCCGTCGGCGCGGACCACGCGGATCGTGCCGCCCGGGTGCAGGGCGCTGAGCTTGTAGAAGACGGCGGGCCGGGTCTCGGTGTCGACGTGCCCGACCAGGAGCGCGGTGCCGGCCGCGCCGGGGTCGGTTCCTGAGCCGTACCAGCCGACCACGCCGGGCTGGTCGAAGGGCGGCGGGTCGATCCCGCCCTGCCGGTCGAGGCCGCGGGAGACCACGGGGGCCTGTATGCCCAGTTCCGGTATGTCGATGCGCTCGGGCGGGGCCGAGTCCAACGGCTTGGCGGGCGGCGGGAGTTCGGCGCCGGCGGGGCGGCCGACGGCGGCCACGTCACCCGTGGTGGGGCCGGATATGCCGTCGGGTACCTCGGTGACCCCGCGGCCCCACAGCCACAGCCCGAGCAGCAGGATCGCCCAGGCCACGCCGGTCAGGAGCCGTCCGGTGCCGGCGGAAGGTGCGGTGTCGTCGTACTTTTCGGACACGGTGGGGCCGCTCCTCAGCGCGAGCCGCGGCTCCGGCGGGCGCTCAGCAGCCCGACGGCGGCCGCGGCGAACCCGGCGAGGACGAGTCCGGTCACGGCCTGCGCGGTGTCGGGGCCGGATGCCCGGGACTCCGCCGAGGCGAGCGGTGCGGTGCCCCCGCCGCCCGCGTGCACGGGCGCGACGGGCGAGGCGGGCACCGCACCGGGCGCGTCCTGCTGGGACTGGGAGGACCGCGCCGCGACGGTGACGCTGCCGCTGACGGCGGAGCCGGCGCAGGTCACGCTGACGTCGTAGGAGCCGGGGCCGATCCCGGAGCGGACCCGGGTCTCGCCGGCCAGGGCGCCGTCCGTGCCGCTGAGGCGGGCGTCCGAGACGAAGGCCGTCGAGGTGGCGGTGCCGGTCGTCCCGGAGCAGCCGCTCACCCGCAGCGTCACATCGGAGCCGGGGGCCGGGGCGGCCGGGGTCACGGTGACTCCCCGGCCGTCCGCCGCGTGCGCGGCCACCGGAGCGAGGGCGGCGGCGCAGCCCAGGAGTCCCGTACAGAGAGTGAGGCGAATTGAGCCCATCGTGAACCTCCAGATATCTGGAGGCTCCCCCGCGCCGGGCGCCCCCGCATCCTCGGGGGCCGCCGTATTGCTCCGTACGGGTGAGGGAAGGTTTGGTCGGTTCGCCTTCAGATGCGGTCGACGAGGTCCGCGATCGAGTCGACGACCTGGGAGGGCCGGAAGGGGTAGCGGTCGACGTCGTCCGGCTGGGTGACGCCGGACAGCACCAGGAAGGTGCGCATCCCGGCCTCCAGGCCCGCGAGGACGTCGGTGTCCATCCGGTCGCCGATCATCGCGGAGGTCTCCGAGTGGGCGCCGATCGCGTTGAGACCCGCCCGCATCATCAGCGGGTTGGGCTTGCCGACGAAGTACGGCTTCTTGCCGGTCGCGGCGGTGATCAGCGCGGCGACCGAGCCGGTGGCGGGCAGGTCGCCCTCGGTGGACGGGCCGACGTTGTCGGGGTTGGTGGCGATGAACCGGGCGCCGTCGTTGATCAGGCGCACGGCCTTGGTCAGCGCCTCGAACGAGTAGGTGCGGGTCTCGCCGAGGATGACGAAGTCGGGCTCGTGGTCGGTGAGGATGTAGCCGATGTCGTGCAGCGCGGTGGTCAGACCGGCCTCGCCGATGACATAGGCGCTGCCGCCGGGCCGCTGGTCGTCCAGGAACTGGGCGGTGGCCAGGGCGGAGGTCCAGATGTTGTCCACCGGCACGTCAAGACCCATCCGCCGCAGCCGTGCGTGCAGGTCGCGGGCGGTGTAGATGGAATTGTTGGTGAGCACCAGGAAGGGCCGCCCGGACTCCTTCAGCCTCTTCAGGAAGGCGTCCGCTCCGGGGATCGGGACGCCCTCGTGGATGAGGACGCCGTCCATGTCGGTGAGCCACGACTCGATGGGCTTGCGGTCTGCCATGTGCTGCGTCTCCTGGCGTGCGGACGGCGTACGTGCGGTCGTACGTGAGCGGGGGCGCCGGAACCACGGCGTACCGACGCCCACAGCCTAGACACACACGGGATCGCCCGGGAATGCCCGCCTCACCTGGCGGTCCGGGCACAGCTCACCGCCGTCTGCGCACCAGCAGGAACGCGCCCGCTCCTACGGCGACCAGCGCGAGCGCGGCCGTGAACAGCCCGTGGGCCAGGCCGAGCCCGGTGCGGGCCAGTTCGCGGGCGCGTTCCCCCGCCTCCTCGGCCTCCTCGGCGACGGGCAGGGCGCCGTCCGGGGCCGGGGAGGCGGCGGGGGTGTCCCCGGGGCTGGTTCCCGGGCCGGTCCCCGGAGTGGTACCTGGGCTGGCGCCAGAAGTGGCCCCGGGGCTGCCCCCCGGAGTGGCCTCCGAGCCGGCGTCCAGGGTGCTCAAGGGAGTGGCCGGGGCGGCCGACGCGGTGGAGCCCGGGGAGGTGGTGGCGGTAGGGGCAGTAGTGGCGGTGGGGGTGGTCGCGGGCGGCGGTGGGGCGGCGCCGATGCCGAACCGGTAGTCGTTCGACTCCCCCACCCAGGCCCCGTCCGACCCCTGCCGCTGCACGGCGGCCGCGTTGACGGTGACGGCGTTCGGGGCGACGGCGTCGGAGGTGAGGGAGAGTCTGACCTTGACCGACACGGTCGCACCCGGCGCCAGGCTGAACCCCGGGAAGTCGTTCCCGTCGAACACACCGACCAGCTCCGACTCGTCGGTCGGCTCCAGCTTGACCGGTCGGGGGTGCGGGCCGTCGTAGAACTCCAGCTCGGCCTGGGAGGACTTGAGGGCGCGCTTGTCGTCGACGAGGACGACGACCGGGTGGACGTCGGTGCAGGTGCGGCGCGTGGTGTTGGTGAGGTCGAGGTACCAGGTGCCGAAGCCGCCGCCGGGATCGAAGACCGAGGGGCCGTCGTGGATGCGGGTGGTGAGCGGGAAGCCCTGCTGGTCGGTGCCCGCGCAGGACGCCTCGACGGCGGCGGGGGCGGCGGTCGCCGACGGGACGGGGGCGAGGACGGCGGCTGCGGCCACGCAGAGGGACAGGGACGTGCTCAGTCGCATGATCAGGTGATCCTGCCCCGCGCGACCGCGACCGGGCGGCCGCCACTCCGCGGAGACGGCCCGACTCCGCTCGATCAGCCCACCGCCGTCACTCCTCTACCACCAACCGCCCGCCACCCGCCGTCAGCCGTCCGCCCGTCCGAACAGCGGGGCGAGGAGCAGTTGGGCCGCGCCCTCCGCGACGCCCTGGTCGCCGCCGGGGGCGAGGCGGACGGGGACGGTCGTGCCGAGGCCGCCCTCGCGCCGGGCGCGTTCGTCGAGGACGGCGGCGACGCCTCGTACGAAGGTCTCCGGGGCGGCGGCGATCGTACGGCCGCCGAGCAGCACGAGGTCGATGTCGAGCAGCCCGGCCAGGTTCGCGGCCCCGACGCCGAGCACCCGCGCCGCCTCGTCCGCCTCGCCGCGGGCCACCGCCGCCAGGCACAGCGCCTCGATGCAGCCCCGGTTGCCGCAGTGGCACGGGGGCCCGTCGAGCTGGACGACCTGGTGCCCGAACTCCCCGGCCCCGGTGCGCGCCCCCCGGTGCACGCTGTCGCCGATCACCAGGCCGGCGCCCAGCCCCGTACCGAGGAGCAGGCAGGCGAAGGACCCGCCCTCGCCGCCGACGGCCAGCCCGAGGGCGGCCGCGTTGCTGTCCTTGTCGACGACCACCGGCACCCCGAGCCGCGCCGCGAGCGCGTCCCGCAGCGGGAAGCCGTCCCACTCGGGGAACCCGGTGACCCGGTGCAGCACACCGTGGATGTGGTCGAGCGGCCCGGGCAGGGCGACCCCGACGCCGAGGACGTCCGTCTCCCCGCGCACCTCCCCCACCAGCTCCGCGACCGCCCCCACCACGGCCGCCGCCCCCGCCCCCAGGTCCAGCTCCGCGCACCGCTCCGCCACGACCGTGCCGTCGAGGTCGACCAGCACCGCCCGCAGCTCGTCCCGGTCGAGGTGCACGCCCACCGCGTGCCCGGCCTCCGGCACCAGCCGCAGGACGGTGGCCGGCTTGCCCCCCGTGGACGCGCGCCGACCGGCCTCCGCCGCGAGGCCCTCCTCCCGCAGCCGGGCGGTGATCTTGCTGACCGCCTGGGGAGTGAGCCCGGTCCGCTCGGCCAGCTCAAGACGGCTGATGCCGCCCTCCCCGGCCGTCCGCAGCAGATCCAGCACCAGCGCGGTGTTGTGACTGCGCAGGGCGAGCAGATTCGCCCCCGCGGGTCCCGCCGGGCCCGCTGGTCCCGCAAGCCCCGCCGGTCCCACCCGTCCCGGTCCGCTCCTCGTCCTGTTCACGCCACTCATCCATCCATTCTCCCTGCCACTTGCACTTTGGCAACAGCGTTGCGAAAGTGGGACCCATGACCCGCATCGCACCTGCCCCTCCCCTCCGCGTCGGCCTCATCGGCTACGGCCTCGCCGGATCCGTCTTCCACGCCCCCCTGATCGCCGCCACCGAGGGCCTCGCCCTGGACACCGTGGTCACCTCGAACCCCGAGCGGCAGGCGCAGGCGAAGGTCGAGTTCCCGGACGTCCGGACCGTCACCGGCCCCGACGAGCTGTTCGACCCGGCCGCCGCACTCGACCTGATCGTCATCGCGTCCCCGAACAAGACGCACGTCCCGCTGGCGACGACCGCGCTGAAGGCGGGCCTCCCGGTCGTGGTCGACAAGCCGGTCGCCGGGACCGCCGCCGAGGCACGCGAGCTGGCCGCCCTGGCCGAGGAGCGCGGTCTGCTGCTCTCGGTCTTCCAGAACCGTCGCTGGGACAACGACTTCCTGACCCTGCGCACCCTCCTCGACGAGGGCTCGCTGGGCGAGGCGTGGCGCTTCGAGTCCCGCTTCGAGCGCTGGCGCCCGCAGCCCAAGGGCGGCTGGCGCGAGTCCGGCGACCCGGCAGAGATCGGAGGTCTGCTCTACGACCTCGGCAGCCATGTCGTCGACCAGGCCCTGGTCCTCTTCGGCCCGGCCACCGAGGTGTACGCGGAGTCGGTGATCCGCCGCGACGGCGCGGAGACCGACGACGATACGTTCATCGCCCTCACCCATGCGAACGGCGTCCGCTCCCACCTGTACGTCTCGGCGACGACGGCCCAGCTCGGCCCGCGTTTCCGGGTGCTGGGCTCGAAGGCCGGCTACGTCAAGTACGGCCTGGACCCGCAGGAGGCGGCGCTGCGCGAGGGCGAGCGCCCGGGCGCCTCGGCGGGCTGGGGCGCCGAGCCGGAGTCGCTGTACGGGCGGATCGGCGCGGGAGAGTCCCCGGTCACCGGCGGCGGCCGTATCGTCCCCACTGTCCCCGGCGACTACCCCGCTTACTACGCGGCCGTGGCCGCGGCCCTGCGGGGCGAAGGCCCCAACCCGGTGACCGCCCTGGAGGCGGCCGCCGCCCTGGACGTACTGGAAGCAGCCCGCCGCTCGGCGCGAGACAAGGTGACGGTGACCCTCTGATGCACCACCCGCAGATCACCCCGAGGTCCACTCCCGAACTCACCCCTTCGGTGGAGGAGTTGGAGAAGCAGGAACAGCGCCTGGTCTTCCGGCAGTTCACGAACGACGACGCCTGGGCCCTGGGCTCGCTGCTGGTGGAGATGGCACGGGAGCGGCAGGCCCCGGTGGCCATCGACATCCACCGCGCGGGCCAGCAGCTCTTCCACGCGGCCCTGCCCGGCTCGGCCCCCGACAACGACGCCTGGATCGAGCGCAAGCGCCGCGTGGTGGAGCGGTACGGCGCGGCGTCGTACCTGGTGGGCGCCCGTTTCCGGGCGAAGGGCACGACGTTCGAGGAGTCGTCCCGCCTCGACCCCGACGAGTACGCGGCGCACGGCGGCTCGTTCCCGATCAACGTGGAGAACGTCGGCGTGATCGGCTCGGTGACGGTCTCGGGCCTCCCCCAACTCCAGGACCACCGCTTCGTCGTGGAGGCCCTGGAGACGTATTTGGAGGCGTAGCCGACACATGGGGGCGCGGGGCCGCATTCATTTGCGGCTCCGCCGCGCGGGCGCGACCGGCCACAGACGGCCCGCAGACGACCGACCGGCGCAGTTCCCCCGCCCTTCCAGCGAAGCGCCTACGCGTTCTTGAACTCCTGGCGCTGCTTGCCGAGCCCCGCGATCTCCAGCTCCACCACATCCCCGCCCCGCAGGAACGGCTTCGGCTCGGGCGCCCCCATCGCGACCCCCGCCGGAGTCCCCGTGTTGATGACGTCACCCGGGTAAAGCACCATGAACCGGCTGACGTACCGCACGACTTCCGCGACCGGGAAGATCTGCTCGGCAGTCGTCCCGTCCTGCTTCAGCTCGCCGTTCACCCAGAGCTTCAGCGACAGGTCCTGCGGGTCGGGAACGTCGTCCGCGGTCACCAGCCACGGCCCGAGCGGATTGAACGTCTCGCAGTTCTTCCCCTTGTCCCAGGTCCCGCCCCGCTCGATCTGGAACTCCCGCTCGGACACGTCGTGCGCGACGGCGTACCCGGCGACATAGGCCAGCGGATCCTCGTCGTCGGCCACATAACGCGCCGTACGCCCGATGACGACGGCGAGTTCGACCTCCCAGTCGGTCTTCACCGACCCGCGCGGCACCAGCACGGTGTCGTCCGGCCCCACGACCGTGTCCGCGGCCTTGAAGAAGATGACCGGCTCGGCCGGCGGCTCAGCCCCCGTCTCGCGGGCGTGGTCGTGGTAGTTGAGCCCGATGCACACGATCTTGCCGATCCGCCCGAGCGGCGGCCCGACACGCAGCCCGGCCGCGTCGAGCGCGGGCAGCTCCCCCGCGTCGGCGGCGGCACGGATCCGGCCGAGGGCCGCGTCGTCGGCGAGCAGGGCGCCGTCGATGTCGTCGACGATCCCCGACAGGTCCCGCAGGGTCCCCTCGGCGTCGAGCAGCGCGGGCCGCTCCGCCCCGGCCGTACCGACTCGCAGCAGCTTCATGGTCGTCACCATCTCCCTTGATCGCGGGCGCCCGGCCGATGGGTGCAGCCATCGGAGGACTGGTCGATCCTCCAAGATGAGGATGCAGCGGGCAATACCCTGTTCACGTACTGGACCGTAGTCACCTCTCCCGCCTCTCACCCGTAGAACACAGCTCACCCGTAGAGCACAGCTCACCTGTAGAGCACAGCGCGCTCCACCGCACTCCACGCCGTACTCGTCACGACGTACAGCGCGGCGGCCAGCGGCACCACGGCGACGGTGACCAGCGTGAAATACGACAGGTACGGCATGACCTTGGTGACCGCGCCCATCCCCGGCACCTGCTCACCCTCCCCGCCGCTCACCACGGCCCCCGCCGCCATCCGCCTGGTGCGGAGGAACGTGAAGGTGGCGACGGCGGCGACCACGGCGAACAGCCCCAGATAGACCAGGCTGCCGGCGCTCCCGACCCCGTCGCCGAGGGAATCGGCCCAGCGTCCGCCGAGCGGAGCCCCCAACAGGTCATGGGAGAGCAGGCCGTTGCCGTGGCCGCCGATCGTCGGGCTGGAGAAGAGGTGGTAGAGGACGAAGAACGCGGGCAGTTGCAGCAGCACGGGCAGGAAGCCGGACAGCGGCGACACCCGTTCCTCCGCGTGCAGTTCCAGCACGGCCTTCTGCAGCGCCTGCTGGTCCTTCCCGTGCTTCTTGCGCAGTTCGGCGATTCTGGGCTGGAGCGCGGCCCGGGCGCGCTGGCCGCGGGCGGCGGCCCGGGACAGGGGATGCACGAGCAGTCGTACGAGCGCGGTGCACAGGACGATCGCGGCGGCGGCCGCGGAGGCGTGGAAGAGCGGCTGGAGCAGGTCGGCGAGATGCTCGACCAGGCCGGCGAAAACGGACATGAGTGGGAGCCCTCCGGGGGTCTCGTCGTGCCGTGGGTGAAGAGGTGGGACGGCATGACGACCCGCGTGGGGTCACCCGGTCGGCCGGGTGCCTTACGCGGTGGTCGCCGGGAGGGCGGGTCCGGGTGCTCGCGGGCGGCTGCGGCCCCTGGCGTCCGGGTCGCGTTGCGGCAGGAAGGCCGTGCGCCGGGCCCGGTCGCGTATCGCCGTACGGACCCTGGTGGGCGGTACGGCGGGTGCGGAGCGGGCGGCGCGGAACGTGCAGACGGCGAGGGCCGAGCCGGCGGCGGCGGTCGCGGCGAGCGCGACGGTGGTGAAGAGGCCGCCGGAGTCGAGGAGCAGCAGGTCGAACAGCAGGAGCAGCAGGAGGGCGGCCGGGGCCGGACGCGACGGCAGGGCCCAACGGGTGTTCACGCGCATGCCCGGACCCCTCCCCTCACACTCACCCTCACTGCCGTCTAGGACACGTGATCCGTCTCCAGCGGTTCCAGCAGCCTCTTGGGCTTGAGGAGCGCCCGGCTGACCGGATCGGCCGGGTCGGGGTCGAGTCCCGGTCCCGGCGTGAGGAGAACGTCGGCGACGGGCACGATGGTTCCGCAGGCGGGGCACTCGCCGTACGACCCGAGCTCGGTCCCGCACCCCGCCCCCGCACTCCACGTGCCGGAATTGACTTGCTCCTCGGGCTGAAGCCCGAGGATTCTGGCCTTCTCGACGTGATCCTGTGCCACTATGCGGCACGGGGTTCGGTCGGGAATCCGTGGCTTCCTGTTTCTTCGCGCTGTGCCGGGATTGCTCCTGGTCTTAGCGGCGCTCCGCAGGCCGATGCCGCCAGTCCGGCGGCCTGTTTGACGTTGATCGCGGCGTTGTGGTCCCGGTCGTGGACGGTGCCGCAGGCGCTACAGGTCCATTCCCGGACGTTCAGGGGCTTGGGACCATCCTTGGCACCGCAGGTGGAGCAGGTCTGGGAGGTCGGCTCAAACCTGCCGATCTTGACCAGGGTACGGCCGTACCGTTCCGCCTTGTACTCCAGCATGCCGATGAACGCCGTCCAGCCCGCGTCGTGGACGGACTTGGCCAGCCGGGTACGCGCCAGCCCCGTCACCGACAGGTCCTCCACAGCGATCCCTTGGTTCTCGGAAATCAGGCGGGTGGAGAGCTGGTGGTGGAACTCTTTGCGGGCGTCGGTGACCTTGGCATGGGCGCGGGCGACCTTGAGACGCGCCTTGGCGCGGTTCTTCGATCCCTTCTGCTTGCGGGACAGCTCCCTGTGGGCCTTCTTCAGCTTCTTCTCCGCACGCCGCAGGAAGCGCGGAGAGTCGATCTTCGTGCCGTCGGACAGGACCGCAAAGTGGGTCAGGCCGAGATCGATGCCGATGGTCCGGTCGGTCTCAGACATCCGTGTCGCATCGGCGGCGGGGTCGGTGTCAATGACGAAGGAGGCGAAGTACCGCCCGGCCGCGTCCTTGACCACGGTGACAGAGGTGGGGGTGGCGGGCAGCGTGCGGGACCACTTCACCTTCACCGCGCCGATCTTCGGCAGGTTCAGACGGCCACTGCCGGTGATGTTCCAGCGCGCGTTGGCGGTGAACCGGACCGATTGCCGGGCGTCCTTGCGGGACTTGAAGCGAGGCGGACCTGTCCTGGGGCCCTTGCGGGTCCCCTTGAGAGAGGCGAAGAAGTTACGGTACGCGGCCTCGGCGTCCCGCAGGGACTGCTGAAGCACCACCGCAGAAACCTCACCCAGCCAGGACCGTTCCGCTGTCCGTTTCGCCTCAGTGATCAGGCGCGTGGACAGCTCCCCGGCCTTCGGGAACGGCAGCTCGGCCTTACGGGCGTCCTCACGGGCACGGACAGCGTCGTTGTCGGGTAGCCGGAGCGCATCGCTGCGCCCCGGCCCCCTCAGAACCGTACGTGCCACTCGTCGCGGCATACGGCTCAAGCAGAGCCCAT